>CAYHPY010000027.1:0-42477 GCA_964358485.1 uncultured Elusimicrobia bacterium
GTCATCACGCTACCACATTTTGCCGAATTTGCCGGGCCGGGTCAAGGTGTGGGATAATACCCCCGTGGAACGAAAGCGCGAAACGCTGATCTTCACGGACGGGGCCTGCTCCGGCAATCCCGGACCGGGGGGCTGGGGCGCGATCCTGTGGACCCCGGACGACGCTGTGGTGGAACTGGGCGGAGGCGCGGCCCGGACCACCAATAACCGCATGGAAATTCAAGCCGCGGTTGAGGCCCTCAAGACCTTGGCCGCGCGGCCGGGACCCCTGCGCGTGGTGACGGACTCTTCCTACATGATCGACGGCTTGACCAAATGGCTGCCGGGGTGGCGGCGGCGAGGCTGGACGACTTCCACCGGGGGGCCGGTACTCAATAGGGAACTTTGGGAGGAGCTTGACGCCCTCGTCAAGGCGCGGGGGTCGGCCGGCCCGGTCCGCTGGCTCCATATTCCCGGCCACGCGGGAATTCCGGGCAACGAGCGCTGCGACAGGATCGCGGTGGCCTTCTCCCGTGGGCGCGAAATCGAGCTTTACGGGGGGCCCCTGGAGGGGTACGGCTGGGATTTGACCAAGCTCCCAGGGCCCGGCTCTCCCTCCCCCAAGCCCAAGGAGCGGAGGAAGGCCCCCAAGGGGCCCGGGGTCTATCTCAGCCTGCTGGACGGAAAGCTGGAGCGCCACGCCACCTGGCCCGAATGCTCGGCCCGGGTTCACGGCCGCCCCGCGAAATTCAAGAAGGTCTGCTCGGTCTCCGAGGAAGCCGAAACCCTGAAGGCGTGGGGGCTTACTTAAGGTTGCGGTGGGCCATATAGGCGGCCAAGCCGCCGAAAAACAGCAGGGCGGCGCCCCAGACCGGAAAAGCGGCGCCGGTCGCCACGGCCAGCGCCAGCCATCCCGCCCCGGCCGCCGCCGCCACGACGCCGACGGTCCTCACGGTCTCGACGTCCTTGCGATCCTTGGGAAGGGGGATTTCAGGCTCGCCGGGTTTGCGGGGATGAAAAATCAAGTTGGGGCCCGGGGGCAGGGGGTCCGGCTGGACGGCGGCTTGAACGGGCACCGGTTCCGAGGGCGCGCCGCCCGAAAAGGGAATTCCTACGAGATTGACCCGGCGCTCCGGGGAGCCTTGCGTGGAGGCTTGGGCGAAAGAGTCGGCGGAGCGGAGATTTTTGAGCGAAGCGGGTTCTTGGCTTTCGGCGGGAACGGAGAAAAGAAAAAATAGAGACAACGGAAGAAAAAGATTCATAACGGAAGTTTATCCCCGCCGCCGACAGAACGACAGGAGCAAAAGGCCTTATTGGCGGCGGGTCTTAAGGCCTAACCCCTTTCCTCACAAAAATCCAGAGGCCGAGATTGAAGAGGTGCGACCCGATCCCCGCCGCCATCAGAAACCAATCCAGCCGGCGGATCACGGCCAGCAAAAGGATCAGGTACAAAAAATCCCGGCTGGCCAGGCGTTCGACCAAAAGTCCGGCGGCGCCGCGTTCTTCCTTGGGAAGGCGCAGGACCAGCCACCAAACGCTGAACATGCAGGCCAGCAGGCCCGTGACCAGGAGCGCTCCGGGGAGGACGAAACTGGTCTCGGGATGATACCGGGCCACATTGACGGGGATGGCGATGAAGATGGCGACATGGACGATGTTGTCGGCGATGACGTCGTAGAGCCCCCCGGAGGGGCTGCAGAGGTATTTCAGGCGCGCCACTTCGCCGTCGCAGCCGTCGAAGATGCAGCAGGACCACAAGAGGAACGCGCCCAGCACCTCCATGGAGTAGGGCCCCTGGGCCACCATCCAGGAGCCCCAGAGGCCGAGGATTAGGCTGAAGGTGGTGATCTGATTCGGGGTGATCGGCGTTTTGACCAGGACCCGGGAGACCGCCATGGAAAGCTTGCGGTCCATGCGGGCGATGAAGCCGTCGGTATCCTGCGGCAAAGCCGCAAAAAGCCGTTCTTCCGTCCGGCGAATCGAGGTCGGATCCTTCGTAGAAAGCCATTCTTCTCCCTGCGCCATTACGCGGAGAAAACCCTTCCCCGTTGTTATCCGTTCAGTTCCGTCCCATTCTTTTCCGTTCGGATAATAACACGCCACCCCTTGCGTCCCATGGACCCATTCCGTCGGTTGTTTTTCTTTTTCGGCCCTTTCCACGAACGCCTTCAATGCTTTCGTTTCCGGAACGCCTTCGGAGGAAAGAACCAACAACGGAGCGGACCCGTCCAAAGCTTCCTTGACGGCTTCAGGAGCGAGGGAAGAGGCTTTTTCGCCAAGTTCTCGAAGATGCCGTCTCCATCGGGCGAAAAAGGGGAGGGGAGAAGAAAAAATTATCCGCCCCGGCGCCAGCGCCAGCGCCAGCTGAGCCGTTCTGACCCCCGCGGGCAAACCGGCGATTCGGGGTCCTTCCTCGGGAACCGGAATCAGGACTTGGAGGGGAGACGAGTCGGGCATTTCGCAGATTGTATCACTTATCGGCCCGCAGTTCGAAGATCCAGAGCCGGTCCTCCCGGGACCAATCGGGGAGCGCGCCCTGCGGCGCGAGCGCGGCGGTTCCCGGGGCGCCTCCGCCTCCCTCCAGAACCGGAATCTCGGCGATCAAGTCGTAGCTTTGGCGGGCCATAAGGCGCACCCCGTCGCGCAGGCGCGCGCCCTCGGAAGAGGCGATCAAGGTGGAGGAGGGGACTCCGACATAGACCAGGAAGCGCGGGCGCTCCCGGGCCAAATCGGCGAGTTCCCGGTCGATGAGCGCCGGGTCCCGGGGAAACAAGGTCAGGGGAAAGACGTACATGTGGCGGGTGGCCGCCCGGCGCCCCGCCCCGACGAAGATTTGCGGCTCCGAGCCGAAAACGTAGATCCGGTCCTCGGGGCGGCTGCGGTGGCGGATGAATTCGGCGGCCCGGCGGGCCTCGTTGAGGGGATTGGGGTGCATAAGGCGCTTGGCCGCCAGCTCCGGCGGATCAAAAAGGAATGCCCGCGCGTGGACCGCGCCGGGATAGAGGGCAAGCGAGAAGACGGCGGCAGCCGCCAGCCCGGGCCGGTGAACGGACAAGCGGCGCACCCCCATGGCCGCCGCCAGCGCCAGGGGCGGGTGAAGCTGGAGGAAGTAGTGGGGGAAGAAATAGAACCCCGTCGCGGTCGCGACCACCGCGGCCGCCAGCCAGGCGGTGTACAGGATTTCCCGCCGGTCGTTGGTCGGGCGGGGCGCCAACAGGCCCGCCAGGGCCAGGACCCAGACCGGCCAATCCCCGGCCATGAATAACGGAAGAACCACGCGCCGAAGCCAATCGACCTGGAGGGGAACGGCCCCGGGGCTCAGCATGACGGCGGAGTAGTCCAAATTCCGGCGGAAGGCCTGGTCCCAAAGCTCGGGGAGCGCCCCCCGGTTCCAGAAAAAAATGAGAAAGGGAGCCGCCGCGGCCGCCGCTCCCAGGATGAAGCAGGCCGCCTCCCGGACCCGCCGGGCGGGACCCGCCTCCCGGGTGCGGCGCTCCCAAAGGGCGAGGAGGAAAAAGACCGCCGCCGGCCAAGCGGCCGTCTGTTTGGTCATCACCGCCAAGGCCGCCGCCGCCCCAGAAAGGAAAAGCCAGCGTCCCCGGGAAGCGCTGTGCCAGGAGGCGATCAGAAATCGGGCGGAGGCGGCCAGAAATAGCCCCAGGAATGCTTCCGGCACCGCCGCAAATCCCATGTCCCCGATGGGTTCGGCGCTCATTGCCGCGTAAGCCGCCGGGGCGGCCAGCCGCGCCGCGATCGGCCATTCGGGCGGGGAGAGCGAGAAAAGAAGGACCATGGTCGCCCAGGCGAATAAAAGCGCCAGGAGCCTCGGCCCCCTTTCCCCGAAGCCGAAGACGCGGAAGGCCAATCGGTAAAGGAAGTAGACGACCGGCGGTTTCTGGTCGTAGGCGTCCCGGTAAGGGACGTCGCCCTGGCCCAGCAGGATGGCTTCGTAGGCGTAGCCGCCCTCGTCGCTCATCATGGGGAGCGAGATGCCCGGCAGGCGCAGGGCCCAGGACCAAAGAGCGAGCGCGGCCAGGGCCAACGCGGCGCCGACCGCGCTTCGGATGTCCGCCGCCACGCGGCTAGCGTTTCCCGACGATCTCCAACAGGGAGACCTCGTAGACCAGGGCGGCGCCCGGCGGGATGAAAGGCGGTTTGCCCTCGTCTCCGTAACCGATGGTGGAAGGGCAGACGAACTTGGCCTTGCCTCCGACCTTCATCTTTGATATCCCTTCTTTCCAGCAGGGGATCACGGTGCCCAGCGGAAAATCGGCCGGCTTGCCCCGCTTGTTGGAGTCGTCGAAGACCGTGCCGTCCGCCAGCGCCCCTTTGAAATGGACCTTGACGGTGTCGGCGGGGGAGGGAGAGGCGCCCGAGCCTTCCTTCAACTCGGTGTAGATGAGCCCGAACGGGCTGGTCTGGGCGCCTTTTTCCTTGGCGGCTTTTTCCAGGAACGCCCTGGCCTTGGCCTTTTCGGCCTCGGCGGTGGAGGATTGCCGGGCCAACTGCATCTCGTGAATTTTGGGGCCGTAGACGGACATGTCCACTTGGAGTTTTTTATTGCGGATGCCGTCGTGCAAGCCCGCCAGGACGAATTTCATTTCCTCGTCCTTGAGGTCGAAGCCCGCCACGTTGCGGCCGAGCACCACTCCCAGGGCGTACAGGACTTTCTGCTCCTCGGTGACCTTCACGGTCTGGGTTTTGGCCGGGGCTTTCGCCGGTTCGGCGGCGGGGGCATTAAGGCCTAGGCCCAGCACGATCGCCGCCGTCATAAAATATGTCTTCATTAGCGCCTCCGAATGTCTTGACTCAGGGGACGATATTAATACAAAATCTACTCAGGTGAAGACAATCCTCGCCGTCGTAGCCTTGGCCGTTCTCGCCGCTCCCGCCCTGTTGGCCCAAGACGCTCCCCCCGAGGTCCGGAACCGGGACATCGAGGAGCGCATCCGCGAGCACGGCCGCCGCAAGGTCCAGCAATCCGAGATCGAAAAGGCCGCCGAGGAGCAGAAAAAGCGCCAGATTTCCGAGTCCGACGGGGGCGTCACCTACGAGCAGGTTATGGCCGCGCCCGACGACATCGAGCTCAATTACCGCTACGCCCTGAGCCAGGTCGCCCAAGGCCGCCTGCAGGCGGCGGCAACCACCTTGGAGCGGATGCTGATGGTCAAGAAGGACCTTCCCAAGGTCAAGCTCTTCTACGGAATCGTCCTCTTCCGCCTGGACAGCCTGGTCGACGCGGAGCGGGTGCTCACGGAACTCAAGAAAGAAGAGATGCCCGACAGCCTCCGGGCGGAGGTCAACGACTACATCTCCCAAATCCACTCCCGGCGTCGCAAAGGGCGGCTGTCGGTCCTTTTGGGCGCGGGGCTGGACTACGACGACAACCGCAACTCCGGCCCCTCCACCGGCCGCCGCCTCTTCTTGGACACGCCCATCGTCCTGTTCACCGGCACGCGGACCAGCGACATCTCAAGGACCATGATGGCCAACATCGACGGCTCCTACGACCTTGGGTTCCAGGCGGGACATACCGTCCAAGGGGGCCTGAGCTATTATCGAGCCGAGCAGGTCGACCTGCGGACCATGAACCTGCAATCTTACAGCGCCGACGCCGGGTTCACCTGGAGGTCCAAGCGGTTCGGCGACTTTACCCCTTCCGTGGGTTTTACCCATCTGCTCCTGGGCCAGACCACCTACATGCGCAGCCGCGAGGCGCGCGGCAAGTACGAAAAGCCCTTGACCAAGAAGCTCAACGGCACCGTCGACGGCGGCTACCAGCGCAACGAGTACAACCGGACCTGGGTGGTGCCCACCGGCGACCAGCGCACCGGCGACAAATTCGACGTCGGCTTCGGCCTTTCCTACACCCTTACTTCGACTCAGCGGATTTCCCTGAACTTCAACCACTCCGAGACCGGCGCGCGCGAGGAGTTCAATACCTTCAACCGGGAGACCCTGACCTTGGGCCACTCCTGGTTTTTGGGCAAGGGCATGTTCTTTCTGACCTCGGCCAGCGGGAATTTCGACCGCTACGAGCGCCCGGAGCGGGTCATCAGCGTCCGGGCCCGGGAGGACGATTCCTACCGGATTCGGGGCACCTTCGGCCTGCCCATGAGCCTGCTCTGGAAGCCGCTCAAGGACTTCACCTGGACGGCCTCCTACGAGTATTTCCAGTCCTTCTCCAACATCATGAGCTACGCCTACACCAATAACAAAATTTCGACGATGATGTCGTATAAGTGGCAGTTGTAGGCGGCCTTCAGGCCGCCCGTAAATTGTTAGTGAATTGCCGTTGTTCCGTTCCCGATTTTCCGTTACATCGATTCCGTTTCGCGGGCATCCCCCGCGGGGGTAGTTTCATGAAAAAGTTCTTCTCTCAAGCTCTCGCCCTGACCTTGGCCTTGACCCTCTCCGTTCCCGCCGGCGCCGTCGGCACCGCCGTGCAGATCGGCGTGGCCGGCGCGGTCTCCGGCAAGGTTCTGGCGTTTCCTCCCGGCTCGGTCCCCCCCGCCGTTCTCCCGGCCAAGGCCAAACCCCAGCCCCCGAAGGCGCCCATCGGGCGCGTCGTCGAAAGCGGCAAGCCCCTCTTTCAAAACGAGAAGATCACCACCGGCCCCGACGCCCGCATGCAGATCATGCTGGCCGACGAGACGACCTTCACCTTGGGCCCCAACAGCGCCATGACCTTGGACGAGTTCATCTACGACCCCAAGAGCGGCTCGGGCAAGGTGACGGCCAATATCACCAAGGGGGTGTTTCGATTCGTGACCGGCAATATCGGCCACAAGGATCCTTCCAGCATCAAGATCAAGTTTCCCACCGGCACCATGGGCATCCGCGGGACCATCGCGCAGTTTTCCATCATTGAACCCGAAGATGTCGGCGGCGGAGGAGGCGGCGGCGGCGGCGGCGGTAGCGGTGGCGCTACCGGCGGCGGCGGCGGCAGTGGTGGCGGCGGCAACAGTGGTGGTGGCGGCGTCGGCGGCAGTGGTGGCGGCGTCGGCGGCAGTGGTGACGGCGGCAGCGGCGGCGGAGTTTCGGCCGTGCTCCTCGGCCCCGGTCCGGACGCCAACTCCGGCGACTCGGCGGGCGGCCTCACCCTCAACGGCGCCGGCGGGTCCGTGGACTTGGACACCCCGGGCTTCGGTACGACCATGGACACCGGTGGAACGCCGACTACTCCGGTCCAATTCACGGCGGACCAAATGGACGCGGCTTTCGGCGGGCTGAGCGATAGCGGAACCGAAGACCAATCCACGACCGGCGGGACCTCCACGGGCGGCGAGACCTCCACGGGCGGCGAGACCTCCGCGAGCGGCGAGACCTCCACGAGCGGCGAAGCGGCTTCCACCGAAGGCGACTCCACCACGGGGGAGACAGCCACGGGCGACACCGCCGACGGCGGCACCACCGAACCCAGCGCCACCGAACTGGCCGGACAGGACACCATGTCCGCCGAGGGCGGCGTTGACACGACCGTTTCCGTCGGGGACGTGACGGGCGACGCGGGCAGTGCGACGGAAACTGCGGCCGCCGAATCCGGCGACCAGGCCGTGGTCGACACTTTCATCAACGCCGGCATCGCCACCTGGGACGGGGTTCGTCTCCAGGGCGCAGGCCACGGTTTCTACGCGGGAAGCGGCTACTTCGACCTCTCGCAGTGCAACGGCGGGGCCTGTTCCAACCCCACAGGCTATTTCGTCTTTTCCCTGGAAATCGACTTCGGGGCCATGACCTTCGGCGGCGCCAATTCCGGGATTTTCCTCAGCGCCGAGGACACCGGGACCGGGGTGTCGATCAACGACTCCCTCGAGATTCCCGTCCAAAGCTACGCCGGTTTCACCGGGGATGCGGCCTTCAGCCAGACCTCGGGCTCCGGGAACTTGTCCGCCGATTTCACCCTGTATTCCTATTCGAGCGTCGGCGATGCGGTGGACGTGGCGGTGGCCTACGACGACGGCGTTTCCCAAGGCGATGGTTACGGCTCTGCGGGCCTGCAGATCGTGACGGATTCTACCCCGACCGACTGGAGTTCCGTCCTGGCCATCCCCAGCGGCAAGGGCTTTTATGCGGGCGGAGGCGAATTCGTCCTCACCCAGTGCAATTCGGGAGTCTGCGGCAATCCGGTGGGTTTCTTCAACTTCCTGCTTGAGATTGACTTCAACGCCCGCACCATCGGCGGCGGCCAGTCCGGGGGCTCGGTGTTCGCCTATGACGACCCCACCGGCGTCTCCATCAACGACTCGCTGAGCATCGGGTCCCAGGACTACTCCGGCTACACCGGGGAAGCGGAATTCTCCCAGCTTTCCCAATCCGAACGCTTCAATCTTACTTTTCACCTCCAAGACATGTTCGGCACGGCCGACCAGGTGGCCGTCGATGCGTCCTATAGCGACGGGTCCACCGTCGGCACGGGGATAGGTTACGGCAGCCTCAACTCCATCGCGGAATCGGCCAACGCCGCCTCGGACTGGCCCGGCGTCCGGTCGGTTCCCGCCGGGTCCGGGATCTTCGCCGGGGGCGGAGAATTTCTCCTGACGCAATGCAATGGCGGAAATTGCGCCAATCCCACGGGCTTTTTCAACTTCCTCCTTAATATTGACTTCGGCGCCAAAACCTACGGCGGCGGCGGCTCCGGAGCCTATGTCTCCGCATCCGACGCCGGGACCGGGGTCCAGATCGGCGACTCCCTCCTGATCCCAGAGAGCTACTTCGGTTTGACCGGCGCCGCCGCGATCAGCGGCCTGTCCGGCTCCGGCGATTTCGCCGTCGAGTTGACGCTCCAGGACGTCAACGGCTTGGCGGGCATGGGGGTCGACGCCGTCGCGACTTATTCAGACGGACTCAACACCGGTTCCGGCTCCGGATCGACCGGGTTCGAGTTGATCCAAGACCTGGGGGCCAACTCCCAATGGGAGGTCCTCCAGACTATCACCTCCGGCGCCGGGGTTTACTCCGGGGCGGGGAATTTCAACCTCACACAGTGCAACGGCGGAGTGTGCGGCAATCCCACCGGCTTTTTCTCCTTCCTCCTGAAGATCGACTTCGGGGCCCGGACCATCGGCGGCGGCGAATCGGGCGTTTTCTTCAGCGCGTCCGATGTCGATTCCGGAGTGGCCTTGCAGGACACCATCGTCATCGATGAAAGCAATCTCGTCTCCTTTCTTCCTGGGGACGCGAACCTGCTCGTTGGCAACGGGCGCAACGCGATGGCTTTCTTCGAACTCAAGGACGTGGGAAGCGTGGCGGGGGCCGGGGTGGCGGTGACCCTCGACTACAACGACGGCTTGACCATCGCCAACGGTTTCGGCTCCTCCGGGTTGGCGGCGGTCGACGGCGTTTCAACCTGGAGCGGGGTGCAGACGCTCCCCGCGGGTTCCGGGCTCTTTGCCGGCGGGGGGAGTTTCCTCCTGACTTCCTGCGGGGAAGCATCCTGCGGGCTGGGTCAAAACGGCTTTTTCCAATATGTCCTTCAAATCGACTTCGGCGCCCAGACTTTCGGCGGAACCGCCTCGGGCGCGCAGGTCTACGCCTACGATCCGGAATCGGGAGCCGAGATCCGCGATGAAATGGGGATCGATTCGACGTATTTCGGTGAGAATCCCAACGGCGGGGCGATGTTCGTCAACGGTGCCCAATCCGGGAATTTTGGGATCAATTTCTCCCTGATGGACGTCGACGGGGTGTCCGCCGCGGGTCTCAAGGCCGACGCTTTTTATAACAACGGTACCTACGCAGGCTTCGGTCACTCGGACAGCCTCTTGATCGAGGGCTCCAAGCTCGGGCAGATCCAGGGCATCACCGCCGGCACGGGACGCTACGCCGGAAACGGGTTCTTTCAACTTTTTCAGTGCAACGGGGCCTCCTGCGGGAACCCGGCCGGGTTCTTCAACTACCTGCTCGAGATCGACTTCGGCAATCAAACAATCGGAGGCGGCAACTCGGGCGCTTCCCTGTTCGCCTCCGATGACGCCACCGGCGTGGCTGTCAGCGACGTGCTCTTCATCCAGTCCCAGGGCTACGGGGGCTCGGGCGCCGCCGATCCCGTGAATCTGGGCGCGGTCTCCGCCTCCGGCTTCTTTCACATCGACTTCACCTTGCTCAACGTCAACGGGGTCGCGGACGAGGCCTCCGTGGTGGCCTCCTACAACGACGGTTCCAACTACGGAATCGGAGTCTCCTTCGCGGGCCTGGAGCTCTTCACCTCGCCCACGAGCAATATCTCCAACTGGAGCGGCGTGCAGGCGGCCTGGACCGGCGGAACCGGGCACTACGCCGGGGGCGGGGACTTCCTCCTGAGCCAGTGCGGGGGCGGGTCCTGCTCCAACCCGACCGGTTTCTTCAATTACCTCGTGGACATCGACTTCGGCAACCGGACTTTCGGCGGCGGCAGCTCGGGCGCCTTCGTTTTCGCCTCCGACGACTCAAACTCGATCGCGGATTCCCTCAGCGTCCCGCTGACCGACTTCTCCATCCTCTCAGGGGCGGCGGTCCTCTCCGGGGTCTCGGCCTCGGGGAACTTCACGCTCGACCTCACCTTGACCGATGTGGCCGGGGTCTCCGGCCTCGGCGCGCAAGCGGCGGCCGCCTTCAACGACGGCCTGACCGCCGGGGCGGGGACTTCCTCGACCATCTTCGAGCTCAACCAGGCGCTCGGGGCCGTCTCTTCCTGGGAGGCCATCCAGGCCATCCCGGGCGGCGCCGGCGTCTACGCCGGGGGGGCGCCCTTCGCCCTCACCCAGTGCTCCGGCGTGGCCTGCGACAGCCCCCAGGGCTTTTTTAGCTTCCTTCTCAACGTCGACTTCGGGGCCCGGACCTACGGTGGCGGCGAATCCGGCCTGTTCATGTCGGCTTCCGACGACGCCACCTCGACCTTCGTCTCCGACGCCATCATCATCTCGGAGAACAGCTTCAACGGCTTCTCCGGAGCCGCCCAATGGAGCCAGTCCTCCCAATCGGGACAGCTCAACGGGGATTTCACCTTGCGCGACGCGGGCGGGATCGCCGCGGCGGGCCTGGACGTGCTGGCCAGCTTCAACGACGGTTCGACCATGGGCTCCGGCGCCGCCTCCGCCGCCATGGGCCAGGCCGACGGCGTCTCCTTATGGAGCGGGGTGCAAGCTCTGCCGGCCGGCTCGGGCTACTTTAGCGGCGGCGGGGACTTCATCTTGACCGCCTGCGACGGGGGGCCGTGCGACTCGCCGACCGGCTCCTTCCAATATTGGATCAATATCGACTTCGCCAACCAAAACTTCGGCGGCAGCGGGTCCGGAGCTTGGATTCAGGCCGCCGACCCCGGGACCGACACCTACCTTTCGGAGAACTTCAACATCAACTCCCAGAACTTCATCGGGGCCTCGGGAACGGCGCGGTATATCGGGTTTTATTACTCCGATTGGGAGAACGCCTGGGCGGACTTCACCCTCAAGGACTTCGGCGGGATCAGCGCCGGCCAGCTCGAAGCCAAATTCTACTTCGACGACGGCTGGACCGAGGGCTACGGGACCAACACCGGTCCGCGCGCGCCGGTCCTGGATTGGACGGCGGTCCAAGGGATCGGGAGCGGAACGGGGTGGCTGGCCGGCTCGGCGCCGTTTCAGCTAGGCATCTGCAACGACAACAACTGCGGCAACCCGACGGGCTCTTTCCAGTACGGCCTCTTCATCGACTTCGGGGCCCAGACCTTGGGCGGCAACGGGTCGGGGGCCGGGGTCCTGGCCAGCGATATCCCTTCGGGGGCCTTCATCGCCGACGGCCTGGAGATTCCGTCGCTGGACTTCTCGGCGATGAGCGGGGCGGCCGTGTTCGGCTTCGCCTCCAACTCCGGCAATTTCCGCGTTGACTTCAGCCTCAAGGACGTGGGCAACGTGGCGGCCTTGGGGGCCGAGGTGCAGGCTTACTACAACGACGGCTGGTCCAACACCGGTTGGGGGAGCTCCTCCGCCGATTTGGCGGCTGCGCCGTCCGCTCCCGCCGACGGCCTCTCCACCTGGGACGAGGTCCGCCGGATTCATGGGGGCACGGGCCAATACCTGGGCTCGGGCTCCTTCGCCTTGAGCGCCTGCGAGGGCGTGGCCTGCGACGCTCCCTCGGGAAGCTTCGACTTCGACCTCCAGGTGAATTTCGGGGCCCGGACCTTCTTCGGAAGCTCGAACATGACCGCTTCCGATGCAAACCTGGTGAGTTCCGCGGGAACCGTCTCGGACTCCTTGAGCCTGTCGGGGGACTTCTTCTCCCTGGCGGGGAACGCCGTGGTCTCTGGGGTTTCCTCCAGCGGGAACTACACGCTGGACGTCTCCTTGAAGAACGACGCGGGTCAGGCCGCCGCGCTTGCCGACGCCGTGGCCACCTTCGCCGACTGTCTCGGGACCGTCGGCGCCGGCGCCGTCGTGGATGTCCCGGTCTGCACGGGCGCCTGCATCCAGTAAGGACGCAATGGCGGAACAGCCCAAGCGGCGATTCGAGAAGATCCGCGGGCGGGGGGCCGGCGTCCTCAAGTGGCTCCAGAGGACGGGCCCCTGGGCCCTACTCGCGGCCGGTGCGGCTTTCCGCTTCGCGGAGCCTTCCCTGGTCGTCGACCTCCAGAACCGGGTCTTCGACTCCTACAACCGCATCCGGCCCCGTCCCTACGAAGAGGTCCCGGTCCGGATCATCGACTTGGACGACGAATCCCTCAAGCGCCTGGGCCAATGGCCCTGGCCCCGGACCCAGGTGGCGGCGCTGGTCAAACGGCTGGCCGGTCTGGGCGCCTCGGCGATCGTCTTTGACATCGTTTTTTCAGAGCCGGACCGCACCTCCCCGAGCCGGATCGTGCCCCTTTGGCCGCAAACCGCCGACCTGGAGGCGGTCAAAGGCCGCATCCGCCGCTTGCCCGATCACGACCAGGTCCTGGGCCGGGAAATCGCCAGGGCTCCGGTGGTCCTGGGCGCGGCTCTGACCGCCGAAAAAAACGGCGAACTCCCGCAGGTCAAGGCGTCCTTCGGACAGGCCGGGGACGATCCCCTGAGCTATGTGATTGCCTTCGACGGCGCCATCAATAACCTTCCGGTGCTGATGGAGGGGGCTTCGGGGGCCGGCGCCTTCAACACCATCACCGACCGCGACGGCATCATTCGTCGGGTGCCCATGGTCCTCCGGGTGGGAGACGCCTTGGTGCCGTCCTTGTCGGCGGAGGCTCTCCGCGTGGCCCAGGGGGCCGCGACCATCGCCATCAAGGCGGCCGGGGCCTCGGGCGAGGCCAGCTTCGGGGCTCGCACCGGAATCAGCAAGGTCAAAATCGGCCAATTGACCATTCCGACCGACGCCAACGGGAGGATGTTCGTCTATTATTCCCGCGTCTTCAACCAGCGGACGCTGTCGGCCTGGGAAGTCCTGGACAAGAATTTCGACCGGAGCAAGGTGGAGGGCTGCATCACCATTATCGGCACAAGCGCCGCGGGCCTTAAGGACCAGCGGGCCACGCCGCTTAATCCCGTGGCGCCCGGAGTCGAGGTCCACGCCCAGGTCATCGAGCAGGCCCTGCTGGGCCGTTTTCTGGAGCGGCCGGATTGGGCCGACGGGGCCGAAGTGGTCTATCTCTTGGTTCTTGGCGCCCTGCTGATCGTTCTGCTCAAGCGCTTCGGCGCGGGTTGGGGCGCCTGGATCGCCGGAGGGGCGATCGCCTTCGCCGTGGGGTTTTCCTGGCACGCCTTCACCGATTGGCAATGGCTGATTGATCCGGTTTTTCCCACCATCGTCATTCTGGCGATTTATTTAATGTCCACCTTGATCAGCTACCTCAAGAGCGAGGGCGAGCGCAAACATGTCCGCAGCGCCTTCAGCCGCTACATGTCCCCGGCCCTGGCCGAGGTCCTGGCCGCCAATCCCGAAAAGCTCAAGCTGGGGGGGGAAGCCCGGGTCATGACCTTTCATTTCTGCGACATCCAGGGTTTTACCAGCATCTCGGAGATCTACGATCCCGCCGGCCTCATCAAATTCCTTAACGGCTTTCTGACCCCGATGACCGAAATCATCCTCGATCATAAAGGCACTATCGACAAGTACATCGGCGACTGCATCATGGCCTATTGGAACGCCCCCATCGACGACCCGGAGCACGCCCAAAACGCCTGCCTGGCGGCCCTGGAGATGCACGCCGCTCTCAAGGACCTTAACGAAGAACGCAAGGCCGAGGCGGAACGGGAGGGCAAGAAGTTCATCCCCATCAAGATCCGGACGGGCCTCAACACCGGCTCCTGCATCGTGGGCAACATGGGCTCGGAACACCGCTTCGACTACTCGGTCCTGGGCGACGACGTCAACCTGGCCTCCCGCCTGGAAGGGGCTAATAAATTTTTCGGAACCTACACGATGGTGAGCGAAGCCACCTATCAGGGCGCCCACGGGGCGGTGATCGGAAGGGAATTAGGCCGGGTCCGCGTGGTCGGCAAGGCCCTGCCGATCAAGGTTTACAATCTTCTGGCCAGGGCCGGGGAGCTATCCCCGGAATGGGCCAAGGCCCTGCCGGCATACGAGGAAGGCCTGGTTCAATTCCACAAGCGCGATTTTTCCGGCGCCTCGGCCCTCTTCAAGAAAGTCCTTGAGTCCTTTCCCGAGGACGGCCCGGCCAAGCTCTACATGCAGGTGGCCGACGACTACGCCGCCATCCCCCCGCCCGACGACTGGGACGGCGTTTTCAACCTGACCGCCAAGTAATTAGGGACACCCACCATTTTTACCAGGAATGGTAAAAATGGTGGGTGTCCCTAATTCATTTTTTCTTTCGGGCTCCTTCCTCGGCGTTTTTATCATGGATGTCGTCGAGGTCGTCGTCGAGCTTGTCGCCTTTCTTCGCCAGCTCGTTGCGGCGCGCGGTCTCGGCTTCGACGGAGGTCTTGGTCATGGCGAAGAGGCCCTCGAAGATCTCGTTCATGGCGGCGGCGACCGCCGGGTCCTTGAAAACCAGGATCTGCTCGTTGTTGGAATTAGCCGCCTCGCTGAAGTTGAAGGAGGTCCCCGCGATGGCCACCCCCGCCGACATCAGGGTCTTGTGGTGGATCTTGGCGTTGAAGGAGATCGCGTTGCCCTCGGCGTCGCGCAGGGGCTCGCCGTCGGGGCCCTTGGGGTTGTGGTTGCGGTAGGCGGGCGGGCCGACGCGGATGTCGCCTTTGACCGCGTCGTGGGCCTCGGCGCCCAGGGCCTTGCGCAGGGGGGCGTCCTTGGCCGTCTTGTACTCCTTGGTCTCCTTGGACTCGTCGAGCTCCATGCCGGTCAGGGCCAAAAACCCGCTCCAGGGCCGGACCGCGAAGGGGGTGTCTCCGACGCTCTTGAAGTCGAAGGGCTTGCCGTCTTTTTTCTCAAGCTTGGCGCGCTCGACCAGGGCGTCCACGGTCTCTTGCGAGGAGAAGGCAAATTGCATCATGCGGATCGGGCCCCGGGTTTCCAGGACCACGCGCCGGATGAGGTCGCGGTTGATGTCGCCCAGGCCCCCGCGGGGGGAGAACGCCAGGACGACGTAGGGAGCCTCCTTGCCGCCCTTGGCGGCCCCGCCGAAGACCTTGAAGGCGCCGCCCAGGGGATATTCGTTGCCCCGCAGGCCGTACTCCAAAGTCAGGAGCAGGTTATTGGCCGCGGTCTGGGCGGGCAGAAAGCCGTTCATGAGGACCATGTGGTTGGCGTTGGGCACGGAGTTCTTGGGCCGCTCGGCCTTGCCCAGGGCCACGCAGTCTCCTTCCTTTCCGATGCAGGACTGGGTCAGGTTGCCCGATGAGAAGAGGGACTCGGCCTTGGCCTCGTCGTCCCAGTCGTTGACCGCCATCTTCTGGTGGTTGAGGCCGACGGGGTCCACGAGGACGATGCTCCCCTTTTTCTTTTTATTGACCAGATCGACGACTTCCTTGACCGCGGGGCGCTCCTCGTAGGTGTTCTTGTCGATGCCGTATTTGAGCTCGACGCCGCGCTCGATGGCTTGGATCATGGCTTCGGCCACCTTGGGGAGGTCGAAATCGAAGAAATTGCCCATGCTCTTCTTCTTGGCCCGGCCCAGGAAATCGATGAAGACCTGCTGGAGGTCGGCCGGGGGCTCCGTTTTTCCTTCCTTAATCCGCTGGTGGTTGGCGAAGACCCGGACGTCGGAGTAGCCCGCTTTGCCCCCTTCCCACTCCAGGTACATGGCGCGCGTGGGGTCGTTGAGCTTCTGGAATTTCTCGTGGAGGAGGGGGTCCTTGAGGTATTCTCGGAAGGCCGTCCGCCACTTGGCCTGGGCTTCCTTGACCTTGGGGTCCTCCGGGTCGTACTTCTCCTCCTTCTTTTCCATCTCGGCCAGGTACTGCTCCAGCGAGGGCCAGAGATTGGAATTATATTGGAGCAGGAGCATGAACTGGCTCTGGGACATGTCCTTGACCTTTTCGGGGAGGTTGTATTTCTTCTGGTCTTCCTCCGTGACGGCCAATTCCTCGGCGAAGGCCTCCTTCAGGAACTTGCGGGCGTCCGGGCGGGTCAGGATGCGGCGGGTCAGCTCGAACATTTGGGCGAAATCGCGGCTGGGTTTGTTGGAGAAAGTCGGTTTCGGGAGCTCGGGGACTTCCGGCGCCTTTTTCCCATCGGAGGTCTTCTTTTCCGGATCGGAACCGGGGAGCGAGGGCGCCGGCCCAGGGGCGTGGGTCCGGGCTTCCGCCATCGGCGCCAACCCGGGGGCGTCGAGGTCAGGCAAGGCTTGGACTCCGCGGGCCGGGGCGAAGACCGCGGCCATGATCCGGGCCGATTCCCCCCGGACCCGGTCGGCGTCAGCCCCGGCCTCGGTGACGAAGGCCAGGACTTCGGGAGACAGCGAATCCGGGGCGGCGTCCGGGGCCGCCCCCGTCAATTGGGGGGAGGGGGCGGCTTCGGGGCGCGGGGCGGGGGCTTGGGGCAAGGGGGCGGGGGCCGCGAGGGGGGCCGACAGGGACGGGGCCGCGGTCCCGGGAAGGCTTTTGAGCGGGGCCAAAGACGAGCCCAGGGGCGCCTGGAGGCGCGGGACGGGCGCGGTGCGGACCGGTCCTCCTCCCATGCGCACGCCCGCTCCCGAACGGGCCGCCGCGCCTTGGCTCCACACCGGGGAGACCGAGGAGGCGAAAAGGAGGATTGCGATCAGTGACCGGAAAATAGGGGTTTTGGCCATGCCCATATTCTAGCCGGCATCCGGAAAAAAACTCCGGGTCCTATGGTCTTTTTCGCGGGGGTAAAGGTCCCAGGGAGTCTAGGACGGAAATCTAGGCCTTTTTGAAGAGGGCGTAGACCGCCTTGGCCTTGGCCGGGCCCTCGAAAATCGAGTCCCCGGCCTCAACGACGGTGAAAGGACCGGCGAAGCTCTCCTGGAGTTCCTGCAAGGTGAAGTGTTTGGGGCCCACCCCGGGCGGTTCCTTGTCGCTGAAGGTTTTGACGAAAAGCAGGCCGCCGGACTTGAGAGCGGAACCGACCAAGGACGCATAGGCCGTCCGGTTGTCCGGCGAGAAAAAATGAAAGCACCCGCGATCGAAGACGAAGGCCTGCGAGCCCGGGGCGGGCCGGAGGGTCAGGAGGTCGGCCACCTGGAAATCGATGGCCGACACCCCGGCCGCCGCGGCGTTGGTCTTGGCCAGGGCGACGGCCAGGGCGGAAACATCCACGGCCGAGACTCGGAATCCGTTTTGGGCCAGGAAGATCGCGTCGTGCCCGGGGCCGGTTCCAATGTCGAAGGCGGGGCCGGGGGGGATGGCGCCCGCTTTGACCAGGCGCGCCAAGTCGGAGTCCGGCCCGCCCGCGTTCCAAGGAAGCTGGGCGGGCTCCAGAAGTTTGTAGATCTGTTCCCAACTGGCGTCGGCCATACGGCATATTATAAAACCTGAAAGCTTCGGGAAATGGAACTTTCGGTCTGAATCCGGTGTCGCACCCTTATCCCGAATCCTTGAAATGGAGCCACTCATGAAACGACCTGGGCCGTTTTTCTTTTCGTTGTTGCTGGCCGCTTCCCAAGCATCCTCCGCCCGCGCCGCCGATCTCTCCGGCCTGCAGGACTCCTTCGCCTCCCTGGCCGCCGCCGCCAAGCCGGCGGTGGTCAACATCACCTCGGTCCACGTCCACGACGGCCACCCCGCCATTCCGTTCTTCTTCGGGGATCCCGAGGATTTCCTGGGGCCCGACCATCCGCCCATCCCCCGCGGGCGAAGCCGGGGCCGCTCCCGCCGCTGGCGCAGCGAGGGCAACGGCTCGGGAGTGCTCATCGATCCCCGCGGCTTCATCCTCACCAATGACCATGTCGTCTCCGGCGCCGAAAAGCTCAAGGTCACCTTGACCCTCCCCGACGGGCGGCGCAAGACCGTCGAGGCCCGCGTGGCGGGAACCGACCCCAGCTTGGACCTGGCGGTCATCAAGCTCCAGGAACCGGGCAAGTACCCCTTTTTAAAGCTCGGGGATTCCTCCAAGATCCGGGTCGGGGACTGGGCGGTGGCCATCGGCTCGCCCTTCGGTCTGGAGCAGACCTTGACCGTGGGCGTGATTTCGGCGGTTCGGCAATCCTTGCCCATCGAGGGCCGGCGCCATTCCAATTTGATCCAAACCGACGCCTCCATCAACCAGGGCAACTCGGGCGGGCCCCTGCTCAACCTGCAGGGGGAGGTGGTCGGCATCAACACCGCCATCTATTCCCCGTCCGGGGCTTCCGCCGGGGTGGGATTCGCCCTGGCCGTCAATGAGGCCAAGGCGGTCCTGGACTCCCTCCTGGAAGGCCGCAAGGTCAGCCACGGCTATCTGGGGGTGGAGTTGGCCGAGATCGACGAGGTCCTGCGCCGGGAATTCGACCTCCCGGAGGAGGGGGGGGCTTTGGTCAACTCGGTAATGCCCAAGAGCCCGGCCGAAAAGGCGGGAATCAAACGCGGGGACGTCATCCTGAAGCTCAACGGCGCCCCCGCGGAAAATCCCGGCGCCCTCTCGGCCGCGGTCCGCCGGCTCAAAGCCGGAAGCCCAGTCACCCTTTCCATCACCCGCTCCGGCACGGTTCGCGAACTGGAGGCCGTCCTGGCGGAGCGCCCCGAGAGCGATTCCATTGCCCGGCAAGGGCGCGTGGACTCCCCCAAGGGGGAGGAAGGCGGTTCCTTCGAATGGGAGGGGGCGCGATTTTACGCCGCCGAGGAAGGGGTCGAGGTCCGGGAAGTCGATGAGGACTCGCCCTTTTACGGCGGCCTTCTGTCCGGGGACCTGGTCCGCGCGATCGGCAAAACCCCCACCCCGAACCTGGACGCCCTGCGCAAAGCCGCCAAGGACGCCGACCTGAAAAAAGGCGCGGCCTTGGACGTCCTGCGCGACGGCAAGCCGTTATTTGTCAGCGTCCGGCGCTGATCAGCCGCAGCGATTTTGGTCGCAGGGCCGACCGCAGGGGCCCATGGCTTGCGAAGGCAGGCCGCTTTTGCGGTTTCGTCCGGAAACGCCCGGGATGCGATCGGAAATCTTGACCACCTTCCCCAACTCCTTGTCGTAGACATAGGTCCCTCCGGCGCCGGAGGAGACCACGGCCGAGGACTTGCGGGAGGCTTTTTTCAGTTTGGGCATGGGGATATTTTAGCATGTCTTACCGTCGGCCAATCCCTTGACCCGGCCGACGGCCAACCGCTAAAATGCGGGGACTAGCCCATGCCGAGCCCCGCCGACCGACAACTTTGCGCCGCCGCCGCCGCCGGCGACTTGAATGGAGTCGAGGCCGCCTTCGCGGCTGGCGCCGACCACGCCGCGGTCTGCGAGTCCGGGGAAACCGCCCTGCACGCCGCCACCTTTTCCGGGAACTTGGAGGTCGTCAAAACCTTCCTGAAACGGGGGGCCCGGATATCGAAGGACCTGCTGTCAGCGGTCCAAGGCCGGATCGAGTCCATCCGCATCAGCGCGGAAAAAGGAATGGTGGATTACGAGGCGGTGGAGGCTTGGAAGGCCTTCGCGGGGGGCCTCTACACCGCGACCGTCCGCCAGGAGCTTCCCGATTTGGTCAAAAACCTGACCGCGGCCTCGCCGGACGAGCGCTACAGCGCCATTCAGCGGGTCTCCTCTTGCGTGGCCGCCCTCAATCTCCTGGTCGCCGATGAAAACCCCGAAATCCGGGCCATGGCCCAACACGCCCTGAAAATGGCCGCCGGGGTCCGCAAGCGCTGATTTCCCCGGAGGGGCGGGGCAGGTTGGAGAAGAACAAAAAAAAGTAGCGGGAACAGAACGGGTAGGGTCCCCTTCGGGGACTGGTTATTCCAGAAGCTCGCCCAGGATCCGCTCGTAGTCGGCCGGGCTTTTGAGCCCCCGCTTGGCCTTGTCCTCCGAATCCCAGAAATCCGGCCGCTTGGCCACGAAGGCGTAATCCTTGACGGCGCTTTCCCGGTTGCCCATCAAATCCGAGGCCTGGGCCCGCCGCAGGCGGCAGTAGGTCACGGCGGCGCGCCGCGGGTCGGCGGCCATCTCCACGCACCGGTCGGCGATGGCGCGCGCCCGGCCGTAATCCTTGGCGCCCAAATAGGCGTCGGCCAGGTAGACCTCGAAGAGCGGGATGTGGGGCCGGGCGAACTCGTGCTCGTGGGCTTTGGCCACGAGGTCCTCGGCGAAGGCCGTGGCCGCGAACCAATCCTGGGCGTGGGTCCGGGCCGCGACCTCCATGTAGAGTAGGAAGAGGTTGTTGGGCATCTCCAGGCGCATTTCCTTGAGGATCTCCAGGGCGCGCTGGGGCTGTTTCTCGTAGGCCATGTAGATGCCGATCAGGAATAGCTTGGCCTCCATAACGGAGTAATGCCCCTTTTCCACGGACAGCTTCACGTACCTGAGGCCCCGCTCCTTGTCGCCTCTGACGATGAGCAAGGAGGAGGCCAACTTCAGCACCCCGGGGAGCTTGTCGGAATAATAATCGTACATCCCCAGGCCCAGGTAAGCGTCGTAAAAATTCGGATCGATGTCCACGGCCTGCTTGAGGTGCTTATAGCCCTTCCAGCCGTCGGAGGCGGCCCGAATCCATTGCCGCTTGGTCATCTTCCAGCGCCCGCGCATCCCGTAGGCGGCGCCCATGTAGAAGTGGGCCTCGGCGTTCTTCGAGTCGGCCTTGAGCATCGCCGAGGCCCGGGCGAAGGTCCGGTCCATCAACCGGTCGAACTCCGGCTCCATGCTCTTGGCGGTTTGGGGCAGGTCGGCGTTGAGGGAAAACTCCAGCCACTTGAGGGAGCCCAAAAAGAACGGTCCCACGGGATGATCCGGGGCCGCCAGGTCCGCCTCGGCGAAGGCCGCCGCAGCGGCCTTGAAATCCAGGCCGTAGCCGGCCTCCAGCCCCGCCATGACCTTGCGTTCGGCCTCGGGGGAGACGGCTCGCGCGGGAAGGGGGAGAAGCAATAGCAGAGGAAGGATCGTTGCGCCTTGCATCGGCCGTATTTTACAAGTTTTCCGCAGGGGAGGGTCGGGAGATTCGTTGATTGCTTGATTGGAGGGGAAATAAATGCTACGATGACTCCGCGGGGTAGAGCAGCCCGGTAGCTCGCAAGGCTCATAACCGCGAGAAGTATTTAGAGAGCACCTCTCGTCGATAGCGCTGAAATTATCAGCGCTTTTTTATTTTGCCTTGCGCCCCAGACCGCTCATAAGTTCGCAGGGAAAGCGAACTTGTGAAGGGTAAGAACTGCCGGTTCGCACAAATCCGGGTCCAACACCTAAAGTTTAACAGCAAAGCCGCCTAACGTCAAGCCCACGCGCTCAGCCCACGCGCTCAGCCCACGCGCTCAGCCCACGCGCTTAGTCTGCAAGCAGGGAATCGGGACATTTTGTCCCGATAAATGTCCCGATAGGGGATCGAATGGGCAGACAACCGGGAAATCGGGACACTTTGTACCGATAAGTGTACCGATTCGGAGTCGTTTTTCTCCGACCCTGCTAGACGGAGTAATAGCCATCGCCACCAATGGTAAGTGCTTCGAGCATCATATCCTCTTCCCAGTCAAATCGGCTGAGAAGGAGGTCGCGTGTGGTGCCACTGTTGAAGCCGAGTTGAAGCGAATGGAGCTCGTGCAAATAGTCGATTTCCCATGTTTCCCTAATTGGCGACGGATTAAAACGTGCGAATAGTAATAGGCGGGTGTCCATGAGAGACGCACCCTTAATCGTTCCCTTTGCTGGATTAAGTGCTCCGCTAAGGAAGAGATTTGACAAGGCCGCTGCGTTCGCTGCGCTCGGTTGACGAAGACGCCCTTCCGAGATTGAAACGCTGCCGATCTTTTCGGCGACCGAGCAAAATGTTGCTACGGCTGGCCCTGGGAACTGGAGAAGGGACTCGGGGTTTCCACTCATGCATGCGGCAAGCAGCGCCCTGAATTCCAAGTGTTCTGGTTCGGGAGGAACATGCCGCAGAAGCTTCCCAAACTCATCAAGTGGTGTGAGATAAAAAAGACGGTTCAAAACGAACCGCTGATCTTGTATTTGCCATCGGCGGGTCAGGGGAGACGATGCTGAGGGAGCCTCAAATAGTCGGTCGGCCAGAGTTTCGAGGTCTCTGCGAATCTTAACCAGCTGTGCGGCGAACACTTCTGCATTTAGTTGAGTCGCAGCCTTCAGGCTTTGAGCGCCGTTTTTTAACAGGACATATAGCCATCGTCGATATCTGTTCGAGCGAGAATGATGCATCAATCGTCTGTCAGGGAAGAGTATATTTTGATCTCGACAGACCTGGCGGAATTCGGGGAGCCGATCGGGAAAGAGAGCGCACGCCAGGGTCGCGCGGGTAACCATCCCATCGAAGGAACTGGCGTTCTTGCTCTGATCGCTTTTGAATCGGTTTGCCCACGCAGCCCCGCTAACTTCGTCCGTCTTTTCCCCGTTCAGCTTTAAGCCAATATTCCCTAAGAGAGACTCAAGGTTTCGCAGCGATTGGGTAGCTTCCTCCTTCTCGCAGACGATCGCTATATCGTCTACGTACCGAAAGTACCGGCATCCATGTTTGGCTGACAACGAGTTATCTATGTCTGACATGACGAGGTTTGCGAGAACATGGCTGGTCGGCGGGCCAACAGGAAGGCCCTGTTGGCCTGGGCCAAGCTTGATCGACGTTTGGAGATGGTTCCGCAAAAAGACATTTTCCTCGCTGTTGCCTTGCGGCAAGGCTCTCTGAAGTTGTCGCTCCAGGAGATCCCTGTCAATGCTCGGATAGAAACTCTTAACGTCCGCAATCAACACTACGGGGTTCGCTAGACCCAGCGATGCATTTGCGATATCGCGGTTCCGCTGGGAATATCCAAGCCAATAGTATTCGTAAATTCGTTTCTCTGTTGGACCGGAGGGCCAGCGATAGCTGTAAACGTTTGGCCGATTCTCGAAGCCCTTAATGTTGCGCAACTGAAGAAGGGCCTGGATCTCGATGAGGGCCTCCACGGGGCTGCGGGCGACGAACTCTCGATACTCAAATCGCCCACCGGCATCGAGTCTTTTAAAGCGGGGGAATATCAGGTGCCGGTCTCCTCGTTTTGTGATCGCCTTCCGCGCGATGAAATCCATCAGCCAAGATGATTCATCATTCACTGCGGTTCTGGCCGAAAGGTACCGCAGTCCGACGTAGGTTTCAAGATGGTACTGTCGCCAATAGTTTAATGCCCTTACTACAAGACTTCTTGCAGTGTCGCTCATTTCCGGATGTGCCGAAGAAGCTTTACGCTGCTGCGATGAATCTCATTGGTGATTGGATGCTGCGCCTTGTAGGTGGCGTCGACATCGGTTGTCCCATCTGCTGGGGAAATCCAGGGAATCCGCTGGGTAAAGAAACTCAGAAGTCGACCGAGGAGGTTATTTGCACTGGTTATGGAAGGCTCGATCCAGACGACTGTGTAGCGTTTGGTGCTGAGGCGACCTAAGATTTGTTCTAGGCAGGGTGAAAATTCACGGAAGAATTGGGAACTGCTCGCTTCGCCGGAAAAATTCGTGATGAGTACAACGTATTCAGTCGGCACGAAACTGCTTTCATCGAGGACCCGGTCCATCAGGACGGCTGTGCTATCGCTTCGA
The DNA here is from genome assembly GCA_964358485.1 of uncultured Elusimicrobia bacterium. Classification (GTDB taxonomy): domain Bacteria; phylum Elusimicrobiota; class Elusimicrobia; order UBA1565; family UBA9628; genus CAYHPY01. The sequence continues at coordinate 23,977 of CAYHPY010000027.1, forward strand.
GTTGCATCCCAATCTACGACTTCTACCTGAACCTTCAGGCTTTGTTTGGTCCAATCAGGAGTCAAATCGCCAATTATGTCCAAAAACAATTTGCGCGCCTTCGGCGAAAAATCTGCGCCGATGACCGATACATTTAGTGGTGTCGGGGGTAATATCATCTTAGATCTTAGGTCGCACAGAAGAGAAAGGAATGTCGATGAACAGCTGCCCGCCCCGCAAGGCAGATCTAATAGACGAATGTTGCCGTCAGAGAGGGCGGTGAGAAGGTCTCTTGCTACGTGCTTAAGCGCTTTATTGCCGGCAACCAGCACGTACTGGAGCCGTGCACCTCCGACTCCAAACCTATGTGTGAAATGTTCCTCGGTTTCCCGATTGGTTTTGCCTCCAATGGGGCCGGGGCCGCTACAGCCCCCTAGCGCGAGGTCCAGGAGCCCAAGACGGGTAAGCATCTGTCGATACTTCTGACGAAGAATGTCTGGTAGACGGATTACGTCCCCGTCCCACAGGTGCGCCAGGTCTGCTATGCCTAGGGGCATGGCCAAATCATCCCCTACGCGAGAGCGTTTTGCTCTCGGCGGCTCGCTTGCGACTCATCCCGCCCAATCCTTGCAGATCAATTCGGCCTGCTGAAGGACGGTCTGGGTGGCCTTCTCCTGCTTGTCGGGCGGGTAGCCGTGCCTGAGGAGAATGCGCTTGACCAAAGTGCGCAGCTTGGCCCGCACGCTCTCCTTGACCGTCCAATCTATCGTGGTGTTCTTGCGTACCGTCTCCACCAATTCCCGCGCGATGCCGCGTAGCGTGTCGTCGCCTAGGACCTTCACGGCGCTGTCGTTGGTTTCGAGCGCGTCGTAGAAGGCTCTCTCATCGTCGGACAATCCTAGCTTCTCGCCTTTCTTGTCCGCTTCGCGCATCTCCTTGGCGAGCCGGATCAACGCCTCGATGACCTCGGCCGCCTCGATGGCGCGGTTGTGATACTTGCGAACGGCTTCCTCCAGCATCTTGGCGAAAGATTGCGATTGGACCAGGAACTTTTCGGAGCGCAGTTTAATCGAGTCGTTGAGCAGCTTCTTAAGAAGCTCTAGCGCTAGATTTTTCTGCGGCATGCCGCGCACTTCTTCGAGAAAAGCATCGGAAAGAATCGAGATGTCGGGCTTTTTGAGGCCCGCCGCGCCGAAGATATCGATGACCTGATCGGAAGAGACCGCCCGCGAGACGATCTGCTGGATCGCCGAGTCCAAGTCCTCGGGGTCCTTGCCGTCGCCGTCGGTGTTCTTCACGAAGGCCGCGCGGAGCGCCTGGAAGAAGCCGATTTCATCGCGGCTTGCCATTGCCTTCTCATGGGGCACCGACAGCGCAAACGCCTTGGAAAGCTCCGAGACTGCCTTAAAAAGCCTCGCCTTGCCGTTCTTCTGGGAAAGCACATGGTCCATCGCGCGAGGGAGCACGCGGACCCGCTCCTTGGCCGAGCCTCGGAAAAAGGCGGAATAGTTCAAGCCGTGCATGAGCGCCTTGAGGATTTCAAGCTTCTCCAGCATGACCCCGACCGCCAGGTCCTGCGGGATGCCCGTATCCTTCTTGTCGTTCTGCGAATACTCGGCCAGAGCCTTCTTAAGCTCATGGGCGACTCCCAGGTAATCGACGACGAGGCCGCCGGGCTTGTTCTTGAAGACTCGATTGACCCGAGCGATGGCCTGCATGAGGCCGTGGCCGCGCATCGGCTTGTCGATGTAGAGCGAATGCAGCGATGGCACGTCAAAGCCGGTCAGCCACATGTCGCGCACGATGACGAGCTTTAGGGGCGAGGACGGCTCCTTGAAGTGGTCACCGAGCGTCCGCCGCCGCGCCTTGTCGCGGATATGCTCCTGCCACTCAGCCCCGTCTGCGGCCGAGCCCGTCATGACGACCTTGAGCAAGCCTTGGGCGTCGTCCTTGTGCCGCCATTGCGGCCGTAGTCGGGTAATGGCGTCGTGCAGCTCCACGCAAATCCGCCGGCTCATGCAGACGATGAGCCCCTTGCCTTCCATTGCCTCGCGGCGCTTCTCAAAGTGATCGACGATGTCTTTGGCGACCTGATCGATCCGCTTTCCTGCGCCGACCAAGCCTTCGAGCCTGGCCCACTTGCTCTTGAGCTTGCGTCGGACCGAGTCCTCTTCGCCCTCCGTGATCTCCTCGAAGTCAGGATCGAGCTTGGGCTTCTCGCTTTCCTTCAAGTCGAGCTTGGCCAGCCGCGCCTCGTAATAGATCGGCACGGTGGCCTTATCCTCGATCGAACGATGGATGTCGTAAACGTCGATCGTGTCACCGAAGACGGCGCGCGTGCTGCGGTCGGACTTCTCGATGGGTGTGGCGGTAAATCCAATAAAAGAGGCGTTCGGCAGCGCGTCGCGCATGTGCTTGGCGAAGCCATCTAGAAAGTCATACTGGCTGCGGTGCGCCTCATCGGCGATCACGATGATGTTGCGCCGATCCGTGAGCTGAGGGAAGGCGTCGCCTTTTTCCTCAGGCATGAATTTCTGGATGGTGGTAAAGACCACCCCACCGGACACTACCTGTAGAAGTTCGCGCAAATGATCTCGGCCTCGGGCTTGGACCGGGCGCTGTCGTAGGACCTCATGGCAGGCCGAGAACGTGCCGAATAGCTGGTCGTCGAGGTCGTTGCGATCCGTGAGCACAACTAAGGTCGGGTTCTTCATCGCCGGGTGCTGGATGATCTTTCCCGCGTAAAAGGCCATCGTCAGGCTCTTGCCGGAGCCTTGCGTGTGCCAGACGATGCCGACGCGCTTGTCGCCTTTGACTGCCTTGATCGTGCTGTCCACGGCCTTATGGACGGCATGGAACTGGTGGTAGGCGGCGAGCTTCTTGATCGGGCCTTGGCGCGTTTCCTCGAATACGATGAAATGCCGTATCAGATCGAGAAAGCGGCGCTGGTCGAACATGCCTTTGAGCAGGACTTCGAGCTGGGGCTCGGTCGGCGCGGCTAGCTCGCGGCCGTCTACCGTGCGCCAGGGCATGAAGCGCTCCCAATCGGAGCTGATGGTGCCGGCCCGTGCGTCGAGGCCGTCGGAAATGATCAGGGCCGCGTTATAGGCCATCAGCGAGGGAATCTCGGCCTTGTAGGTCTGGAGTTGCTTGAAGGCGCTGCGAACCGTAGCATTCTCATCGGCGGCGTTCTTGAGTTCGATGACGGCGAGGGGGAGGCCGTTGACGAAAATGATTATGTCGGGGCGGCGGTTGTGGCGATTTTCGATGACGGTGAATTGGTTGACAGCGGCCCAGTCGTTTTCTTTCGGGCGGTCGAAGTCGATGAGCCGGGCGAAATCGGAAACGGTTCGGCCTTCCGCCTGATATTCGACGGGGACGCCGTTGACGAGAAGGCCGTGGGAGCGGCGATTGTTTTCGAGGAGACTCGCATGCTCGGCGAGCATTACTTTCGTGGCGGCGTCATCGAGTGCTTCGCTCGGGATCTTGGGATTGAGCTTGGCCACCGATGAGCGCAGGCGCTTTTCGAGGATCGCGGAATCAAAGCCGGCGCGCTCCGCGAGCAATTCACCAGGAGCGATTTCGGGGCCGTGGAGAACGGTGTACCCGAGGCCGCACAGCCAGTCTAGAGCGGCTTCCTCAACGTCCGATTCGGCAAATTTTTGACTCATTTCGATAGCATCGCGATCAATGCATCACGGTATGCCGCACTTTGCTTCTGATCCAAAAATCGGCGCCCATTCTCCAACGCCGAAACAACCTCACTCGTTACCGGGTTGTCGGGGGACCCATTCCTCAACATCTTCTCCGATTTACTAATGAGTCTTGCCAGCGAATCTTCCACTACAAAAATCGTGTCATCTGGCATCCATCCGATTACACGCCGCATCGCTCGAGCGGCTTTTTCCTTATCGGATTTTGATCCTAAAAACCCTCGCGGGTACTCCCACAGGAACCGCAAGAACTCCTGATGCAGCGCTTCAACCCATACAACATGCTTCTCCTCTTTAAGAAGGTTCGTCTGGTGTTCATCCAGCAAGCTCGGGTGGTAATGGTATGTCGCATTCCGAAATTTCTTGAGCAGAGTTGCGTAGCGGCCCCCATCGAAAGCAATCAATTTATCGATCCAGTTATCCTTCAACCCTATTGAACGCCAGCCTTCGATCACGACCCACAGACTCGCGTACCATCGCGCTGTTAAAGCAACAAAACGCCAATTTGCCATGGAGCGTTCCCTGCCGATGAATTTCTTGAATTCCTTTTTATTCAAATCGCACCAGTAGAGATAGCGCCCCCATGAAAGAAGGTGGTCGAGGTCTTTATCCCGTTTTTTCCGACTTGGGCTCGTTTCAATCATGGACTTGTGAACGCCAAGGCTCGACGAGCAAATCCAGATAGCTCGCCGTCATTGATTATCTCGGTTTCCCACGCCGCGTTCGTGTCATGGTGAAATTTGTTCGCATACTCAACGAGGTCGCGCAACTCCTGGATACTGGCGGAATCCAATATCTGCCGCGGGGTGCCGACCCGCTGTTCGCACAGGGCACGGAACGGCCCGAGCAATGTTCCTGGCGGGAAGAATTCCGGACAACCTACCCTCAAGAAAGCTTCGAGCAATGGCCTTATAGCACGGGCTACCTCACGATTATTTCCTGAACCGCTGGCTGCGTACTCACGCAGCAATATATGGCGGCGATCATGCTCGGAAATGCTGTCTTGGTTCACATCCCAAGGGGCTAGGGTTGAGCCTTGGCCATCGCGAGCCACCTGAAGCGCGGCGCGTATGTCTGGGTCTGCGCCTTCCCATATCCGGCATAGGAAAGGCTTGTCGTGCGAGAGGACGATGACCTGAGTGGTACGCTCCGCCAGACGACGCAATTCCTGGACCGTGGTCAGGGTCCGATGTTCGTCCAGGCTGGAGAGAGGGTCATCGATGACGACGATCTTGTTTGCGAGGCTCGGGTCCTGGTCAAGAGAGGCGAGGAAAAACGCGAGGGCAAGTGCATTCCGATCCCCCGCGCTGAGGACGTTTTGGAATGAGGGTTGCCCGGGCGTCGGTGTGCCGCCCGCAACGGGCACATGTGTGTTATTAATCACGACATTGTAATTACAGACGGAGCCTGCCCGAGTATTTGCAGAGGCAACGCTGTCGAGGCGGAATCCTGCATTGAATCTCTGCAGATACGTGTTTATCGCTACCTGGCAAGATGGGAAGGTGCTTGCACGATACTGATCTAGTGCTGTGCGTGCTTGGTCCCGCGCTTGCTCCGTATTAGCCTTCGCCGCCTGCTCCGATAAGTAGTCGGCACAAAGCGCCGCCGTCGCGGGTTCGTGACGGGCCTTCGTCGCCTTCAATCGGGTGACATCAGCTGTGAGAGCCGCCACGTTGCTTGCGGCCGCGCGCTCCTTTACGACGTTAATTCTGGCATTCGCCTGTCCCAGTTGCAGACTTAATGCCTGGATCGTTTCGCAATGAGCCTCATACTCCGCAACTCGTGCCTGAGTTTCTTCGGAAAGATTCATGCGGTCCAAAGGAGTGGATTGCTTGGTAGCCAACGCTGCGGCCACGGCCTCACGGGCAGCCCTCCACTCTCGCGAGATGGTCGCCGTATCGAGGACAATCTCCGGAACCTCGCAGAATCGCGACCAAAATTGACGACGTTCGACCAAGACTCTCACGGCACGCTCAAACGCCGCTGGAATCTCGCCACCATGACCAGTACGCGTACCAGCGAGCGCCTCAGCTACAACGCGCTTTAGGTCTGCGTATGCTTGGCTGAAATATGAGCGGTAATGGCCAATAACCGGCGAGCTATGCAAATCTTGCGCGCAAAATGGGCACGGTGGTGTAGTCCCGCCTTCGGGTGTCGCAAGGCGTCTCATGCCATCCGCCACCCACGATTCTCCTTCTTGGCCAAGGCTCAGGACGTGCGCTTGTACCTGAGCAGCCGCAGCAGCATCAAGCGCAGGAAGATCTAGCTGAAGAATCCGGTTTAGTTCGGTGGTATCAAATGCCGGGAGATTGATCGAATTAAAAAGCGGGGTCGTGCGAATGGGCTCCTGTTCTTGCGCTGCGGCTAAATTGCGTTCAGCCTCTTGAATAGCCGCATCAATGTCTGCCTGGTGCGGGAGCACACAAAAATCGTCCACGGACATCGAGCCGCGCGCCGACACAGGGATGGCTGTCGCCTTGGTCCTTAAAGCAGCGTTATGAGCTTCAACCTGGGTGATAAGCTGGAGGAGTTGCTGGTTCATCCCAACGCCTTGGGCTCCCGGGATCAATTCGTGAAGATTCTGCCGATGCTCTGAAGCTACCGATAGACCCGAATAAACATTCTTATCAACGAAGAGGTCATCAAAGACCATGATTTCGGGGCGCGTGCGGCTCCAAGCATTATTCTGGAACATCGCTGCGGGTGGCCCGCCAATACAGTCCAGAACGACATGCGGAGGATTTTGGGCTGCCAATCGGCGGCGTTCTACAATTGAAAGCGGATCGCCAGTAGCCAGCGAACGAAGGATTGCCGTTAGCGTTGTCTTGCCCCGACCATTTTCAGCATAGACAAGCGTGAGTCGGCCGAGAGGAATATTTGCACCAGTGGCCACGGAATCAAACTGCCCTATATTTCGAATCAGCTGAAGTCTATTGATCACTGGGGTCTTCTTTTCGCATCAACGCGAATCTCGCCCATGATCAGGCGGTGCAATAGTGTGTCGTAAATACTGGCAAGGGTCCGTGACTCGCGCTCATTATTCGATATCCCGGCCAGCAGGGGGCCAACTGTCTGGGAAAATTTCTCAAGAATGATATCTCCTGGGCTAATGATTGGTCTTGCGGCGACAACTTCAGGGCGTACGGCGGGGTAGGCGGCACCGTCAGCCAAATGCGAAAGTGCCTCTATGCTGTCCTTCGCTGTCGCGGCGAGATACACGAACTCTTCATAGTGCTCGCGAATTGGCCTAAGGACAGCGAAACCAGTGCTGCCCGTGAGGCCATCTTCAGAAACGAAGGCATATGAACCGTTCCCTGGGCGCACGGTCCCAACGATGGTATCCCCTCGGCGCAGTACGCGCTGCGCTCTGCTAGGAGCTTCATCTTGTGCGTATTCTGTGACCGATTCGATTCGTCCCCATTTCGTGTTCGAGAGGTCGACATAGTTTATTGTGGCAGGGCGTGTGTCATTTTTCCATGTTTCTGGATTTAGCAATGAGAGGTCCTTGATTGTCGCAGGTACCCACCCTTTGGGGATATCGCCAAGTTCGGTGTCTACAAGGCGACTTGGGAAATGGTTGGCGATGTCCGCCGGCAGCCAAGTGTCTCGGCTTTCGACCTTTGCCCGCACTGGGGCGAAGTCTACAAACCATGACTTGAAGATTGCCCGTGCCATTGTTTCCAGCGTGTCGTTTACTCGACGATTGGAGGCGATCTTGTCATTAAGAGAATCTAGAATTTCGGCGATGGCGCGCTGTTCCGAGATAGGCGGAAGCGGAATCTCGATCGTGCGGAGGTATGTTACCGGTTGAGCGATGGATGGAACACCGACTTGGGAAGCATTAGCCAATAATTTGTGCTGGCCATCAGGGCTTTTCAGATAAGCCATCACAAACTCCGGTATGGCCTTGGACCGGTCGCAGCGCATATAGAACTGGCTTTGGGAAACGATGTATCGCTCAAACTTTGAATTTTCCGGAACAATTGAAACCTGTCCAATATTTCCCCGATGCGTCAACACAATGTCGCCTCGCTTTACACTGGCATTCCTAAGGCGTTCGGCGTGTTCTTTCGTGATGAACTTGAATCCCGCGTTGTCGTCGATTTTATAGCCATGCAGGTGTTGGCCGGTGATCACGGGAATTCCTTCGAGGACAAACGTTTCCACTTTGATGGATGAACCGAATGGGCCCATAGCAACACGCTCAGCTACATCCTCGATTCTCGCCGTCCGCCATCTAGCGGGCATGCCCAGACCTCTTCGCTGCTGCGCTCTCGATCTGCTTCTCAATGAACTTCTGAATTTCTTCTTTCTTCGGCAACTCAAGCTGGTACTTCGAAACAAAAAGCCGGTTATCGATCCCCGCCAAGGCGTACTCGACCAAGGCGTGACTCTTCTTCGTGCAAAGCAGAATGCCGATGGGCGGGTTGTCGCCCTCGGCCATCTCATGCTTGCGATACCAGCTGACGTAGGTGTTGAGCTGCCCCAAATGCTCGTGCTTGAAGTCGTCGGCCTTCAACTCGATAAGCACGTGGCACTTCAAAATCCTGTGGTAAAAGACGAGATCGACGAAGTAGTGCTCGCCATCGATGAGGATCCGCTTCTGCCGCGCCTCGAAGCAGAAGCCGTGGCCCAGCTCCAGCAGGAAATTCTCCAGCTTGTCGAGCAGCGCGTTCTCCAGGTCGGACTCGCCCATGACCTCCTTGGGCTTGAGGCCCAGGAACTCGAAGACGTAGGGATCGCGGATTATCTCCTTGGCCGCCTGCGGCTGAGCCTTGGCGTGGGTCAGTTCCGAGAGCTTCTTCTTGTTCTTGGACAGGCCCGCGCGCTCATAGTAGAGGCTGCCGAGCTGTCTTTTCAGCTCGCGGACGGACCAATTACCTCGAAAGCATTCGACCTCGTAGAAAGCGCGCTTAAGGGGATTGTCGATCTGGATCAACTCGACGATATGGGTAAAGGATATTCTTTGAATAAGCGTCTGTGCCGGAATACCGGATTCGGGAGTCGCCGACTCCCGAATCGCCTTCTTCGCGCTCGAAGGGGTGGAGCTGCCCGACAATTCGGGAGTCAGTGACTCCCGAATCCGAGGGTAGATGAAGTAGAACTGCTTGTAACGACGTAGTTCTCTCTCGTCCACGCGCGGGATGCTTTTCGCTTGCAGTCTCTCGGAAAGCTTCTCAAACAAGCGGTCGCCGTACGCGGCCCGATCCTTGCCCTTAAGCTCATATTCGGCGATATGGCGGCCGAAGAGCCAGTTCCGTAACGTCAGAGAAACGTTAACGGCCTTGGCCGCCCGAAGTTGAAGCTGATCGTGCGCAAGGACAATCGCCTCGACCAAGGAATCGAAATCGGAGACGGCATTTCCTTGACGAATTGACGGCGTTTTTCGTTTAGAACCCAAAGCCCACCTTCTTGAGGTTCTCCCGGATCGCCTTCTCAAGTTTGGCCGACTCGGCGAACTGGTCCTTGAGTTGGGCCGTCAGGCGCTTCATCTTCTCATCGAAAGGCTCGCCGTCGTCCTCGACTTCTTCAGCGCCGACGTAGCGGCCGGGCGTGAGCACGTAGCCGTGGGAGACGATCTCTTGAAGCTCCGCGCTTTTACAGAAACCCGCCTGGTCTTTGTATTTCCCCGCGTCCTTTTCGCCTCTCCAAGCGTGGTAGGTCTTGGCGATGAGAGCGACTTCCTCGTCTTTCAAGTCCCGGTGGGTCCGGTCCGCCAAGTACCCCATCTTACGCGCGTCGATGAACAAAGTCTCCCCGCTCCGGTCGCGGAAACGTCCCTTGCTTTTATCGCGAGTCAAAAACCAAAGGCAGACGGGAATTTGAGAGCCGTAGAACAACTGGCCTGGCATGGCGATCATGCAGTCCACGAGATCGGCCTCGATGATGCTCTTGCGAATCTCGCCCTCGCCCGATTGGTTCGAGGACATCGAGCCGTTGGCCAAAACGAAAGCCGCGATGCCCTTTGGCGCGAGATGATGGATCATGTGCTGCACCCAGGCGAAGTTGGCATTGCCTGCCGGAGGGACGCCGTACTTCCAGCGCACATCGTTCTTCAAGCGCTCGCCGCCCCAGTCGCTCATGTTGAACGGCGGATTAGCCATGATGAAATCGGCTTTCAGGTCCTTGTGCAGGTCATTGTGGAAAGTGTCGGCATGGCTCGGTCCAAGATTGGCTTCTACGCCGCGCAGCGCGAGGTTCATCTTCGCCAAACGCCAGGTCGTCGAGTTGGATTCCTGGCCATAAATCGAAATATCGCCGATGCGTCCGCCGTGGGCCTCGATGAACTCCTCGCTTTGCACGAACATGCCGCTGGAACCGCAGCAAGGGTCATAAACGCGGCCCTTATAGGGCTCGATCATCTCAACCAAGAGCCGCACGGCGCAGCGCGGCGTGTAGAACTCGCCGCCCTTTTTTCCTTCGGCGCTGGCGAACTTGCTGAGGAAATACTCGTAAACCCTTCCGAGGATGTCCTTGGATCGGCTTTCCTTGTCGCCCAAGCCGATCTGGCCGATCAAGTCGATCAACTCGCCCAGCCGCTGCTTATCGAGAGACGGCCGCGCGTAATCCTTGGGCAACACACCCTTGAGCGAAGGATTTTCCTTTTCGATAGCTACCATGGCGTCATCGATCAGCTTGCCGATGGTCGGCTGTTTGGCGTGGTCCTGAAGATAAGACCAGCGCGAGGCCTTCGGCACCCAAAAGACATTCTCGGCCACGTACTCGTCCCGGTCCTCGGGGATTTTGTAGCGCGCCGCCGGCTCCTTGACGAAGGATGGGCTGGATGGATCGGAAGCCTGTTTTTCGAGGTAAAGGCGGCGCTCATAGAAGGCGTCGGAGATGTACTTCAGGAAGATAAGTCCCAGAGCGACGTGCTTGTACTCGCCTGGGTCCATGTGGCCGCGCATCTTGTCGGCCGCCTGCCAAAGTTTTTCTTCAAAGCCAAGGTTGGCTCCGTTGGCGGTCCGCTCGACCTTTTTAGCTGGGCGTGGCATCATCAGACTCCTAAGACAATTTCTCCTTCTCTCGGGCCATCTTCCCAGCGGGGCAAAGGACGGCCTTATATTAATTTTATGACGTGAAATTATAGTATTTTCACGCCTATCATTGCCGCCTGGAAGCCTCATGCGGCCGCCACCAGCGGTGGCGAGAGCAGCCGGTCCATCGGCGAGAACCTCCGGTGCGCGTCGTACACGTCGCGGCTGGCGAGGTTGACGTAGTTTCGGACCATCTCCAGGGTCGAGTGCCCGAGGATTTTCTGGAGACTGAACACATCGCCGCCGTTGCGGATGTATTGGGTCGCGCAGGTATGACGCAGGGTGTGCGGCGAGACGCGCACGCCTTTGATTCCGGCGCGCTCACCGTAGCGCTTGATCATGATCTGCACATGCCGGCTCGTCAACTCGCCGCCGTGCCTGCTGATGAATAGCAAGTCCGACGGGACGACGATCCGCCGCCGCGCGGTCAGGAGGGCTTCAAGTGCCAGTCGCGTGACCTTGGCGAACGGGACACGGCGCTCCTTCCGGCCCTTGCCCATCACCAGCACCGTGCCTCCCGGCACGTCCACATTGGGCAGCCTTAGCTTCAGCGCCTCCGACAGCCTCAGGCCTGAGTCCAGCATGAGCAGCATCAGGACCTTGTTCCTCAGCCCGAGAAACGTTTTCGGGTCGGCCTGGTCAAGCAACGGCCGGACATGCTCCGGCTGGAGCGGCTGGATCAAGTGCCGCTCGCGCTTCGGACGCTCGACCAACTCCATAGAATTGGAGCGGATGAGCCCTTCACGCAGCAGGAACTTGAAGAAGCAGCGAAACCCACCGTAGGTCCTGTGCACCGTCTCCGAAGACAGCTCGCGCGCCTTGAGCTGGCTCAGGTACGCGCGGATGTGCCCCGGCGTGATCTCGTCCATGCTCGCGATCTCGTAGCGCTGGATCAGGAAGCGCTCAAGGCCGCCGAGGATTTGGTGATACCAGGCCAACGTGCCTGACGATAGATTGCGCGAGTCGCAGCGCAACCGGAACTCCTCATACGCCTGCTGAAACGTCACCGCCTTGCGCGACTCCGAAAGACGGTCCTGCTGTAGTGTGTTATTTAGTTCGTTCAATTACCTCCCATGCGGACCGGGCCCTTGCTCCGGTCCTTTTTGTTTGAGGGGCAGTGCCCCGATTAAGCTCAACCGGCTCCCAGGTGCCTCAACAAAAATCAAACTACCGCAGCCGCCCGTCGTTGTCGAAACGTCCCGACCCTTTCAACTCGCTCTCAAGCTCAAGACCCTTGCCTTTTTCGATAGGGAAAGCCTCCAGCATTGGCGTCTCGATGGGCTCAAGCAAGCGCGCCACGCTCGCCGTTTTCGCCAGGCACTCAAGCCGCCCGGCCGAGTAGATGAGTGCCGTCCCAGGCTTGAGGTTCTTGAGCAGGTTTGGATGGACCTTGAATTCCTCGACCTCACGCCGCGACACCTGGCCCGTGCGCATCGAGCCGAGCATGCCGCGCTGGACCTGCTCGGTATCCTTGAAGGTCGTATAGGTTCCGAGCGTGGCGGACCAGAACTCCGCATCCTCCGGCGCGGGCGTCCGGAAGCAGACCTTGCAGCCCGAGGTGTTGGCGAACACCGCCGAATGAAACGCCTCGGGTGACATTCCCTCGATTCGCTTGAGCTGGCCGAGGTCCTGGTGGGAAAGCACCGTCCAGAAGCGCGCCGAGCCCACGGTGGCGATGAAGGACGAGAAGACCGGCGTCGCGAACTCCGCAAACTCATCCAAGACCACGGACGCCGGCTTGGGCTTTGGATACTGCTTCTGCCGCGCCGCCGCGACCGAGAGCAGGCCCGAGATGAGCATGCGCCCGAGCGGATTGGCGAGGACTTGCAGGTGCCCGATGGGTACGGCGAAGTAGGCGAGTTGGTCGCGCTCGAAGATTTCCTCCAGGTGGATTTCCGGCGAGTAGTCGTTGAGCAGCCGCCCCAGGTCGCCGGTTGTCCACGGTCGGATGGCCGAGGTCAGCGCCGAGGTGTCGCTCCCTTTCTTGAAGTCCTCGGCCGCAGCGTCCACCTTGCGCGGGTCCTTGCACAGGTCGAAGGCCTTCTTGCGGGCCTTCTCCGAGCTGAAGTAGGCAAGGCAGTCCTTGAACGTGAACTCCAGGCCGGTCGCGCAGAAGACCTCGATCATGTTGAGCATGCGCGCGTAGTCGATTGAACGGTAGTAGTCCTGGCCCTCCCCTGAGGACGTAGGCTCGCGGCCGATGGCTCGGGCAAGCTGGTTGGCGACCGCCGTCGTGTCCTGGCCCGGCAGTCGCCGTATCGGGTTGAAGGTCATCGAGCGCGCATCTTGCGGGTTGAAGTAACGCACGTCCGCCGCGCGCCCCGCCAGAGTCGCCAGCTTCAAGAACTGGTCGAAGTCCGAGCTGTCGCCCTTGGCCTCCATGAAGAACACCGGCATGCCGCGTTTCATGTCTTGACCTGAAAGGCCGAAGAGAAGCTGCGACTTGCCTGAGCGAGTCGGCCCTACGATCTGCATGTGGCTTTCGCGCTCCTTGTCGGTCACGAAGACATTGGTCCAGCCGTTGGCCGTGCCCAGGAACGTTCCGTGAGCGGAGGGCTCGCCCTCAAGAATCCGGCCGAGCGGCTTGTCCGTGCTGCCTGCGTGGCGGGGCGCGTCCCATTGGCGCTTGCGGGAGCCGGGGCCTGCTTTTCGGAAGGCAAGGCCCAAGCCGATCAGCAGCCCGAGTCCGGCCGAGGCTCCGTTCGTCGTGCGCCGCAGGTCCGCAACCGGAACGTGTCGGCATATACCGAGGTCCTTTCTTAGTTTCAGTAAGGTCGGCAAGCCGATCAACGGCAGGGACAGGGCGACGGCCAGGCCGAGCGCCAGGCCCGCGAGCTTGCGGCGCTCGAAATGCAGCAGGATCGAGCAGCCGACGACACCGGCCAAACAGATTAACATCGCTATTTTGGTTTCCATTAGGCGATACCTCCTACGGTCTCAAGGTTGGACAGCCGGGCCGCCGGCGCGCTCAGAAAGGACGCCGCCGAGGCCGACGCGAGCCGAAGGCTGCGGCCTTCGCAGTTGGTGAAGGTGCAGCGCCCGGCGCTGGCCCGGAACTCGGCCAGAGCGCAGACGTAGATGAACGGCGTCCCTAACCGATCCGCCTGCCGGCGCACGAAGTCCGGCCCGCTCGGCCAGTTCGTCAGGTAGAGGACCACCGCTCGCCCCGGCAGGGAAGCCCGATAGGACGCCCAAATATCGGGATAGAGATGGGTCGCCTTCTTGTGCATCTCGACCTCGACCGCCTTGGGCTCGGCTGGGTCCGAGATCCACAAGTCCGGGATTCGGGACCGGCTTGTGGTGTGGCTCCAGCCGCCCCGGCTGTTCCAATCCGTGCGCTCTCGGATCGTCCGAACCGTCAGCCCATGGAGCCGTGACAGCACCAAACCCACGGCGTTTACCATGATCTCATGCTCGATCAGATGCCCCGAGACCGAGCGCCGAAACCCCGGTAGCCGCGCCAATTTCGCCGCCTTTAACGCCCTATGCCCCAGATTTGTCAGGGTGAATACCATGGGAAAGTCCCGATAGAAATGAGCATCCACATGCCCCGACTTTTTCAGGTCTTGAAGCCTTTTGTACCCCGACAGCCGGTATAAATTCTCGCCGTACTCGTTGAATAATAGCCTCGCCCTTTCGGCTTCTCCGACCTCCTGGTGGAATATCAATCCGTCTATTTGTCCAAGCCCCAGCACTCCCCACAGCTCCAACTCCCGCAACAAATCTCCGTCCCTTTCCTGTAGTTTTGTCCTGCCCTTCGGGCCCTTTGTTTTTATTTTTCCGTTGATCAATCTCTAACCTCCCTGTTTTATTTTTCTCCTTCCGTACTCTCTTTTTTATTCCCCAACCCCTTCTCTGTCCTTTTTCTTTGTTTGTTGTTTTTGTCCTCTTTCTTATTTCCCTATCCCTCCGACATCCACAGCCCACCCTACCCGCCGCTTCCCAACCCCAGCACCACATCGTTGTGGGGGTGGGGTTGGGAAGAAAAGGTCCTCGCAGAGGACCGTCAGGCGGGATAGAAAGGGCTGTGGCTGCCGACGTTTCTCGGCGACACCACTGCCCACGCCGCTATTCTGTGGTACCAGAAGCTCCTCCTGCCGGCCATTTGCGACTCGTGGGCCTCGTATCATCGTGCCCATCCATGCCGATCCATTTTTTCCGCTACATTTTTCCAGCATGCCTGGTGCCATTCCCGATATCCTCCAATGAGTGCTTGCAGAATTCGCAAGGTCGAAGCTTCGAGCCCGCGCACTATAAGTATGTGCCCAACCGCCTCATGCCCTTCTACCCTCTACTAGAGCTTTTCAAATATGAAATCGCCACCACACAATCGCCGGGAATGGCCAATAAATGATGATCTAACAAGGACAAAAAAATATTTTATTTTACGTCGGAGGGTGCGCGGACCCTACCTTTTGAGGGGTGCCTGGTCCCATCTGGGATATTATTAGATACGTTAATAATCTCTATAGATGATTTACTCCCTTCGGGTCTTGCATAATGAATATTTTCTGATACACTAATAATGAGTTTCTTAAACTACGATCATGAAGGATACCTACGGACTTGGAGCCAGCAGCGCCCGTCTTCTGCGGCAGCTTGCCGGAAACGGCAAGAGCATCTTCGGCCACAGAGACGCCCTGCGGATTTGGGAAGGCAGCCGGGCTGGCTTGAACAACCTGCTCCACCGCCTTGCCAAGCGGCGTTGGATCACGCGGATCGAACGCGGCAAGTACATGATCCTTCCCTTTGAGGCCGGACCCAGCGGCCAGTACACGGAGCATGAGTTCGTGATTGCCTCAAGGTTGGTCCGGCCCTACATGATCGGGCTATGGTCGGCCCTCAATCACCATGGGCTCACGGAGCAAATACCGGACCGGGTTTACCTCATCAGCCCCAGGACCAAGCACCGTTATGAGGGGACCTTAGCCGGGGTTTCTTACCGCATCTTTATGGTGCCGAAGGACAACTTTTTTGGCACGACTTTCGCTTGGATCGGCAGGCATAAGGTCTGGGTCACGGACCTGGAGAGGACCCTTTTGGACGCGGTCTTGTGGCCCCAACACTGCGGGGGATTTGCGGAAGTCGCCAAGGCTTTTAAGACCGCCGGAGCCAAGGTAGACCTGCATAAGCTGGAGCAATACGCCGGCATAATTGAGCGGGGAGTGGCCTTCAAAAGGCTTGGAATCCTGGGGGAATGGTTGGGCTGGCCGCTGGAAAATCTGCTCCGTTGGCGGCGGCGCGTGAGCAAGGGAGTCGGGCTCCTCGACCCCGCAGGACCCAAGTCCGGACCGCAGGTTTCCCGCTGGAAGATCAGGCTTAACTTCCATCTTGAAGGGTATGATCCCAAGCGATGAACTCAAGCGGATGGCTGGTTTCTCCGGCATCCACTACGGCACCCTTGAGCGGGATTACTGCCTGGGCTGGATGCTTTACGGGATATCCCGCGAGCGGTCGCTATACCACCGGATTCTCTTCAAGGGCGGGACCGCGCTCAGGAAATGCTACTTCCGGGACTACAGGTTCTCCCAAGACCTGGACTATACTTGCCGCAAGGAGCTTCCCAGCGAGAAGCTTGAGCCTTTGATCCGCAACGCTTGCCGCAACGCCTCGCACATGTCCGGCATGGAGTTCCGGCTGGCCGAGTTCCAGAAGACCAGGGAAGTCCGGGGGGAGGAGACCTTCGTCGCCAAGATCGAGTATCGCGGCCCCAGCGGCCCCAAGACTATCTTGCCCCGAATCCAGATGGACCTGACCTATTACGAGAAGATCGTTCTTGAGCCGGAGGACCGGATCATCCGGCATTTCTACAGTGACTCGCTCAGGGGAGCCAGGGCTTGGTCCTACCCCGTGGAGGAGATTCTAGCCGAGAAGCTACGCGCCATACTCCAGGAGCGCGGCCGAGTTCCGCGGCCTCGGGACTACTACGACCTTTGGCAGGTTCTTGGGCAGCCCCGAGTGGACAAGGAAGCCATCCGCGAGGCGTTCACGGCCAAGTGCAAGTTTAAGAAGGTGGCGTTCAAGGGCTCCGCTGAATTTTTTGAAGAGAGCTTGATCGAGGCCAACCGGGCCGCGTGGAAGGCTTCTATCGGCAAGCAGGTCCAGAATGCTCCCCCGTTCGATCAGGTCGTGACGGAGCTGCGGCCCTTGGTCGAGCGAATTCTTCCCTGATCAATTCACAGGATCACCCGAACCAGGGCCTGTGCTCCGGCCTCAAGCAGTGCCAGGACTCGCGGCCCCAGGTGGGCAGCGCTCCAAACGGTCAGCGAGCCAAAGACCATCGCAAGCTGCGCGGCCAGCGCCGCCAGGAAGTTGACGGCGAACGGCGCGCGGCCAGCCACGGGCCGGACAAGCCACTCAGACGCCGCGTAGGTCCAATCATCGAGCGCCATGAATAGGTGGACGGCTCCCAGGACAAGCCGTATCTGCACCCAGGTCAGCAAGCCGAAGGTCAGCAGCCAGCCTAGGATCAGCTCATGAGCAATCGCGCCAAGGCTGGGAGGTCGGAAGCCGCTTCGCTTCGCCGCCGCGACCGCGATGGCAAGCCAGATCGCCGTCCGCGCCAGAGGCCGCCAGTCCCACTCCTCGACCCACCATCGAAGGCGCGCGTTCATCGGAACCTCACTGAGCGCCGGCCGCTCGCAAGCGGCCCGAGCCTGTCTATGGGCGAGTAGCGCTGGTGCTGGAGCGCCACGTCGCGGTTGGCGAGCCGCACGTAGAGTTTCACCATTTCGAGCGTCGAGTGCCCGAGCATGGACTGGAGGCTGAAGGCGTCGCCGCCGTTGAGGATGTACTGCGTGGCGAAGGTGTGCCGCAGCGTGTGCGGCGAAACCCGGACTCCTTCGATCTTCCCGGCGTTGCCGTAGCGCTTGAGCATGATTTGGAAATGGCGCGGGCAAATCTGCCCGCCGAACTGGTCCAGGAAGAAAATGTCCTGGCCCGCCACGTCGCCGCGCCATTGGGAGTAGTCCCAAAGCGCCTTCTTGACCGCCGCGCCGAATGGGACGACGCGCTCCTTGTCGCCCTTTCCAACGACGGACAGACGACTGGCCTGCCAGTCGATCCTGTCTCGACGCAAGCCGAGAGCCTCGCTCAATCGCAAGCCCGTGTCGAGCATGGTCAGCATCATGACCCAGTTGCGAAAGCCGGCATAGGTTTTCGTCTTGGGCTGCATGAGCAGAAGCCGCACCTGGTCCATGTTGAGCGGCCGGATCAGCTTTCTCTCCATCTTGGGCTTCTCGATCAAACTGAACGGACTCGACGGGATGACGCGCTCCTGCGAGAGATACCTGAAGAAGCAACGCAACGCGCCGTAGGTTCGGTTGATCGTGATCGACGATTGCCCGCGCTGGCGCAGGTAATCGAAGTACGCGCGCACGATGTTGGGCGTCGTCTCGCGCGGGGAGGGCGCGCCGACGCCTTCCAGGAAGCGCAGGAAGCTGCCCAGGATGTTCTTGTACCAGCTAAGGCTGTGGTCCGAGAGATTCTTGGACCGGCACCTCAGGAAGAATAGGTCCCGCGCCGAGGGCCAATCCTGCGCGGTTACGCTGCTTTGATCGCTCCATAATCTTTGCATGTTCGCCTCCGAGTTTGGGCCGGAACGGCCGCTTCGCGTATGCCGTGCCTACCCGAATTCCCGGATAAACCTTGCGAACTTGCAGCAGCATCGAAAAATCTGATTTATCGTCTAAGAATCAGAATTTCCCCTTGCTTTACCTCTTCACTTGTGTTATCCTTTCCCTGCGGGGTAGAGCAGCCCGGTAGCTCGCAAG
>CAYHPY010000028.1:0-42066 GCA_964358485.1 uncultured Elusimicrobia bacterium
CGCAAGCACGGCCGCGAGAAGGTCAAGTAAGACCACGCCCTCATGGAGACCATCCTCAAGGACTCCCACGGCTGCATCGTCTTCCAAGAGCAGGTCATGGAGCTCTCTAAAAAACTGGCCAACTTCACCCCCGGCGAAGCCGACGGCCTGCGCAAGGCCATGGGCAAGAAGATCCCCGAGGAACTCGAGAAGATGCGCGACAAGTTCGTCAAGGGCGCCTCCGTCAACAAGATCACGCCGAAGGTCTCCAATAAGATCTACGACCAGATGGCCAAGTTCGGTGGCTATGGTTTTAACAGAAGTCATAGCGCAGCCTACGGCCTAGTCGCCTACCAGACCGCCTACCTCAAGGCCAATTTCCCCCTGGAATTCATGGCCGCGGTGGCCACCTCCGAGATCGGGCACTCCGCCGTCGGCTCCGAGGACAAGGAGAACAAGCTCGTCACTTATCTTCAGGAGGCCCGGGCCATGGGGATCAAGATCCTGCCCCCCGACATCCAGGCCTCCCGCGACGTGTTCTCCATCGAGGAGGGCAACTCCATCCGCTTCGGCTTGGTCGCGGTCAAAAACGTCGGCGCCGGGGCGGTGGACTCGATCCTGAAGGCCCGGGAGGCGGGGCCCTTCAAGGATTTAAACGACCTCTGCTCCCGCGTGGACCTGCACGCGGTCAACAAAAAGACCTTCGAGTCCCTCATCCACGCCGGGGCGCTGGACGCCCTGGAACCCGGGGTCCCCCTCAACCAGGGCCGGGCCTCCTTGCTGGCCAAGGTCGCCTCGGCCGTGGAGCGCCAAGCCCGGATCAAGGAGGATTTGAGCCGCGGCCAGGGCCTGCTGTTTGGAGCCGGGGACTTGGAGACGCCTCCCGATCCCAACGGCCCGACTTCCGCCCCCGCCCCGCTCTCGGAGCACGACCTGCTCAAGCTGGAAAAAGACGTCCTGGGCTTCTATTTCTCCGGCCATCCCCTGCTGGGGGTCAAGCGGGAGCTCCGGCTGGCGGCCACCCACGACATCGGCTCCCTGAATGCCCAGATCACCACCCCGGTCCGGCTGGCCGGCATCATCAACCAAGTCAAGCGCATGGTCACCAAGGAGAAGGGCGAGCAATGGGCCCGCTGCACCCTGGAAGACCTCTCCGGGGAGATCAACATGCTGGTCTTTCCCCGCACCTACGCCTCGGGGGTGGCCAACGAGCTGCGCGCCGGGCGCCTGGTGATGGCCTCGGGCCGCCTCAGCTTCAGCCGCTCGGGCGCCGCGGCCGAGGGCGGGGAAGGGGTCCCCGAACTGGTGGTCGACGCCGTCTCGGGCCTGGACACCGCGGTGGCGCGCTTTGCCGGCAAGCTGCGCCTGTCCTGCAAGGCGGCCACCCTGGAGCCTGAAACCCTGGAGCGCCTGCGGGTCGCGCTGGAAGCCCACCGGGGGAGGGTCCCCGTGGTCCTGGAGCACGATTCCCCCGAAGGCTTGGCCGTGCTCGAGGTCCAACAGCGCGTCATGGTAAGCCAAAATTTGTTAGACTCTGTCGAGAAAATCCTAGGGGAGGATTCATGGCGGATCGAAAGCGCATCCTAGTCGCCGACGACGACCCTGACCTGATCGATCTCTTGAAGATGGATCTCGGCAACGAGGGCTACGACGTCCTCGTGGCGGTCAACGGCAAGGAAGCCCTGCAGACGGCGATGGCCGAGAAGCTCGACTTGATCCTTCTCGACGTCATGATGCCCTACATCGACGGCTACCACGTGGCCTATGAGGTGACCAATAAGCTGGGCGCCGCGGCCCCCCCGATCGTCTTGATGACCAGCCGCGACACCGCCCGGGAAAAGGGCATCGCCATCATGAGCGGCGCCGCGGAAGTCCTCCAAAAACCCTTTGAAATGGCGTTTCTGCACCAAAAGGTGGCGCAGATCCTGGAAAAGAAAAAATGAGGGCGTCTTTGCGGGCCGCCGCCGCGATCGCCGCGATCCTTTTGGCCTGGGCGCCGGCCGCCTTCTCCCAGGACGACGACTCCCGACCCGCGCCGCCCAAGGTCCGCATCCGGCCCAAACGGGCCTTCGCCCTGGGAGGCGAGGGGGACCGCCTGCTTCGCCCCGACACGAGCCTCATCGACGCCCCCACCACCGCCGTGCTCGACTACGGCGGCTACGCCTCCTCCACCCGATTCTTCTCCGACGGCGGCCTGCTCCAGCACGCGGCCTTCGGGGTTTTCCACCGGCTCAACATCGGAGCCTCGCTCAACATCGACAAGCTGGTGGGCGCCGAGAAGCCCACCCGGGTCCGGGCGCCGAACGTCCAGGTCAAATACCGGTTTTTCGACGGAGAGGAGTGGATTCCCTCCTTCGCGGTCGGCTTCGACGGGCAGGGCATGCTCTACAACCCCGTGGCCAAGCGCTACAACCACCGCCACCGCGGCTTCTACCTGGCGGCCACGCAGGAATTGGGGGTGCCGGGGCTCCAGGGCCACCCGTCCTTCAACATCTCCGACTTCGACTCCAACTCCGTCTTCGCCTGCCTGCCGGTGAGCTTCAACATCCGCGACCGGGTCTCCCTCATGTGGGAGTGGGACAACATCAACAATTTCAAGGACAGCCGGATGAACGCGGGGGTTCGGACCTATATCACCTCCGGCCTTCACCTGGACTTCGCGGTGCGGGCCATCGGAGCGGGCGGCCGTTTCTCCAACGACCTTCCCCGAGGGCCCGAGCGGATCGTCCAGCTGAAGTACTCCGGAAATTTCTGACCGCGAGGCGCCGATAACCATGAAAAGAAAACGCATCGGAATTCTCACCGGCGGCGGGGACTGCCCGGGGCTCAACCCCGCCATCCGCGGGGTGGTCCTGCGGGCCGACGCCCTCGGCTACGACTGCGTCGGAATCTCGGAAGGCTGGAAAGGCATGATCGCGGGCAAGGGTTCCCCCCTGACCCCCGACCAAGTGGAGGGCCTGGTGGGAAAGGGCGGGACGATGCTCGGCACCTCCCGGACCAACCCCTACAAAAAAGAGGGCGGCGTGGAGGCGGTCCTTAAATCCTTGCAGGCGCTGTCCTTGGACGCGTTGGTCGCCATGGGCGGGGAAGACACCCTCGGCGTGGCCGCCAAGCTCTACAAGGACCGCAAAGTCCGCGTGGTCGGCGTGCCTAAGACCATGGACAACGATCTCTCGGCGACCGACTACACCTTCGGCTTCGACACCGCCGCGACCGCGGCCGTCAACGCCGCCGAGAGCCTCATCGACACCGGGCGCAGCCACCGGCGCATCATGATCCTGGAGGTCATGGGCCGCCACGCCGGCTGGGTGGCGCTCTTCACCGGCATCGCGGCCGGGGCCGACTATGTCTGCCTCCCCGAGCGCCCGGTCGACGTGGCCGACATGACCCGGCGCCTGAAAGCGGCGCACGCCCGCAAGAATTACGCCCTGGTCGTCGCCTCCGAGGCCATCGACATGGACGAGGGCAAGGCCAAGGAAGAGAAGCTCGACGATTTCGGACACATGGTCCTCAAGGAGCGCGCGGTGGGCGAGCGCCTGGCCGGGGTGATCCAGAAGGAAACCGGCATCGAGACGCGCGCGGCCGTCATCGGACACATCCAGCGGGGCGGCCCGCCGACGTTGTTTGACCGGATCCTGGCCACCCGGGCCGGAGTGCTGGCCGCCGATCTGGTCCACCGGGGCGAGTTCGGGAAAATGGCGGCCCTCAAGGGCAACGAGGTCGTGGGCGTGTCCCTGGACGAGGCCACCGCCAAGCTCAAGACCGTCACCCCCGACTGGTTCGGGCTTTTGGACACCGTCTGCCGCGCCGAGAAGCCCGCGGCCGCCAAGGCATGAGCGCCGATCCCGAGCCGCAGAAATTCCAGCGCCGGACCGTCCTGGTCAAGTGGTCGCTCCAGCTCAAGTACATCGGGATGGTGTTTTTGAGCGTGATGGCGGCCTCGCTTATCGTGGGCGGAGACATCTACTACTCCATGGCCCGGATCCTGCTGCGCGAGAATCCGGCCCTGGGACCCGTCGTCACCCAGTTCAACACCATCATCCTGGTGAAGGTGGCGCTCTACCTGGGGCTGATGCTGCTCATCTCCCTCTACGTCTCGCACCGCTTCGCGGGGCCGATCTACCGCTTCGAGAAAAGCGCCCAGGCGGTCTCCGGGGGGGATTTGACCCACCGGGTCTGCCTGCGCACCGGCGACGAACTCCTGGAGCTCCAAGAGGAATTCAACGGGATGGTCGCCAGCCTCCAGGCCCTGGTCCAGAAGGACCGCAACCTCGCGGCGCGGCTCTCGGAGAAGCTCGACGCCGCGCTCCGCGCCGTTCCCGAAGGAGCCTCCTCGGCCCGCCTCAGGGAGGAGCTGGGCGCCCTGAAGCTGGAACTCGAGCACCTCACAAAATCGTTCAAGGTCTAACGCTCCCGTGATCATCCTCCAAGGACTGCTCGCCGTCGCGCTGGCCGCCGCCGACGATTCGGTTCCGCCGCCCCCGCAGATCGTCGAGCGGGTCTATTCCCTGGAGGAGGCCCAGCGCCTGTCCCGCCAAAACGACGCCCGCCTGCTGTCGGCCGAGCAGGACACGCGAATCGCCTCCGCCCGGGAAACCGAGGCCCGCCTGCAATTTCTGCCGGAGCTCGGCCTGCAGGCCAGCGCGACCAAATTCGACGCGCGCTACCCCTTCGCCTTGTCGGGCGAGTCCCGGAACATCCTGCTCTTCCCGGGCGCCCCGGAAAACATCTACTCCGGCCGCGGCTACTGGTATATGTCCATCTACGAAGGGGGCAAGCAGATCAACACCCTGCGCCTGGCGCAGGCCTACCGCAAGCAGGCGACCAGCAATTTCGAATCGGTCAAGCGCGACGTCCAGCTGGCCACCAAGGAGGCCTTCTTCCGCCTTCTCTTGGACCAGGAGAAGCTTTCCGCGGCCCGCAAGCACCAGGAGACCGTGGAGGCCGCCCGGCGGGCGGATGCGGCCAACGCCTGGGAGAAAATCGAGATCGAATCCCTGGCCGAGGAGGCCCGCTCGGCCGGCGCCGAGGCCGCCCACGACCTGGACATGTCCAAGCTGGCCTTTCTCAAGAGCCTGAACCTGGAGCTCGACACCCCCTTCCGGGTCATCGGGGCCTTGGAGCCCAGGAACCAGGAGATCGACGTGCGCAAGGCCGTGCTCTGGGCCATGGAACTGCGCCCGGAACTCCAGTCGGAAACCTACAAGGCGCAGATGGACGCCATTTCCGTCAACCTGGCGCTCGGCCGCCGGACCCCCACCCTTTTCGTGGCCGGCGACTACGAATTGACCGGGCACAAGTTTCCCTTGAAGCAGAACAACTGGGACGCGACCATGGGAATCAAGATCCCCTTCTCCTACGACTTCTATTCCCAGCTCCAGCAGAAGCGGGCCGAGCAGCGGCAGGGACAGCTCAAGCGCGCGGAACTCCAGGACCGGGTCCGCCTGGAAGTCCGCCAGGCCCACGAGAATCTCCGCTACTGGCAGACCGAATTTCCCCTGCGCCAAGCCCACCTCAAGCGCGTGCGCTCCCTCTACGAGGAGGCCGGCCGCGCGCCCGGAAACCATTTGGCCCGGGCCCGCGCCTCCTCCGCGCTGACCCGCAACCAAAACGCGTATTTTTCCGCCGTCACCGAGCAGATCCTGGCGATGGCCAAGCTGGAATGGGCCGTCGGCCGGGAACTTTCCAAATGAGCGCCGCCCGGCCCGCGGCGGCCCTGGCCCTGGGCCTGCTGCTTTCGACGGTTCCGGCCGGGGCGGCGACGGATCTCGACGCCGACGCGCTTCTGCGCGACCACCTGTTCAACGAACTGCGCGCCATGCCCGCCAAGGAGCGACCGACCGTCGGGGTCGTCTTTTCAGCGGGCTCCCTGCGCGCCACGGCCCACGTCGGAGTCATCAGCGTCCTGGAGAACGCGGGGTTCCCGGTGGACGTGGTCGCCGGCACCTCCATGGGCGCCATCGTCGGCTCCCTGTACGCGGGCGGCTGGTCGGCCAAGCGGCTCTGGCAGATGGGGGAAAATCTCGACATGAAGGCGGGGACCAATCTCAACGCCTTCAGCCTCTTTTCGCTGGTCTTCTTCGACAACCTCCTGTCCTCCGAGAACGTCGCGGCCTTCATCCGCGGCAAACTGGGCAACAAGCGCTTCGAGGACTTGAAGCGCCCCTTCGCCTGCGTGGCCATGGACATCTCCACGGGCGAATCCATCATTTTCCGGGACGGCGAGGTGGCTCCCGCGGTGCGGGCCAGCATGAACCTGCCCGGCATCTTCTCCCCCGTGGAATACCGCCACCGCTACCTCGTCGACGGGGGCGTGGTCAACTACATCCCGATCGACGCCGCGCGCCTTTTGGGCGCCCGCTGGGTCCTGGCCTCGATCACCGAGGCCGACTACACCGCCTCGCGCCCCTCGACCGTGCTCGAAAACTTGGAGCAGGTCATCGACATCCGCGGCTCCTTTCTGTCCCAGGAACAGCGCAAGCAGGCGGACTTCCTGATCGAGCCCAACGTCGGGGACATCGGCCTGCATGAAACCACGCGCTCCAAGGAGGCCATGGAAAAGGGCGTCATCGCGGCCTACAAGCGCCTGCCCGCCGCCCAGGAAAGCCTGATCCTCCACTCCCTGCCCGCGCTCCAAACCCGCTGGGAGGCCCGATGAGGACGATCTTGGCCGCCCTTCTGCTCTGGCCTTCCTTGGCCGCGGCCGCCTGGTGGCCGCTTCCTTTCGGCGGGCCCTCCTTGGACGCCCAGCGCAAGCTCTTCGAGGGCGGCCGCTACGCGGAGGTGATCACCGCGCTGACCCCGGACCTGCTGCTCAAGCTCCGCCGCTCGGAGCTTCAGCGCGCCTATGTCTACCTGGGCGCCAGCTACGAGCGCACCGGACAGCTCGACAAGGCCCTCGGGGTCTATCAACTCGGCATCAAGCTGTTTCCAAAGAACGTCGAGCTTTTGACCCGCCTGGCCCAGCTCCTGCACGCCTCGCTCCTGGAGGAGCAGGCCCTTCCCATCTACCACAAAATCCTGGACCTCCAGCCCCTCAACACCCCCGCCCACGTCGGCCTGGCCGAGATCGACCGCTCCCTGGGCTTTCTGGACCGCAGCGCCGAGCACTACGAGCGCGCGTTGGAGGACCTGGAGGACAACCCCGCGCTGTGGCGCGACTACACGGAAGTCCTCATTGAGATGCGGGAGTGGAAAACCGCGGGCATGGCCATCCAGAAAGCCCTCGAGCTCTCCCCGGAGAACGCCGACGCCCGCGTAACCCTGGCCTTCGTCCAGCGGGGACAAGGGGACATCACCTCGGCCATCGAGACGATTTCCGGGGCAATCTCCGGGGCGGGGGATCCGGTCCCGCTCGAGCTCCGCCAAACCCGGGCCCTCTGGCTGCTGGAGGCCGGACGGGAACCGGCGGCGGGCCTGGAGGCCGACGCCATCCTCAAGCAGGCCCCTGGACAGCCCCTCGCGCTTTTCGTCCGCGCCCGCGTCCATCTTAAGGAAGGCCGCCGGGCCCAGGCCGTCAAGGACCTGGAGGCCGCCGCGGCGGGTGGGGCCCGGTTCGTGGCCCAGGTGTCCCGCGAGCTTCTGCGCGGGCTGCAAGCCGGGCGCTGAGGGAAACGCCGGAAGTGAGCCCTGGAAATGCGTCCATTCTTGCCCTATACTATTGGGGAATTCATGGAACCCCGGAAATTGGCCGTGACCGTGATCCCCGAAGGACATTGGCCCGATTCAAGCGGGGAAAATCGACGCTACTGGCTCTCGCGCCCGCCCGCCGAGCGCATCGAGGCCGCGAAGAAATTGCGCCGAAAGCGGTGGCGTTTGTTCCACGGCCGGGACCTGCCGGAACTTGTAAAAGTTTTTCGGGTCTACAAGCCCCGCCAACCCCGGTGAGTTCCGATCCCGGGAAAGACGGCGGCCTGGACGATTTCGACCGGGTCGTCGCCGCCTTGAACAAACATGAAGTCGAGTTCATGATCATCGGCGGCTGGGCCGTCGTCTACCATGGCCATGTCCGTGAAACCGAGGACCTCGACATCTTCATTCGCCGCACCGCGGAAAACGCCGAACGGGCCGTGGCCGCCCTGACGGAGATCGGCGGGGCTTGTCCTGAGCTTAGGCCCGAGGTTTTTACCGCCGATAATGGGATTTCCCTTGGGGAGGCGCCGGTCCGGATCGACATCATTTCCCGGCTTCCGGGCGTGGATTTCGACCAGGCCTGGGCCCGGAGTGAAACCTCCGCGTTCGGGGCGGAGATGGTCCGCTACATTTCCAGGCAGGATCTCATCAACAACAAGCGCGCCGTCGGACGCCCGAAGGACCTCAATGACGCCCTGGAGCTTGAGGCCGGCCGCGATCCCTGATCCCCGATGGGCCGCGCGCCATTGACATACCATTGTATGTCAACTACAATATCCCCATGACCCACCAAGCCCTTTCCTGGAAGACCCGCCGCCTCCGGCTGGGCCTCTCGCAACGGGCCCTGGCCCGACGGGCCCGCGTGTCCTTTCGCACCGTCCAACTATTGGAAGCGGGAGGCCGCGACCACCGGGCCTCCACGGTGGACAAGGTGGCAAAAATCCTGGGTTATCCGATCGCCATGACTCCCCCCTTCCCAAAAGGCTTCGATCCGGGTCCGACCGCCGCCCAGGCCGCCGCGGGAATGCGCGACGGAGGGCCGGACTCCTGGAAACTGCACCTCTTTGAGCTGGTGGACGCCTTCCGCCGGGATCCGAGTCTTTCCCGCCTGGCCCGCGCGCCCGATCCGGACGTCCCCGCGCGCGCCCTGGCCTTGACCGCGTCGACGGCCGAGGCCCTCTGCGCCGAACGCGGTCTCACGGCCCCCTGGTGGTGCGGGGGCGTTCCCACCCTCCCGGCCCCATGGTTTCCCTCGGAAATGGAAAGCCTCAAGGCCGAAGCTCTGGCCGCGTCGCCCGCCTCCTTCCGCCGCAGGGGAATCTTCGTCTTGGCGAATTTCCTTTCCCGGGCCTAGCATGTTGGCCAGAAAGGACATCCTGCGCCTGCTCAAGGCCCTCGACCGCGAATTGCGGCGCGAGAGCGTGGTCGGAGAGATCGGACTCTGTGGCGGGGCCGTCATGTGCCTGGTCTTCAAGGCCCGGCCGTCCACCCGGGATGTGGACGCCATCTTCGAGCCCACCCGGGAGCTCCGGGCCGCGGCCCGCCGCGTGGGAGCCCGTCTGGCTCTGCCGCCGGACTGGCTCAATGACGCCGCCAAAGGCTACTTCCATGCCGAGCCGCCCCGGGAAGAGGTCCTCAACCTCCCCAACTTGAGGGTCTGGGCTCCCGGGGCCGAGTACATGTTGGCCATGAAATGCGTGTCGGCGCGGTTCGACTCGCATGACCGCGACGACGTCGCCTTCCTGCTTCAATATCTCGACCTTCGCCGGCCGGAGGCCGTCTTCAACGTCATCGAGAAGTACTACCCTCAACGGCTCATCCCTCCCCGAAGCCGATTCCTCGTTGAAGAGCTCCTCGCCCCTCGGCCCCCGGCGGGCAGACCCCGGAGAGACTCCTCCCCTGGATAAAACCCAAAATCCCTCCTATACTTAGGAAACCGGAGGCGCCCATGAATGCGATTTCGCCCATTTTTTCTTTGTTGGCCGCGGCTTTCCTTCTTTTGCCCCCCGTTCTTTCCGCCCAACTGACCGACGACGCCCCCGCCATGGAGGGCAAGGCCGTGGCCGCCCCCGCCGCCGCCGGGGGAGCCGCCGCGACGCAATACCGGCTGTTTCGGATGACCAACTACTACCTGACCAAGCTCAACACCGTGGAGGAAGGAACCGAGGGCGGGGTGGACATCCTGGATCTCAAGGGCAAACGCGTGGCCACCGTCACCGCCAAATCCAAGAAGGCCCTGGACATCGAGGGGACCGGCTATTGGGAGGAGGGCGGCGGCGTCAAATACGCCCATTGGCAGGACCACGCCACCTCCAACGAGGGCAACAAATACAAGGTGGACTCCAAATACCCGAAGGGCTTGGAGGCCTTCCGCACCGTGGCCGTGGACCTGGGCAACAAGCCCAACAAGGACAAGAAGCTGGGATTTAAAAAGGGAAAGAAATTCCAGATCCAGGAGCTCGTCGGCCTGGCTTTGCCCGACGGCACGACCCACGACGGCTGGGTGACCGCCACCGACACCGGCGGCAACATCGCGGGCCTGCATTTCGATTTTTTCTGCGGCACCCGGGAATGGGGCAAGGAGTGGGAGAAGTCGTTCAAATCCAAGGCCAAGACCCAGGCCGGGGGCTTCCTGGTGAACGTGACCTGGGACGGGGTGGAGGCCGTGCCCGCCGACTACGCCTACGGGCTCGAAAAAACCCCACCCAGCTCGCGTCCTCCGGAGTGGTAGACCCCCTCCGCCAATTGGTACAGTAAATCATGTCCCGGCTCGCGGTTTATCCCGGAAGTTTCGATCCCCTCACGAAAGGCCATCTGGACATCATCCAGCGGGCCTGCCGGTTGTTTGAATTCGTGATCGTCGCCATCTCCAACAACTCCGCCAAGAAGCACACCTTCAGCGTGGTTGAGCGCATCGACATGGTGGAAGACGCCATCAAGGGCCTGCCCAACGCCGACGCCGACACCTACGGGGGCCTGCTGGTCAACTATCTGCGCGCCAAGAAGGCGCGCGTTCTCATCCGAGGCCTGCGCGCGGTCTCCGACATGGAATACGAATTCCAATTGGCCTCCATGAACCGGCGCCTGCACGGGGACGTGGAGACGGTATTTCTGATGCCCGACGAGCAGTACACCTACCTTTCCTCGTCAATCATCAAGGAAGTGGCCCGGCTCGGCGCCCCGGTGGAGGCCTTCGTCCCCCCCAGCGTGGCCCGGCGGCTCAAGAAAAAATTCTTCCCATGATCGACTGCGCGTCCGCGAAGGGCCTCCTGTCGCCTTTCCTGGACCGCGAACTGGCCCAGGCGGACGCGGGCCAGGTTGAGTCCCACCTCCAGGACTGCGGCCCCTGCCGCGGCGAACTGGAATCCCTGAAGAGCGTCTGCGCGCTGGTTTCGGCTCTTCCGAAAAGGGCCCTGCCCGGAGGCTTTCTGGCGCGGCTCTCCGCCCGCCGCGCGGCTCCGCCTCCGAAGCCCCTACCCGCGCCGCCCCGCCGGGGCTTGGCCTTTGCCGCCGCGGCATTGGTCATCGGCCTGATCGGGGTCGGAGCCTCGCGCCTGGGAACGCCTCCCGGCGCGCCCCTCCAAACGGAAATTTCAGACCTGGCCTCCGAGCAAGCGGCTCCGGAATCCTTCGTGCCCGCCACCCCCTTGCACCGGGAAGTCAACGCCCCCGGCGGTCCCTTGGACTCCGGGCCCGAGGCCCCCAAGAATCTCGCGGCCGCCGAGCCCTCCAAGCCCCTGCCCCGGAGGGACGAGGAAATCGCGGGGGTCGTCCAGGAAGACGACGGCACGCGCCCCCAGGGCGGGATGGGCTATCGGGCGGGACCCGCGGGAGCGCCGCCGCCTTCCATTTGGGAACCGGTCAATCAGGCGCAGATGGCCGAGACCCTCCAGCGCATTCAAGCCCTGCGTTCCATAATGGCCGCCCCCGAAAAAACGCCCATTCCCCTGGAGGGCTCCACGGCCCCCCTGCTCTCGCGCCCGCGCAGCGAAAGCTCCGCCAAAGGCGCGCCCTTGGCGCAAGAACCGTGCTCGGCCGACGCCGCGACGCCCGCCGAGGCCTGCTCCAAGGACGCGCCGCCCCCGGCGGCCCCGGGCGAATGGTCCGGGCCCTTCGGCGGCGCCAATGAGCCGGGCGGACGCGCGGTCTCCGACCAAGGGGCGTGGACCAAGGTTTGGTCCATGCTCTCCACCGCCCCGGTCCCGGAAGTGGATTTCAATAGTTCCCAGGTCCTGGCGGTCTTCCTCGGGCAAAGGCCGACGGGCGGCTACCGCGTGGAGATCATGGAGGCCAAGGAAACGGAAAAAGCCTTGGTGGTGAGCTTCCGGGAAATCCCGCCGCCGTCCGGAAAAGCCCCGGCCCCGGAAAAAACGGCGCCCTACGCCCTCAAGCTCGTTCCCCGGTCCAGCCTGCCGGTCCGCTTCGAAAAAGTTTCGAAGTAACCTAGAACGCGGCCAGCATTTCCTTGCCGCTCTTGAAGCGCGCGGCCGGATCGTGGGCCAGGGCCTTGTGGAAAAAATCCCCCAGCCCCTGGGGAAGGCCGCGGACGATTTGGCTGGGATGGGCGAAGATCATCTCATTCTTCTGGGAGGCCAAGTCGGGCCCCGGAAACGCGGCGACCCCGGTCAGCGACAAATACAGGACGCTGGCCAGGGAATAAAGATCGCCGGACGGCGACGCGCCCGCGCCGTCCTCCGGCGCCCGGTGGCAGACCGCCTTGAGCTCCTCCGGTCTGCCCGCTTTGAGAAGCGCCGCGCGCACCAGCCGGGACACCGCGAAGTCGGCGAGCTTGCCGGCCCCGGCGGCATCGATGAGGACCGCGGCGGGGGTGAGATCGCCGTGGCAGACCCCGGCCGCGTGGGCGTAGTCCAGGGCGGACGCCAGGACTTCCAGAAGGCCCCGGCATTCCTGATGGCCGAGCCGCCGTCCGGCTTCCAAGGCGTCGGCCAAGGAGGCGCCCGCCGTCGCCGCGCGGACCACGTAGAGATTTTCCCCTTCCTCCAATACGGCCTCGATGGAGACGATTCCCGGATGCCGGAGCTTGGCGGCGGGGCCCCCGGCCCGGATGAATACCTGTCGGGCGGCCGCGTCCAGGCGCAGATCGTCCCGGAGTTTTTGGATGATGACCGGCGCGCCTTTTTCCTTGTCGGCCCCTTCGTAGACCGAGCCCACCGGCCCCATTCCCAGGCGGTGGAGCAATTCAAAGCGCCCGCCCAGCACCACCTTGCGCCCGGCCCCCGGCTCGGCGGGCCGCAGGGGATCGAGCACGATCGTATCGGTCCGAACCGGCGGAGGCGGGGCCGGCGGTTTGGGCCGGCGAAGCCAGCCGATCACCCCCAGGCCGACCGCGCAAACGCTTCCGATCACGAGCTCCCAAGGAAACCGCCGCGGTTGCGGAGCCTGGGCCGGGGGCGGCTGCGGAGCTGTCGTCGCGACGGGCACGACGGCCGGGGCGGTGGAAACCTCCGGGACGGCCGAAGCCCGGGCCGCGGCCACGTCCCAGAGCCGGATCGTCTTGTCCCAGGAACCGGTCGCCAAGACGGACCCGTCCGGCGAAAACGCCAGCGCGGATACCCAATCCTTGTGGCCGTTCAGGAGCGCCGGAGGACCGCCGGAGAGCTCCCAGAGGCGCGCGGCCTGGTCCTTGCCCCCGGAGGCCAGAAGGGCGCCGTCCGGCGAAAAGGCCAGCGCGTCGATCGTGTCGCCGTGGCCCGCCAGCACCGCGGTCTCCCGTCCGGTTTCCAGGCTCCAGAGGGCGATCTTTTTATCGGCGAGGGCGAACGCCACCGTCTTTTGATCGGCCGACACCGCCATGGCCGTATAGGATTTCGGAAATCCCGTCAAAATGGTCTTCTCGGCCCCGGCCGCCAGGGCCCAGATCCGAACGGAGGAATCCTGGCTCCCGGAGATCAAATCCTGGCCGTCGGGGGAAAAGGCCAGGAATGCGATGGGTTTGACATGCCCGGTCAAGGTTTTGACCTTGGCCCCGACCTCCCAAACGACGATATTCCCGTTTTTGAGGCCCGCCGCCACCCTGGAGCCGTCCGGCGAGTAGGCCAAGGCGGGCGCGTGGGCCTTCAATTCATGGTGAGACCGCTCCTTGCCGGTGGCGGCGCTCCAGACCCGCAGGACGCCGTCCTCGCCGGAGGTGGCCACCGAGCCGGCGTCGGGCGCGTAGGCCGCGCACAGGGCCGGCTCATCGTGGGCCGTGATCGGCTCCGCGGAGACCCCGGCCGCCATGTTCCAAAGCCGCAGGGTCCGGTCCCGGGAGACCGTGGCCAAGGTGGCGCCGTCGGAGGAGAACGACATGGAGACGACGGGGGCCAAGTGGCCTTTCAGGATGGATTTCAACTCCGGAACGGAGTTGACCTCCGGAACGGAGCTGGAAAAAACCAGAGCGGGAACGAAAAAAATATAAAAAAAAGAAAATATTCCAGGCACGGAATACCAGAATAGCAAAAAACAAGAGAGTGCAGATCTGGGCCCAAGGGCCCAGAACCGCTATGGGCCATTGGTCCCTTACCGCTTGACATAAACTCCTGCCACGATATAGAATCTAGGACCAATGGCCCATATGTTCCTGGGCCTTTGGGGAGGCCTCGATGAAATCCCGACTCCTTCTGAGCGCCGTGGCCGTTTGGGCCCTGTTTTGCGTCCCGGCGTTCGCCGCGCCCGACGAGGCTTTCGACCGCGGGACCCCCCTCGGCGCCATCGCCGCGCCGTCGGCCCCCGAAACCGTCCAGCCGTCGGCCGTGGAACTCGATCCGCGGGTTTGGGTGGAAGTCGAGGCCGACTCCCGCCAGGAGCGCAACATCGTCGCCGACGCCGGGATCTCCATCGAGGAAGTCGCCCCGGACAAGGTCGCGGGCTACGCCCTGCCGGAATCGCTCCGGGAACTGCGCGCCAAGGGCCTTTCCTTTAAGGTGCTGGAGCTCGGCCAGAAATTCACCGGCCTAGATTTTCCCAGCGAGGACGCGGCCTTCCACAACTACGACGAGCTCAAGGCCGGCCTGGAAGAGCTGGCCGCCAAGGCCCCGGACCTGGTCTCCCTGTTTCCCATCGGCGCGGGTTTTCAGGGCAAGCGCCAAATCCTGGCCCTGCGCATCAACTCCGCCGCCAAGGGGACCGAGCCCAGCACGCGCCCCGGCATCGTTTTCATGGGCACCCATCACGCCCGGGAGCATCTGTCCACCGAGGTTCCTTTCCTGCTGGCCAAGCACCTCATCGAAAACCGCGCCAAGCCCGAGATCGCCGGGCTCTTGGCCAACCGCGACATCCACATCATCCCCATGGTCAACCCGGACGGCGTGGAATTCGACGTCTCCGGCGGGCGCTACCACATGCACCGCAAGAACATGCGGCCCAACTCCGACGGCTCGGTGGGCGTGGACTTGAACCGCAACTACGGCTTCCACTGGGGCGAGGGCGGGGCCTCCGACAATCCCCGCTCGGACACCTACCGGGGCGAGAAGCCCTTCTCCGAGCCCGAGACCCAGGCCATCCGGGATTTCGTCGAGGCGCGCAAGAACCTCAAGATCCTGCTGAGCTTCCACACCTTCAGCGAGCTCATCCTTTATCCCTGGGGCCACTCCAACGACCCCATCCCCGACACCCAGGCCCTCTCGGCCTATAAGGCCATGGCCCAGACCATGGCGGGCATGAACGGCTACACCCCCCAACAGTCCAGCGACCTCTACATCGCCTCCGGCGACACCACCGACTGGGCCTGGGGAACGCACAAGATCTTCTCCTTCACCTTCGAGCTCACCCCCAAATCCATGTGGAACGGCGGCTTCTACCCCGGCGCCGGGGCCATCAACGGCACTTTCGCGGCCAACCTCCGGCCGGCCCTGTACCTCATCGGGCTGGCCGAGGATCCTTACAAGGCCGGAGCCCCCGCGGTCACCCGCGCGGCCCGGCCCCACAACCCAGGAGGACGTTAAATGCGAGTCAATCGGTCATGGAGCACCCTAGCCGTCGCCGCCCTGTTGGTCCCCTCTCTCTTGAAGGCCGCCCCTCAGGAGTCCCTGCGCCTCTCGGCCGAAACGGCCTGGACGAGCACCTTGGCCGCCCTTCCCAAATTGGGCCTGTCCCTGCCGCCCGGCCCGCGCGCGGTCCCCGCGCAGGAGCCGCCGGTCTCGGAGCCCTTCTTCCTGGATCCCAAGGCCAATCCGCTCATGCCCTTCGAAGCGCCGGGGGCCCTCGTGGGTAAAATCCTCCTGCCCAGCATCCTGGACAAGCACCGGGACCTGATGAACCGCCAGCTGGGCGCCTCCAATTGGGACATCAGCCTAGCCGGAGACGCGGGCTTTAAAACCTACTTCTTCACCTTCGCCCAGGCGGGCAAGCTGGTCATCGCCCCCATGGGCGATCCCAACCGCCTGCGCGGCGACGGGGTCAACGTCCGCATCGACCCGGCCACGGCCTACAACTTCAAGGTGTCCATCAACATCTTCGATCCCGTCCGGGGCAGCACGCTCAAAATCACCCCCATCGAAGGCACCAAGGGCCCCAAGCACGACATCAAGACCGGCCTGGTCCTGGACGCCATCCGCGCCAAGTCCTACGCCTTCAAGACCGGCGGCAAGGAGTACTGGCTGCTCCACGGCACCGATGTGGACCCCAAGACCAACACCCTGACCGACACCCGCAGCCTGCTCTTCATCAACGAGGCGGGCATGAGCTCCAAGGCTTGGCCCCTGGCCGAGTCCCAGCTCGAAGCCGATAAGCCCCTGGCGGTGGATTTCAACGGAAAGCGCCTGATCCTGACCCGCAGCGCCGCGGGCGAGCTTTCCATCAACGAAGCCCGCTGATGCGCCTTACGGCGCTTCTGCTGATCCTCACCGCCCCGGCCGGGGCGGCGGGATTCACGCCGTCGCGCTGGCTGGACCTTTCGCTCTCCTCGACGACCTTGGCCAAGTCCTGCTCCCTGGCCCAGGAGCGGCTCCAAAGCCGCCTGCAAGAGCTGGCCTCCCTGCCCGCGCCGACCCGGACCTTCCAAAACACCCCGGAGGCTCTGGACACAGCCGCCTGGGACTTGGCCGATGAGGCCTCCGCGCAGACCTTCCTGAAATACGTCTCCACCTCCGCCCCCGTGCGGGAGGCCGCCCACGAGTGCGAGGCCCGGATCGAGAAGCTCGCGATCGAGACCTACACCCGAGAGGACCTGTTCCGGGCCCTCTCGGATTTCGACGGCTCGGGCGTAAAGCTCGCCGGGGAAAGCCGCCGCCTGCTCGACAAACAGCTCTTGGATTTTAAGCGCAACGGCCTGCTCCTGGCGCCCGCCAAGCGCGCCGAGGTCAAGCGGCTCAAGGACCGGCTGGTGGACCTGGAACTCACCTTCGGCAAAAACCTCAACGAGATCAAGAATTACCTCCCCGTGACCAAGGAGGAACTGGAGGGCCTGCCCGACGACTATGTCGCGCGCCTGGAGCGGGAAGGCGACAAGTACAAGGTCACCCTGGACTACCCCGACTACTTCCCCTTCATGAACAACGCCCGCAACGCCCGGGCCCGGCAAATGCTGGAGAAGCTCTACAACAACCGCGCCGCCGAGACCAACCTTGTGATCCTGGCCGAGGTCCTCAAGCTCCGGCGCGAGGCGGCCAAGCTCCTGGGATACCCGACCCACGCCCACTACATCCTGGAAGACCGCATGGCCAAAAAGCCCGCCGCGGTCCAGAAATTCATCGACAAGCTCGAAAAACGCCTCAAGGTCCTGGCCAAGGAGGAGCTCAAGGTCCTCAAGGACTTAAAACGCGAAACCGAGGGCCCCGAGGCCGCCGCCGTCTTCAACGCCTGGGATTGGCGCTTCTACGACAACCTCCTCAAGAAAAGCCGCTACCAGGTCGATGACGAAAAAATCAAGGAATACTTCCCCATGGAGACCGTCACCGCGGGGATGCTGGCGGTCTACCAGAAGCTTTTGGGCGTCAAGTTCCGGGCGGTGGCCAACGCCGAGCTCTGGAGCCCGGACGTCAAGCTCTACGAGGTGACCGACGCCGCGGGCGGCCCGGCCATCGGCTATTTCTACATGGACCTCTTCCCCCGGGACGGCAAATACAAGCACGCCGCGGCCTTCACCCTCATCAAGGGCCGCCAGCTCACCGACTCCTATCAAGCCCCGGTCTCGGCCATGGTGGCCAATTTCAACAAGCCCTCCCCGGGCCGGCCGTCACTCCTCAAGCATGAGGAGGTGGAGACCTTCTTCCACGAGTTCGGCCACATCATGCACCAGACCTTGACCAAGGCGCGCTACGGGCGCTTCTCGGGCTCAAGCGTGGCCCGCGACTTCGTGGAAGCCCCCTCACAGATGCTGGAGGAGTGGGCCTGGCAGAAGGACATCCTCAATTCCCTGTCGGGGCATTTCTCCGATCCCTCCAAGAAGCTGCCCCCCGAGCTTTTGGACAAGATGCTGGCCGCCAAGAACGTCAACTCCGGCCTCGTCAACCTGCGCCAACTCTTCTTTGCCGGCATCGACCTGCGCTATCACACGGCCGAGGTCGTCGACACCACCGAGGAATACCGGCGCCTGATGGAGCCCATTTCCATGCTCCCCATGAGCGAGGGCACCCACCCGGAGGCCAGCTTCGGCCACCTCATGGGATATGACGCCGGCTACTACGGCTATATGTGGTCCAAGGTCTTCGCCGAGGACATGTTCAGCCGCTTCGAGGCCGAGGGCGTGCTCAACCCCGTCCTGGGCCGCCAATACCGGGAACTGATTTTGGAGCCGGGCTCCAGCCGCGACGAGGCCGGACAACTCAAGGCCTTTCTCGGCCGCGCGCCCAACGAAACGGCGTTCTTAAAAAGCATCGGTCTTAATAAAAATTAAGTACGGGAGTCGACCATGAAACGCTTCTTTTCCGCCGCCCTGCTTTTGGCCTGCGCCGCCTCGTCACACGCCGCCGTCCCGCCCGGCGCGGTGGACGACTCCGACATGAGCGACCCCGTCCTCTCGGCCCAGGACGCCCAGCGCCTGTCCCTGGAAGGCCGGACCACCCCGGAAGGCCTGATCTTCACCCCGCACGCCGTGAGCGGCGGCTGGGAACCGGCCGACCGCATCATCAAGGGCAAGTTCCTGCTCGCCGACCGCGCCGGCGTCCCTCACCCCGCGCGCCTGGCCTGCGCCGAGCTTCTGGGAGAAGGCGCCCTGGGGGTCTGCGAGACTTTGGCTGAGGACGGCTCCTTCGAGCTCAAGTTTCCCCCCACCCCCAAAGGGGGCTACCGCGTGCGCCTGGATTTGGACAACAAGTACTGGCGCTTCCTTGACGGCTCCGGCAACGCCTACGCCTGGGACACCGCCCCCTTCGAAGCGCCCTTGGAAGGCGGCCTCAACCTCGGAACCTTGACCCCCGAGCCAGGATCGACGGCGGGCAAACTGGGCGTGCTTCACCTCACCTACCTGGAAGCCCTTGATTTCTTAAAAATTAAAGGGGAAACAGAATGGTGGAAAAGAACTCTGACCGTCAAATGGCCAGGCTCCGCCGACTTTTTTAGCCCCTGGGGCTGGAGTCTGGAATTAACCAACGCGCTCGCCTGGGATGTTGTCCTGCACGAGCTGGGCCACGCCGTCATGCACGGCGCCTTCCAGGCGGCCGGAGCCGGCGGCCAGCACAAGATCGACGAATGCTACTCCGCCGCCTTGGCCTGGTCGGAAGGCTGGGGGACCTATTTCGCCGCGGCCGTGCGGCTATCGCCCGCCGATCCCGACGCCCGATTCGAATTCCTGGTTCCGCGCCGCGCCCCCATCCGGCTGGAGAACGTCCCGGAGGATGTCTGCCGGGGCCAGAACAACGAGTGGCGCGTGGCGGCCGGTCTTTGGGACCTGCATGACGAGCACGCCGACGGGGCGGACCAAATCTCCCTGGGATTTACGCCCCTGTGGCGGGGCTTTGTCTCCGGAAAAACCTCCTCTTTGAGCACGGCGTGGGACCTGGCGGCCAAGAACCTCAATCCCGTCGAGCGCCGCGCGGGCCAGGCGGCCCTGGCGCACAACACCCTTCTGCCTGCGCCCGCCGCGCTCTCCGTGCCCGTGCCCGAGGCTCCCGCCGAGTGGTCCTCCCCTCGCTGAGATTTTTCGGCGCCTGGGCGCTTCTTTTATTATTGGCCCCCGCTTGCCCCGCCTTGGAGGCCAAGCGCCTCTGGGAAATCGAAGGCCTTTCCCAGCCGCGCGCCGCTTCCTACGATCCGCAAACCCGCTGGATTTTTATTTCGGAGAGTTCCCCCACGGCCAACGGCGGCCGGGAAGGCTGGATCGCCAAGGCCGACCTTTCGGGGCGTCTGACCGAACGGCGGTGGCTCACCGGACTTGAGGACCCGCGGGGACTTTGCGCCTGCGGAGACTCGCTATTCATCGCCGACGGGAAAACGGTGGCGGTGGCCTCCATCTCCAAGGGACGCGTGCTGGCGCGCTGGAAGGCGCCGGGCGCGGTGGGGCTGGAATCGGTGGCGGTGTCTACCACCTGCGCGGTGTACGCGGCTGACCCGGGGGCGGGAATCGTTTACAAATTCTCCCCGAAGGGGAGAGGAAAAGCCCTTGCGCGCGGCTCGGAGCTTCGGGAACCGGCGGGGTTGTTATTTGACGGGTTGTCCAAGCGTCTGGTGGCCGCATCTCGGGGGCCGGCGGATTTGAAGGGCGGGGCGCGGAAACCGGGCTATTTGGTGGCCATCGGGCTGGCGGACGGATTGGTCAGGCCGCTTTCGGGACCGACCGGCTGGCTGGCGGGGCTCGCCCACTATGAGGACGGCTTTTTAGTGGCCGACCGGACTTTGGGGCAGGTGGTGCGCGCGGGCGCGGATGGGAAGAGTTCCGTGGTCGCGTTTTGGCCTCCGCCGGGGCCGGGGTTGATTTGGGTGGTGCCGAAGAGGTTTTTGAAGCCTCTCCTGCCGCCCGGCGGCAGGAAGGAATTCGCCGGGGTGGTGGAGTTTGAGAACGAGGCGGGTAAGCGCGTGCGCGCTTTGGCCAATATTTCGCCTGATAAGGAGCTAAAGACCCAGGTCAACCCGCCGATTCTGCTTGTTCCGCGGCCGGAGGTGGGGCGGGTTGGGGCGTTTGAGTTGTTGGAAAAGGACTAGATGTCGGGCTGCCCACCCAGACGAGGCGGCGGGCGGCTAATGCGAATGTTTAGCTTGCGGAGATTTCAACATAGCATCCGTGGGGGATTTCATTCTTATCGACGCCCCTCAAAACGAATGCCTCTCGTTCCAATGGCGCCGGACTGCCCTGAAGCACAAAATCTTTGAAGGCCTCGGCTACCAATTGGGTGCCGTCGGGCCGATAGACAATCGCCCGAAGGCATGTGGCGGCAGGGAAGCCCGTCGTTTCCTTAATCACCAAGGCAGTGCCGCGGGCGGTCAACGCGAACCGCTCTTCGACTTTGTAGCGCAATGCTTTCATTGGCAATCCAACGAAGCTTCAGAAAAACCCAGCTCTTAGGCATTTCGCCCGATGATTGCCGTCGAGAGAATTCAGCGGCATTGCCCGCAATGGGCTTTTTTGCAACTTCAACGCCCCGCTCTGTCGTGACCGCCATTGAAACTCCCTATCGGCCCCAGTCGGCAGAAACCGCTAGTTAGGACGCCGTGGGCGCCGGTGTCCGCGGGGAGTGTGAGGCCGCTCCGCAGATGATCTCATCATTTTTAGAAACTCAAGATCTTTGCGATAGTATTCTCTATCAAGATCGTTAGTCACCGTTTGCAGTGCGGCAACGAGATCCTTCTCAGCGTCCGCCAGATAGTCTCGGGCCTGTTGCCATGCTCGCCCTCGGAGACGATTCGGCGTCTGTGCGCTTCGGCCCGTATCCATGCACTTCTTGGCCAGATCCATTTTTGCCTTGGCGCGAATGTCCAGCAATGCCGCGCTCTTTGAGGATGAGTCGCCAGTGGCAAGAAATTTATCAATAAGACGAATTGCATCCTCGTCGCGCCTCAGCTTGCGGAAGCTGACGGCCACGCGCTTGACTTCCCCAATCGCAAGATCGGCATTGGTTGCGCACTCGAGCCAAGCGGAAGCAGTTGCCTTTATCTCCGAACTCTTGTCCTGGCCGGTCAACAAGGTTTCCGCCATGACCATTACCGTTCCAGGGTTCAGTTTTTGCGGATCGATCTTCTTTGCCTTAATAAATGACGCCAGTCGCTCTGGAGTCCCAAGAAGGTTGTTCACTTCACAATATAGCTCAAGGGTCCGGAAATTGAATGGGTCGGTCTCAAGCAACTTCTCAATTTTTACGAGGGCATCTTGATGGCGGCCAAGAATGATTTCATTTTCAATTCTAGACAACTCCCGGATTGCCTCATGCCGTGGATGTGCGGGAAGGATGCAGGTAACGCTCTCGGACTCAAGATCAAATTTCGGGGCTGGACAGCCATGCTCGCTCATGGTGCGCAGAATTGTGGGGATTCCCTGACCCTCACCTTGCGCCATTTGAAGTTTCCCGAAAAAAAATGCGAATGCCTGATTCCGCCATACAGCAGATGCGGTGCCAGCGAGAAACTTCTTTTGATCAATTGCGCGAGGCAATGCCCCGGGAGACCGAATTTCAATTCTGTCGGAGAAGACGGTAACTCGCAGAGGCTGATCGATTTCGTAGTCGCGATGGACGACGGCGTTGACTACGGCCTCCTGCAAAGCCCTGACTGGGTATTTGGGCTGGTTTGGAACCGGATTTTCCTTGTCGTAGATGAGCTGCGTCTCAGCATTCAGCAGTTCGATTAGTTTTGCTGCCTGTGAGATTATTGAGCCAGTCAGCTCTGTGCGCTCGGCAGTTGGCTCGCTTCGGTCCTTGCCTCGATAGATAGAGAATATGCTGTGGGAGCCAGGATATGCTTTCTGGGGGCTCTTCCCGAAAAGCAGCAATGCAAAATTGCGGGGCCGCGGTGCATCATCGAGAGGGCGCTTTCCGGTTAGAGGTGGCAGGAAAACAGATAGCCACGACGAGTCCGACAGGTAGTCTTCCACTGGCTTGCCGGAATCCCACAGCCCGATTTTTTGAAGCGTATCCCGCAACAATAGAAGATCGATATCATTGGGCGTTGCAGTTTCGTTTAGGCGTCGATCCCAAGGCAGAAGAGCGCCTTTCCTCACCAGGAGCTCTCTTAGTAACCCGTTCTTGGCCTCAATTGTATCACGGCCAACTCGAATATAGTGTGTGGAAGAATTCTTGCCGGTCGGGCGATATGAGTGAGCCTGAGGCGAGGCCGGCACAATGAAGATTAAAATTCGTTTCTTGGGATCGGCCGGGATGCGCTCTTCAACAACAATAGGCGCGATTGCGGGACTGACTTTGGTTCTGCAATCATTTAGAATTTTATTTTCAAGTTCCTTTTTCCGATCCGCCGTTACCCCCAAAAGCTCAAGCTTTTGGAATCCAAAATCATCCTTCGCTTCTTGCGCACCACAAACCACATAGCCGCCGCCTAAATTTGAGAAATCGTTTGCGAACGCGACAATGGTGCAGATTGCCTGCTCAATATCGGCGACATTGAGTTTCCACTCAACCTGCTCGCTCTCGCGCAGAGCAATTTCCTTGAGGTCTACCGATTGCTGCGGCATTTTGAAGATTAAACCAAAAATTGGGCTCTCGCAGCGCTAAGGAAGTCGCCAAAAGGCCGCGCAATTCCCGATGACATTAAAGATTCATCACTGACCGGCGCCTCCGGGGGTCACGGCCCGCCGGATGCGGGAAATTTTATTCGGGGCCAAACCGGCAAGATCGACCCGACAAAGGCGGTCATCCTTAAATATCGAGCGATCATCCGGCTTGCAGTACCAAATCAGGGACTGACCGGGGGCGGTCGCCTCGCCGAGACAGAGAAGAAACGGCAGGTGGGGGTCCAGCTCAAGATAGGCGCGAGGCGCGCCGGCGCGGCCGACAATTTTCAGCATATTCTGGGGCCGATACTCCGCGTGCTTAACAACGGGATCGGCAGCGCCCTGGCCCTCATTGCAATGGTTCCCTCCCATTGAGAGTAACCCGCAAACCCAACGATTTCAAGGGAGACCGCGGAGTAGTCTACGGAACCGAACAAGGCACCGGCCCACAAGGCGCCGCCCCCCGCAACCTCTCCGCCGGCACCCACTCGTCCCAATAACTCCCGAACCCGTCATAAGAAATGTGAGTCAACCCCAACCGAAAATCCTCGACCGTCGCCTTATACCAAGTCTTCTCCCACTCGGCGTAAACCACCGCCCCTCTCTGGTACGCGGGAGAAGGCGGATGATAAGGCCGGATGCGGGCCAGGACTACGCAAGAATCCGCCGACTCCCCCGAATAAGCCACCTTCCGCCCAGGTCCTTCCTTGGCTGCGCAGACCGAGCCGGAAAAGCCCTTTTGCTCTTCCCCGTCCTCCCCACGCACAAGCACCGCTTCGGGCTGTGGCTCGCGCCGGGAAACCGCGGCCAAAACCCAATCGCGCGAAAATAAACCCGTCGCCGCCGACGCCGACAACTGCCCCTCGGCAAAAGCCAATTCCGTTTCGGCCGAATCGGCCAGCTCACCCATAGAGATCCGGCCGTCGCCGTCGGCATCGGCGCGCGAGGCCCCTCGCAAACCCCGAAGTAGATTGTCCGAGAAGGTCCATTCCCCGGTGGATTCCGAGCTTGATTGCGCCGAGGCCAGGCAGGCGTAGGAGACCCGCCGCCCCGCTTCGGCCGCTTGGCGGCAGATGCCCCCGGAGTGGCAGCAGTCGGCGGCCAAAATGGCGCGGTCGCCCCGGAAGCGGTCCTCGATGTCCTTGATGATCTCGGGGGCCGACCAGGCCGTGCGGGCGGTGTTGTCGGAGGCTGAGTCGTAGGGGATAAAGAAGGTGACGCCGGGTTTTTCCCGGTCCCCGTGGCCGGTGTAATAAAGGAACAGCAGATCGCCTTTCCGGGTCCGCCCCAACATTTCCCGGAAGGCCGAGCGGATGGCCGGAAGTTTGGCCTTGGAATCTTTGAGCCAAACGACCTGGCTCTGCGGCACGCCGCGCTCCTGGATGAAATGACGGACCAGAGCCGCGTCCCGGCGGTCCTTCTTGGGGAAGGAGGCGTAGCTGGATTTCTCCCGGAACTCGAGCACGCTCACCGCGAAGACCCAGATTTTGTTTCCCGGCACGGAGGACAGGCCCGCCTCCGCCGCCCGCGAGCTTTGAGACGCGCAGAAAACCAGCAAAAGCGCCGCGGCCACGGCCCCCCGGGACGAAAAAGCATTCTTGATCTTGCGGATTAAAACCGGGAGCAGGAACATCCCCAACAGCACCACCGCCACGGCCCGCTCCGGACTACCCAGCACGGAGTTGAGCTTGAGGGTGGCGATCATCACGACCCCGAAATACATCATGTCCCCGGTGATGGCGATGGCCCAGCCCGCCAAAAAGCCGTGGCCCGCCGCGGCGGCGGCGCCGCGGCCGGTCATGGGATCGACCCCGAAGGCGACCAGGATGAGGGCGACGGGTCCGGCCCCCGCGCCGTAATGGGCCGAGGTACGCTCCATGGAGGCCTTGAAGGCCGCTCCCAGGCGGGCGAAGAACTCCACTTTGCGGCCGAGCGCGGCGAAACCGAGGACGACGGGTTCGAAGGCGATGGCCAGGATGAGGTCCGAAACGAAATAGAGCCCCGCCGTCACGGGCCAGAACAGGCCCAGCTTCTTGGCCAATAGAACGCCCGCCGGGATGCCTCCGCCGATGGGAATTAGAAAGAGGGAAAGAACGCCCAGCATTTTATCCGCAGGCCTGCGGACCGCCGTCTGAGGCGGCGCTCCGGGAGGCGAAGTGATGGAGGACGATTCCCGCCGCCATGGCCATTATAAAAATAGCGGCTTGGGCCGCTCCCGTGCCCAAGGTGACCAAAGCGGGACCCGGGCAGAAGCCCGCCAGGCCCCAGCCCGCGCCGAAGGCCGCGGAGCCGACAAATAGCCGCGCGTCCGGCTTGGAGGGTTTCGGAAGCTCGAACGCCGGAGCCCAGAGGGGGGCGCCTTTCTTGATCACCAGGGGGAATAGCGCCGCGTAGACGCCCACCGCCCCCGCCATGACGAAGGCCAAGGCCGGGTTCCAATGGCCGAAGAAATCCAAGAAGCCGACGACGTTTTGAGGCACGGTCATGCCCCCGAGCGCCAAACCGGCGCTAAAAAGAAAACCGGCGGCGAAAGCGGCCAGGGATTTCAAAGCGTCCCCCCCAAGAAGTGCCGGACGAGGAAGACGGTTGCCGCGCCCGCCGCCATGAAGGTGAGGGTCGCGGCCAGCGAGCGCCCGGAGAATCGTCCCAGGCCGCAGACGCCGTGGCCGC
Source organism: uncultured Elusimicrobia bacterium (assembly GCA_964358485.1). Lineage (GTDB taxonomy): Bacteria > Elusimicrobiota > Elusimicrobia > UBA1565 > UBA9628 > CAYHPY01. Next base: position 25,874 of record CAYHPY010000028.1, read on the forward strand.
TGGTGCAGCCGGAGCCCAACTGGGTGCCGAAACCCACCAAGAGTCCCGCCGCGATCAAGGCGCCGGTGGAGCGTCCCTCCAGGGGCGCGAAAATCGTCCAGCCGGCCGCCTTGGACAAGAGGCCGCCCGAAACCAAACCGCTCAGGAAGGCGTAGCGCCAAGTGTTTTGCCCGGCGCGGAGCAGGCCGCTCAGCATGCCGCTGATGCCCGCAAGCTGGCCGTTGGTCCAAAGCAGAAGGATGGCGCCCGAGCCGATGAGGACCCCGCCCGCCAGGGCGCGCGCCCACTCAATAGGAAAATTCACTCGAATTGGCTCCGGTACACGGCTTTGACATGCTCCAGGCGTTTCTCCAGGGCGTCGGCCTGGGCCGCCTGGCCGAGCTTGCGGGCCAAGCCCACGGCGTCCTCGAAGGCCTCCACCGCCTCCCGGTATTCAAAGCGGGGATTGCGCGAGTCGTACATGAGCTCGTAGAACTTCTCGGCCTGGGTTTTGAGAAATTCCAGGCGCTCGGGGTCCGACATGGGCCCCGCGGGGCGCGACCAGGGCAGGTCGCGGCGGTACCAGCGCCAATCCTGCCCTTCGCCGACGGGGCCTTGGCGCATTTCGATATGGAAATCCCTCAGCCAATCGGCTTTTTCGTATATGTCCCCGTGAATGGAAGAAGGGTGGACCCCGTAGTAGGCGATCATGGCGTCCACGCCGATGCGGGCTTGGCCCAGCGGAGCGGCGAAGGCCATAGCCCCGCACGGACAGCGGCGGGACGGGACCTTGGGTTGGGAGGTTCCGGCGTCGGCCTCAAGCCCGCACCAGGGGCAGGGACCGGGGCTCACGAGGGGCGGTCCCCGCGCTCCTCGGAGGCGCCCCCCAGGAGTCCGGATTGGAAGATCATGTAAAAAAGTCCGACTAAAGCGATGGTGGCCGACATTCCGACCCGCAGGACGCGGTCCTCGGTCCAGAACGGCTTGGCCGGGGGCGCCGAGGGGTCGATGAGAGAGCCCGCGGGCGTCAGGTCGGGGCGGTCATCCTTGGCGATGGGCTGGGGCGCGAAGACGACCTTTTTGGGAGGCCCGCCCGCCGAGGGCTCGGCCGCCATCCCGGTTTGAAGCGCCTTTTCGCCGGGCCGCCGGCCCAAGGGAATGAACTTTTGCCCGATCCCGTCGGCCGCCACCCCGGCGGCCCCGAAGGTCGGCTTGGAGCCTCCGCCCTTCAAGCGGGGCCGCTCCGTGGCGGGGCGCGCTTGGAGCCGGACCGCGCCGTACTTGGCCGCGGCGACGGGTCCGGTCAGGGGATCGTCGTTGGCCGCGTGGAGCATGCCCTGGGGGGCGCCGCCGGGCTCGGGCACGATCATCATGGCGCTTTCGCCTTTGGGGGTCGCCGGCCGGACGGAGGGTTCGGGGGCGGGGAGAATGGACTTGGGCAGGGGCGGCGGAGCGGAGGGAGTCGGAGCCGAGGGAGCCGGGGCGGCCGCCGGGACGGGGGCCGGAACGGGGGCGACGGGCTCCAGCTTGAAATTTTGGAGGCAATACATGGCCGCCGCCCCGGACACCACCGCCACCAAAACCTGGGTGAAGGCCTGGGCCTGGGTCCGCTTGCGGACGATTTCGACCATGGAGTAAATGATAGCAACTCCGGGCCTTTTCTCTAACGCGCCGCGAACCGGGCCAGGTCAGTTTCGTCCTCGAGATCCAGGAGAATTTCTCATTTGTTGAGAATTTTTCATGGTAACGATTCGGATCTCCGACACCCGCGATCAGGCCGTTCCGAAAACGCGCCAAGTTCTTTAGCCAAAATCTTCATCCTTGGTGCCAGGCATGTAGGACTCGGTCCAGGACCGAGTTCCCATCTTGCCGATACCCTTAAAGCCCACCGGATGCCTTCGCCGCCAGCGCGCGTCGAACAGTATTTTGGCCGCCGGGGGCGGTGGCGCCATAATTCCAACTCCGGGGCCTTCGGGCTTTTGGCTATAATGCCCGCATGGCCCAGGATAAATTCCTCAAGGCCGCCGTCGCGCAGGCCAAACAGGGCTGGCGGGAGGGCGGCATCCCGATCGGCTCGGTGCTGGTCCGCAAGGGCGTGATCATCGGGCGCGGGCACAACCGGCGCGTGCAGGAGGGCGATCCCATGGCCCACGCCGAGATCGATTGCCTCAAGCGCGCCGGGCGGGTGGGCCGCTACCGGGATACCGTTCTTTATTCGACCCTCATGCCCTGCTACCTGTGCGCCGGGGCCGTGGTGCAGTTCGGAATCCCCAAGGTGGTGGCGGGGGAATCGCGAACCTTCCCGGGGGCGGTCAAGTTCCTGCGCTCCAAGGGCGTCGCCGTCGTGGACAAGGACGACCCGGAGTGCGTGGCTCTCATGCGCCGGATGATCGCCGAAAAACCCGCCCTCTGGAACGAAGACATCGGCCGTTGAAGATCTCCACCGCGCTTTTCCTGCTCCTCGGGGCGCAACTGCTGGTCATGGCGGGGCGGGTCGGCGTCGCCTACGATGAGCCGCCGTACGTCGCGGCGGGATATCTGTATTGGACCCAGGGCCTGGGGTTCATCATCCGGGAGCATCCCCCCCTCGGGGATTATCTGCGGGGGCTGGCGGTGCTGGCGGCCGGACCCGAATTGCCCCGCGCCCCGGGCCGGGAAAACCTTTCCGTGGGACCCTTCGAGTTCGGCCAGCACTTTCTATTTAGAAACCGAGTCCCGCCCAAAACCATCCTCTGGGCGGCCCGGCTGGCGTCGGTCCTCATGGGCCTGGCCACCGCCCTGATTCTCTGGCTCTGGCTCGGCGCCTTGGCGGGGGAGACCGCGGCCGCCGCGGGGCTGGCCTTTTTGGCCTTCGAGCCCAATCTCCTGGCCCACGGCAGCCTGGCGACCAACGACATCACGGTGACCCTGTTCATGACCTTGGCCGCCGCCGCCTGGTCGATGTATCTGGCCCGCGGCGGCAAGCGGTGGCCGGTTTTGGCGGGTGCGGCGACCGGGGCGGCGCTGGCTTCGAAGGCCACGGGGCTGGGTCTTCTCCCGCTCTTGGTCCTGCCCTCCTTGGTCCCGGGTTGGAGAACCCCGCAGGAGCGGCGGGAGGATTTAAACGCCGTGGCCGTCGCTTTGGCCTGGGCCGCGGGAGTCATTCTTTTGGTATACGGGCCGACGGGCCTGCATTTTTTCCGGGAGACCATGGCCTACCGCTTCGGCCTGCAAACCGCCACGGCCGCGACTTATTTTTTCGGGACCGCCTATCCCGAGGGGCATCCCCTCTATTTTCCAGGAGCGCTCCTGGCCAAGACCACCGCGCCCCTGCTGGCTCTGGCCCTTTGGGGACTCTTCGATCCCCGCGCCAGAAAAACCGCCCCGTGGGCCTGGCGGGGAGCCGCCTGCGCCCTGCTCCTGCTGTTGGGGGCAAGCCTAGCCAGCCGGCGCCAGCTCGGAATCCGCAACATCCTCCCGGCTTACCCGTTGCTCTGCGCCCTGGCGGCCTTGGGCTGGGCGGCCATTAAAACCCGCCGTCCCGCCTTTCACTGGGCGCTGCCGGCGCTACTCCTCTGGCACGCCGGCTCGTCCCTGGCGAATTTTCCTCACCACTTGGCCTATTTCAGCGAATTGGTCGCAGGCCCCTCCCGCGGTCGCCGGATTCTCGGGGATTCCAACTTGGACTGGGGCCAAGCTCTCCCGGAGCTCCGCGAGTTCGTCCGAAAAAATCCCGGAGGCGTCATCTTGTCCTATTTTGGGATGGATTGCCCCCCGTCCTACGGCCTGGACCTTCAGGAGGCGTTTTCCACGCCCCAGGCGTGCACCGGCTCGCGCCGGGCGCTTCCCGTCGAGCTCGGGGCGGAATGGCTGGCGGTGGGCGCGACCAAGTGGCAGGGGTTCTACGAGAAGGGCGTTCCGGCGTTTTCCTGGCTGCATTCCCGCGCCCCCCGGGCCGTCCTGGGAAACTCCCTGCTGGTTTACGACGTCAGCCGGGACCCGGACGCGCACCTGGAACTGGCCTCCATGTATGAGCGGGCGGGCCTGCCCGAATTGGCCGTCCGAGAAAAAGCCCGCGCGCGCTGGATCTCAAGCCGATGATCAAAACGATTTTCCTGTCCCTGGTCCTGGCCGGAAATTTCGGGGTTTGGAATTTCCTGGCGCGAAATCCCGGCTCGGTGGACGCCCGCTCGATCCGGATTCTTTTCGTCCGGGGCCTGCTTCCCTGCGCCGCGGTCCTGGTGTTTCTTTTTCTCTGCTGGGGGGCCGGCCGCCGTCTTCTGCGCCTCTTCGTCCTCAGGCGGCTGTCGAGCCCGCTCAGCCAACTCCTGGCCGCCGGGTTCGGCCTCGGAATCGCCGCGGCGGGGATTTTTATTTTCGGCATCATCGGGGCGCTCAACACCTGGGGCATCTCGGTCCTGCTCACCCTTCTGGCTCTCAGCGGGGTGCCCGACAACCGCCGGCGCTTTGATCCCGGGGCCCAGACCGCGCCCAAGACGGCGGAACCGGCGGAGTCCTGGCCCGCGTGGAAGCGGGCGGTCGCGGCGGTCCTGGCGTTCTCGGCTTTCAACGCCCTGATCCTGGCCCTGGCCCCGCCCGCCGAGTGGGACATCCTGGCCTACCACCTGGCCCTGCCCAAGCTTTACGCCGCGGCCGAGCGGGTCCAGGAAATTCCCTGGCTGATCCACGCCCATTGGCCGCACCTCATGGAAATCCTCTACAGCCTGCCGTTCGGCGCCGGCGCCGACAACGGAGCCGCCCTCCTGCACGCCGCCGTCTGCGCCCTTTGGGGCGCCGGGGTCTATCAGATCGCCCGCGATGAGATGGGGCGGGAGGCCTCCTGGATCGCGGCGGCCCTGCTGGCCTGCCAACCGCTGGTCCTGCGCTTCGCGGGAACCGCCCACGCCGACGGGGGCCTGGCCTTGTTCCACCTCTTGTCCGGCGTTTGCCTTTGGCGCTGGTCCCAAGGCCAGGACGCGGGGTGGCTGCTCGTCGCGGGGGTTTTTTCGGGCTTGGCGGCTTCCTGCAAGCTTCACGGGCTGATCCTGGCGGCCGCCTTGGCGGCCTGGGTTTTGCGGCGGACCCTGATTTCGGGCCGCAAGGACCTCGCAAAAAACATCCTGACCTTCGCCCTGCCGGCGGCGGCCGTGGCGGGACCCTGGTATCTCAAGACCTGGATCGGGACCGGAAACCCCGTCTGGCCGTTCTTCTCCGGGCTGTTCGGGGGCCAGTGGGGAGCGCAGGCCATCGAAGCGCCGTTTCTGGCCAGTTCCCGTTGGGGCTGGCCGCCCTCCATGGATTTGATCACCCGCTACGGCGCCCAATATTTCCTGGTCGCGGCCCTCGGCCTTTGGGCCTTGGCTTGGGAACTCCGCAAGCCCCTGCCGGGAATCGTGAAATTATTACTCTGGCCGATTCCGTTTTATCTTCCCTTCGTGATCCGCCAGCACGAGGCCTGGCGCTTCATGCTGGCCCTGACCCCCGGGCTGGCCCTGGCCGGGGCCTTCGGAGCGTCCGAGGCGCTCAAGGCCGGAGGAAAGCGCGCCCTTTTGGCGGGGGCGCTGGGAGCTTTCGGCATGATTCCCATCATGAGCGCGACCCAGAACAACGAGCTCTTCGCGGTCCTGGGGCTTTCCAGCCCGCGCGAGCCGGATAAAGATCCCCGGGACCTTTACCTGGAAAAGACCTTGGACCATTACGCGTTCTACAAGGAAGCCCCCGGCGTTTTGCCGCCGGGCTCCCGGGTCCTGCTGTTTCGTGAAATCCGGGGCTATTACCTGGACGCCCGCTACCAATGGGGCGATCCCGTCAACCAGGGCCTGATCGCCTATGACGCCATGCGGGGGCCGGAGGAACTCTCCGCGCGCCTGCGGGAGCTGGGCATCACGCACGTCCTGGTCAACGAGGGCCTGGCCATCTACGGGCCCTCCCCGGGCTATTACACCCCCCGCACCCTGGCTCTGATGGAGGACTTCCTGCGGGCCGAGACGATCCCGGTCCTGCGGCGCGGCGCCTTGGCCCTGCACGCGCTGAGCCTTCCGCCGCGCTGACGGGCCGCGCGCGCCGAGGGCTTGACCGGGATCGATATTGAAGCTACGATCAGGGCGTGATGACTCGCGCCGAAACTCCGGCGATTCTGGCCGCTCTGATCCTGGCGGGGCTCCTCACGACCGCCTGTAACCGCTCGGAGGCTCCCACGGACCAAGGATTGACGACCGAACAGATCATCCAAAAGTATCGCTCGGGTGTTCCCATGGAGAAAGCGATCGGGCCGATCGCCCGGGCGCTCGCGAGCGGGCCCGTGTTCTCCGGCACCGACGGCCAGGATTCGGGGGATCCCCGGAAAATAAACCTAAAGACCAATAGCGACCGGGAAGGGCGCCAGTGGCTCTACGCCTATTCGAGCCAAGCCGAGTTCTCCAAGGCGTTCCCGCAAGGAGGCCCGTTCGTCGAGATGAGCTTCGCGGACCTCCTGGGGATCGCGGAAGCCAACCCCCAGTTCGCAGGGATCTACATCAACTCGGCGTCGGACGGAAACTGTCCAATTTTAAGGGAACAGTTCCGGGGCGCCAAAGAAGCGCTGCGCGGAGGGAGCCCGCCTCCATCCGGTCAAGGAAACTGAATCAGCCGATGCCCATCCCGGGACTCAAGTGGCTCCATCTCGCGCTGCCCGCGGCCCTGCTTGTCGCCGCGACGGCGATCCGCGTCGCCGATCCTCCTTTCGCTCAGCAGGTGCGGCACTGGGTCTTTGATTCCTACAACCGGCTCAAGCCCCGCGTCTACGAGGATGTTCCCATCCTCATCCTGGACATCGACGACGAGAGCCTGGCCAAGCTCGGCCAGTGGCCCTGGCCCCGGACGGTCGTCGCCCGGGTGGTCCGCAGGCTGACCGAGCTCGGCGCGGCGACCGTGGCCTTCGACATCGTGTTTTCCGAGCCGGACCGCACGGCCCCCAAGCAGATGCTGCCGCTCTGGAGCCAAAGAGCCGACGCCCGCCTGCTCAAGGGGATTCTAGGAAAATACCCCGATCATGACGACGTCCTGGCCCAGGCCGTCGCGGGAGCGCGCGCCGTCGCGGGGTCGGCGCTCCTCTCGGCCGACAACGGGTCCCTGCCGGCGCGCAAGGCGTCCTTCGCCCTCGCCGGCGATCCGCCCCTCCCCTTTCTATACGCCTTCAAGGGCGCGGTGGTCAACCTCCCCGGGATCGAGGCCTCCGCCAAGGGAAGCGGGAGCTTCAACACCATCCCCGAGCGCGATGGGATCATCCGGCGCGTCCCCCTGCTGTTCCGGGTGGGCGACCGGATGATCCCCTCCTTGGCCGCGGAGGCTCTGCGCGTGGCCCAAGGGGCGTCCAACTATTACGTCAAATCCTCCGGCGCCAGCGGCGAGAGGTCCTTCGGGGCGAGCACGGGAATCAGCAAGGTCAAGATCGGAGACCTCGTCGTTCCGACCGACGCCCATGGCCGCGTGTGGCTCTATTTCACCGAAACCGTCCCCCGGCGCACGATCCCCGCGTGGAAGATCTTCGACCGGACATTCGACCCCGCGTCCGTCGAGGGCCGCATCGTTTTCCTGGGGACGAGCGCCGCCGGCCTCATGGACCAACGGCATACGCCGTTGAACCCCCTGGCTCCGGGAGTCGAGATCCACGCGCAGGTGGCCGAACAGATCCTCCTGCAAAGATTCCTTCTGCGGCCCGATTGGGCCGACGGGGCCGAACTGGCGTTCCTCGTCCTCTTCGGGATTCTCTTGATCCTGCTCATGCGCCGCCTCGGAGCGGCGGGAGGCGCCGCCCTGGCCCTGCTCGCGGCCGGTTCGGCGTTCGGCTTCTCGTGGTGGGCCTTCTCGCGCGAAAGCTACCTGGTCGATCCGCTCTTCCCCGCGGGGGTCGTTCTGCTCATCTATTTCTCCTCGTCTTTGATCGGCTTCCTGCGCACGGAGCGGGAGAAGGCCCAGGTGCGCGGCGCTTTCGGGCGCTACATGTCTCCGATCCTGGTCGAGAAGCTCGCGGAGCACCCCGAAATGCTGGAGCTCGGGGGCGAGATGAAGACCATGACGTTCCACTTCTGCGACATCGCGGGATTTACGACGATGTCGCAGTGGCAGGACCCCCGGGGCTTGACGCGCCTCTTGAACCGCTTTCTGACCCCGATGACCGACATCATCCTCAAGCACAAGGGCTGCATCGACAAGTACGTCGGGGATTGCATCGTCGCCTACTGGAACGCTCCCTTGGACGACCCGGAGCACGGCAAGAACGCCTGCCTGGCCGTCCTCGAGATGCATGAGAGCCTCAAAGGCTTGAACGAGATCTGGCGCGCCCAGGCCGAAAAAGAAGGGGTCCGATTCGCGGAGATTCGCATCCGCACGGGCCTCAACACCGGCCCCTGCATCGTCGGCAACATGGGCTCAAACCAGCGCTTCGACTACTCGATTCTCGGAGACGACGTGAACGTGGCCTCCCGCCTGGAGGGGGCCAATAAGTTCTTCGGGACCTATATCCTGGTCAGCCAAGCCACGCTCGACGCCGCCGCGGGCGCGGTCGTCGCGCGCGAGCTCGGGCGCGTGCGCGTCGTCGGCAAGGACGACCCGATCACGATTTTCGAGCCGCTGGCCGCGGCGGGAAGCCTTTCTCCGGAATGGACGAAGGCCCTTCCCATCCATGAACGGGGCATCCGGGAGTTCCGGGACCGCGATTTCGCGGGAGCGTTGAAGACTTTCGAGGAACTGCTCGCTCTCATCCCGGAGGACGGCCCGGGCAAGCTCTATCGGAACTTGGCCTCGGACTACGCCGCGATCCCGCCCCCGGAGGACTGGGACACGGTCTTTAAACTCACCGCGAAATAGCTACGGCCTCACCGACACGATGGCAGGCCCCCCTCCCATCGTCGCGGTGTCGGCTCCGGCGCCGTCGGTGTCCGGGTCATTGTAGTTCACGTTGCCCTGGAGCTGTTTTCCCATGATTCCGCCGGCGTTCTGCACCTCGAAATGATAGTTGGAGAAGCCCGTGCTCCCGACCCGGTCGATGACGGCGGCCCCGGTGAGGTTGGTGAAGTCGGTGTTCATGGAGACGGTGTCGTTGATGCCGGTGAAGTTGTTTCCGGGGCCGGGGGAGACGCTGATGCTGCCGGTCCCGGTCACGGTCTTGGCGCCGAAATCGACCGTGACGTTGCTGAAACCCCAGGTCCCCCCGCTGCAGGAGGTCGCATTCTTGCAGGTGCTTAAGAAGAAACTCCCGGATTGGGCCGGAAAAACCGCCGTTCCCGAGACGACGGCGGACTTGATGGCGTCCCAACTCGCCACGCCGTCGGCAAAGCCGCCGCCCGGCGGAGGGGTGTTGTAATAGTTGGGGTCCTGGAAAAAGGCCTGGTAGGTCGCGTTGTAGGCGTCCTGAAAGAATTCCAAGGTGCCGCCGAATTGAGAGAGGTCCCCGAAGGCGCTGAAATCTCCATAGACCCCGCCGGGCATGGGCATGCCGGCCATCATTCCCGCCATGTCGCCCATCATCGCCATCATGTCTCCCATGGGAGGCCCGCCCGGCATCCCCGGCTGAAACCCGCCCTCCATTCCCATCGGGCCGGCGCCGGGCATCATCCCCGGCATGTCGCCCAGCATCCCGCCCATCAGCGCCTGCTGTTCGGGGGACATGTTCTGCATCATCTTCTGCTGCTGGTCCGGGGTCAGATTGCCCGCCATCATGCTTTCCGCCAATTTCATCTGCGCGGGCGTCATGTTCTCCTTGCCGCCCAATTGCTCCATCATCTGCTCGCCGGCCATCATCATTCCCACCTTCTGTTGTTCCTCGGGCGTGAGAGCGTCGCCCCCCATCATTTTCTCGGCGATCTTCATCTCCGCCTCGGACATGTGGGCGTTCCCCATTTCCTGGCGGGCCAAAGCCTGCTCCTCCGGGGTCAGGGGCTCTCCCGACATCATCTTTTCGGCGAGCTTCTGCTGGCCCTCCGTCATGGGAGGACCGCCTCCCTCCCCCGGTTCGCCCTCGCCCCCTTCCTTGTCCGCCGACATCTTCTGCGCCAAGCGCTCGGCCATCATCTGCTTGCCTTGTTCGGCGCGCTCAGCCATGGTCTTGGGAGCGAGATCGCCGAGGATGGCCTGCAACTGGGCGGGCGGAATGAAGGCCGGCGGCGTCGGCGGGACTCCGGCCCCCTGGATGGTCGAGCCGAAACCGGCCTTGTCGACGCTCACGGAGCCGTTGGCGTTGCTCAGGTCGAAAGCGCCCGGCTTGACCCCGGCGGTGTTGGCCGCGCCCGGTCCCAGGAGGACGGCCATGCTGGGCCCGCCCGGCGTTACTCTTCCGGCGACGATCGTCCCGCGGATGCCGATGGTCCCGGCCGGAAGCATGACCTGCATGCGCGAGGGGTCCTTCTTGCCGATGTTGCCGGTGATAAACCGAAAGACCCCTTTGGTTACGCTGGCGGAAACCTTCCCGCTGTCGGTCTTGGGGTCGTAAACGAACTCATCGAGCACGATGTCGCTGTCGGGGCCGATAGTGAAGATCGTCTCGTCCTTGAGCATGATCTGAAGGTGCCCGCCGGGCCCCGTGGTTACGTGCTCATGGAGATAAAGATCCTTGCCGCTTTGGACCACGCGCCCCACGGCCTTGGAACCCGCCGGCGGAACGGCCTTGACCAAGCCCTTCACCGCCCCCGCGACGCCGATGCTGACCGGCGCGGCGGCCGGCGCCGCCAAGGACGGGGGAACCCCGCATGTCCCGGCCAAGGCGGCCGCCAAAAACGAGGCAAAAAACTTTCGAGCGTTCATGGGTTTCTCCACCGACGGGCGATTCCTTAGAAGTGTAGGGGGAGAATCGCGGAAAGTCAACCGCATTTAAGTCACAGGGACCCCTTAGAAATTGAGGCGGTAGGACAGCCCGGAGGAGAGCTTGTTGTTGGTGTAGGCGTTGTTGGGCAGGTTCGAGAGGGCGTGGAAGTATTCGTAGGAGAACGTCGCCAGCACGTCGTTGAGCGGGGCGGCGACAAACCCCAAAGGGGTCCCGTAGGTCAGGCGGCAGCGGTAGGTGTGGTCCTGGCGGATCTTCCGGCTGAGAGCCAGCTCGGCGGCGTCGTAGAAGTCCAGCTGGGGCGAAAAGGAGAGTTGGGTGAAGCGGCCCTTGGCGAGAACTTTCGTCAAGGCGAGGTTCCAGGCCTCGCGGCGGTAGGTGTTGAAGGCCTCGCGCGCGCCCTGGAAGGTATGGGTAAAGCTCCCCGAGAGGCTCAAGCCCCGGCTGAAGGAGGCGTTAAAGCCCCCTCCTCCGAAAAGCTGGTCCCCCGTCTTTTGGTCGGCGGTGGGCACCACCCTGGTCCGGGCGTAATCCTGGCGCTGGTGGCCGGCCGTCCCGAAGACGCTCAGGCTCTCGCCGAGTTTTTTGTCGAGCCGCAGGGTCGGACCATGGCTGCGCTGGTAGGTCGTCTCGGCCAGGACCAGATGGCCGAAGGCCATGATCAGCGTCACGTCGACCGCCGGCGACTTGAAGGTGCCTCCGGCGGACCAGTTGTAGCTCTGGAGGTTGAGCGTCCGGAGGCGGTTCTGCTCGGAGCGGAAGTAGCTTAAGGAAGCGAAAACGGCGTGGCCGGCCTGGTAGCCGAGGTCGTGGCTCAGGTCGAGCCCGGCGTTCATCGTGGGAGAGGTGTCGTTTCTCCGGGTGGAGGCCTCGTCGAGGACCGTGGAAACGTCGGCCAGGAGCCTCTTCCCGGAGGCGGGGGCCGAGTTGCGGTTCTCGTCGAAGTCAAATCCCGCCCCCAGGGAAAGGCTCACATGCGTCTTGCGGCGCCTTCGCCGGATCTGATCGACGTAATCGTCGAGCTCGGCCCGCATGGTGTCGGTGAGTTGCTGCTTCTTCAAGGTTTTGAGCTCCCGGTCCGCGTCCTCGAGATTGTCCAGCCGGAACAGGACCGAGGCGTAGAAGAGCCGGACCCGGGGAAGCTCGGGATTGACCATCAAGATCCGTTCGAGCGTCCCCGCGGACTTAAGGAGTTCACCCTTGGCCACCAAGTTGCGGGCGTAGCGGAAATTGAGCTCGATGTTGTCGGGGTCCTTCATCACGTCTTGATAGGTCACCTCTTCCACAGGCTCCTTAAGAGAGGTTTTTTTGGCCTCCTCAGCCGCCTTTCGAATCTGCTCCTCCGCCCGGCGCCGCTGATCGAGGTCCTCGCGCTGGGAGGTGACATCTTGTGCGCGTGCGCCGGGAATGAGACCGCAGAGCCCCAAGGCCGACGCGAGGATCGGCGCCTTGAGGCGCCGGAAGTTCGCGGCTTGGCCGCGATAAATTATTGGCAACGAAGTGCGGGACGCGCTAGGCTAGACACCGAGGGGAATACTTCCATAATTGCGCGAAGGAGGTCAACTGGCCAGCCTATTGGCATCACCCGGAGGACAACTGAGGAGGTAACCCTACCGAATCACCGCAACCCTTCCGACCGCGTTGATCTCCGGCAAGCCCGCCTTGCGGGCGTTGATCCGGAAGGTGAAGACCCCGGTGCGCCGCCCCGAGGCGTCCCAGGGATAGTCGTAGGTCCAGCGCCCGTCCACCCGCTGGGGCGCTCCGGCGCTCGCCGTATGCACCACCTCCCGGAAGACGTTGTAGATGGTGATCGTGACCGAGTCGGCCGTTCCCCGGGTCTGGAGCCGGATGGTCGGATTGACCCCCTTGGCCGGATTGGGGAAGGCGTAGGCCGCGATGAGCGCCAGGCCCGTTTCGTCGGGGTCCACCGCCGTCGTCAACCCCTTGCCCAAAGTGCGGACCGTGTCGTCGGCCTGGAAGGTTTGCCCGCCCGTAAACGCCCCCGAGACCCTCACTTTGGGCTCGGCGTTGCCGGGCAACACCGCGCTGATCAGTTCCCGGGGAAATTTCACCTTCAGCTCGACGATCCCGTCGCCGTCCTCATCGGCCAGGCTCACCGGCCCCTTGGGGTCGATGAAAACCGGCGGGCTGATGAGCCGGCCGTCCACATGCGAGACCCGCACCGTATTGGTCGCGATCTGGGCCGCGCTCCCGCCCCCGGCCACTTCGATGTGGGCGCTTAAAAATTGCCCGTAGGAGCCCAGGTTCAAGGTCTCGGGCTTGAGGTCCAGGGTCACGACAAATCCCTGGGCCGGGATCGTGATCGTAACGGTTTGGACGGCCTCCAGGTTCCCGGCCCGGTCCCGGCCGTGGAAGCTGATGGAATGATTGCCGGCCGCCAGGCTGAAGGGCGAGGCGAAGACCTGCTCCGCCCCGCTGTCCAGGGCGTAGAGGATGGCCGCGACCCCCGTCCCCGCGTCCGCCGCGCTCAAAGAGAAAGAATCGGTGGAAGAGGCGACCACCGGGCTGAACGCGGCCTGGCCGTTAAGAAGAAGGCTCGTGACCGGCGCCAGGGAGTCCAGGAACCACTCGGCCTGGGCCGCGGCCCGGTTGCCGGCCAAGTCGGCCGCCTCGGCCGTGACTTGATGCAAGCCCTGCGCCAGAGCCGAGCTGGGCGTAAAAGCCGCGGAAGAGGCGGTGACTGCCGCTCGGGAGGTGACGTCCACCCCGTCCAAGCTGAGCTTGACCGAGGCCGGGGCGATTCCCGAGCCCCCGTCCGAGTAGGAGGCGACGATCAAGGGGGTGGCGGCGGTTACGGTGCTTCTGTCCACCGGCGCCAAGCTCAACGCCGGTGCTTGAGCATCCGGGCCCGCCACGGTGACCGTGACGCCGCGGGACGCCTCAAGATTGCGGACATTATCCTCCCCCCGGAAGGCGACGGTGTGCGTTCCGGCAAGTAAAGTGAAGGGCGCCGCAAACGGCGCTTCGGGACTGCCGTCCAGCGAGAAAAGAATCCGCGAAAGTCCCGCGGCCGTGTCCGTTGAAATCAGGGAGAAAGAATCCGTGGTCGAGGCCGCCAATTGCGTTTCCGTTGCCGGAATGCCGTTGACCAGCAAAGCCGTGACCGGAGGCGTGTGATCGGCAAAGACGTGGGTTGTTCGAACCACTTCCTGATTCCCGGCCGAATCCCGGCTGAAATAAGAGATGGCCCTCAACCCCTCCGTGGTCAAGGTGAAGGAAGAGGTGAAAGCGGCGAAGCTCATGGAGTCCACCGCGAAGAAGGTCTGCGCGGGCTCCGTAGCCGAGAAACCAAGCAGCGTGCGCGAAGAGACGAACAGGGGCTGCGTCCCGAACTTGGGTTCCCCGACCAGCAGTGTCGTCTGTGGCGCGACGCTGTCGATAAAGAAGGTGGAAGTCGCGGTCGCCACATGCCCGGCCAAATCGGCGACCCGGGCAATCACGGTATGCGTGCCTTGGGCAAGATCGGCGGCCGGCTGGAAAGAAGCCGACGACGCGCCAATGGTCGCGAGCGAGGTCACATCGCTTGCGTCTAAGAGGATTCTCACGGTCCCCGTGGCGATCCCGGCAGGATCGGCGTACGAAGCGAGGACCAACGGTCTGGCGGTTGTTGCCGTGCTCCCATGGACCGGGCTCAAAGTTAAGGACGGCGCCAAGGTGTCGGGAGCCGAGACGGACACCGCGACGGTCCGGCTGGATTCCGGATTGCCTACGTTATCAACGGCAAAATAGGCGAGCGTATGGCTTCCGGGCGTGAGCGAGAAATCCGCCGTGAAGGCGATTTCCGCCCCGCCGTCGAGGCGGTAACGGATGGCCGCGACCCCGGAGGCGGTGTCCGTGGAGACTAGTCTGAAGGCGTCGGTCGAGATCGCGATGATGCTGGACCCGCCCCTCGGTTGGCCGTTGACGAGCAAGGTCGTCGCCGGAGGGGTCGCGTCGGAGAAGATCGAGGTGGAGCGGTCCGCTTCGAAGAGGCCCAGATTGTCCACGGAGCGATAAACCAGGGCGTGCCCGCCCTCAGCCAAAGAAAGGGCGACGGCAAAGGCGACGAACGAAGTTGAGCCGTCCAGGCGGAACTCGGTGCGCGCCACCCCGGCGGCGATGCCATCCACGCTCGGGTCCTGAGCCGCAAAGCCGACCAAGGTCGAACTGGCCACGAAGAGCCGGTTGCCCGAGAAAGACGGTCCCGTGAGTTGGAACTGCGTCGAAGGGGCGCTCGCGTCCACCCCCAAAGTCTCGGTCTTGGTCGCTTCCCGATTCCCGGCCAAATCTTCGCTGAAGAAGCGGACGGTCCTTAAGCCCTCGGTTGAGAGCGTCACGGCCCCGGTGAACAATGTGAAGGTGCCCGAGTCCACGGCAAAGAAAGTTCGCCCGGCCTCGGAAACCGCGAACCCCAATAGGGTCAAGGTGGATATCTTGACCGGTCCCGCTCCGAAGCGCGGCTCGCCGATTACGAGCAAGGTTTGCGGGGCGGCGCTGTCGATGAAAAACCGCGAGGCGGCGCTGGAGCGGTTGCCCGCGAAGTCGGTAGCCGTAGCGGAGGCGAGGTGGGTCCCCTGGGCGAGGTCCTGCCCCGGCGAGAAGCCCGCCGAAGAGGCCGTCACCACCGCCTGGGCCGTGACCTCCGCACCATCGAGGAACAATCTCACCGAGGCCGGGTCCACCCCGGAGCCCGGGTCCGAGTAGAAGGCGGCGACGGTCGGCCTTGCGACGGTGACGGTGCTCCCCTCCAAGGGCGACAGCGCCAAGGCCGGGGGCGTCGTGTCGAAAGTGACGGTGAAATCGCTTCCCTGGAGCGCGTTGACCGCCTGAAAGAGGTAGGGCGCCGAACTCTGGTCCACGGCCAGCCAAGTCCTGCCGGCCTCAAGCGACAAGCCCCGGGGCGCGAAGACCCCGGGGTCGGTCCGGGCCGAGACAAAAGTTCCGTCCGTCCTCCAGCGCCACACCGCCGTCTTCTGGCCGCCGTCGGCCTCCCCCGCGACCACGAGGTTTCCCGCGGCGTCCACCGCCAGGTCGCGGCCCACCTCGTCGAGTCCCGCCGAGCCCGACCAGCGTTTCTCCAGGCGCAGTCCGCCGTCCAGGCCGAACTTGAGGAGGTGGAGGTCGGTATCTCCCGCCGCGTTGAACTTGTTGGCGGCGACGAATAGGGCGCCGTCGGCGTAGACCAGCCGGACCTCGGCGCGCTCGTCGGCCCGGCGCAGGAAGGCGGGTCTTAGGAAGGGCCCGGCCTCAAGCCGCGCCCCGTCGGCCGAGAACTTCCATAGCGCCAGATCGAGCTTTTCCAAGCCGGCCCCGGGGGCGGGGTTCTCGACGAGTCCCGCGATCCAAACCGGCCCTCCGGGGTCGAGCGCCACGCCCAGCCCGGCGTTGAGGTTCCCCGGTCCCGCGTAGGTCGTGGCCAGGCTCAAGAGGCCGGTCT
>CAYHPY010000029.1:0-41752 GCA_964358485.1 uncultured Elusimicrobia bacterium
GCAACGCCGGACCGACAACGGCCTTCAGGCTCATTTACGGATTAGAAAATGCTGGGGCCGCAGCGTCCTAGTTCCCGGACTTTTCAAAGGCCTTGGCGTGCAGGGCCTTCGGTCAGCGCCCCGACGGCCGTATTGTCGGGGCGCAACCGTCGGACCCCTGCGGGGTCCGGCGGCTCCGTGGAGGACGATTCGTTCCCCCCAACGGCCCGTCGTCCCCCAGCGGGGGACTCCGGTTGCGCCCGGCAGAACAAGCGCCGGGCGCTTGGCCCAGCTTGTGCTATCCCACGAGGTAGCACAACAGCCCCGGGGCTGCTGCGCTACCTCCAAACGTAGCAGAAGGGGGAGAAGGACGGGCTTCGTGACGACCAGTCACTGTTTTTGACCGCTCGCGGTTGGGTGTCTCCGATAACCGACGACGACCTTGGCAAAGTTTTATGACTATTTTTACTACATTTATTGCCCGGTTACCGCCAACGGTGAAGGTAAAAATAAAATTAGCATTTAATTTATTATGTAATTCATATCCCAGGTCGTCAGCTTGCCGTTTCTGCGTATTGGAAAATGTTGAAGGGCACGGCATTGCGGTTTGATTGGTCAACGCCACCCCGGCTGTCGGGCGCTTGGAACGAAAACCCCGGGAACTGGGAGACCGCAGCCGCCTCCCGAACAGGCGTGGCTAAAGTGTTGCAATAGATATGGGTGCATGAAATCCAATGCGCTCCTCCGTTTTTTGGGCTCCCTGAAGGTCACGATCTTCTGCCTGAGCCTTCTCATGGTCCTGGTCGGGGCCTGCACCTTGGCCCAGGCGAAAATGGGCACCTTCGAAGCCGTGCAGGCCTATATGCGGGGGTTCTTCGTTTGGTGGTCCCCGGCGGCGGGCGTCCATCTTCCGATTTTCCCCGGAGGGAGCCTGGTCGGCTTGGTTTTGCTGGCCAACCTCACCGTCGCCCAATCGTTCCGGTTGGAGTTCTCCTGGCGCAAGGCCGGCCTTTGGACGGTCCACTTCGGCCTGATTTTCCTGTTTCTCGGGGAATTCGCCTCCGGCATGCTTCAGGTTGAAACGCAGGTTTCCATCCGGGAGGGCCAGACCGTGGATTTCGGCCTGGACCCGCGCACCGGCGAGAAGCGGGTTCTGCCGTTTTCCCTGACCTTGAAGGACTTCACCCATGAAGTGTATCCCGGCACCGAGATTCCCAAGCGGTTCTCAAGCATGCTCCGGCTAAAGGATTCGAGGAAAGGGACCGACCGGGACGTCCTGGTTTCCATGAACAGCCCCCTGCGCTACGCGGGTCTGGCGGTCTATCAATCCGGTTTCGGGGAAGAGAACACCATGTCCGTCCTCCAGGTCGTGGACAACCCCAGCTGGATCCTGCCCTATCTGGCCTGCGCCCTGGTGGGCCTGGGCCTGGCCGCCCATTTCGCGCAACGCCTGCGGAAGGCGGCGTGAAAAAGTTCTGGCTAATCCCGGCGGCCCTGGCTCTCTCGGGGGCCGCGCTTCCCCCCGCCGGGGAACGCGTGGCGGCTCCGGCCGAGCGGGGCGCCGTTTCCGCCGCGGGCGGCGTCATCGACGAGAAGGCCGATCCCGCGGTTTTCGGCCGCCTGCCCTGCCTGCAAGGGGGGCGGATCAAGCCTTTGGACACCGTGGCCCGGGCCGCCCTGATGCGCCTGCGGGGCCGGCAATCCCTCCGGGTCGAGGGGAAAAAGATCGGGGCCGTGCGCTGGCTTCTGGATTTGATCGCCGCGCCGGAGGCGGCCGACGTCTACCCGGTGTTTCGGATCGAGGACCCCGAACTGCTGGGACTTCTGGGGCGAAGACGCGAGGACGGCGCCGATTTCGCCTATTGGCAATTGGAGCCGGCCTTCTCGGAGCTTTCCATGCTGGCCTCCAAGGCCGACGCGACGGAGCCCTCCGCCCGGACGCGCTTTGACGGCGCGGTCATGAACCTCGCCGACCGCGTGGCCCTGTACCAGCGCCTGCGCACCTCCATTTTGTCCGAACCCTCCTCCGACGCCCGCGCCGAGATCGCGGAATTTTCCCGGATTCTCCCGGCGGGCCGCGCGGCGGTTTTCGGAAATGGCCGCTCGGCCAAGGAGCGGGCGGCCCTGGCGGCTCTGGCGCCCTATTTCCCGCGCTGGCGCTTCCTGGACCGCGAGGCGGGCCTGCGCCCGCTCCCTCCGGTCTCGGGTGAGGAGCCCGAGCGCTGGACGACCCTCGGCGGGTCCCTGCTGGTTTCCTTGCGCTCCGGCGAGATCGATTCGGCCGCCGTGGATTTGGCGGAGTTGGCCGGGGCTTGGCGCGCCCGGGACGGACGGGCTTTCAACCAAGCGGCGGCCCGCTACGCGGCGGAAATCGGCCGCCGCGCCCCCAGGGCCGCCGCGCGCGCGCGCTGGGAGGAAATGCTCAACCGCCTTCAACCCTTCGTCTGGGGCATGGCCCTTTATGTGGCCGCCTTCCTGGGGGCGGGCCTGTCCTGGCTTCCCGGCGGGCGGCGGGTGGGCGCGGCCCCCGCGTGGATTTACGGGGCGGCGCTATTGCTGCACACCGCGGGGCTGGTTTGGCGGATGATCCTGGAGGGGCGTCCTCCGGTGACCAACCTCTATTCTTCGGCGGTGTTCGTGGGCTGGACCGCGGCGGTCCTGGCGTTGGTCCTGGAGCTGCGCCAGCGGAAATTCTTCGCCCTGGCGGCGGGCGCGGCGGTGGGTTTTTCCACCTTGGTGATCGCGCACAACCTCGCGGCCCAAGGCGATACCATGGAGATGATGCGCGCCGTGCTCGATTCCAATTTCTGGCTCGCGACCCACGTGGTGACCATCACCATCGGCTATGGGGGCGCCTTTCTGGCCAGCCTGCTGGCGCACATGGGACTTATCCGCGGGCGGGCCCGGGGCTGGAGAACGGACTCCGACCTCAAATCCCTGACGGATTCGGCCTACGCGGTGACCTGCTTCAGCCTGTTCTTCAATTTTCTCGGCACCGTGCTCGGCGGAATTTGGGCGGATCAATCCTGGGGAAGGTTCTGGGGCTGGGATCCCAAGGAAAACGGGGCTTTGCTCATCGTGCTTTGGCAGGCCATTCTCCTGCACGCGCGCTGGGGGGGATTTATCCGCGAGCGGGGCATCCTGGTCATGACCGTGGGCGGAGGGATCGTGACCGCCCTGGCCTGGTTCGGGGTCAACATGCTGGGCGTGGGCCTTCATTCCTACGGTTTCATGGACGGCGCGTTCAAGGCGTTGACGGCGTTTATCGCCTTTGAGGCGGCCGCTTGCTGGTATCTCTCGCGCGAGGGCGAAGTCAAAGAGGCGATATGAATCCCCAAAACGGAAATTCCGCGACGACCATGCCCCGGGTGGATTTCGACCGGGCCCCGTTTCTCGTCATTTGGGAAAGCACCCGCTCCTGCGCCCTGGCCTGCCAGCATTGCCGGGCCAGCGCCATCCTCCGCCGCGACCCCTGGGAGCTCAATACCGAGGAAGGCATGCGCCTTCTGGATCAAACCGCGGAGCTGGGGACCCCGGTCTTCATCATCTCGGGGGGAGATCCCTTGAACCGGACGGACATCGAGGAGTTGGTCCGCCATGGAAAAACCCGCGGCCTGCGGATGGGGACCATTCCCGCCGCCACTTCCAATCTCACCAAGGAGCGCCTGGCGTCCCTGCGGGAAGCGGGCCTCGATCAGGTGGCCTTCAGCCTGGACGGCCCCCTGGCCCACCTTCACGACAACTTCCGCGGCACCGCCGGTTCCTACGCCAAGACCCTCCAGGGGGTGGCGTGGGCGCGGGAGCTGGGCATGCCGGTGCAGATCAACACCTGCTTCGCCGCCTGGAATTACCAGCACCTCGACGCGATGATCGAGCTGGTCAAATCCCTCGGGATCGTCTTCTGGGAGGTCTTTTTCCTGGTGCCCATGGGGCGGGGCGAGGGTTTGGACTGCGTCACCCCGGCCCAGTTCGAGGAGGCCTTCGCCAAGCTCCACGACTTGAGCCGCGAGCGCCGCTTCATCGTCAAGGTCACCGAGGCCCAGCATTACCGGCGCTTTGTCATCGCCAAGGAACTGGTCCGCGTGGAGGCCTCCACGGCGGAGGAGCGCATCAAGCAGGTTTTGGCCACCAAGGGCGTCATGGGCGGCCTGGGGTTGTCTCCCAAGGCCGTCAACTCCGGCAACGGCTTCATGTTCGTCGACCATGTCGGAAACGTCTGCCCCTCGGGTTTTCTCCCGATCCCGGTGGCCAACGCCCGGACGACTTCCCTGGTCGACGCGTACCGCAACTCGACTTTGTTC
Organism: uncultured Elusimicrobia bacterium; assembly: GCA_964358485.1. GTDB lineage: Bacteria > Elusimicrobiota > Elusimicrobia > UBA1565 > UBA9628 > CAYHPY01. The sequence continues at coordinate 4,281 of CAYHPY010000029.1, forward strand.
CGGGAACTGCGCAACCCGAAGCTCCTTAAAGGGCGCTGCGGGCGCTGCGAGTTCGCTTCGGTCTGCGGGGGATCGCGCGCGCGGGCCTATGCGGCCACCGGGGATTACCTGGCCGAGGACCCGTCCTGCGGCTACCAGCCGGCGAGTTAATTCAGACTCTCTGATCCGAAATTGAACGCCTCCCATGGAAACTCCGTTGCATTAGCGCATGGGACGGATTTTCCCCAAGCGCCAAGAGGGTGAGCCATGGATTTCAAGCGACTCAATAAAAAGATCGGCCGGCGGGATTTTTTGAAGCTTTCGGGCTCCGGGGCGCTGACGCTCCTGGCGTCGGAGCCGCTTTTCGCCCTGCTCAAACCCACGCAAACCGCCGACAATCCGCTGGACCTCTATCCCGACCGCGGCTGGGAGAAGCTCTATCGCGACATGGCGGCCACCGACGGCGAGTTTTGCTTCCTGTGCGCCCCCAACGATACCCACAACTGCCTCCTGAAAGCCCATACCAAGAACGGCGTGGCGATGTTCTTCGGCCCCTCCTACGGCTACGGCAAGGCCAAGGACATCTACGGCAACCAATCCTCCCATCGTTGGGACCCGCGCTGCTGCCAAAAGGGCTTGGCGCTGATCCGCAAGGTCTACGGGCCCCGGCGGGTGAAGTACCCCTCGGTGCGCAAGGGCTGGAAGGAGTGGGTCGACTCGGGCTTTCCCCGCGATCCCGACGGGCGCATGCCCGAGAAGTACCGCCACCGCGGCAAGGAGCCCTTCGTCAAGGTTTCCTGGGACGAGGCCTTTAAATACGTCGCGAGGGCCATCGACGTCACCGCCCGCCAATATAACGGCGATTCGGGCAAAGACCTGCTCCTGCGCCAAGGCTACGACCCGGACATGGTATCGGCGATGAAGGGCGCGGGCGTGCAGGCCCTCAAGGTCCGGGGCGGGATGCCGCTCTTGGGCGCGACCCGCATCTTCGGGATGAACCGCTTCGCCAACTCCCTGGCCCTTCTGGACCGCAAAATCCGAGGAACCGGCCCCGACAACGCCATCGGGGGCCGAATCTGGGACAGCTACTCCTGGCACACGGACCTGCCCCCCGGCCACACCATGGCCTGCGGCCATCAGACCATCGACTTCGACCTGGCCACCGCCGAGAACGCCGACCTGATCGTCTGCATCGGCATGAACTGGATTTCGACCAAGATGCCGGACGCCCATTGGCTGACCGAGGCGCGCCTCAAGGGGACTAAAATCGTCACCATCGCGCCCGAATACCAATCCACGTCCAACAAGGCGGACCGCGTCATCCTTGCCCGCCCCGGAACCGACACCGCCTTCGCCCTGGGGATGGTCAACGTCATCATCAAGGAAAATCTCTACGACGAGAAATTCGTCAAGGGGCACACCGATCTTCCCTTGCTGGTCCGCGCGGACACCCTGAAGCTGCTCAAGCCGACGGAGGTGATCGCCGGCTACAAGAACGCCGTTCTCGCCAATACCGTCCTCTTGAAAGAAGGCGAGAAGCCGCCGTCGGCCTATAAACAGGACAAGCAGATCGTGGCCGAGAAACTCCGGGAGGAGTGGGGGGATTTCATGGCATGGGACGCCGCGGCCGGAGGGCCCGTGGTGGTCACCCGGGACGACGCGGCCAAGGCCGGGGCGTACTCGCTCGAAGGCCGCTTCAAGGTCAAGCTCCTGGATGGGACCAGCGTCGAGGTCCGTCCGGTGTTCGATCTGGTCAAGGAGCAGGCGTCGCATTACACTCCCGAGGCGACGGCCGACATCTGCCACTCGTCCGCCGAGAACGTGACCTGGCTGGCCCGCGAGATCGCCAAGAACCGCGGCAAAAGCCTCATCGTCTACGGAATGGGCCCGAATCACTTCTTCAACAACGACTTGAAGGACCGCGCGGGCTTTCTCCTGTGCTCGTTGACGGGAAACATCGGCACGCACGGGGGCAATATCGGCTCCTATGCCGGCAATTACCGGGGCGCCTATTTTAACGGCCTCCAATACTACGTGGCCGAGGACCCGTTTCATATCGATACGGAGGAACACGGGCACCCGGTTTACAAGCCCTATTTCCGCTACGAGTCGGCGCACTACTTCAACTACGGGGACCGGCCTCTGCGGATCGGCAACAAGAACTTCACGGGCAAGAGCCACATGCCCACCCCGACCAAGTTCATGTGGTTCTCCAACGGAAACTCCATCCTGGGCAACCTCAAGTGGCACCACGACGTCGTGGTCAACACCTTGCCCAAGATCGAGTCGATCGTGGTGAGCGAGTGGTGGTGGACGGCCTCGTGCGAGTACGCGGACGTGGTGTTCCCAGTCGATTCCTGGGCCGAGGTCAAGATGCCGGACATGACCGCCGCGGTGACCAATCCGTTCCTGCAGATGTTCCCCAAGACCCCCCTGGCGCGCCTGCACGATTCCAAGCCGGACATCGCCGTGCTGGCGGGAGTGGCCAAGGAGCTCGCGGCCATCACCGGGGACACGGGCTTCCTCGACTACTGGAAGTGGGCCAACGAGGACAAGGTGGAGGTTTACCTCCAGCGGATCCTGGATAATTCCAGCACCTGCAAAGGCTACAAGATCGAAGAAGTCCATGAGAACGCCAAGAAAGGCATCCCCGCGCTCCTGATGACGCGGACCTATCCCAAGATCATGGGCTGGGAGCAGACCGTCGAGGGCAAGCCCCATTACACGAAGTCGGGCCGCATCGAGTTGTATCGGGACGAACCGGAGTTCATCGAGCACGGGGAAAACCTTCCCGTCCACCGCGAGCCGGTGGACGGAACTCCCTACGAGCCCAACGTCATCGTCACGGGCGCCCCGGGACTCATCCGGCCCTCGGGCCCGGAGGTCTACGGCCTCTCGCGGGCCGATCAATCCGTCGAGGTGCGCCAGGTCCGCAATGTGATCGTCGCCCCCGCGGACCTGACCAAGACCTCCCACCCGGGCAAGAAGATCGGGCTGTCCTTGGTCTACATCACCCCCAAGTTCCGCCATGGGGCCCACACCACGCCCGTGGACGTGGACACGATCTCCACCTGGTTCGGCCCCTTCGGCGACGTCCACCGCCGGGACAAACGCATGCCCTGGGTCGGCGAGGGCTACGTGGACCTCAATCCCCTGGACGCCAAGGAGCTCGGGATCGAAGACGGCGACTACGTCTGGATCGACGCCGACCCGTCGGACCGCCCGTTCCGGGGCTGGCAGACCAAGCCCGGGGATTACCGGGTCCACCGGGCCAAGATGCGGGCCCGGTATTATTGGGGAATCCAGCGGGGCATCGCGCGCTCCTGGTTCCACATGTACGTCGCGACCTACGGTTCGGTGGAAGGCCATGAGCAAAACGCCGACAAGCTGGCCCGCAACCCGCGGACGGGGTATCAGGCCATGTTCCGCTACGGGAGCCATCAATCGGCCACGCGGGCGTGGCTGAGGCCCACCCTCCAGACCGAGACCTTGGCCCGCAAGGAATACTTCGGCCAGGTCATCGGCAAGGGTTTCGCGGCCGACATCCACTGCACCGTCGGGGCGCCCAAGGAGTCCTTCGTCAAGATCGAGAAGGCGGAGGACGGCGGCGTCGGCGTCGCCCTGTGGAAGCCGGCCAAGGACGGCTACCGGCCGGGCTATACTCGGGAGGCCATGGAGATTTATCTCAAAGGCGGCTTCGCGGAAAAGAAGGCATGAACGGGATCGGGGCTTAAGGGGGAAAGATGGCGAAAGTCCGGAATTGGCAGCTCAAGCGGGAGATGTCCTACAAGTACAAGGCGGCTCCGCCCAAAAAGCAGATCGCCTACGTCTTCGACACCAACAAGTGCATCGCCTGCCAGACCTGCACCGTCGCCTGCAAGACGACCTGGACCTCCGGGGAAGGCGAGGAGCACATGTTCTGGAACAACGTGGAGACCAAGCCCTTCGGCTTCTACCCCATGGCCTGGGACGTCAAGATCCTCGAGAAGCTCAAGCGCCAACCCTGGGCCGCCGACGCGTCCTACGCCGGCGAGACGATCTTCGAGGCCGCCCCCGAGGGGGAAGAAGTCCTGGGGTATATGCCCGCCAAGGAGGACTGGTCCCGTCCCAATCTGGGCGAGGACGAGGTCAACGCCCCCATCGGGGACATCAAGTCCATGAGCACGGACGGCCCCACCGGCTCCCATGACCGATGGATGTTCTACCTGGCCCGCATCTGCAACCATTGCGCCTACCCCGCCTGCCTGGCGGCCTGCCCGCGCAAGGCCATCTACAAGCGGCCCGAGGACGGCATCGTCCTGATCGACCAGGATCGCTGCCGGGGCTATCAGAAATGCGTCCAGGCCTGCCCCTATAAAAAACCGATGTTCAATCCCGTATCGGGGAAATCGGAGAAATGCATCGCCTGCTACCCGCTCATGGAAAAGGGGATCGCTCCCCGTTGCGTGCAGACCTGCATCGGCAAGATCCGCATGACGGGCTTCATCAACACTCAGGACAAGGCCGATCCGGACAACCCGATGGATTACCTGGTCCACGTCGCCAAGGTGGCCGTCCCCTTGCTCCCGCAGTTGGGGACCCTGCCCAACGTGTATTACATTCCCCCGATCCACGTGGACAAGACCTACCTGGCCCAGATGTTCGGGCCGGGCGCCGGGGACGCGGTCGAGACCTACAAGCGCCGGGAGGCCAAGACCGTCGGCTTGCTGAGCCTCTTCGGCTCGACTGATCATTGGGTGGACAAATTCAAGGTCGCGGGCGGGCAGGCCACGGCCTATCAGGCCGGCAAGGAACTGGTGACCGTGCCGGTCAAGGAGCCGGTTGTGTTCCGGGTCTACCGCGACGAGAAGCACGACACCTTCCGGCAGAGCGTGACATGAGCCCCGCCGCTGCCTCCCCCTTGTTGGAAGAAGTCACCGTGCCGCCGCGGGCCGTGGCCTTTCGCTTGGCCTCGGCCGGCTTCGCCTTTCCCGATGACGGCTGGCGTCCGCGCTTGGAGGCCTATCTGGAAAGCGCGCGGCGGTCTCGGGCCGTCGCGGCCGCCGGCCTTGCCCGTTTGGAGAAAGCCCTGGGTGAAATCGGCCTTGAGGAGCTGGCGGCCGCCCATTGCCGCCTGTTCGGCTCCGCCCCGGCGTGCCCCTTGGAGCTGGCGTTTCATTCCTCCAGAGAGCCCTTCGCCCAAGCGCGCAAGATCGCCGACCTTTCCGGGTTTTACAAGGCTTTCGGGGTCGAACCGGAGGGCCGGGCGGACAGCCTTCCGACGGTCCTGGAGTTTTTGGCCTATTTGGAGATCAAGCGGGTCCATGCCGAAAAAAAAGGCTGGACCGGGCGGGTTGAGATCGCCCGCGACGCCTCCTTTCGCCTGCGCTCCGATTTGGGCTTGAAGGCGGTCGGGGTGTTCGCCCGGCGGCTCTCGACCGCCGGCGCGCCCGACCTTTATCGGCAATTGGCGGCTCTATGCCGGACTTTGATGGGAGGTGCCCCGTGAAGCGTTTCATTTTTGCATCGGCGTTGCTCCTGGCGGCCGGCCCCGTCGGGGCGACTCACCAGCATGTCGTCTCGAAAAGGCTCGAGAAGCTCGCGCTCAACCCCTTCGACCCGGCCTGGGAGCAGGCCCCTTCGGCGCGGATCGCGGTGGCCCCGCAGAAGCTCGTCGTGCCCACCGGGGGCGGGGGCGTCCCTTACGTGGAGGTCCAAAGCCTGCGGACCCCGGCTGAAATCCAATTCCGCCTGCGCTGGCCCGACCCCGTCAAGGATGAGGACCTTGAACTCTCCGGGGAGTTCGTGGACGGCGTCGCCCTGGAATTTCCATTGAAGGAAGGGACCATGCCCGCTCCCTTGATGGGAGAGAAGGGGGCTCCGGTCAACATCTGGCGTTGGAGCGCCGCGATGTTCAAGCCCGATCATTATCCCAAAGCTTATTCCGATTATTACCGTCCGGACGCCATCGACAAGACGATCAAATATCCCGGCAAACCCGAGGATCTCGTCGCCGAGGGCTGGGGCACGGTCGGGCGGCGCGGGAGTCAGGCGGTCGAGGGCCGATCGGAGTGGAAGGACGGGGTCTGGACCGTCGTTTTTTCGCGCAAGCTGTCGGCCCCGGGCGGAGCGGCCTTCAAGAGCGGCTCCATCATGCCCATCGCCGTGGCGGTCTGGGACGGCGGCGCCAAGGAGCGTGGTCCCGCCAAGTCGTTCTCGGTGTGGAACAACCTTCTGCTGGACCGGGATCCGCCGTCGCCTTCCAAGAATCCGGTCGAGCGGGGACGGCTGGTCTATCGGCGCTACGGCTGCGGGGCCTGCCATGGAGCCGGCGGCGTGGGAGGGGTGCCCAACCCCGGCGCGCAAGTCGATCCCATTCCGGGCCTGCAAAGAGTGGCCGCGGGTTTCACCGAGGATGAGCTCAAGGCCGTCATCCTCAACGGACGGCAGGCCATCGCCGCCGATCCCGCGGGCCCGGCGCCGCGCCTTCACATGAACGCCTGGCGGACCTTGATGGACGACGCCGAGGCGCATGCCGTTATCGACTATCTCATGAGCCTGATGCCCAAGGGGGACGGAACGGAGTTTTGAGCCCTCCGCAAGAGGGCCCCCTTGTTTTTTCCTGAAATCAGGCTACAATGATCGTCGGGAGGCCTGCCCAATGAATAAATTTTTTATTTTTTTGGCCGCCATGACCGCCGCTTCGATTTCCGTCGCCAAACCCTCCAAGCCCGATTGGGTGGACGGAACCAGCCGCGAGTATCCCCGGGGCCAATACCTCATCGGCATCGGTTTCGCCGACGACCGCAAGACCGCCGAGGAACGCGCCCGCTCGGAGATATCCAAGATCCTTTCGGTGCAGATCATCTCGGACTCCCGGGTCACCGACAGCGAGACCACCCGCGGCGACGGCAAGGGCGCTTCGACCTCCTTCGCCAAATCCGTGTCCCAAAGCATTCAATCGGTTTCCAACAAGGTCCTGGAGGGCCTCGAAGTCCCGGAGCATTGGCAGGACCCGTCGGTGAAGCTGCACTACGCCCTGGCCGTGCTCGACCGCGCCAAGGCGGCCGCCGCGCTCAAGGGCAAGATCGGGGAATTCGACGCCCAGGCCAAGCAGTGGCAGGACGCCATCGCCCAGGCTTCCGGCAAGCTCACTCGGGTCAAAGCCGCTATGAAGGTCGTGACCTTGCTCAAGGCCCGGGCGGACCTCAACTCCGAATTGCGGGTCGTCGACCCGGACGGCAAGACCCTGTCCAGCCCGTTTGACGAGGCGGCCGCGCGGACCCAGGCCTCCAAGATTCTCTCCGAGCTCAACGTCGCCGTGAACATCCAGGATCCGACCGGGGGCAAGGGAACCTCCGGGTCCGTGGCCGGCGGGGTGGTCAAGGGGCTCACGAAATTCGGGCTCCAGGTCGGCGCGGTCGGCGCCCCTGACATTTCGGTGGACGGGGAAGTAAAAACCAATCCCCTGGACTTGGGCTCCGACCGCCGTTGGAAATGGGCTCGCTCCACGGCGGAGATATCCCTCAAGGACGGCGCCACCGGCAAGGTCTTCGCCCAGTTCGAGGTGACCGAGCGCCAACCCTCCACGGATTATAAGGAAGCCGCCCGGCGCTCTTTGGCCAAAATCGGGGACAAGACCGCCCAGCGGATCAAGGACGAGATCTCGGCCTACTTCGAGAACCAATAGCGGGCCTTTAGGCCCGCTTGAAGAATAGGTTGATGTAGCCCTTCTTTCGAGCTTCAGCCAATAACTCTTCCGGCGTTGCCGGCGTCGCCGAGCCGTCGGTTTCAATTCGGTGGGCGACAAATCCCAACGCCCTCCATTCCCCCAAAAAACGCCCCGGGTCGCTGCCCGCCAGCTCAAGAAGGCTCGGGCAGAGTTCGCAGAGGATCCTAACTCCCGCGAAGCGGGATAAAATTCCTTTCATCCCGTCCAACGCACGCCCTTCGTAGCCCTGGATGTCCATCTTTATAAAGTCGAGCCGTTCCAGTTCTTTTAATTCATCATCCAGGCGCACCATCTCGACTTCCCGGAATTTCCTTCCGTCCCCGGAATCGTACAACCGATGATCTCCGCGATGGTCTTCGTTCAAGTAAAGCCGTGCCGTTTCGTTTCTATCGGAAACCGCCGCCCGGCGGACCCGAACCTGCTCAAACCCATTGAGCCGCGCGTTTTTTTCCAGAAGCCCCGCGTTCTCCGGGTCCGGCTCGAAGGCGTAAACCGACCCGCTGAGCCCCACCAGGCCCGCCAGCTCCATGGTCAAAATGCCGATGTTGGCCCCGACATCGAGCGCCGTCTGCCCGGGCTTGAGCTCCCGCCTCAGCAGGCGGTCCTCGCCGCCCTCCAGAAGGCCCCATTTGGTCAGCAACAGGGCCAAAATCCGGTCTGGGGTGGAGGCCGCCAGCTTAAGGCCGCGGACCTCGATGACTCTTTCCCCGCGCAGGCCCAGGCGTCCCAGCAGGCGCGCCACCGCCAAGAGCGGGCGCTCCAGGGGCATGAGGACCCGGCTGATCAGACCCGCCAGAAGCGTGCGCAATCAGTGCTTCCAGAAGCCCGCCGGCATGTCCGTAAAGGAGGCGGGGAAGGGATCGCAGAGATTGTCCCGGGGATGGTCGGAATGATACTCCGCGGCGTTCTTGCATTGGAGGAAATTGACGGCCTTGGCCGTTTTCGGATTCATACCGAAAAAACAAACCGCCTCGGTGCCGTAGACCTGATCCCGGACGAACTCGTATTGCGGCAGGTTCCAGGCGGTGTTGTGTTTCTGGGTCGAGAAATTATCCGCCCCGGCGGCGTGGAGGGCTTCGTGGAACAGCACCCCGGCCAGGCCGGTGGAGTCGCGCCCCATGCAGCCGGCCACGTTTTTGACGCTCAGCACCCGCGCCGTTCCCCGTTCGGCCTCCGAGGTGGTGCCGCAGGTGGTGGAATCTTTTTCATAGGAGGGGCAGGAGACGAACATTTTTCGGGTCCAAACCCGTTCCAGAAGTTCCGCGCCCCATTGGGGGTTGAACTTGGAAAGGCAGCCCCCTTTGGCGGCGGGAACCTTCGGGTCCATTTTTTTGCGGGCCGAATCGAGCGCTTCCAAAAGGGCATCGGCGGAAAATCGGGCGTCGCCGAAACAGCGGGGATCTACGATCCAGCCCGCGGGGTGGACGTAGGCCTTGGTCTTTTGGCCGTTGAAGACGGAAGTTTCCAGGAGGCAATCGCCCTTGCGGGTCGTCGCCCAATCGGCCGGGCAGTCGGGCTTGGAGGCCTCGGGGGCGGCGGCCTCCTTGGGAACCGGGCGCCCTTCCACGGCCTCGGGCTGGGCCAGGCAGTCTTCGCCGCGCCCGACTTTTTCGCAGAGCCCGGAGGGACCGGCGGCGGCGGGGACGGCCAAGAGGCAGGCCAATAGGGTCCCGGCGGGGGATGGGCGCCTCATGCTCTAAGTTTAGGCCGAAAAAGAGGTCCCCGCAAGGCCCAGTCTTGTGTAAAATGATCTTCATGCCCATCCTCGCCGCGTTGATCGCCGGTTTATTTTTCCCCGCCCTGGCACGCGCCGCCGACACCGGTCCCCTGGCGTTCCAAAAAGGGAATTGGTGGGAGTTCGAGATCAGCGGAGCGACGCCCAAACCCATGAAAACGCGGTCGGAGGTCGGGGGGTTCGAGGATTTCAACGGAGTCCCTTCCTTTTATTTCCAAGACCGGACCGAAATGGATAAAGCCGTGACGAATGTTCGGACCTATTATTCCATGACGCCGGAGGGCGCCGCCACCGTCGGGACCAAGACGACCGGCGAAAGCGATTTCGGCGAGATGAAATTGAATTCGGAAACGGTCACGAAGTATTCCCGCCCCGTCCTCTCCTATCCCCGGGTTATGGTGGCGGGCAAGCAGTGGTCGGCCGAGACTTCCATCGTTTCAGAGAGCGACACGGAGATGACCGGCAAGTACCCCAGCAAAGGCCATGGCGGTTTCGACCAGCGGCAAACTCAATCCGCCCGTATCGTCCGCAAGGAGACGATCCGCGTTCCGGCGGGGGAGTTCGAGTGTTTTCTCATCGAAAGCGAGGTGGAGACCGACGCGACCCATCGGGGGCAGTACATCGACGGCATGAAGACTTCCGGGCGTTCGACCCTCAAGATGTGGTTTTCGCCGAAGGTCGGCAACTACGTCAAGATGGCCTTCCGAACGGATTCCAAATCCACCCCAAAGGACGGAAAGACCACCGAGCATACCTCTAATATCGAGAGCGTGCTGACCAAGTACTCGGTTTCCGGCGCCCCGGCCCCGGACGCCGTCGCCTCCGTCCCCAAGCCCAGGGCCCCGGCCAAGCTGACCGCCCAAGTCTCGTTCGAGGAACCTTCGGGCGATCGGTTTCTCGACGCCGGGGAAACCGGTCGCCTTTTGGTCACCGTCTCCAACGCCGGGCCCGGCCCGGCCTACGCGGTCAAGCTATCCGCCCGTTCATCCAAGGAAGTCAAAGGATTCTCTCAGCCCGCCGAGGTGGACGCCGGGACCATCGAGCCGGGGAAGAGCGTTTCCCGGGACGTTCATTTTACCGCCTCCCCCGAGTTGGGCAACGGACGCGTTTCCCTCAAGCTCGAGATCAAGGAAGGAAACGGCTTTGACGCCGACCCCAAGACCGTCGAATTCGAGACTCGGGCGTTTAAAGAGCCGAAGCTGGAGATCGCGGGCTTGAGCCTGGGGGGTTCGGGCGTGGTCAAGGCCGGGGAGCCGACCACGGTTTCGCTCACGGTCGTCAATGCCGGGGAGGGAACCGCCCGCAACGCCTCGGCGTCCCTGGATTTGGGAAGCCCGGACATTTTCGCGTCCTCGGAGCAAAATTTCGCCCTCGGGAACCTGGCTCCGGGAGAGTCCAAGAAGGTCGAGTTCGAGTTTTTCGTCAACAAACGCTACAAAGGGGGCAAGGAACTCCCGATCAAGGTGGCCGTTTCCGAGGCGGAGGGACGCTTCGGGGTGGAGCCGCGCTCCCTTGGCCTGACGATCGGGGAGGCCGCCCCCGTCCTGGAGGTGGTGTCCGTCCAAGGCCGCGCCCAGGCCCCATTGGCGCGCCCCGCCGCGGCGGCGGAAGACGTGGACGCGCCGCCGGCCTCCGTGACCGAAGCCGACCCCGAGGCCTACGCCGTGGTCATCGGCATCGAGAAATACCGGGATGTGCCGGGCGTGGACTACGCGGCGCGCGACGCGCAGGCGGTTCATTCCTACCTGACGCGTTCGATGGGGTTTGATCCCAAAAACGTCGTCCTGCTCCAGAATGAGCGCGCCACCGGCCGGGACTTCGACAAATACCTGGGCACCTGGCTCAAGAACCGGGTTACGGCCAAGAGCCGGGTCTTCGTTTATTACGCCGGCCACGGGGCGCCCAATCCCAAGACCGGGGAAGGCTACCTCCTTCCCTATGAAGGAGACCCCAGCTACACCGACGACACGGCCTATCCGATCAAAAAGCTGTACCAGAACCTCTCGCGCCTGCCGACGCGGGACGTGATCGTGGCCTTGGACGCGTGCTTTTCCGGCGCCGGGGGGCGCTCGGTGCTGGCCAAGGGCGCGCGTCCGTTGGTCAACGCCGTGGCCGCCGCGCCCGCCGCCGGGTCCGGCGTGGTCGTGCTGAGCGCTTCGTCCTCGGATCAAATCAGCACCTTCCACAACGAGGGCCGCCACGGCCTTTTGACCTATTTCCTGCTCAAGGGCCTGCGCGGCGGGGCCGACGCGGACGGCAACGGGCTAATCGACACCAAGGAGCTCTTCGGCTATGTCCGGCCCGCCGTGGAGCGGGAAGCCCGCCTACAGAACGTGGAGCAGAGCCCGGCCTTGAGCCCCGCCTTGGAAGCTCTTCCCGCCGAGAAGGCCGGGCGGGTTTGGATTCGGATCCGCTGAGGCCCAGGCCTTAAAGGTCCAGACCGATGGCGGCCGTCAAGGTGACGGTCTGTCCGACGATGGAGCTCAGGCTGGTCCGAAACTCCCGGGGCTCGGGCAGCATGAGCCAGCGGGCCGCCACGGTCCAGACCAAGGATTCAAATCCCCGCCCGGTCACCTCGATTCCCAACAGGCCCGCGCCCTTGTAGCCGAAGCCCCGGTGGGGTTTGAAGTCCGCGCCGGTGTGCGAGGGCGAGGCCGCCGTGCCGGTGTGATAGTGCGTGGCGTCCCAGTAATGGAGCCCGATTCCGGCCAGAAGCACGGGGGTGATGTTTTTTTTCGGGGACAGGATGTAGCGGATCGTGGGAATGAGGGTTAGGTCCTTGCGAACCAGATCCCGGGGCTCCGGGGAGAGAAACACCTGCGTGTTCTTGTTGAAGGCGAAGTAGTCGATCTCCAGTCCCCCGCCCCAATGCGGACTGCGCTGGAAGTTGATGCTGACCCCCGCGTTGAGCCCCGCCAGGCCGCCCAAGCCCCCGACCGGCCAGGCGTTTCCGGCGCGCGCTTGGGTGTAGTTGTACTCGGAGAAGCCCTCCGGGACCACCTGATTCGGGTTGGCTTGGGCCCGGGCCGCGGCGGGAAACAGAAGGCCGAGAGCCGCGGCGGCCAGCGCGACGAGCGAAACTCTGAAAGGGTTCACAGCGGTAGTTTAGCTTCGACGAGAGATGTTGTCAATTGAACTTGAGTTTGCGCATCGCCACCCAGCACATGCGCGCCAAAAGCAGGCCGTGGCGAAAGCGGGAGATCTTGGTCTCTCCGTAAGTCCGGCTCCGGTAGCGCACCGGCATCTCCACGATCTCCAGGCCCAGGCGCGCCGCGCCGAAAAGCAGGTCGAAGTCGCCGAAGGGATCGAAATCCCCGAAATAGGTGCGTTCGGCCACGATCCTCTCATAGTGGATCTTGGAGAGGGCCTTGGTCCCGCAGAGCGTGTCTCGGATGCGGCGGTCCAGGAGCCAGGAAAGAAGCATCCCGAAAAGATTGTTGGCGATGTTGTTGAGATAGCGCATCGCTTCGTCTTCCATCGGGTAATTGAGGCGCGAGCCGTTGATGAGCTCCCCGCGCCCTTCGGCCAGGGCGGTGTAGAATTTGGGCAGGTCCTCGGGCGCCACCGAGAGGTCGGAGTCCAGGATGATCAGCAGGTCCCCCGTGGCCGCGGCGAACCCCTTGCGCATGGCGTCGCCCTTCCCGAGGCGACCTCCTTGCTCGATCACCTTGTAGCTGAATCCCTCCCTAACTTGGGAGGTCGCCTCCCTTAATTTCTCCAGAGTTCCGTCGTCACTTCCTCCGTCTATGAAAACCACTTCCGTTTTCCGTCCAAGGCGGGGAACCCGTTTCATCAAAGGTTCGATGTTCCCCGCCTCGTTTAAGGTCGGCACCACGACCGATACCGTCGGCTCCTCGGCCGGCGCCGGGGCGGGTCCGCGCGGCTCGGGGCGGGCCACCAGATACTCCACCAGGCAGAGCCGTCTTATGAAGGGAAGCCGCGCCAAAATCCGGTTGGCCAGCCAGGAAAGCCCCGGAATCCAGACCGGAAGGAGCAGGGCATAGCCGCGCTGGATGACGCGCAGGTCGCTTAAGCGCAGAAGGTTCTCGATGTCGCCCAGGGACAGCCGGTGCTGGAGCGGCTGGTGGGCCTTGAGTCCCAAGGTTTCGGCCAGGCGCAGAACCGGCTCCCAAAGATAGTTGTAATAAGTGATGACCAGGCGCGTGCGCGGGTGGCACAGGCGGCGCAGGTTGCGGAAGGCCGTCCAGACGTCGGCCAAGGTGCCGATGGTGTCGCTTAAGACCACGAAGTCGAAGGTTTCGGAGGTCTTGAGGTCTTCCAGGTCGTCGGTCTCAAAGCGCAGGTCCGGATGCTTCTTGCGGGCGTGCTCGACCATCTTTTCGGAGAAGTCGAACCCCAGCCCGCGGCCGGGTTTTAAGGCCGCCAATAAATCTCCGGTGGCGCAGCCGGGCTCGACCACCGAGGCCCCGGCCGGGACCAGACCCGAAATCAGGCGGGCGATCTCGCCGTGGTAGTAGCCGGCCTTGGCCTTCCAGAGGTCGCGCTCGGCGGCGTGGGCGTCATGATAGGTCTTCAGCCGCCGCCGAAGGTCCTCGAGATATTCGTCGGTGGGGGCGTTCACCGGGCGGTCTTTTTGTACCACTCGATGGTCCGTTTGAGGCCTTCCTCCAGGCCCACCTCGGCTTTGAAGCCGAATTCTTTCTCGGCCAGCGAGGTGTCCAGGCGTCGGCGCGGCTGGCCGTCGGGGCGGGAGGCGTCCCAGCGGATTTTTCCGGTGTAGCCCGAGAGGCGCGCGATCGTCTCGGCCAAATCCTTGATGGTGATCTCGAAGCCCGCCCCCAGGTTGACCGGCGCGGGCTTGTCGTATTTCTCCGCGGCCAGCAGCACCCCGCGCGCGGCGTCCTCCACGAATAGAAATTCCCGCGTGGCCTTGCCGGTGCCCCAGCATTCGATCGAATCCTTTTTTTGCGCCGTCGAGTCCACGCACTTTCGGATCAGGGCCGGAATGACATGCGAGGTCTCCGGATCGAAGTGATCCCCCGGGCCGTAGAGATTGATCGGCATGAGAAAAGCCGTGTTGAAGCCGTACTGCTGGCGGTAGGACTGGGCCTGGACCAAAAGGGCTTTCTTGGCGATGCCGTAGGGCGCGTTGGTCTCCTCGGGATAGCCGTTCCAGAGGTCCTTTTCCTGGAAGGGAATGGGCGTGAATTTCGGATAGGAGCAGACCGTGCCCAATTGGACGAACTTGCGCACGTTGGCGCGGCGGGAGGCCTCGATGAGCTGGGCGCCCATGATCAGGTTGTCGTAGAAAAATCGTCCCGGCTGGGCGCGGTTGGCGCCGATGCCGCCGCACAGCGCCGCCAAATTGATGACCATGGTGGGCTTCTCCTTTTTAAGGAGAGCCTCGATGGCCTCCATCCGGCGCAGGTCGCAATCTTTGCTGCGGGGAATGCAGATGGATTTAGGCTTGAGTTTCTTGAGCTTTTCGACCAAATGGGCCCCGAAGAAGCCGCCGCCTCCCGGCACCAAGACCCGTTGCTCTTTCCAGAATCCCATGATTTCGGGGCAATTGTATCAACTAAAGGGGCGGGGGGCCAATCCGCAAACCTTAAGGTGGTACAATCTCGAAGTGGACGAGCTTCCCCCCATTATTTACGGCACCGCCTGGAAGGCGGACGCTACCGCCGATTTGGTCCGCGCCGCTCTGGCCGCCGGCTACCGGGCCTTCGACACCGCTAATCAGAAGAAGCATTACCGGGAGGACTTCGCCGGGGAGGCCCTGAAGGCCCACCCCCGCCCGGAGTTGTTCCTCCAGAGCAAATACACCTTTCAGAACGGCCAGGACCATCGCCTGCCCTACGACCCGGTGGCCCCCCCCGCCGAGCAGACGCGCGCCTCCTTTGAAAGCTCCCTGCGGCATTTCGGGACCGACTACCTGGACTGCTACCTTCTGCACGGACCCAGCTCCTCCCAGGGCCTGACCGGGGCCGATTGGGAGGTCTGGCGGACGCTGGAAGCCCTCCATGGCTCCGGCAAGGCCCGCCGGATCGGGGTCAGCAATATCGGCGTCCACCACCTGTTGGAACTCTGCGCGGGGGCCAAGGTCAGGCCGCATGTCGTCCAAAACCGTTGCTACGCGGTCCGCGGCTGGGACAAAGCCGTCCGGGAGCGGTGCTTCGCCTTGGGGATCGCCTACGAGGGCTTCTCCTTGCTGACGGCCAACCCCCAGGTCATCTCTTCCCCGCCGGTGCGCGCCGCCGCCCGGCGGCTGGAGGCGACGCCGGAGCAGATCGTCTTTCGTTTCGTCAAGGCGGTCGGCATCCTTCCCCTGACCGGCACGACCGATCCGGTCCACATGAAGCAGGACTTGGAGGCGGGGGTCCTGGCCTTGTCCCCCGCCGAGATCGCCGCCATCGGCTCCGTGCGATAACGACCGGCGCGTGTCAAGGTGGCGAAATCGGCGGATGACTGTTATACTTGAAGCATGGAGCGCATCAAGATGGTCGTGAAAATCATACCGGCGGGCCAATGGCCCGATTCCGCGACCGATGGCGTGCTCTATTGGGTCACGCGTTCCCCGGAGGAGCGCATTGAAGCAGGCAGGGAATTAGTCCGAAGCACCTACCTCCACCTGCACAGACGGCCTTTGCCCCCCATGGTCAAAGTCGCCCGGATTTTCAAGCCCGAATCGTAATGGCCGACACCTCCGGCGAACCGACCGGATTCGACGACTTCGACCGCGTCGTTTCCTCGCTCAACAAGAACGGAGCCGATTACCTGATCATTGGCGGTTACGCCGTCATCTTTTACGGGCATGTCCGCAACACAAAGGATCTGGACATTTTAATCCGCGGCACTCCGGAAAACGCGCGGAAGGCGGTGGCCGCCCTTGAAGAAGCCGGGTTCGCCTGCCCGGAACTCACCCCCGAGTTGTTCACGACGGGCCAGGGCATCACCTTCGGGGAGCCCCCGATGCGCATCGATGTTCTCTCCCGCATCGCCGGAGTCTCATTCGATGACGCCTGGTCTCGCAGGCAGGAGAGCCGTTTCGGCGCGTTTAAGGCGAGCTTCATCGGCCTGGACGACCTGATCACGAACAAGCAGGCCGCCGGCCGGAGTTCCGACCTTGTGGATGTGGAGAGGCTCAAGTTGGCCCGGGAGAGAACCCCTCCGGCGCAATAGCGGTCGGCATCCTCCCCGGGTCAATCCTCCACCGCGGCCTGCCGGAGCAGGGCCCGCAGGTCCGGATCCCAGGGAAACAGCTCCGCCGCCTTTTGGGCCCACGGCCGGGCCTCTTTTTTTCGGCCCTCGGCCAACCGCGAGGCCGCCGCCAGGCCCAGCAGGAGCCGGTCGTTGCGGAAATCCGGGTGCCGGAGGAGTTGTTCCTCGCGTTCGGTGAAGAGCCCGTAGCGTTTGGAGGCCGCCAGGTAGAGGACGAACTCGTAGCGCAGTCCGGGGTTATCGCCCTTGCGCAGAAAGCGCGCGAAGAAGACGTTCGGGCCGTCCGCTCCGCGGCCGAGCAAGGTCAGCGCCTCGGCTCTCAGCCGGAGCAGTTCGGGTTTCCCGGGATGGCGGGCCTCCATTTGGTCCAGCCGCCGCAGGGCCCCCGCGCCGTCCTTCTTCCCGTATAGGAGTTCCAGGACCGCGTCGACTTCCAGAAGATAGCCACCGTCGTGGACTTGTTCCTTGGCGGGCAAGGGCCGGACTCCCAGGCGGCCGCCGCGATAATCCCACCAGGTGACCGCGTTTTGCAGAAGATCCCGGCCGATGACGCCGTCGGGCCAGCTCTCGCTTTCGGCGGGAAGGTCCGCCCGAAGCCGCTCCGCGCTCAAGGGGCCCAGTTCCACGGAAACGGGAAAGGCGGGGGCCCCCGGCGGGGCGGAGTGCAGGCCCCGGACTTCGTGCGGGCTCGGGGGCGCCGGGATGGGGGAAATTCCCGCCGACTTTGCGAAGGCGCGCGAGAGCGCGGTCCGCGCCGAGCCGGTGTCCAGCAGGAAAACCCCTTTGCGTCCTCCCGCGCGCGCCTGGGCGTGGGGCTGGCCGTCGTCCAAGTCCAAGGTCAACCAGTCGAAGCCCGCTTTCTCAGGGGCCGAGCCCGGGGGATGCAAGGTCAGGCGCCCGGCGGAAGGGTCGATCTCGATGGAGAAGCGCTCCAAGAGGTCCCGGCCCAGAATTCCCAGCACGCGGCGGTGTCCCAGGCGCGTGAGGCCGGCCAGGGTCCGCGCGGGCAAGGTGTGGACCCAGAGATTGGTAAGAGTGGCTGAGCCCAGGCGCAGTTCCGGCAGCAGCGTGAGGGGGCCTTGCGCGCCGTCGAAGCCGCTTCCGTGCAGGGAGAGCCCCGCGGCGCACCGGGGCCCGGCGGGCGCCAATTCCTCGGCGATGATGATCCCCGAGGCGCCGCTGTCGACCAGAAAATACCCGTCCGTGCCCTCGGCGGTGATCCGCCCCGGCAAAAACCAACCGTGGGATTCTCCGGTCAGCGGCACGGAAACGGGCCCGGCCTCCACCGTCGTCCCCTTCGGGGCGGAAGGCTCGAAGATTCCGGCGGGCAGAGGGCGGTCCACCGCCAAGGTCGAGACCGAATAGACCTCGGTGTGGGTTCCGTAGGTGATCGTGTAATAGTGGGGCAGGCGCAGGCCGTCGGCCTCCCGGAAATCGGAGTACTCCGCCAGCACGGGGCCGTCCTCATCCTCGAAAGATAGTCGGGAAGGATAGCCCCCGCGAACTCTCAACTCGAACGGCCGGACCCCGCGTTTTCGCATCCGAAAGCGAAGCTCTCCGTTGCCCCGGGACACGCTCCGGGCCGCTCCCGGGTTGGAGGCCAGCCACCGGGCCAACTCCAGGGGCTCCACCGGCGGGCTTTCCAACGCCGGAAGCCGCCGGAGCGAATCGGCCGGACGACGGGCCCGGCGCACCAGGGCGTCGTACCAGCGGGTCCAGGGCCAAGCGGATTGCACCTCGGTCAGGGTCGCGCCGCAATCCAAGGTGGTGTCGGTGCGCACCGCCGCGGGCGTCCATTGAGTGACGTAACCGCCCGCCGCCTCCCCGACCGTGGCCCGCCCCATTTCCACCAGGGAGCGGACGGATTTCAGCCGCCCCCGGCCGCCCAGGGCGTCGACGACTTCTTTAAGCGCGGCGTGGGGCCCCGGGGATATTTCGGCGGCGGACCCGGGGAGGGAGGCGGCCAACAGCAGACCAAGGCCTAAAAAGAACCGCGCGGAATTTTTAAAGGGAAGCTTCAACCCGTTAAGTATGCGTGGCCGGGGCGGTTTTGTCCAGGGCGGAACTTTTTTTCAATAGCGGGGTCATTGAATGGTGCAACCCAGGCCGGCCCGTTGTTATACTCTGGGGAAGTTCCAGGGAGGATCGATCATGAGGACTCCGGCCGCCGTGCTCGTTTTGATTTTCATCGCCGTTCTCGGGTTCGTCTCCCGCCCTCCAGCCCGCGGCGCGGACGCCGCCCCCGCCGAGTTGGCCATGGCCGCGCCCGGCCTTTTTATGGGCCGCTCCCTTCACTTTCTGCCCCCGACGACGCCCCCGGCGATTCCTCCGGCCGAACCCCCTTTGAGCCTGACGGCCACCGACGGCACCGGTCTGGCCCTTGCGCGCCTGTCGGCCCGCGCAGTGGTCGAGGGGCCGTTGTCTCTCACGGAGCTAAACCTGACTTTCGCCAACCCGGAGGATCGGGTGATCGAGGGGCGCTTCCGGATCCTCCTGCCTCCGGGCGCCGCCATCAGCCGCTTCGCCATGAAGCTCGACGGCGGCTGGCAGGAGGGCGAGGTGGTGGAAAAGCAGAAGGCCCGGGCGGCCTATGAGGACTTCCTTCACCGGCGCCAGGATCCCGCGCTCCTGGAGACCGGCGCGGGCAACGAGTTCTCGGCGCGGGTGTTCCCGATCCCGGCCAAGGGCGTCAAGGAAATCCTGATTTCATACACCGCGGAAATTTCCCGCTCGGGCGCGCCCTATGTCCTGCCGTTGCGGGGCCTGCCGGAAGTGGGGGAGTTGGAGGTTTCCGCCTTCTCCGGCGGAAACCGGATTGGCGGGCTGGCTCAGCGCCGTTGGGTTCCTTCCTCGGATTTTTCCCTCCCGCTCCCGGCCTCCGGCCGGGCGGGCGGCGTCCGCCAGGGAGGCCGCGCCGCGGTCCGACTGCGTCCCCTGGGCGAGCCTCAGGCCGACGAGATTTCCTCTTTGCTGATCCTCATGGACACCAGCGCCTCGCGGGCGTTGGTTCAAACGGAGCAATGGCGCCTCTTGGAGCGCCTCGTCCAAGCCTTGGCGCGCGGCGCGGGGCCTTCCGCGGCCTTGCGGGTGGCCGCCTTCGATCAGTCCGTCGAGGAGATTTATTCCGGACCGGCCGGGGATTTTGGAACGCAGGCGCTGGACCGCCTGCGCCGTCGACGCTCTCTGGGGGCCTCGGACCTGGAAGGCGCCCTGGGCTGGGCGCGGAAAGCCTTGTCGGAAAAATCCGCGACGCGCGTGCTGTTGGTGACCGACGGGGTCGCCACGGCGGGAAGCGCGGAAAGCGCGGAGTTGGCCGCCGCCGCCCGCAAGCTCAAGGAAGCCGGGGTCGAACGCCTGGACGCCGTGGTCCTCGGGGGGCTACGGGATGAAACCCTTCTTAAGCGCGTCGTCACGGCCGGCCTTGCCCGGGACGGGGTGGTGGTCGACGGAGCCGCGCCGCCCGAGGAGTTGTCCCGCCGCCTGACCCAGGCCACGCGCTCGCGCCTGGCGGTGACGGTGGAGGGCGCTTCCTGGTCCTGGCCCGAGACTTTGGACGGGGTCCAGCCCGGCGACGAGGTCCTGGTCTACGCGGAGCTTCCCGAAGGGCGGCCGCTCAAGATCAAGGTGGGGGGCCGGGCCGTCGCCCCGGAGTCTTCGCCCAGCCCGACCGCCGCGCCGCTGCTCGAGCGGGCCCTGGCACAGGCGCGGATTCAAAGCCTGCTGGCCCGGTTGGACCGGGCCGATGGAGAAGCGGCCAAGGCCAAGCTTCGAGAGGAAATCGTAAAGCTTTCCGAGACCGCCCGAGTGCTCTCTCCCGAGACGGCCCTGCTCGTGCTGGAAACCGAGGAGGACTACGCGCGCTACGGCATCGACCGCAAGGCCTTGGCCGACATCCTGGTCATCGAAGGCGGGCGCGCGAGCCTCACCAAGCGAGCGGAGAAATCCCTGGTGTTCCCTCCGCGCGAGGTGGAACCCGACCCCGTGGCTCCGGTCCGGGGCGGGCCGGCCTTCCCGTTGCCGGTCGTCCCGTCGCCGGTCATCCAGCCTTTGCTGGTCGGGGAGCCCGAATCCGGCCCCGCTTTCCGAATGGCTGCGGACGCGTCGGGATTCGGGGGCGGCGGCGGGGCCGACAGGATGGAGATGGATGCCGCCCCCGAAACCAGCGGGGCGGCGGCTTCGGTGATGGCGGTGGAACACGCCGAGCTGGAGGCTTTGGTCCGTTCCCGCGAGGTCGAACGCCGGTTGGAGACCGAGGAGGTCCGAAATATGCCCCAGCCTTCGGCGCCGCCCAGGCCCCATGCCCTTCCTTCTCCGGTCCGGGGCCAGGCCCCGGCCGCCAAAGCCGAACCCTATCAAGGCAAGTTCAAGGAGGCCATGGCCCTCATCGCCAAGGGCCGGACCGATCAGGCGGCGGCCTTGGCGCGGGGCTGGCTGGAGGAAAACCCCGGGGAGTTGCTGGCCTATGTGGCCCTCGGCGAGGCCCTGGAGGCCGCTCAGGATTTTCCGGGCGCCGCGCGCGCCTACGGCTCCATCATCGACTTATTCCCGGCGCGGGCCGACCTGCGGCGCTTTGCCGGGGAGCGTTTGGAACGGTTGAAGGAACACGGCTTGGCGCTCTCCGTCGACACCTTCCGCAAGGCCCGGGAGTCCCGTCCGGATCATCCCTCCAGCCACCGGCTCTACGCCTTCGCCCTGCTCAAGCAGGGGCATTTTCAAAAAGCCTTCGACGCCTTGGCCGAGGGCGTGGCGCGCAAATACCCGGAAGGGCGCTTCCGGGGCGTGGACAGGGTCCTGGCGGAGGACTTGGGGCTCATCGCGGCCGCCTGGGGCCGGGCCGAGCCGGCGCGCCTGGAGGAAATCCGCGGGCGCCTCAAAAAAGCCGGGGGAACCGCGGAGGACGCCCCCTCCCTGCGCTTCGTCCTCAACTGGGAGACCGACGCCAACGACGTGGATTTTCACATCATGGACGGCAAGGGAGGCCACGCCTTCTTCAGCGAGCCTAAACTCGCCAGCGGGGGCGAGCTCTACGCCGACGTCACCACCGGCTACGGCCCCGAGTGCTTCACCATCCGGGGAGGCCGCGCCGGCCGCGCTTATCCGTATACTTTGCAGGCGCACTATTACTCGCGCGGCCCCATGGGGTTCGGGATGGGCAAGCTGCAGATCGTGGAGCACGACGGAAAGGGGGGGCTATCCTTTACGGAGCGGCCGTTCGTCATCATGGCCGACGGGGCTTATATGGAGTTGGGGCGGGTGAAGTGAGCCGGGCCAGCCGGTCCCGCCCCCGTCAGCGGCCCTCAACCCCATTTGATATACTTTGGCCGCTTGAATCGACCGGCTGAAAACCAAAAATCCCAATCCCGGGGAAAATTCCAAAATCCCCTGAGCGCCGAGATTTTCGCCCACCGGGTCATCATTTGGTGGCTTCCCCTCCTTTATCTGCTCATTTCCAGCGCTTTCTACCTGCGCACCTACGACTCGGCCCAGGTCAAGATCACCCTCATGCAGATGGGGGGCCTGGCCCTCTTGGGCATGTGGGTGTCGCGTCTCGTGGAAGCCGGGTCCTCCGCCTTTAATAAGGAAGACCTGGTCTGCCTCTCGCCGTTCTTGGCCTATTTGGCGGTGGGCATCTTCTCCTTCCTCCACGCCCCCTACAACATGTCCAGCGTGGATTTTTTCCTGCGCCATTTCTTCTTCATGACGGCGGCGCTCATCGCCATTTACGAGCTGGAGGGCCCCGCCGCCGAGCGCCTGACCAAGATCCTCATCTGGGCCGCCTGGATCGCCATTCTTTACGGGACTTTCCAGTTCGTCGACAACGCCTGGTTTCCGCCCGGGCCGGGCAAGGGGATCGACCCCTTCATCTGGCGCGGAGCGTTCGGCACTCGGGTCTTCTCCACCTACGGCAACCCCAACTTCTACGGGGATTTCCTGGTCATCACCTTCCCGATCATCCTGACCCAGCACTTCAAGGCCCCGAAATTCAGCAACTGGATCCTCATCGCCCTGCTGCTGCTCAACCTGATGGGCACCGGAACCAAGGGGGCGTGGGTGGGTTTCGCCTTCGTGATGTTTTTCTTCGGGGTGATCGCCTTCCGCTACTTCAAGACCGCGGTCGAGCCCTACCGCAAGGCGGTGTTGACCATCGTGACCCTGGGGGTCCTGGGCTTCGGGGGCGTGGTGGCCAAGGACCTGCAGACCCGCATGGTGTCGGTCAACTTCCGGCTCTTCACCTTGGAGGCCACCTGGGAGATGATTCGGACCCAGCCCCTGCTCGGCACCGGAGTGGGGAGCTTTCCCCCGGTCTACCCGGCCTTCCGCCGCCCGCCCATTTTTCACATCGAGGGCAAGCACAACACCGAGACCGACCACTCCGAGAACGAGTACATCGAGCAGTTGATGGACAACGGCATCCTGGGCTTCGGGATTTTCATCTGGCTGATCATCAGCACGCTCTCGGTGGGTTTCCGGTCCCTGGAGCAGTTGACCGGGAGCCTGGCCCAAAAAGACGGCAGTCCGCATCCGCGGGCCTACGACCTTCTGGGCTACATGGTCGCCTTCATGGGCATGCTCAGCCATAATTTCTTCGACGTGAGCATGCGCTTCGTCTCCTCCGGGGTCTATTTGGGCCTCTTGTCGGGCATGATCGTGAACCTCGCCCGCGGCAAGGCGCTTTTTGAACTGCATGGCGCCAATCCCGCCACTCTCCCCGGAGCCGGGAATGGGAACTCGAAGGCGGGCGCGGACGCCGCGGCCAATGCCGGTCCCGGCGGCTGGGCGGTGCTCTCCGAGTTCTTGATCTGGCCGGCGCGGCTGGCGGCCTGGGGCGGGCTGGGCTACGCGGCGTTCAAGTTCTGCAAGGAGTTCTCCGAGGTCCAGGGGCCGCTGGGCCGGATGGTCCTGGGCGGCGAGATCCTTCAATGGTGGATCGCGTGGTCGGTCTTCGGCGGCTGCGTGGCCAGCCTCACCTGGGTTTTCCTGCGCCTGACCTATCTCTCGGAAAAGCCCCTGGTCCCGATCCTGATCCTGCTGATGCTCAAGCCCATGGACATCTTCTGGGGCTACTTCAAGGCCGACGTGCACCACAACATCGCGATCTACTTCTCCAAGGAGCGCAACTGGGAGCTGGCTCTGCGGCACTACCGGATCGTGGCCAGGCTCAACCCCAACTTCGTCATGGCCCATTATTTCCGGGGCAACGTGTTCAACGACCGGTTCAACATGACCAAGATCTACAACCCGGACTGGGGCGACGAGAACAACGTCCCGCGCGACGATTATGAGCGCGCCCTGGGCGCCTACGACGAGGTCCGCGCCCTGGCTCCCAACTACGTCCAGACCCACCACCAGGTCGGGGCCTTGCACCAAAAGCGCGGCGACTGGGCCCAGCAGAACGGCCGGCCCGACGAGGCCCAGAAGTATTACGAGCGCGCCATCGTTCGCTATAAGATGTACGAGGCCATCGACCCGGTCTTTCAGCCCAACTTTTTCCGCCTGGGCCAGGTCTACATGATTCAGAAGCGCTACGCCGAGGCCGCGGCCGTCTATGAGGCCGCCATCGGCGCCTACAAATGCTCGGTGGACCATTCCCTGATCTCCAACAAGACCTTGCGCAAGACCATTTTGTCCTATCAGCAGTACATCGACGGCGTTCCGGGGGAGACCCACCCCGTCCACCTTCACGAGTCTCCGGACGGCTATTTGAACCTGGGCAACGCCTATTTCCTCATGGAGGTCCTCGAGAAAGCCGAGACCGCCTATCGGCGCGGCCTGGCCCTGGAGCCGACCAATGAGCATCTCAAACGCAATCTGACCGTCGTCTATCAAAAAGCCCAATCCTTGGGGCGGCTCAAGCCCCTGCCGCCGCCGCCCACCCCGCCCAATCCGTTCGACGGGCCCTTCACCGGTTACCAGATTGTTCCGGCCAAGAAGTAGCGCCGCCCTGGCCGCGGGGCTTTTGTTGGCCTGCGGGTTGGCTCAGGGAGCCGAGCCGGTTTCCGAAGAGGCCCTGCTGGGGGCCATGAAGGCCGAACTGTCCCGGTCCATGAACCGCCTCTCAAAGGACTCCTTCGGGCCGCCCTATTTTCTCTCCTACCGCCTCGTGCTTCAGACATCCCTGGAGCTCTCGGCGGCTTACGGGGAGTTGACCTCCGAAAGCGACGACTCCTTCCGGTCCCTTTACGTGGAGGCCCGCGTGGGGGATAAAAGCCTGGACAACACCGACCTGGCCTTCCAGGGCTGGCATTCTGCGGCCGCGATGGAGCCGGGGGTCCTGCGGCAACAGCTTTGGGCCCTGACCGACAAGGCCTATAAGGCCGCGTTGGCGGGCTTCCTGGAGAAAAAAGCCAAACGCGCCACCGAGTTCGTTCCGGATGTCCTGGACGATTTTTCCGTGGAGCCTCCGGTGGTCTCCGCCGCCCCGGGCGCGCCGGAGGCGGCGGACCGGGCGAAATTGACGGCGCTGGTCAAATCCCTGAGCGCGATTTGGAAGCGCTTTCCCTTCGTCAACGAGTCGAGCGCCTCGGTGCAATGGCGGCCCGGGCGGCGGCTCCTGGTGACCAGCGAGGGGACGAAGTTGGCCTCGGAGGCTTCGGCCATCTCCGGGACGCTCCGGGTCTCGGCCATGTCGCGCGCGTCCGACGGCATCCGGGTGGACGTCCATGATTCCTGGGCGTTCCGCTCCGCGGCCGACCTGCCGCCCTTGGCGGAGCTCGAGGCCCGGGTGGCCGCCATCGGCGCCGATTTGGGAGAGGCCATCAAGGCGCCGCTTCAACCCCCGATGGCCGCCCCCGCCATCCTCGACCAGGAATTCACCGGCGTCCTGTTTCATGAGGCGCTCGGCCACAAGCTGGAGGGCCAGCGTCAACGCGATCCCGCCCAGAGCCAGGTCTTCAAGGATCTCATCGGCAAGGAAATCATCCCGACCTTTTTGAGCCTGCACGACGATCCGACGATGCGGATGTTCCGGGGCCGCCCGTTGAGCGGCCATTACGAGTTCGACTCGGAGGGCGTGGCGGCCCGGCGGGTGCCGCTGGTCGAGCGCGGGATTCTGCGGAATTTTCTCATGTCCCGCTGGCCGGTCAAGGGGTTTTTGACCTCCAACGGGCATGGGCGCGCGGACCCTTACCACCATCCGACGGGGAGGATGGCCAATTTGATCGTGGGGGCGGAAAAAACAATATCGAGAACGGAACTGGAAAAACAATTTCTCGAAAGAATTCGGAAAGCCGGGAAGCCTTACGGCTTCCATCTGATCGGCGCCTTCGGAGGGGAAAATCCCAACTCCCGGGACTCGGCGCAGACTTTGGAAGTCCGGCCCCGGCTGATCTACCGGGTGGACGCCAAAACCGGGGCGCGCACCATGGTCCGCGGGGTCAAGCTCGTGGGAACGCCGCTGGTGTTTTTAAACCGCATCGTGGCCGCCGCCGACGATTCGACCTTGG
Source organism: uncultured Elusimicrobia bacterium (assembly GCA_964358485.1). Lineage (GTDB taxonomy): Bacteria > Elusimicrobiota > Elusimicrobia > UBA1565 > UBA9628 > CAYHPY01. The sequence goes on from CAYHPY010000029.1 coordinate 30,331, forward strand.
CCAACGAGTTCGTCTGCGGCGCCGAATCCGGCTATGTTCCCGTGAGCCAAATTTCCCCCAGCGTGCTGGTCTCCGAGGTGGAGCTTCAGCGCCTGCCGGAGGACCGGAGCGTTCCCCCGATCCTGCCGCCCCCTTACCATGACAAGAACTAGGCTCCTTTTGGCGGCGGCGCTTTTCGCGGCGGTCTCGCCCGGTTTCGCCCAGGACCCGAGCGAGGCGGCGCTCATGGCCGAATTGGAGCGGGCCCGGACCATTCAGGACAAGGGCTACCCGCCGCCCTACTTCGCCTCCCTGACGCTGAGCGAGGTTTCCCAGGACATTTTCCGCTGTTCGATGGGCGGCGTCCGGGTGGACAGCCGGCAGTTCCAGCGCATCGCCACCCCGGACCTCCGGGTCGGTTCCTACGAGATGGACAACCATCCCGTCGGCCTCCCGACGGCTTTCTACGGCCGCTCCGTGGCCCGCGATCAGGACGAATTCGCCATCCGCCACGCCCTGTGGCGGCTCCTGGACGGCTCCTACAAGGCCGCCTCGGCCGATTTTCTGCGCAAGCAGGCCCTGCGCGTCAACCGCGGCAAGGCCGAGTACGACACCGACGACCTGACCCGCGAGGCGCCCCGGGTTCGGGCCGCCGCCGCGCTCCCGTCTCTGGGGAGCGCCGACTCCCTTCGCGCCCTGTGCGCCCGCGCCGGGGCGGCTTTCCGCCGTGTTCCGGGCCTGCTCCACGCCGAGGCCACGATCAGCCGCCAGCGGGAATTCAACCGCTACCGGGACCTGGAGGGCAGCAAGGTGGATTTCGGCCGGGAATTCGCCGAGATCGAGCTGGAGGCCATGGACATCACCACCGACGGCATGAAGGTGGCCGGGGCGTGGCGGACCGTGGCCGTGACGCCCGAGGGACTCCCCGACGCGGGGTTATTGGCCGCCAAGGCCGGCGAGCTCATGGACGATTTGGCGGCGTTGAAGGCCGCCGCCAGCACCTCCCCGTTCAACGCCCCCGCCATCCTCGATCCCTCGGTGGCCGCCGCCGTGGTCCTGGCCATCGGCGGGCGGCTTTCCGGCGAGGAACAGCGCAATCCCGGCGGGGCGCAGATTTTCAAGGACAAGCTCGGCAAGCCGGTGCTTCCCGAGGAGCTTTCCCTGGTGGACGATCCAACTTTGGCCCGCTGGGGCAACACCGCCTTGGCCGGCCACTACGAATTCGACGATCAGGGCGTTCCCGCCCAGCGCGTGTCTCTGATTGAAAAAGGGGTGCTCAAGGCTTTCCTGCTCTCGCGCCATCCCGTGGTCGGCTTTTCAAAATCAAACGGCCACGGAAGGCAGACGCCGGGTTACATGCCGGTGGGGAGCCCGGGGACGCTGATTTTAAGTTCAACGAAAACGGCTTCGGAAAAAGAACTTCTCGAACTGCTCCGCCGGGAATGCAATCGAACAGGAAAGCCCTACGGGTTATGGATCCGCAAGCTTCGCTCCTTCAGCCAGCAGCAAAGCGGCGGCCGCCAGGACTCCATCCGCCTGATGCCCGGCCTGGTTTACCTGGTCGAGGCCAAGACCGGCGCCCTGACCTTGGTCCGGGACCTGGATTTGGTCGGCACCCCGCTGGTTCTGCTCAACAACATCCTGCGCAGCGGCGACGCGCCCGAGGTGGCCAACGCCGCCGTGGACGAACCCGTCTCCGTAATCGTTCCCAGCCTCCTGGTCCGCGAAGTCGAACTCCAGCGCGCCCAAACCAAGCCCGAGAAGCAGCCCCTTCTGCCGCCGCCGACGCCCTGATCGAGGAGGCCGCATGTATCTGTTTTTCGACACCGAAACGACGGGACTTCCAAAAAACTACAAGGCTTCGGTCTCCGACCTGAAAAACTGGCCGCGCGTCATTCAGCTGGCCTGGCTGCTCACCGATGACCGGGGTTCGGAGCTCAAGAGCGTCGAGTACATCATCAAGCCCGAGGGATTCACGATTCCGGAGGAGGCGGCCAAGATCCACGGGGTCACCCAGCAGCGGGCCGAGCGGGAGGGCGTGGCCTTAAAGCCCGTTCTGGATGAGCTCTCCGGGGACATTTCCAAGGCCGCCGCCTTGCTCGCGCACAATATGCAGTTCGATGAAAAGATCCTGGGCGCGGAGTTTTTGCGGATGGGGGCGCCCAATCACCTCGACACCAAGCCGCGAAAATGCACGATGCAGGCCTCGACGAATTTTTGCGCGATCCCCGGTCCCTACGGAAACAAGTGGCCGAAACTGCAGGAACTTCACGCCAAGCTCTTCCAAGCCGGGTTCGAGGACGCCCACACCGCTCTGGCCGATGTTCGGGCCTGCTCGAAATGCTTTTTCGAGCTCAAGCGGATCGGGGTGATGTCCTGACGCCCTAGCCGAATCGCTTCTCGAGCAGAGGCCATATCTCCTCGGGCGCGCGCCGCCCGCAGACCAGGTCCAGGTGGCCGTAGTCGATGGAGAACCCCGCCTTTTTTGAAGCGGTGACGCGCGCCTTGGCGGGCGCGGAAACCTTGGCGTAGGTCCAGGCGGCGGTGTCCTCCGGGCATTGGGGGTCCAGGACGGCGTCGATGGCCAGCCACGGGACGGCGAGGCGCGCGGCCAGTTCCGGCAGGCGCCGGCCCAACTCTGCGCAAAGAATGCCCTCGCCCTCGAAGGTGGTCCCCAATTCCAGGAGCTCGGCGCGGGTCAAATCCACGTTGGCCTGGGAGTGATACGCCAGGACCGACCCGGAATCCATGTTCTCCCGGTTGTAGTGCCACGGGTCGGAGAAAATTTTCAGGGCCGAAAGCGGCCCCCAGAGAACGTGCAGCCAGGAGGTGGGGTAGTAGGGAATTTTTTCCAGAATCCCGCGCCACTTGAGCAGGTCGGCGTAGCGGCTGGAGCCCGCCCCGTAGTGAAGGGCCGAGCCGAGCGTGGTCAGCGTGCGGATGTGCCGCGCCCCCGGCCCCGCGGTGTAGGCCAGGCCCAGGATGCCGCCCAGGCTGTGGCCCACGAAGTGAAAGGGCCCGCCGGTCTCTTGGGCCACGAAATCGCAGTGGGCGGGAACATCGCGGACCAGGTAGTCGGAAAAATTCCAGTTCAGCCGCGAGCCGGCGGGACGAGGGCCCTCGGGAGCCCGCCCCCGGAGATTTCCGGCGAAGACCCGCCAGCCGCGCCCGGCCAGCCAGCGGGCCAGGCTCCCTCCTTTCGGATGAAGGTCAAAGCTGGTGTAGCGCGAGCCCAGCCCGTGCTGGAGATACACCGTGCCGCGGTCGCCGCCGCGGTACTCGACGAGTCCCGGATTCCAGCCGTCCTTGGTGCGGACATGATGGATTTTGACCCCGCCCCGGGCGCGGCACGCGCGCCCGGCCAGCCAGGCGGCCAGGGCGTAGGCTCCGCCGGCGGCGGCTAGGGGGCCCAGCATGATAGGTAGAACTCCGGGAGAGGGTTTATATACGAACCTTGCCGAGTAGGCGCCGCCGGTCCTGAATTCCACGGACTTTGGCAAGAACTTCATCGAAGGACTCGCCCATCGGTCGGCGCTTGAGGTGTTGGTCCGCCCAATCTCCGACTATTCTGATTTTTTCTTCCAGTGTTGTCGCCTTTCCAAAATCCGGCGGAAATTCCGAATACGGTTTGGGATTCATCGTCGTCTCGTTGAATTGCGTTTTTCAGCGGTTTCCAAAAGATCCAGCGCCTCGCCGAAAGGCGGGGTCCAGGGCCCCTGCATGCGGGCCGCCGAGCGGGGGCTGGCGGCCGACCACTGGTCCCAAATTGCGGTCCAATTTTCGCCGCGGGCCAGCCCCTCGACCACGGCCACGATGGCCTCCGAGGTGATGGGCCCGCGCCCCGTGCCGGTGTTGACGATGAAGTGGCAGGTGGGGCACTTGGCGCGCAGTTTGCGCAGGTCCAAGGCGCTGCGGCAGGAGCCGTCGATGAGCATCTTGCCCGGGGTCACGCCCTTGCCGAAGAGGTTCACGATCCGAAATTGCGCGTGGTTGCGCAGGATCACCCCTTGGACGGCGGGGTCGCGCAGATTTTTCTCCACATCCTTGAGAAAATCCTGGGCCACGCTTCCCCGCAGGAAGCCGTCCTTGTCCCCGGGATAGAGCTTGGCCGCCAAGGTGACCTTGAGGCCCCCGAAATCCTTGGACATGGACATCCCGTAAGGCGTGGCGTCGTAGCGGTAGCCGCGCGCGTGGAAGCGCGCGAAAAAGCCCGCGTAGCTCTCGGTGCTGGCGAAATGGAGGGCGAAGATCCAGCGGTCCTTGGGCCATTGCGCGTGCGGATCGGACGGGGTGAGCCCGGCTTCGTCCAAGAGGCCATCGGGGAGAAGCCCCTCCAGGCGGCGCACGGCCGGAACCAGCCGTCCTGGAAGCAGTTCCTCATTGACCGCCAGATAAGCGGCCACCCGCCGCGCCGTTTTTTCCGAGGCGGCCCCGGCATGCGTCTCCAGACCTTGGACAAAGCGGTCCAGCGCCCCGGATTTCTTGCCTTGGGCCGAGAGCTGGGTCATCAATCCTTCCAACGCCGAGGCGTGTCCCCGGATTTCCTTGGGACGGTCCTCGGGGAAGAGCATCGGGGCCAGGGCTTCGGCCTCGGAGGGTTTGCGTTTGAGATAGGGGAGCAGGGCGTCGTAGGCGTGGGCCTTGAGGAGAAATTCCCCGGCGTGGACGAGCTTCGGATCGACTTCCTTGACGAACTCGGTCACCGTCGAGCCCGTGCCCTCCAAAAGATGCGTCATCCGCTCGAAGTAAAGCCGCGCGTCCAAGGAGTGCGGGGCGCGGCTGCGCGAGAGCGCCACGAAGGCGGTGAGCGGGCTGGCCACTTGCGGCGCGAAGGCCAGTTTCTGGGCAGTGGAGAGATTGGCGATCCTGGTCAGCAGGCGGCGCAACTCGACCTCCGCCTCGGGCCCGCCCTTGCCCTCGTGCACGGCCAAGGTCAAAAGCCGGAGGGCCTCGCCCGCGCCTTCGGCCAGGCCCGTTTCCGTGGTCTCGTCCTTGCCGGAGCGCGCTGCTAGGATTTTTAGCCCCCGCTTGGCGTTCTTGGCGCTCCAGAGATCCTTGGCCACGGCTTTCCAGTCCTCGGAAAATTCCGGTTCCACCCACGGCTGGCGCGGAATTTGCGGCGGCAGGGACACGGGGGGAAAAACGCTCTGCGGCGCGGCGGGCGCCGGGGCGTTCATGGAAAAATCCAGTTGCGGAATGGCCACGGGCCCCACGCGGGTGGTCCACGCTCCGGCTGGCGCGGCGGACGTTCGTGCCGCCTCGGCCCGCGCGGCCAGCCAAAGTTCCAATTCCTCCGCGCTCATGGGCGGCTGCTGGGGGCGTCCGCCCGAGTCCAGGCGCAGAACCTGCCCGCCTTCCAAGGCAAGTCCCAAAGGAGGAAGCCCCTCCGGCCCCAGGGCGTGCCGGTCGAGCACGGCTTGGACCGGAGCAAAGGCGGACTGGGGCACACCCGCGGCCAAAACCCAAGCGCCGAGCAGTTGAAGTGCCAGAATCCCGAAAAGCGGCGGCATCTCCTATATTTTACCGGGTCCCGGCGGCCGGCGCATGAGGCCAAAGGCCCTACGGCCCTGGGTCCATTGTCCCTCGGAAAATGTCTTATTTTTTCAGTCATTTTCCCCGCCTCGAAAGCGATTGTCCGATGTTTCGGTCAATTTGTCGGTCTGGACCGAAAAAAGGTCGGTGGCGGGAGCGGGCGGCCTAGACGGATTTGTGGGAATATCCCACTTGACAAAAATCCCACAAGGGGTTACACTGATAGCGTGAGCGATGAAATCAAGGCCGGGGATTTGGTTCGGGAAGGGCCCCTGGAGTACGGGGGCGAGGTCAAGATCGACGCGAAAAACCGCGTCGTCCTGAAAGGGCCGGTGGCCCGGCATTATCAAATCTACCGCAATGAGTCCGGCCAAATCATCCTGGATCCCCAAATTATGATTCCCGCCTCCGAGGCGTGGCTTTTCAAGAACAAGAAGGCCCTTTCTTCCGTCCGCCGCGGCCTGGAGGAGTCGGCCCAGGGAAAGGCCCGGAAGTGGCGCAAGTTCGCCGACCACGCCGACGACAAACTGGAATAGCGGGCCTTCGTGGAACTTCTTTTTACCCCGCAGGCCCGGGCCCAGTTGGAGGAGCTTGAGAAAAACCCCTCCTCCTCCCGCGTTTGGAAGGCCGTCCGGAAAACCCTGGGATTGATGGAGCGGGACCTGCGCCATCCCGGCCTGAACATCCACAAATACCGCGCTTTGCGCGGTCCCGGGGGAGAGGAAGTCTTCGAGGCCTACGCCCAAAATAAAACCCCGGGCGCCTTCCGGGTTTTCTGGCACTACGGCCCGGGGCGGGGCCGCCTGACCGTCGTGGCCGTCACGCCGCATCCCTAAGCAGGTTGGACTTCAGTGTTCTGGTCGGGCCCGGGGTCGCCCCCCCTTGACGATACCGGCCCGAGGGCTTACACTCCTAAGACCGGCCTCCCTCATGAAATTCTCCCGGCCCGCGCTTTTGTCTTTTCTGGCCCTCGGGGCCTTTCCCGGCTTGGCGGTTTTACACGCCTTCGCCCAGCAGGCTCCCGGCGGCCTGACTACGGCGGAGGCGCAAACGGTCCGTCGGTGCCGGGGCAATCTCATCCTCGGCGCGCTTGACTCATCTACGGCTCTGGAGTGCGGGCAATATCTGCGGGCCGACGGGGCCCGGGTCCTTCGGGTTCTGAGCGCGGAGGACTCGGTCTCCGCCGCGGAGCTCTTGGGCAAAACCGCCGCTTTGGCGGACTTGAGCGCCATAGCTGCCGACGGCGGGGTGGGACCCCACGAGTTGCGCAATTCCCTCCGCCTGGTCCTGCCATGCGACTCCTCGGCTTTGTGCGGGCTGGGCCTGGGGCCGGAGCCGGAGAAAATTCTGCTTTGGTCGGAGCGGGAGACCGCCGCGGGCCGCGGCCCGGGTTTGCAGCGGCGCGGGGTCCTGGTCCGGGCGCTTCTGGCCTGGGAGTCCCTGGAGCCGGAGTTTCGCGCGGGGCGCAAGGAGGCGGATTGGGGAAAGCTGGACCTCCTGGCGCGGACCCGGGACTACCGCGGCTGGCTCAGAGCCCGCTGCCAAGAGCCCGCTCCCGCCAAGGAGCGCGCGCGGCGCCTGCTCCAAGCGATCGAAGAAGAACTGCCGGGCGAGGCCGCGGGGCCGATGAAGGACTGCGGCCGGCGCCTGCTGGCCGCGGCCGAAGGGCGGGCGGCGCCCGAAAAAGGCGCGGACCGGGGAATTTCCCAAGCCTCCGACCGCATGGCCGGGGTGACCGCGGCCGGCGGAGACAAGTTCCAGGCCCTGGGCAAGGGATTTGACGGTTCGAAAGCGGGGACGGCGGTGGCGCTGCCCGGCGGCGGCCAAGGCGGCGCCTTGAGCGCCCCGCCCTTCGGGGAATTGACGCCGGAGCGGGTCCAGCCGATCGCCGAGGCGCTCAAGAAGCCGTTGGCCGAGGAACTGCGGGACACCATCGTCGGGCGCAAACTCCTGGAGTTCTACGAGGGCCCCCCGATCAAGGACGGCAAGGGCCAGGTCCTCAACGAGATGAACCTGGCCTACCAGCGCTTCGACGATCCCAAGTTCATGGCTTTGTGGGACGGAGACAAGATCAATTTCAGCCTGGGTTACCTTGAAGGCTGGCTGAAGAAGTCGAACCTCACCCCCGAGCGCCTGCTGGCCGACAAGGACTCCCTGGCCGCGCTGGCCCAAAACCTGGCGCCGGTGCTCGTTCATGAAGGAACCCACCAGACCCAGGACGCTTTTTTCACCCGGAATTCCATTCCCAAGGAGTTGCTCAACGTGGAGGAGGAGGTCGGCGCCGCCGTGAGCGGGGCGTTGTTCGTGGAGGAGAAGTTGATGAAGCGGGGGGAAGGGTATGTCGGGGCGTTGAGCGAGTTGGACAACCGGCTTTATGGCGTGTACAGGAAGAAAGGAGTGGAGGGCATTCGCCATGACCGCAACCGCACTTATCTGAACCTCGAATTAGGCAGCAAGTTTCCTTTGGATCGAACCGTCGGCATGGCGTTCGGCAACGAATGGATGCAAAAGGATTTTGAATACGCCCTTTCGAAAAAAAAGGGTTCGATTCTGCAAAAAAAATTGTCCAAGGAGGCAGCCCAAAAAATAGACAAGTACGGGCGCCTTATGGGAAAGTACGAGCAGGAGGAAGATTGGTACATGGAAGTCCAGGATCAGCTTGATGCCAGGGCGGCGGGAGAGAATCGATGAATTTTCGGCCGCTAAAGGGCTTTTTCTTTGCGTTGCTTTTTGCCCAAATCGCCCAGGCCTCCGAAAATGCGGCGGGCGATACCCCCGGGGGTCTCCAGGCCTGCGGTATGAAACCCTATTTCGAATGCGAGGCTCCGAAAGGTTGGTCCGTACTCCGCAATCCCGAATTTTCCAGCAAAAGATCCAAGTTGTACGGCCTGCAACTCCTCGGGCCGAAAGGACCCACAGGTTCCCACGTTCGCATCGAAGTGGATTACTTTTCTCCGGGCAATAAAGTCCACAAGACGCCCGAAAAATACATCCGCGTCGTGGCGCGGCTTGATGGCGGAATCGGACTCCCCGGCGAAAAGAGCACGCAGCCCGAGGCGGTCACTTTTAGGGGCCTCCCGGCGACGCGGTTTACGGTTAAAACCTTCGACTTTGTGAAGGTTTCTTCGACTTCCGATAAAAAAATCGGAATTCAAGAGGAACATCTTGTCATCCCTGCCGGCAAGGGCTTCTATGTTCTTGAGTATACCGCGCCCATGGGAGTGATTAACGAGTTTCGGCCGGTTTTTGAGCGGTTCAAGGATTCCTTTTTCATGCTGGCGAAATAAACCTCGCGTCTTTTGAAAAAATACGATGACGACGAAGCTTGGTTTACCTCCGTTCAAGCTCAACTAGAAGAAATGCCGAGCGGGGCAAGGCCTTGAGCCTGCGCGTCTTGTCGTTGGTTTTTGGATTGGCGCTTGCCGCCTCTCCCGCGCTAGGCGAGGGGGCTCAACGCGGCTGCTCGCAGGCGCCGCACTTTGATTGCCTCATTCCCGACGGATGGAGTTCTCATTCCCAGCCCGATTATTCCACGAAGCACTCCAAGGTTTTTGGCGTGCAACTGGTCGGCCCCCGGACGCCAAGCGGGGCGGTGGTCAGCCTTGAGGCCAGCTATTATTCCCCTGGAAATGCGGTCCACAAGACGGCGGAACGGTTCATAAAAAGATTGGCCCGTCTTGATGGGCGTGCCGTGGGCCTCCCGGGCGAAAAAGCCGGTCCGGTCGAGAGCGTTAAGTTTCAGGGGCTAGCGGCTTCGCGTTTTACGCGCACCACCTTTGATTTTATCCGGGTCACCAAGACCTCCGATAAAAAAGTGACCGTCCAGGAAGAGTATCTGGTCATTCCCGCCGCCACCGGTTACTACGTGCTTGAATACCGCGCGCCGCCGAATCAATTCCGGGAAAACCGCGAGGTCTTTGAGGGCTTTAAAAAAACCTTCACCATGCTGGTGAAGTAGTCCTCGCCTGCGCCAATTGGTCAGGGCCCCGGGAATTGAGCCGGTGTATTAAGCCGCATGAGCGTGCCGCGCCGCGGCGTTATTCGCTGCAATTACGTTTCAGTACGTACCTAAATTCTTTATCAGCCCCGCCCACCAAACCAAGATCGGATTGCATTTGGCATTTTATCTGCAAAGTGAAATTGCCTTCAGGGATAGCATCTCCCTCGTCGCCGAGCTTATATGACAGCTTGAACGTGCGGGTCTTGCCGGGCGGGATGTTAATCGGAGGCGAAAGATCGGGGTCCTCGATGATCCTAAGGCCCGTCATTATCAAGGGAATCTTGGGGGGCGGCACCAGGAAAACTTCGACCCCCTCCACGTTTTCCGAGGTCGGATTGTGGATCTTGTATTCGATTGTCGCCCGGTGACCGGGCGTAACGCAAGCCGGACGATGATTTGCGCGACCCGCGCAGGCTGTAAGGTGGGCCGACGCGATGGCAATGACAAGAATTTCCCTTGGGAAATTCCTCACCTAGGGGGCTTTCCCTTGTTCGGCGGCGGGCTTCTCCGGAGGTTTCGTCCCTTCCTCCTTGGTGGGCGCGACAGGGGCCTTGCGCCCCACTCCCCTCACCCAAAAATCCATTTCCCTCTGGAAGAGGGCGCGGGTTTCGGGGGAGGTGATGTCGAGGTACTTGAAGGGGATCAACGATGGTCCGGGAATCCATTTCCCCTTTTCGTCTAGAGAGCCCAAAGAGAAGCCTGCTTCCAACAACGCCCCGGTTGTGCTCACAAGAATGAAGAATTGCTGTTCCTTTTGGGCCGGCCGGTCCTTTTGGGTGACAAAAAACTCCACATGGGTGGCCTTTTGGGTTTCGGTTGATCGGTCCAAGATCGCGGAGAAGCTCCTGCGGTTCCTATCTTCGGAGGCTTTGGGGAATGCCCACTCTTCTTTGATCGGGGAATTGTTCTCAATCCGTGGAAATCTTGTAATCCCCACGAATTTCCCCGCCTCCCCCTGCGCGAGCAATCGCTGGATGGCGGACTCCAAAGTGGCCGGGGCGCTTGATTTGAGGATGTTCGGTTCGGCCCCGTTGACAAATCGGGGTATCAGCAGCATACTTAAGGGAACCCAAAGAGGCAGCATTTTGAAATTCAAGTCTACAATTTTCCCACTCTTGGCCGCCGGGGCCTTGTTTTTGAGCACTCCCCTCTTTTCGGAAAATTCTTCCCCGGATTCCATGAATGATGAAGAAGATAATCAAACGGGAAAGCAGGGGGATTCTGTAATCAACGGAGCTCTGAGCGACGTAGAAAAACTTAACGCCCCCAGCCCGGCTCCCCTAACCCCCGTCGAGGAAAGGAAAAAACAAGAGGAACTCGCCAAGCGCGACAAGCAAGTCCTCGACCGCCTCAATCAGAAGCCCAACAGCCCCCAAGCCGCCGCCTCGGCCGGGAACTATTTTCAGGCCCGCGGCGAAACCGACAAAGCCATCGAGCAGGCCGAACGGGGTCTCAAGCTGGCCCGCCCCGGCGGGGACCCGAAATTGACCTCGCGCTTGCTCTTGTCGCGGGGCTTGGCGCGCTATTTAAAGCGGGATTACGAGTCCGCCCACGCCGACGCCAAGCTCGCCCTGGAGAAAGACCCCAAGAACTGGGCGGCCTACGAGCTCTACATGTACTCCCTGGACAAATGGCCCAAGGGCAAGCGCTCACCGGCGATAACCGCGGCGGGCAAGGCGGAGGGCCTGAAGGCAAAGGAAGAAGGCGCTCAGGACGCCAAACTGCGCCCCAACAGCGGCATGACGGCTCGTACGGATACCGTGCTGGTAGCCGGGGGCGGGGCAGCGCCCACCGCCGAGGAAGCGGCCGTGGACCGGGAGCGGGCCCAGCGCCTGGTGGCCTTGCAGACGCCGGGCCTGGCGCGCACGCCGGAGGAATGGCAGGCGCGCCAAGACGCGGCGCCGTCGGCGG
>CAYHPY010000030.1:0-21288 GCA_964358485.1 uncultured Elusimicrobia bacterium
GAAACCCTTGGGGATGGGGGGGTGGGGGGCCGAATGCTACTTCACAAGCATCGTGAAGGATTCTTTGAATTTTTCGAAGACGGGGCGGTATTCCTTGACCAGGGCCGGGGGGGCGGTGTACTCAAGGACGTAGAAACCCTCCTTGGCCGGGATGACCAGGTATTCCTCGATGATCGTGACCTGTTTTTCATGATTGTTGGTGTCACGGACAAAATCGTAAGTCGTCCTGATTATCTTCGTCGCGGCCCTGCCTTTGAAGGTGGTTCGCTCGGGAGGCGTACCTTTCTCTCCCGGCAAACCGACCGCCCTATCCAGACGAGCAACAACTCGAATGAATCGATCTGATGATTCATGAATTCCATTGTCAGGGGCGTAGTAGTCGGCGTCGATTCGAACGATCGACCCGCTGGGCGCGCGGGGTCCTAGAAATTCCAAACCATACACCTTTTCAACTTTTGTCGAGTACTCCGGCTGCCTCATGATTCCCCAGCCTTCAGGCACAAGGCAGTCAAAGTAAGGTTTGTACTGGCAGGTCCGCCCGGCGGCCTTTTTGGGTGGAGCGGAAGAGGCGCCAAGCGCCGGCCCGCCAAGAGCCCCCAAGATTAGCCCGCACCATAAGATTGTGCGCGGCCAGCTCATTTGCATTCTCACCGAGCCTCCAATTTTCTCAATTGTCCTCGAACGGAGCGAAACCAGCCCGCGTCGTCTTGGTACTTTTTTACTAACCGGCCATATTGGTCAATTTGTTCCGAGACCTCACTGGCGATTTGGCGTCTGTATTCAGGCTCCTCCGGGTAGTCTGCCACTCGCTGGGTTTTAACCCGCATTTTCTTATTTCCAAAGACCTCTGCCGTTACTTGGTCGGAAGGGAATGCGCTGTTTTCAGCTAAAATCAAATAAGTCCGATTCCTATCCTCTCGAAGTCCCTCGACGCCTTTTTCCAGGTAGATCTGGTGAAGCCGAGTATCGAGATAGCTCAAATTAACCACGTACCCCGGACCCTTTCGAATGAAATTCTCCTCTACAAACAACGCCCCGTTTGCCGCCGCCCCGACTTCTTCCTCGACATTTTTCAAGTCCTTGTCGATTCCTTGAGTCGCGAAGAACGCAACTTGCGTCTGATGGGTCCCTTCATGGACCAGCACCGGCGCCAAGGTTCGGGCGAGGCCCGCCATGGCGTCTTTGTCGGCCATGAGTTTCTCGGGGTTCTGATTTGATTTTTTCATCCAGTCTTCAAGGTAGCCCAGGCTGAAATGGACTTTCACATCGTCCCAGGCTCCCATGACCTTTGGATCGGGAAAGCGTTGGAACGCCAAGTTCATTTCGTTGAGGATATTGCCCTTGGAGTCTTTGATCGGAGGGCTCTCGTAGAATTCCAATAATTTTCGGCCAACGATGGTTTCGCGGAGCTCCGCCGCCAATGGCATTTTGAGCGCCTCAGCCAAGGGCTGGACCTCCATCGGAGTCAACTGCCCGAGTTGGCCCCCCGGGTGGATTTGCGGGTCTCTGGGACCGGCAACAACCCCTTCGCCGGAACTGGAGCCGTCGAATCCCTTGCCCAAGGCGCCGAACTGGTCGCCTTGGGGGTCGGTGACCCCGTGCATCCGCCCGGCGGCTTGGGAGTAGCCGCGGTCAAACTCCTTTTCGGGAATAAGGCGGCCTTCTGCTGCCGCCTTGAGAATCGATGCGCAATCCTTGAGGGGGCCTGCGGCGTCCGTCGGCATTTCATCATCGAGGATTTTCATTAATTGGCGGGCTCTCTCTTTTTGCACTTGCTTGAGCTTTGGATCTTGGCAGCGAGCCCTCAGCCAGTTTCGGTATGCTTTCGCCCTCTTGGTTGGAGTGGTTTTCATCCAATCAAGTTGATTCCGGCCGGATCGGAAGTCAGTGTCCAGGGTTTCCCAAACAAGGATGGCCCGGGCGACGTCAGCGGCGCGGTGGTCCGAAATTTTTTGTTTTCGGGCCCAGGCTAGGATATGTTCGGGTTCTGGCCCCAAGCCCAGGCCGCATAACTGATTCTCGTCGCATTCCAAGATGAGATCGAAGGAAATCCGCAAGTGGTCAACCGAGACGCCGGGATCTTGGACCATTGCCGCCAGGTTGGCGAATGCGAGCGTCTTCCCCAGCAAGTCGCCGGCGGAAATCGGGTCAATTTTTTTGAGGATCCGCCCCCCATCCGCCTTGAGAAATTCGGCGCAGGAGCCTGCCATGTCCGGAAGGAGGGCCTCTGGCCGCAGATTCGCGCGGCACTGCTCCAATTCGGCGGATTCCGCCGGGGACAACCCTGTCGGTTCCGCCACCGCCCCAAGGGAGGCTGCGGCAAGGGCTACGGCGGCAAGGGACGCGCGGCTTTTCGTGGGACCCTCCGGGGGCGCGGATGGCGATGAACGATTTCCTTGAGTATAGACCCGGAACTTGGAATCGTCAATGGGTTGGAACTGGGCAAAAAGCGCTGATTTTTTCACGATCCGAACTCGCCGGGCGGCGAGTTCGGATCGTGGATTTTTCAGCATAATTTGGGGGAGGGATTTTTCCGGATTTCCGACCTTGACAAAGGGCAATCAGGACGCTACTCTTAGACGGCAATGAGATTCCATAAGAGAAGGCTCGTTCTTTTGTTCTTGCTCGGTTGCTATGTTCCCGCGGTTGTTTCCCACGCGGGCGAAAAAAAAGCGGATCGAACTCTCGCTCAAATCGTCGATTTGGTTTTTAAAGAAGGGAAGGAAAAGACCATCGATGAGGAAACGGGAAAGAATTTGGGCTTTCCTGGCGAGGTAAAGATCAAATCCATGCGCTACCGGAGCAATGTTTGTCCGGATGGCCAGGAGCACGCATTCAACGTGGTCGTCAGCACGGCTTTCGGGGGGAAATCGGTTCCGACCGATGTTTTGTTCCGTCCTAGTAAATTGACGACAAAGGAGTCTTCTCGTCTCGTGGAGGCCTGGGCGCTCCGCCTTTCGCCCTCGGGAAAATTATCTAACGCTGTTTTGATCAAAGGGGAGGTCGGGGTTGAAGTCATCCATACCATTCAGGCGATTGATTCTCCGGATGTTAAAAGGGTTTTCGAAAAAGAAATGAAATTTTTCCTCGGGGAATCATCAAAGCTGGTTTTTAGCAAATGAGGCTGATCCTCGGTCTTCTAATCCTTCCTTTCCTTGCCCCGATTACTGCGGAAGGTAAAGATCCTGTCAGCGAGTTCGAAGATCAGGAGGATTTGATCGCCCCCATCAAAAAAATCAAACAAGCCGACCAGCAAATCTCCAACCCCGCCACCCCTCCCGCCGTCAAAGAAGAACTCAAGCGCGAGCGGGAAGGGGAAGTTCAAAAAATAGAAACCGTCGGCAATAAAAAGCCGAACAGCCTCAAGGCCCAGACCGAGGTGACCAAGGCCCTGTCTTCCGTCGGGGAGAACGACCGGGCCCTGCCCTTCGCCGACCGGGGGGTGACCTTGGCCGAGGGCAAAGGGGACGCGAAGGCCCTGGGCCAAAGCCTGGTCCTGCGCGCGGTCGTCCAGCAGAAGCGCGGGAAGGTGGAGGAGGCGTACGCGGATTCCGCGCGGGCCTGCGAGATGAATCCCGGCAACGCCCGGGCCTGCCAATTGGCACTGTTGCCCCGAGGGCGTATTAATTTTTACGGCGACAACCCGGCCGCGGCGGTCCGGACCGACGGGGGAGCTTCCCCGGAAGGCGGCGCGGCGGCGGGACCTGACGCTTCCACCCCGGACAATCCGAGCCGGCCCGCCGGCGTCGACGCGTCGGCCCGGGAAAGCTCGGGCGGCGGGGTGACGACGGCCAGCGCGGATTCCCTGCGGTCGGCCTCGCTCGTGGAGCAGGCCCAGGCCAAATTGAAGCTGGACCGGGAGGCGGGCCTTAAACTGCTCGACCGCGCCGTGGAGGCCGATCCCAAGAGCGCCAAGGCCCGGGCGGCGCGCTCCCAGGCCCGGCGGGCGGGCGGCGACGGGGCCGGAGCCTTGGAGGACGCCCAGGCCGCGGTTCGGCTGGACCCCCGGAGCGCGGAGGCCTTCGCCGCGCGGGGCCAGGCCAAGGCGGCCTTGGGGCTCTCCGCCCAAGAGGTGGCCGCGGACCTGGGCTCCGCCCGGGAACTGGACCCCTCTTTCTCGGCGCTTTACCAGGAAACTTTGGCCGGGTTGGGCGGCGCGGCCGCTTCCGGTTCCTCTTCCGCCGCCGCGGCGCCGGCCGGGGCGCTTCGGCCGCGCGGCGCTCCGGTCCGGGTTTGGGGGCCCATCGTCGCGCTGGGCGTCTTGATCGTCGCGGCCGCGATTTTCCTGCTCCGAAAACTCCGGCGGGATTCCTCCCCGGAAGGTTCCTGATTGCCCCGTTGGGTTTGGGCGGCGGGCGCCGGGGCGTTGGCGGTCCACCTTTGTCTGGGCTGGGGCTTGATCCGCGCCTCGGCGCCCACCTATGACGAGCCGGTCCATTTGGCCTCCGGGTACAACGACCTTCTGACCGGCTCCTTCCGGCTCAACGGGCTCAACCACCCCCCCTTCGGGGAGATGTGGGCGGCCGTTCCCCTCGCCTTCCTCAAGCCGACGGCGTTTTTTCAGCACCCTTTCCTGGCCCAGCGGAGGGTCTATAATTTCGGGGACCACTTCCTATATAAGAACCGCCTGTCGCCGGAGACCCTGCTCAACGCCGCCCGGCTTTGGAGCCTGGCCACCTGGTCCTTGGTCTTCGCCGTCGGGATCATCGCCTGGTCCGTCCATTTGGAGGGCGCGGCCGGCGGTGCGGCCGCCGCGGCGGGGTTCGCCTTCTGCGTGCCCCTATTTTCAAACTCCGCGCTCGTAACCACGGACGCCCCTTCGGCGGGGTGTTTTTTCATGGCCTTCTTTTTCCTCTCCCGCCCGGACCGGGGACTTCGCGATTGGCTCCTGGCCGGAGCGGCGACCGGTCTGGCCATGGCGTCGAAATTCAACATGATCGTCATCCCTCCGCTGGCGGCGGTCCTCCTGTTCACCGAACGCCGTTTGGCCGCCAAGGGCCTGGCGGCGCCGTCCTTTCGTCTTTGGCAACCGTTGGCCGCGGCGGCCGCGGGAGCGCTGGCTTTGGCCCTGGTCTACCGGGTCTCCGGCCTTCCCCGCTACTTCGAGGGGCTCAAGGCCATCAATGAACTCCTGGCCCAGGGGCGGCCGTCTTTTTTCATGGGCGCGCATTCCACGATGGGGACGCCTCTTTATTTTCCCGCGGCTTTCGCGATGAAAACTCCCCTCGTGCTTTTGGGCCTGGGAGCGGCGGGCCTTGCGGCGTGGCTGCGAGCCCCCAGCCTGGGTCGGTTCTGGGCGGCGGCGCCCGCGGTGGCGTATTTCGGGGCGGTCTGCCTCTCCAAAACCCAGATCGGCTACCGGCATTTGCTCCCCGTCTATCCTTTCCTGGTCGTGATGGCGGCCTCGGGCGCCGCGGGTCTTTGGGCGCGGGGCAAGGGGGGGCGGGCCGCGTGCGCGGCGCTCGGCCTTTGGCTGGCGGTCTCGGTGGTCCGCGTTCATCCCCATCATCTTGCTTATTTCAACGAGGCGTTCGGCGGTCCCTCCGCGGGCTGGCGCCGCTTGGTGGATTCCAACCTGGATTGGGGCCAAGGGCTCCAGGAATTGGCCGAGAAGCTCCGGGGGCTGGGCAATCCCCCGGTCTACCTCAGCTATTTCGGGGTGGCCGATCCCTCCCACTACGGCATTCGGTACCGGCCCTTCGCCTGGATCACCAACGTGGAGAGAAAAGAGGGGATCGAACCCGACGACGCCCCGGCCGGCAAGGAGCGCGTTCTGGTGGCGGTGTCGGCCACCAACCTCCAGGCGGCCTACTTCGTGGAAAAGGAGTTGTTCGGTTGGCTCAAGTCCCGCGAGCCCCTGGCCGTGGCGGCTCATTCCATTTTCCTTTACGACCTGACCGAGGATGAGGCCGCCTGCCGGTCCCTGGTCGGCCTGCTGGCCGCGGACGGGCAAAGTGGCGCCGCCAAACGGGTCCTGATACAATATGCGGGTGCTAAAAAGCTCGCTCATTGACCGGCGCGTCCGGGCCTGGCGCCGGGAATTGGTCCGGACGCTGGCCTTGGAGGCCTCCTCCCTTCTGGCCTCCTGGGGCCTGGCCGCCGCCGCGGCGGCGGTCTGGCTGGACGCCCTCCTGGTGCTTCCCAAAAATTTCCGCCTCGGCGTCCTGGCGTTCGCCGCCCTGGCGTCGGCGTCGGCGCTTTGGAGGTTTTTGTTCAAGCCTCTCCTTCAATTGGAATGGAGCTTCGTGCTGAGGGCCGCGGAAGCGCGCTTTCCCTCCCTCAAATCCTCCTTGGCGACGGCGTTCGAGTTCGTCTCGGGCCCCGCGCCGGACTCCTTCACCTCGGGCCAATTGAGAGCGGCCCACGTCGCCCGGACCGAGCGCCTGCTGGAAGGCGTCCCGTCGGGCCCCTTGTTTGCGTGGACGCCCGGGCGCCTGGTCCGCAAAGGCGGAGCCGCCGCCCTGCTCGCGGGAATTTCCCTTCCCTGGGTTCCGGGAGGCCCCGCCTGGGACCGGTTCCTGGCGCCTTGGAAAGAGGCGCCCCTGGAATCGTTCGTGACGGTCTCTCCGGGAAACGCCGAGGTCGCCTGGGGAGAGCCGGTTCTTATCGAGGCGCGCCTCTCCCGCCAAACGCCTCCGGCCATCGGCGGGGCGGGGGAACTGACCCTGAGGCTCAGGGCCGGCGGCGGTTGGAAGGACGTCCCTTGGGACTCGGCCTCCGGCCGCGCGGCGGTTCTGCGGGTCGGCGCGGTGACCGAGCGCCTGGAGTACCGGCTGGCCTGGAGGGGGCTCGCCTCCCGGATTTACGCCCTCGAGCCGGCGCCGAGGCCCCAGTGGGCGGAGCTCACCGCCCGGATTCACACTCCCCATGGGGCGAAGTCGACCGCCCGGTTGGAATCCGGCGAAGCCCTTTCCGTCGCCCGGGGGAGCTGGGTGATCCTGCGCGGGCGGCCGAACGTTCCGCTTTCGTCGGGGCGCATGCGGACCTCCTGGCAGCCGGCTCCGATCGAGCTCAAAAGCGTTTCGGAAAGCGCGCTCGAGGCGGGTTTCCAGGCCATCGAGGACGGGTCCTTTCATTTTGAGCTGACCTCCCGTTCCGGCCTGACCGATCCCAAGCCGATCGTCTACGCCGTGCGCGCCCAGGCCGATCGCCCGCCCGCGGTGGACCTGATTTCGCCCGCAGCTCCGGCGCAGGCGGGGCCCGACGATCCGTTTCTGGTCTCCTTCGCGGCCCGGGATGATTTCGGGTTGAGCCGGCTGGCCCTTCAAGCCAAGGTCCTGGGACGGGCGGCCAAGGAGTTCACGATCCCCTTGGCGGAGTTCGCGGGCTCCGGGGACGCGCGGCCGGAGGGGGATTCCAAGGATTTCGCGGGGGACCATCCGTTGGATCTTTCGGCCTTCCCGCCCGGAACCGTCATCGATCTCCAGGTCCGGGCCTGGGACAACGCCCGGCCGCCCCAGTCGGCGGCGTCGGCCCGCCAGACCGTGGAGGTGGTGGATTTCGAGGCGGCCCACAACGACGCCAGGGAAAAGTGGCTCAAGGCCCAGGGGACGGTCCAAAACCTGCTGGCCCGGGAGCGCGAGCTGGCCGAACTTTCCGCCCGGCAGGAAAGCCTTGGGTCCTCCACCGGACCGGTGCTTTCTTTGCTCAACGAGCGGATGGAGAGCCTCCCGTCGGATTGGAAGGAGGCCGCGGCCTCCGTGGAGGATTTGGCCCAGGCGATGAAGGCCGACGCCCTCTCCAACCCCGGTTTGTCCGAGGAAATGGCGGCCTCCGCCGAAAGCCTGAAGGGGGCCCGTGAGCGGGAGCTTCCCCGCGCGCTGGATGCCGCCCGGCGGGGAGACTGGTCCGAGGCGCGCCGCCGCCATGAGGCCCTGGCCCGGAGGCTGGAGGCGGCGATGGGCTCTCTTCAGGAAGGCTTGCGGGTCCAGGAATTGGTTGACATGAACTCCGAGGCGGCGCGGATGAAGGGGGCGGGCTCGGAGCTTCAGGCGGCCCTGGACGCATTGGCCGAAAGCCGCGGGCGGAGTCCGACCGCCGCGGAGCGGGAGCGCCTCAAGTCGGCCCTGGAGCGGCTCGGACGCGGCATGGAGGCGCTCGCCAAAACCCTGGCGTCCATGCCCAAGGCCCTGCCGGGCGGCCCCGAGGAAGGGCGGCGCGCGGTGCAGGTTCCCCTCAACGCGGCGCGCGACAAAGCCGACGCCTTGAGCCGAGCCCTGGCCGCGGGGGATTTCGCGGAGGCGGCCCGCCTGGCGGGGGAACTCTCCGAGGAGTTGGAAAAAATCCAACAGGCCATTTCCCAGGGGACTCAAGAGGCGTCGGAGCCTTCCGGCGAGGGCTCCAAACAATTGGAAAGCCTTCAGGAGGCCTGGTCCAAGGCCGTGGAGGAGCAATCCCGCAGTCTGGAGGAGGCGCAAGCCCTGGAGCAAAACCGGATGGCGGGGGAACTCGTCGCCCAAAAAGCTCTCCTGGAGGAATTGAAGGCCCGCCAATCGGTCCTGGTTTCCTCGGCCTCCGCGTGGTCCCGCCCCTTTCCGTTTCCGGGCTCGGCCCTTGAGGCCATGAAAGCCGCCCTGGCCGAATTCCTCCAGGCCAAGGTTCGCGCCGCTCCCGGCCTGCTGCGGGCCGCCGCGGAGCAGTTGCGCGACGGCGCGCATCAGGCCCCGCCGGCCGACGGCGCCGCGCTGAAATGGTTCGCTTCCCAAGAAACGGAGATTCTCGCCCTCCTGGAATCTCCGGTCCCATCCGGGCCGGTGTCTCCCGAGGGCCTGCGCTCCGCGCTTGAGCGGCAAACCGAGGCCGGCGCGCAGGCCCGGCTCCTGGAATCCGAACTGGAGCGAGCCGAGCGGGAGCTCGGCGTCCTTCCGGGTGAAGCGGTCGATGACGTGAAGGCCGCCCGCCGCGAGCAGGGGCGGGCCGAGGAGGCCTTGGGCCGGGGAGATTCCGCCGCCGCGGTCCGCCACGAGGGGGAGGCCCTTTCCCTTTTGGACAAGGGCCGCAAACAGCTAGGCCAAGCCATGAGCCGCCAGCGGGGCATCGAGGCCTCCAAGAGCCGGGCGCTGTCCTTGCCTTCCTCCGGCTCCCGCGGGGGACGGTCGGGACGGACCGGCTCGGACCTGGGCTCGATTCCGATTCCGGGCAAGGACGAATACCGTCCTCCGCGCCGTCTGCGGGAGGAATTGCAGAAGTCGCTTTTGGAACGCCGTCCGGCGGGATTGGACCCCGTCGTAAAAGAGTATTTCAAGAGGTTGTCCCAATGAGCTTTCAAGGAGAAGTCGAGGTTCAGTGCCCCAAGCAATGCGAACCGTTTGACGCGCGGGTCTGGACCTTCATCAATGGAGAAAAAAGTCCGGAGCTGAGGCAGACGGTGTTGGCCCGGGAATGCAATATGCTACTCTGCGATTCCTGCGGAGGCCATTTTTTCCCGGAAGTTCCGTTCATCTATTACGAGCCCGCCCGGGAATTCCTGGCGTTCGTCTTCCCCGAATCCTTCCGGGAGCGGGAGCTGTTCTGGCGCGATAAGATGCATGAGGATTTCCTCAAGTTCAAGGAATCTTTCGGCAAGGCGGTGTCCTTGGACTTGGAGCCGGAGCTGTTCTTCGGGCCCGAGGGGCTGGCCGTGCTTCTTGAGCAAGAGGACTACAAAGGAGAGGAGCGGGAAGTTATGGAATTTTTGGCCAAGGAATTGGGTCTGGGCCTTTACCAGGTGAGCCCCGGATTCGCTCGTAAATACGGGATTCCCACGACCCTGCCCTTCCATCCCCCCCAGAGGGCCCCGGAGCTAGAGGGCGTCTTGGAGGGGCTCCGGCGCCTGGTCGAAGCCAACGACCGGCTTGTTTCCTTCAAATCGGTCATGGACGATTTAGGCAAGGACGGGGCGGTCCTGCCGCCCTCGTCCAAAGTCGCCCAGCCCTCATGAGAATCCCTTCCCCCGCCCAAGCGTTGCTGCGGGCCTTGGCGGCCCGCGCGGAGGCTTTGGGAATTCCCCTTTACGCGGTGGGCGGCTGCGTCCGGGATTGGGTCCGGGGCGCCCCGACCCGCGATTTCGACCTCCTGACCGAAGCCGACCCGGAGCCCTTGGCCCAGGCGGCGGCGGAACTGCTTTCCGCAACGGCGCGGACCTACGGGCGGTTCGGAACCTGGACGGTCAGCGGGGCCGTCTACCGGGTGGATTTTGCCCGAAGCCGCCGGGAGCGCTACCCCGCGCCGGCCGACCTGCCGGTCGTGGATCCCGCGCCCTTGGCGGAGGACCTCAAACGCCGGGATTTCACCGTCAACTCCATCGCGGTCCGTTTGACCCCGGGCTTCAGCGGGAAAGCGGCCGCGGACGGGCTGATCGACCCTTTTGGGGGAACCGCAGATCTCAAAAACAAGGTCCTCCGGGCCCTCCACCCCGAAAGCTTCCGCGACGACCCGACCCGGGTTTTCCGCGCGGCCCGCTACGCCGTCCGCCTCGGGCTCAAGCCCCGGGCCGATCTGGTCAAGGCCGCGCGCGCCGCTCTCGCCGCGGGACACGCCGCGCGCCTCTCGCGCCATCGCCTGGCCCAGGAGTTGGTCCTGATCCTCTCCGAAAAAAAACCCGAAGCGGTCCTGGCCCTGCTCAAATCCTGGGGCTATGCGCGCCTGCTCCATCCCCGTTTCCGCTGGCCCCGCCTGCCCAAGGGCGCCTGGCCCGTGCGCTTGGGCGCGATCGTCCTGGCCATGGGAAAGGAAGGGGTCGGGCTTCTGGATTCGCTTCCCATCGAGCGCTCGGCCGCGGCCGCCATCCGCGAGGCGGCGGGCCTTATCGGAGGCCAGGCCGCTCCCCGGGCCGAACCCTCGGATGAAGTCCGGCGCATCGTCCTGACTCGGGCCCGTTTGGCCCCCGCCGCGCTCCAACCCGTCTTTCTGGGGGGGCCCGACCTGGAAAATTCCGGCATCCCCCGCGGCCCGCGCTGGGGAGAAATCCTGGACGAGGCGGCCCGGGCCCAATGGAAGGGAAAATTTTCCACCCGCGCCGCCGCCCTCAAGTGGCTGGCGGGGCGGCTGAAGGGCGAGAAATGAAGTTCCTGCCCCAGCTTTTCGCGAACAATCGGTCCTGGGCGGCCGCGCGGACCGCCCAGGATCCCCGATTTTTCACCCGCCTCTGCGCCATCCAGGCGCCCCGCTACCTGTGGATCGGGTGCGCCGACAGCCGGGTCCCGGCCAATGAAATCGTCGGCCTGGATCCGGGCGAGCTTTTCGTCCACCGCAACGTGGCCAACATCGTCCGCGCCGACGACCGCAACTGCCTGGCCGTCCTTCAATACGCCGTCGAATTTCTCGGGATTTCCGACATCATCGTGTGCGGCCATTACGGCTGCGGCGGCGTCCAGGCGGCCCTCGGGCCGGCCGCGGCGGAGCCCTTGGAGAATTGGATTTCCTCGATTCGGGAAATTCGCGCGGCCCGGTCC
Source organism: uncultured Elusimicrobia bacterium (assembly GCA_964358485.1). Taxonomy (GTDB): domain Bacteria; phylum Elusimicrobiota; class Elusimicrobia; order UBA1565; family UBA9628; genus CAYHPY01. Next base: position 11,433 of record CAYHPY010000030.1, read on the forward strand.
CGGGAAATCGATTCCATCGGGGACGAGTCCGCGCGGTGGCGGCGCCTGTGCGAGCTCAACGTGATCGGCCAGGTTCGCGAGCTCAGCCGCCTGCCTTTGCTCGAGTCGGCGTGGGGGCAGGGCCGGACCCTCACCGTGCACGGCTGGATTTACGATTTGCACGACGGCCTTCTGCGGGACCTCGGCGTGAGCGCCGCCGGGCCCGTGCCGAAAGCTCCCTGACGACGGCCCCATCCGCCCGTCGAAAAATGCCCTAAAATGCTATTATTTGCCCCGGAAGGCCGGCGCCTTCCGGCGCTATTAATGGAATGGATCATCCAGCTTCCGATTTTGTTTTTTTCCATCATGTTCCATGAGGTGTCCCACGGCTTGGTGGCCCTGCGCAACGGAGACGACACCGCCAAGCTGGAAGGCCGCCTGAACTTCAATCCGGTGAGCCACATCGACCCGGTCGGGACCCTGATCCTGCCCCTGGCGTGCCTTCTGGCCGGCATTCCGATGATCGGCTGGGCCAAACCGGTGCCGGTCAATCCGAACCTGTTGGGCAACGACCGGTGGGCCCTGGTGCGGGTGGCCCTGATCGGTCCGGTCTCCAACCTGGCCTTGAGCCTGGCGTGCGCTCTCCTGATCAAGGTCCTGATCTCCTTGCCGCCCTTCATGCCCGGCCTCATGACGGCGATGGTCGAGGCGCTTCTGTTCGGGGTGGTCTGCAATCTGTTTTTGGCGTTCTTCAACCTGATCCCGATCCATCCGCTGGATGGGAGCAAGGTCCTTTCCGGAGTGCTTCCCCTGAGGCACCGGCTGAGCTACGAACGGCACGCCCCCTACGGCTTCATGATCATCCTGGCAATGGTCTACATCGGCGCCCTGCGGCCCCTGGTGAGCGCGCCCTCCAATCTGGTTTTGGGATTGTTCTCCCGCCTGGGGCTGCTTTGGTGAGCGCACGCAAGGAAGTCGTCTTCTCGGGCATGCGGCCCACGGGCCGCCTCCACATCGGAAATTACTGGGGCGCGCTCAAGAATTGGGTGGATCTGATGGACCGCTACGATTGTCTTTATTCCGTGGCGGACTGGCACATGCTCACCTCGGGGTACGAGGACACGACCAAGCTCCAAGAGAACATCCGGGAGATGGTGCTGGACTGGCTGGCCGCCGGGTTGGATCCCGCGAAGTGCGTGATATTCAAACAGTCGGCCGTGCCGGAGCACGCCGAGTTGGCCTTGCTTCTGGGCATGGTGACCCCGCTTTCGTGGCTGGAGAATTGCCCGACTTGGAAGGAACAATTGGCCGAGCTTGCGAGGACCAAACATGCCTCCGTGACGAAAACGGGAACGGAAACGGAGGCATGGAAAGGAAAAATTGAAACGGAAAAAATTTCGGGAACGGAACAAAGCTTAAGAACCTTCGGTTTTCTGGGGTATCCTGTCCTCCAAGCCGCGGACATTCTCCTGTACCGCGGCGAAAAAGTCCCGGTCGGACAGGATCAGCTGCCCCATCTCGAGCTCTCCCGCGAGATCGCCCGCAAGTTCAACGGGCTTTTCGGAGAGACTTTCCCGGAGCCCCGGCCCCTATTGACCCCGACCCCGAAGGTCCCCGGGACCGACGGGCGCAAGATGTCCAAGTCCTACGCCAACGCCATCGATATTTTCGAGACCGCCCAGTCGCTCAAGACCAAGGCGATGGCGGCGTACACGGACCCGACCAAGGCCAAGGCCAACGACCCGGGCCACCCCGAGCCCTGCCCGGAGAATCCGCCGGGCTGCGCGGTCTTCGCCCTGCACAAGCTCTATTCCCCCGCGGATTTCGTCGAGCGACGCGGGGGGGAGTGCCGCCGGGGAGAGCTGGGCTGCGTGGCCTGCAAAAAGGACCTGCTGGCTCACGCGGAGCCCCCCTTCGCCGAGTTCCGGGAGCGCCGGGAGAAATCCTCCGGCCGGCCGGGGCTGGTGGAGGAGATCCTGGAAGACGGGGCTCGGCGCGCGGGCGAAATCGCCCGAAAGACGATGATCGACATCCGCCGCGCCATGAGGCTCACCCGATGATTCAAGTTCATTTGGAAATGTTCGAGGGGCCGCTCGACCTCCTGTTGTTCCTGATCAAGAAGGACGACCTCGACGTCTACAACATCCCGATCTCCCAGATCACCTCCGAATATCTTTCCTACCTGGACATGATGAAGGACCTGAACCTGGACATGGCCGGGGAGTTCCTGGTCCTGGCCGCCAACCTCATGGCGATCAAGGCCCGCATGCTGCTTCCTTCCCAGCCCGCGGAGGGCGAGGAGGAAGGGCCCGATCCCCGGGCGGAGCTGGTGGCGCGCCTCCTGGAATATCAGCAGTTCAAGCAGGCGGCCAAGTTCCTGGAGGTCAAGGCCGAGGAGTTCCGAGACATCCACTACCGTGGCGCGCCCCATTTCGAGGAGTCCGACAAGGCCCTCTCCCTGAGCTTCTTCGACCTGCTGTCGGCGCTCAAGGACGTCCTGGACCGGACCGAGGACGAATCCCGCGAGGTTCTAGGCGAGGAATTCCCCATCGAGGAAAAGATCGCCAAGATCCAATTTCTCCTGGAAAACAAGCCCGCCGTCTCCTGGGACGAGCTTTTTGCCGATGAAAGAAAGCGCCGCGGGGTCATCAGCTGTTTCCTGGCCCTGCTCGAGCTTGTCAAGCTTCAGAAAATCTTCATCCGCCAGGACGACGCTTTCACCCGCATCATGATTTTCCGAAAAACGGCGCCGGACGCCGCTCCGGCGCCGGACGCCGCCGCCCCGGGGGTTTGACCATGGAAGAAGCCGAGCTTAAAAATGCCGTCCACGCCCTGCTGTTCATTACCGACCATCCCCTCTCCCTGGCCCGCCTGACCAAGCTCGCCGGCCTTCGGGACGAGAGCCGGATCGCCGCGGCTTTGGCGGCCCTGCGCCAGGATTTGGCGGCGCAGGCCGGACCGATCCAAATCCTGGAAGTGGCCGAGGGCTACCAGTTGGCGACCAAGGCCGCCTTCGCCCCGTTCGTGAGAAAACTTTTCGCCGAGCGCATGACCATGCGGCTGTCGACCGCCAGCCTGGAAACCCTGGCCATCGTGGCCTACAAACAGCCGCTGACCCGCGCCGAGATCGAGCAGATCCGGGGCGTCGAGGTGATCGCGGCCCTGGAAACCCTGTTGGAGAAGCGCCTCATCCGGGTGGTCGGGCGCAAGGAGACCGTGGGGCGGCCCTTGATGTACGGCACCGCGGTGGATTTCCTGAGGCACTTCGGGCTTAGGAGCCTGGAGGACCTGCCGTCCCTGGAGACTTTCCTCGCTTCGGCCCAGGAGCCCGGGGCCCCGGCGGGAGTCGCCGGGCCCAGCGGTCCGTTCAGCGCCGGGGACGGCTCCCCCGCGTCCGTCCCCGATCTCTCTCCCGAGGGTTTCGAAGCGGCCGTCCCCGACGCCGAAGAAATTCCCGAGGGCGCCGTGGACGGCTCCCCTTCCGGGTCGACCGCCGTCTCCCCTGCTGAACCCCCGGCTCCCGCAGAACCGCCGGTTTCAGAGGAGGCGGCCAAGACCGCCGAATGAAGATCCTTCTGGCGGCCAGCGAGGCGGTCCCCTTTTGCAAGACGGGGGGGCTGGCCGACGTGGTCGGAGCCCTGGCCCAAAAGCTGGGCGCGGCGGGCAACGACGTCTGCCTGTTTCTTCCCAGATACCGATCCGCGGCCGTTCCTGGGCTGGGCGACGCCCCCGGCCAATCCTTGGCGGTTCCCATGGCCGGGGAGACCATCCGGGCCTCCCTTCGTTACGCCCAATGGCGTTCGGTGTCCTTGTGCCTGGTCGACCACCCCCCCTATTTTGATCGCGCCGGGCTCTACGGGGAAAACGGGATTGACTACCCGGACAACGACCGCCGCTTCGCGTTTTTCAGCCGCGCGGTTTTGGAAGGGGCGCGGAAGATGGGCTTCGCCCCGGAGATCGTCCACCTCCATGATTGGCAGACGGGGCTGGTCGCCTCCCATTTGCGGGCGGGATTTTCCGCCGATCCCCTGTTCTCCGACGCCGCCAGCGTCATGACGGTCCACAACATGGCCTACCAGGGGGTCTTCCCCAAGGAAAGCCTCGAGGCCGCCGGCTTCGGCCCGGAGCAATTTAGGCCCGAGCGCCTGGAGTATTACGGGAAGGCCAGCTATCTCAAGGCGGGCTTGGTGGACTCGGACCTTTTGACCACCGTAAGCCCCACCTATTCCCGGGAAATCCAATCCGCCGACAAGGGCTTCGGCCTCGAAGGACTGCTCCAGGCCCGACGGGGGGATTTGTTCGGCATCCTTAACGGAATCGACCTCGAGGTTTGGAATCCGGAGACCGACGCATGCCTGGCCAAGACCTACTCCGCGCGGACCGCGTCGGAGGGCAAGGCGGCCAACAAGCGGGCCCTGCGCCGGGAGGCGGGTCTGGAGGAGAGCGACGTCCCTTTGATCGGCATCGTGTCCCGGTTCGACCGGCAGAAAGGGCTCGACATCGCCATCGAGGCCCTGGCCCCTCGCTTGGAGCGCTGCCAGGTGGTCGTTCTGGGCTCCGGCGATCCGGCGCTGGCGTTGGCCTTCGGCGCTTTCTCGGCGGCGCATCCGCGCTCGGTTCACGTGAGGCAGGGTTTCGACGAGAAGTTCGCGCACCTGATCTACGCCGCCTCCGATTTATTCCTCATGCCTTCGCGCTTCGAGCCCTGCGGGCTGGGGCAGATGATCGCCATGCGCTATGGAGCCGTTCCGGTCGCCGCGCGCACCGGAGGTTTGGCCGACACAGTGGAGGAGCCTTCCGACGGGGGGGTCGGGACGGGCTTCGTGTGCGAGCCCGGGGACGCCGCCGACCTGGGCCGGGCTCTCGAGCGGGCGCTCGCGTCTCATCGGCAGCCGTCGTGGCCGTCCCGCGCGCAGGCCGCGATGGGAAGGGATTTTTCCTGGGACCGGTCGGTGGATTCCTACGTGGAACTTTACGCTCGGGCCCGACGGCTCAAGAGCCTGCGCGGGAAGGGCGGCTGACCGTGCTCCGCCTTCCTCCCTGGGCCGTGGCCGCGGCCGGGGCGGGAGTCGCCGTCGCCGCGGGTTACGGGGCGGGTTGGGAGGCCTTGGCGCCCGCCGCCGCCCTCTCCGCCCGGGAGGTCCGTTCCGTGTGTTCCCGGGAGGGCTATTCCGAGCGGGATTTTTGGGAGCGGGCGCGGGCGGCGGGCGTTTCCGCCGCGGTCGTGGAGGAGGAGTCCTTCGCCGAACTGGGCGTCCGGGGTGAGATCGTGAGCTTCACCCGGGCCGAGATCGAGCGGCTGCGGGCCCTCGGACTTCTCCCTTCCGGGGCGGCCGTCAAGCCCGAGGCTCATTGGCTTCCCAAAGGGGAGAATTTTTCCCGCATCCTTCAGGCTGCCGGTCGGGCGGGCGTGAAAGTCTCGACCGCTTCCGTCGCGGGCCTGCGCATGGTGGAGTTTTCCGAGGGATACGATCCCTCGGGCCTGCCCCTGGGTCTGCCGCCGGGCCTGGCGGCCCGCTTGGCGGCCGGGGGAATTCGGCCATTGTCCGCTTTCGGACTTTCCCAGTCCCGCGAACGGGTGCGCGTCCTTGCCGCCGGGGCTTCCCCTGCCGCGCAAATGCGCGCCGCGCGGTCCGGCCCGGGGGGGATTCTCCGCCTTGGGATCGATTCGGGCTCGGGGGTCGAGGAGACCCTGGCCGTTCTTCGGTCGCGCCTTCGGCAATTGAGGGCGGCCGGGGCCCTGGGGACTCAGGCCCAGGAAGCCGCGGTGGCCCCGGCCGGGACCGGTTGGCGCTGGCCGGCCTTAGCCTGGCTGGCGGGATTTCTGGGACCCTTGGTCTGCGTCCGCGCCGCGCTTCAAACTTTGCGGCGGACCCTGTCCTGGGTCCCTAGAAGCCTGCCGGCGGCCTCCCCCGTTCTGGAGATCGCGGCGGGGGTGGCGGCCTGCGCCGCGGCGGGCGCCGCCTTCGGCTTGATCCAACGGCTGGCCTTCGTCTCGGTCCCGGCCCTTCTTCCCGAAAATCCCTGGACGGCCGCCGCTTTGGGGCCGCCCTTGGCTCTGGCCGCGGCCGCGCTTTACGGCCCCCAATGGGCGGAGCTTTCCAAGCTCATGAAGCGTTCGGTGACCGTGGGCGATCTTCTCGGGGCCTTGGGCCTGGCCGCCCTGGCCGCGGCCTTGTTGTCTCCCGAGGAAGTCCCCGGGTGGCGGACGCTCCGGGCCGGGGCCGGTCCGTGGCTTGACGAGCACATGACCTGGTGGGTCCGGTGGCGCTGGCGCGAGGCGTTGGTGGGCTATCCCTGCCTGGTGTACTCGTTGGCCCTTTTGCAGGTGAAATGGCGCTGTTCGGACTGTGAGGAGTCCAAGACCGGCTGGGCCTCCGGAGACACCCGGGGCTGGCTCCTGGCCGGCATGGCCGCTCCCGTGGCCGTCATGTGCGCGTTCGCCAACGCCGGCCTTCCCGCCGCCGAGGCGGCGTGGCAGTCGGCCTGCGCCGCCTTTTTCGGGGGGGCCTTGGGAGGCGTCCTGGTTTGGCTTCGAGCCTCCCTTCCCTCCATTAATAAGAAATAAATTCCCGTTGTCGTCGGGGCGAGAGTATGCTATGATCGACTCGTGCGACCCCTGCCCCGGGCGTTCGCCGTTCTCCTGGCCGCCGTCGGAGCGGCCATGGCCGCCTCCGGCCCGACGGAGCAAAAACCCTTCAAAACGACTTTCATCGGCGAGGGCGGGAGCTACACCCAACCCACCGGCGGCGCGGCCGACGGAATGGAAACCATCTCCCGCCAGCAGGGCGGTCAGGGGACTTTCGGCCCGATCGACGCCCCGGGCGAGCCGCGGGAAAAAGTTCCGGCTCCGGGCCGAACGCCCGCCCCTTCCCAGTCTCCCTCCGTCGCCACCTCCGTTCCCGGAGTCGGCGGGGGGGCGACCGCCGCCGTGTCCGAGCGACGCAAACCCTCCGCCGCGCCTTCGGACGCCTCCGGCATGGAGGCCCTCCGGGACGCGCCGTCGGCGATCGCCGGGGCGTCTCCGATCACGGCCGCGCGCCCTTTGCCCCAGGGTTCTTCCGCCGCCGACCGATTCCGCGAACCCCCGCCCAAGCCGGAGCCTAAACCGGACCCTTCCCGCTATTCCCTTTGGAGCGGCCTTTCGGCTCCCTTGGAGCTTCCCGGAGAAAAAGTCAACGACGTTTCCGCCGACGAGGCCTCGACGTTGGGACGACGGGATTACGCCAGCCACATCCTCGGCGCCCGGGAAGTGGCTCCGGCCCAAGCTCCGGTCGGCGCGCCCGCGGCCGGCGACGCCCGGCCTGAAAAGACCCGGGCCTTCGTGACCGTCGAGCTCCAACTCGCCCCGGTTCAAACCCTCGGACCGGCCGCCGCTCCGGTTCCCGGCTCCCCGTCGGCTCCCGTTTTGCCCGCGAACCTGGATGCCGCTCTCAAGGGCTTGACGGCGACGGGTTTCGAATCCGATTCCCGCTTTCCTCCCGAATTCCACGGGACCCAAGGCGACCGCGTCCGCGTCTGGGGTTGGATCGCCTCGGAGAAGGTCGGCGGGGCGATGTCGGCCCCGGGCGTGTCCAAGTTCGAGATCGACCGGACTCCCGGCCGAAGCTCGGGGGTCAAGGCCGGAGACACCGAACTGCTCATCGGCATCCGGGTTCCCACTCCCGCCTCCGGCCCCGAGGGGACCGCCGCGGTGCAGAAAGCCTTCGCGGAGGCGGTGCGCCGCCTGGAAGCCCGGACCGGCTTCTCCTGGCGCCGCACCATCGGCTATCAGGAAGCCCCCGGCGGAGGCTGGGTGGTCGTGACCCAGGGGAAAGTTCCCCTGCGCGCCATTTCCCAGGTCCTGGCCGACCGGGACGTGGTCAAGGTCGTCCCTTCTCCGGACGCGGGATTGCCCGCCGCTCCGCCGCCGTCTCCCATTCGTCCTCTTGAGGATTTTCTCTCCTTCGCCTTGGGGCGGGCCCCGATCCTGTTGGGGGCCACGCTCCTCATGCTCATCCCTTCTCTCGGCGGGATGCTGCTGACCGCCGCCGAGATCTTCATTCCTTACCGCCGGCTGTGAGCGCCGCCCGCCCCCTGCGCCGTTTCGGGGCCGCGTACGCCCTGGGGTCGATCCTGGGCCTGATGGGAGCCAGCCTTCTTTTCCTCGAAAATTCCTGCCGTTCGATCGAGTCGTCGCTTCTCGAAGAATTTCGGATCATCGCCTTTCTCAAACCGGACCTGGACGAGGGCCGGCGGCTGATCGTCGAGGAAAAGCTGGGGGCGCTCCCCGACGTGGCGCAAACCCGCTTCGTTTCCCCCCAGCAGTCCCTGGACGCGCTCAAAAAGGAGGACCCGGATCTGGCCGAATCCCTGGCCTTGGTGGGGGAAAATCCCCTGCCCGGCGCGTTCGAGGTGCGGCTCGATCCCGAGGCGGTGTCCCGGGTCTCCCAATGGGTCCTGGAGGCCTACGGGCTGACCGAGCTGGCCGACATCCGCTATCAACCGGTCCTGGTCCAGGCGATCCTTCAAGTCCAGTTCTATTCCCGTTTCCTGGCCCTGGTCCGAGGGGCCGCCCTCAGCCTCGGGGTCGCCCTGCTCCTGGGTTCGATGTGGCTTTCCGGCCCCAAGCGGGCCGAGAGCGGGGCCGGGGAATCTTCCTCCGAGGCGGCCGGCGTCTCCTGGGCCGTTTCGGCGGTCGGTTTGGCCATGGGACTCTTTTCCGGGGCGGGACTATCTTATCTCCTGATCTCCCCGATTCGCCAACTCTCCGGCCTCCACTGAGCCGCCATTGACAAAAATCCTGCTCTCTGCAATCCTAGTGGTCTGGGCGGCCTCCCCGGGCGCCGCGCAGGGCGCCGGCCGCCGGGGGGATTTGGAGCGGGTGCAGGAAGAATTGGAGCGGACCCGCAAGGAGATCGAGGAATACCGCAAGATGGAGGAAGCTCTCAAGAACGACGTCGGCCGCCTGCGCTCGCGGACCGACGAGGCGCGGCAGGAAGCCTCCCGCCTCAAGCGCAGAATCGCCTCCGCGCTCGGACGCAAGGCGGAGCTCGACCTGCGGGCGCGCTCCTTGAGCCAAGCCACGGGGGTTTGGCGCTCCTCTCTGGATTTCGAGGCCCGTCAGGCCGCGGCCCGCGTCTTTTCCGGCGAAAGCGCCGTGGGCCTGCGCGAGCTCTGGGCCGAGTCGTTCCGCCGGGCCGCGGTCGCCGAAAAGGCCCTTCTGCTCTCCTCCCTCAAAGGCATCGACCGGAGCACCCAACGGGCCCAGGCGGAAGCCGGGGCCTTGGCGCGCGACCTGGCCGGCCGAACCCGGGAAGCGGAGCGGGCGGCCCTTCAGCGCGAAAAGGAATTGGAGGGCAAGGAGGCCCTCTACGAGGAAACCCAGGAGAAATCCGCCGCGGCCGCCCGCCGGGTTCGGGAACTTGAGGAATCGGCCCGCGCCCTGACTCGGATGATGCGGGAGCTCGACCGCACCCACGCCGCCCGGCGGGGCCCCCAATCCGGGTCGGCGCCGGCCAAGAATTCCCTGCCGTGGCCCGCGTCCGGAAAGGTGGCTTCGGGTTTCGGCAGGCAACGCCATCCGGAGCTGGGGACTTGGGTCATCCAGCAGGGAATCCGCCTGGAGGTTCCCGCCGAAAGCCCGGTCAGGGCCGTGGCCCCCGGACGAATCATTTTTTCCGGTCCTTTCCGCTCCTATGGGCACATCCTGATTCTGGACCATGGTTCCGCCCTTTACACCGTCTACGGGGAAATGGGGGAGATCCAGAAAAAGAAGGGGGAGCGCGTCGCCGCGGGCGAGCCCTTGGGGCGGGCGGGGGGCGGGGCGGGCCCGGGGCGGGGGTTTTTTGGGGGGAGGGTGGGGGGGGCGGGGCGCGGGCCCCGCCGGTTCAAGGGG
>CAYHPY010000030.1:21298-40612 GCA_964358485.1 uncultured Elusimicrobia bacterium
CGCCTTTACCTGGAGAAACGATGAATTTAAAATTCCGAGCGCGACGGGCGGCCGTGCGGACCGTGTTCGTTTCCTTGTTGATCGCGGCCTCCCCGGCCGGGGCCGCCGACCGAACCTACGAACAGCTCAAGATCATCGTGGACGTGCTGGATTTCGTCCAGCAGAATTACGTGGAGCCGGCCGACGCCGAAAAGCTGATTTACGGGGCCGCCTCGGGAATGGTCCGGACCTTGGATCCTTTTTCCCAATTCCTGGAGCCGGAACTGCACAAAGAGCTCAAGACCGAGACCGAGGGAGAGTTCGGCGGCCTCGGGATCCGGGTCGGCTTCAAGGACGGTTGGCTGACGGTCATCACGCCCCTTCCCGGCTCGCCGGCGTTTCGCCTGGGCATCATGCCCAACGACCGGGTCACCGAGGTCGACGGAGAGACGACCGAGGACATCACTTTGGCCGCGGCCTTGAAGAAACTCCGCGGCTCTCCCGGGACCAAGGTCAAGCTGACCGTCCTGCGCTCGCCGGAGGGAGACGAGGACGGCCCTTGGACGACCCACCATTTCGAGGTGGCGCGGGACAAGATCAAGATCGAAAGCGTGCAGGCGTGGAAGATTTCCGCCGACGTGGGCTACCTGCGGATCGTGGAATTCTCGGCCCGGACGCCTGAGGACGTTTTGGGGGCCCTCAAGGATTTGGAGCGGGAGGGGGCGCGTTCCCTGGTCCTGGACCTGAGGAACAATCCCGGCGGCCTGCTGTCGGCGGCGGTGGAAGTCGCCTCCGATTTCCTGGGGGGCAGCAAGCTCATCGTCTACACCCAAGGCCGCGGGATCGAGAAGCCCCAGGAATACCGGAGCGCGGCCGCCGGCCCCTACGAATCCATCCCGGTCGCGGTGCTGGTCAACGAAGGCTCGGCCTCGGGCGCGGAGATCGTGGCCGGGGCGTTTCAGGACCACCGCCGAGCCGTCATCATGGGCCTGCGGACCTTCGGCAAGGCCAGCGTTCAGTCCGTCATCCCGTTGTCCGACGGGTCCGGCCTGCGCCTGACCGTCGCCCGCTATTTCACGCCGAACGGCCGGATGATTCACCGCGACGAGGAAAAAAAGATCGGGGGGATCACCCCCGACATCGTCATCCCCCTTTCCCGGGAGACCGAGGCCAAGCTCAACGCCCAATGGGATTTGGTTTACGCCAAGGACCGCAAACCCCGCTCCGCGGTCAAGCCCGCCGAAATGATCAAGGACGAAACTTTGGACCGGGCCGTCGAACTGCTGCAAGCCCGGGACCCGCAGGGGGCGTCCCCGGCCAAGGGGGGGTAAGCCCCCCGTGAGAGTTCTCGGGATCGAGACCTCCTGCGACGAAACCGCCGCGGCGGTCGTCGAGGACGGCCGGAAGCTGCTGTCCAACGTCATCTCCTCCCAGGTGGACCTTCACCGGCGCTACCGCGGGATCGTTCCCGAGCTGGCGTCCCGGGCCCATCTCCAGAAAATCTCCCAGGTGATCGAGGCCGCCCTGGAAGGGGCCGGGGGCCGGGCCCCCGACGCGGTGGCCTTCACCCGGGGTCCCGGCTTGATGGGCTCCCTTTTGGTGGGGAAGGTGGCCGCGCAAACCTTGGCCGCGCTCCAGGGCCTGCCCTTGATCGGGGTCCATCACCTCGAGGGGCATGTGTTCGCGGCCGAGCTGGAGGGGCCCGGGGGGGGCGAGCTTCGGTTCCCCCTTTTGGCCTTGGTCGTCTCCGGGGGCCACACCGATCTCATCCTGGCCCGCCGGCCCGGCTCCTACCGGGTTCTGGGCCGCACCCGCGACGACGCGGCCGGGGAGGCCTTCGACAAGGTCGCGCGTCTTTTGGATCTGGGCTATCCGGGCGGGCCGTTGATCGACCGCCGCGCCAAACAGGGCGACCCCTCCGCGGCGACCTTTCCCCGGCCCCTGATGCCGGGGACTTGGGATTTTTCGTTTTCCGGCCTCAAAACCTCGGTCCTTTACCATCTCCGGGACCGGGGAAAGCTTTCCCACGACGAGGTTTCGGGGATTTGCGCTTCCTTTCAGGAAGCGGTCGTCGACACCTTGGTCCGCAAGGCCGAGCTGGCGGCCGACGCCTTTAAAATCCGCGAGCTGGTCGTGGGCGGGGGCGTCGCGGCCAATTCCCGGCTTCGGGAAAAATTCTCCGAGTTGGCCGCCCGGCGCGGCTGGCGGATCCTCATTCCCAGGCCGGGGCTCTGCACCGACAACGGGGCCATGATCGCCCAGGCCGCCACCCACATGCTGGCCCGGGGCGGCGCTGATGGTCCCCGGCGGGCCGATCCCTCCCTGCCCTTTCCCAATTGGGGCCGGATTTGAGGGAAGGGGGAGTCCGTGGCGCGGCCGTAATTTTTTTTGGGGCCTTGGCTTTTTACGCCGCCACGGCCTACCCCGGCGTCGCCCCCCGCGATGGGATGGACCTCGGCTACGCCGCCCGGACTTTGACCTTGGCGCACGCCCCGGGGTATCCTTTGTACGCGATCGCCGGGAAGGCCTGGGGGACCGCCCTGGGCCTGGGCGAATTCTCCTACCGGCTCAACCTCCTTTCGGCCGCGGGCGGCGCCGGAGCGGCGGCGCTCGCCTCCCTCTGCGCGGGGGGGCCCGGCGGTTGGGCCGGCGCGGCCGCCCTGGCGGTGAGCGCTCCGCTTTGGAAATTCAGCCTGCTCCAGGAAAAATATTCCTGGCACGCCTTGATCGCGGCGGCCCTCTTCCTCCTTTCCCGGGGCCCGGGCTCAACCCGCGGGCGGCGCTTGGCGCTGAGCGGGCTTCTGCTCGGCCTGGGCTTGGTCAACCATCAAACCCTCCTTCTGCTGATTCCGGCCTTGGCGATTCTTTGGCGCGGCCGGGTGGACCGGCCCGCGAGCGCGGCCCTTTTCGTTTTGATCGGGCTCGGGCCGATGCTGATGCTCTGGATCAGGCTGGGCGGCCTCCCGGAGGCTTGGGCGATGGCCACCCGGGCCCAGTACGGAACCTTCGAGCTTCACCCCGCCTTCGCCCGTCCCTGGTCGGCGGAACTTGCCGCCGCGGAGCTCGGGTTCTTTTTCGGCCGCCTGCCGTCCGCGGTGGGGTGGCCGGTTCTTCTTCTGGCGGCCCTCGGGACCTCGGAATTTTGGACCCGCAACCGCCGCGAAGGCGCGGCCTGGGCGGCGGCTTTCTTTTGCGCCGGCCCCGTATTCCTCCTCTTGAGCCGTTTTGATCCGTCCCATTGGGTGGCCGCCAGCGCTCTGGAGCCCTGCTTCTTGATCCCGGTCCTGGCCCTCTGCGTAGCGGCTGGGCACGGGGGGTCCTTCCTCCTGGAACGGATCGGAGCGCGCGGGGAAATGACCGGTATTTTCGCCGCCGTCCTCGCTTTGGCCTTGGCGGGCTGGGGCGGGGCACGTTCCGCTCCCCGGCTCGACCGGCGGGAGGACTTTTCCGCCTACGATTACTCCCGGGATCTGGACCGCTCCCTGCCTCCCGGGGCGGCTCTGGTGGCGGGCGGCGACACCGCCCGTTTCGGATTGCGTTACCGTTGGCTGGACCGCGGGAATCGGGGGCGCCTCCTGGCGGGTTCCGATGGGCGGCTCGGACCCGAATGGGCCGCGTCCCAGCTGCGGGCGCGGCCGTTGTTCGCGGTCGGGCTTTCGGCGCGGGCCTTGGAGGGCATGGGTCTCTGGGGAAATCCGTTCCATCTTTCTCCGGAGGGTTTGGTCCAGGCGGTCCGGCCGGTCCCCGGTTGGGAGCGGGATCGGGCGTCCTGGGAGCGGCTGGCCTTGAGGCGCCCGCCCGACGGCGGTCCCGAAGGGCGCGATTCCTACCTGCGGGACGTCCTTTTCTCCTACGCCTTCGCCCATTACCTTTCGGGGCAAATCCACGAGGTTCTGGCCGCCGAAGGGCCCCCTTACGCCCGGTCCTCCCGCCACTACATGGAAGCCGGGTCCCTGGATCCGCTGGAATACCGCGTGGAAATGGAAACCTTTCGGTAACGCGTTTCCTTTATCATTCCAGCCATGAGGATGGGTTTGCTCGGGGTTCTGCTGGCGGCCGCCCCGGCCTTCGCGGCGTTCGAGGACGCGGGTTGGAGCCCCCGGGCCATCGCGATGGGCTCCGCCTTCACGGCGGTTTCGGGGGACGCCTCGGCCGCCGCCTACAACCCGGCCGGGTTGGGCCAGCCCAAGGGGTACCAATACTCCTCGAATTATCTGCGTCAGCTCCACATCCCGGCCGGCGAGGTCGACCAGGATCAGATGAACATGGCTTTGATCGTGCCGATCCGCCAGGAACTCCTCAACGGGGGCTTCGGCCTCACCTGGCTCTATACCGACCAGGAAAAATTGTCCATCGACCGAAGCGTGGGAGTGGGCTACGGGACCCGGGGCTTCATGGAGTTCGACCGCGCGACCTTGGACATCGGAGGTGGGCTGAAGATTCTTTCGCGCAACCTCCGGGGCGGCGGCGGGTCCACCAAGCCCGACTTGGATTTCGGGATGTTGCTGAGGTTCGGGGACCGTTACGCCGCGGGGCTATCGGTGCTCAACCTCAACGGCCCCCGCCTGGATACGGGCAGCGTCGGCGACCGCGTCCCGGCCACGCTGCGGGTCGGAATCGCCGAGACGGTCCGCAATTTCACCTGGGCATTGGATTTCTCCAAGCGGGAACCCTCGGGAGGGCATCGCGGGGCCGCCGTCGTGGCCGCCGGTCTGGAGTATTGGGCGGCGACCGCCCGGGCCGGAACCTTCGCGGCCCGCGCGGGTCTTGGGATGGGGGAGGCTCTTAAAACCTTCAACTACGGGGCGGGCTGGAGGATATTCGGGGGCCAGTTGGATTACGCGATGACCCTTCCTCTCTCGGGCACGCCCCGGCTGAGCCACGCGGTTTCCATGATGTTCCGTTTCGGCGAGGCCGATCCCGAGCGGGAGTATGAACGGCTCCTGAAGGACGAACTGCGCTACCGGCAAGGGCTGACGGATTCTTTGGAGGCCGCCGAGGTCCGTCAATGGAAGCTTTCCGAGGAGCTGGCCCGCCTGCGGGAACAGTTGGAGGCCCTCCAGGGGGAGCTGGAGGGGCGAAAGGCGTCCGAGTCCGAGGCCCGCGCCCGGCTCAAGGCCCTTCAGGACCGGCACAAGGCGGCCCAGGATTCCTACGAGAAGGTGAAGGAGGAGGCGCGTCGACTCAAGGAAAAGACCAAGGAGGAGCTGTACCGGGAGGATTGGGCCTCCTATCAGAGGATGAAGTCCCAGGGCGCGCCCGACGCGGCGTTGGCCGACCAGGTCAAGCGCATCCTCCGGCAGTACAAGGACACGGGGGTGGATCTGGGCCCCGCCAACCAGGAACTGCTCCGGCTCCTGAGAAAGCCGTAACATTTCGGTCATTGATTCCGGCGGCCCGCCTGTTACACTCAATGCGCGATGAACCCCGGGGATATCGACAAGGAGTTGGACCGTCTTTGGGCCAAGGTGAGCACCGCCCGCGCGTCCTCCGATGATCTTCCCGCGCCCGCCTTCCCGGCCGGCGGGACCGCCTTCGACATCTCTTTGGACGCCGCCGCTCTCCTTAAGAAGCAGCACCGCCAACAAGCCGAAAGCTGGGCCCAGCTTCTGGAGGCCAAGGAGCGGGCTCTGCGCCTGACCTTGGAGCGGCAGGCGGTTTTGGAAGCGGAGGCGCAATCCCTGCGGCAGCGCCTGAAGGCCGGGGAATCCCTGGTTTTCGGGGAAGTCCTCGAGGCGCGGACCAAGCTGGAGGCCGGGGTCAAATCCATCTCCGACGAGCGTCAGCGCTTCGACGAGGAGCGGCGCTCCCTGCAGGCCCTACTTGAAGGAACCCGGGACCGCCTCGCGGCGGAAGCCAAGCGGGCGGATGAGCTTCAGCGGCAATGGGAGAAGCGCGAGCGCCAACATTTGGAGGAGCTGAGGTCCTTTCAGGAGCAGTGTTCGGTTCTCCAGGAAGGTTCGGTCCGGTCCGAGGAGCAGGCCCGGAGCGTTTCCGGCGGCCTTAAGGAAGCCAAGAACGCCCTGGAAAAAACCCTTTCCGAGCTTTTGGCCGAACGCCAGGCCCGCCAGGAGTCGGAGCGGGAACGGGCCGAGGCCCTCGGCAAGGTGGACGAGATTCAGAAGCATTTCAACGAGCTGTCCAAGCTTTGGGAAGAAGAGCGGACGCAGTGGCGGGAGCTTTGGGACCGGGAGCGCTCCACCTGGGAGACCCAGCGCAAGGAGTTCTCGTCTTGGGAGGAAAGCCTGCGCAAGGAGCGCGAGGCGTTCCACTCCGAGCTTCAGGAAAAAGAGCGCTCGCAGGTGGAGTTCGTCGCCAAGATCAACGAGTCCCTCCGGCAGTCCACCGAGACCTCGACCCGCTTGGCCTCGGCGATGAAGTTGTTGCGGGGCCTGGCCGGTCCGGCCCACACCGCGGAGGGAGGTGCTTCCTTTAATTGGCGCCGCGCCGCGGCCGGGGCCTTGGCCGCGGCGTTGTTGGCGGGGGGAGGCTGGGGGCTGTGGTCCTACGCGCGGCGGCCCCACTTCAAGCTCGCGGTCTCGCAATCGGTGGCCCTCGAAAATCCGACCTCTCTGGCCCACGACGGGGAGCGTCTTTGGGTTTCCGAGTGGGACGGGGCCCTGCGCTCCTTCGACCCGAAGGATTTCTCCGCTTTCGACCCGGTCCGGGCCAAGGTCTCCGAGCCCTACCGCCCGGTGGCCTTGGCCGCCGGGGCCGACTATCTCTGGGCCCTGGATTCCGCCCAGGCGCGGGTGGTGGGACATCGGGCGGGCCGGCCCGCGGAAATCCTAAAGACGCGGCCCGCGCCCGGCCCGGCCCCGTCCGCCGCGGCCACCGACGGCGACTTTCTCTGGATCTACGACGCCGCCAACGCCGCCTTGTACCGCCAGGACGCCGAAGGCAAGTCCTCCCGCTCCATGACCCTGCCCGATTTCATTCCGTCGGCGATGGCCTGGGTGGACGGGGCCTTGTGGGCGTTCGACCCCCGCTCCCGGGAGTTGGCGATCCTCGATCCCTCCGCCGAGCGGGTCGCGGTCCGCGGCCGGTTCCGTTTCGACTCCCCGGTGCTTGGAATCTCCGGCGGAAAAGGCGCGCTTTGGATTCTGGCCGGCCCCGACGAAGGAAGGCCGGGCTTCGCGCTTCAGAAATTCGAGTACTAACAATCTTTTAATTTTCGGTTAACAAATAGGCAACAGTAAAAAGCTAAGTTAGTGCGGTCGGCGGCGCCAAAGGGAATGCTAACGATGAAAAGACAACGGTGCGCGGAGCGGGGAGTCCTGGGGAGCGGGATCCTCAAGGCCTTCGTCCTCTTGGTCCTGGCCGTCCCCGCCGGAGCGGTTTCGCTTTCCGTGGACCGCGCCTACGTGAGCTACAAGGGGGATTGTTCCTTTACCGCGACGATCCCTCCCCAGTTCATCTGCCCCAGGAGCGGTTTGGCGGCGCCGCCGGCCGACTACACCGGCGGCGACCGGGCGTGTCCCAACCCCAATTGCGGCAACATTTCCAACGAGGCCCACATCGAGTTCGAGTCCGATTACCTCAGCGTCTTCCAGAACGCGTCCCCCTTTTGCGCGACGCCGACCAACGCGATCCCCAATACCGGGACGATCGCGAAGAATTACTGCAACGACGCCGTTTTCCTCTGTTCGGCCATCGGCTACCGCAACGAGCTGACCACCAGCCTCAACCTCGACGAGATGAAGTTCGAGGTTTTTAAATTCCAGGACGGGGCCAACGCGCTCGACGCCGGTTCCACGCCTCCTATCCGGACCTTTTTCGTGGACAACCCGGGCACGATCCCGGCGCTCAACACCGGAAACAACGTCGCCGGCGTCGGCAAGCTGACTCCGACCTGCGTGCTGTTCGATGGGGCGAGCAACATCCAGGGAGACTGGGGCAAGACCAACGGCCAATACGGCTTCCGCATCACCGTTCGCACCCAGGTTCAGGGACAATCGGGGAACATCCAGATCACCGCCGAACGCGCCTATCCCTCGGGCGCCACCCAGGACGCGACCTCGGGCGGCAATTGTCCCGCCACCGGTTGCTTCGTCTCGCAGAAGCCGATCACGGTGGACGTCACCAATATCCATGTCTTGACCGCCTCGGCCACCATCGTGGGCAACATCACCGGGGTCACGGCCCAACCTTATAATCTGAGCTACCGGCTGTCCAAGGACGCGACGATGTACATCAACATCCACAACTCGGTGACCAGCGCCGCCGGGAGCTTCCCGGTCGTGCGCAAAGTGGTTCCGGGCCTGCCCCGGAGCGGGGAGGGCGTGCCCAAGGGAACCCTCCTCAACGGGGACTCGTGGAACGGCCGGTTCGACAACGGGGACTTCGGCCCTCCGGGCGTCTATCTGGCGTCTTTCCAGGCGTTTTCAGACGACCAATACGGGCGGGACCTCTCCTTTCCGGTGACCCGGCAGATCGGGCTCGACGTGGTCCATGTCACCGATCTCCGCGTTCTGCCTCTTCAGGCCGGATCCACTTCCCTGGCCGTCCTGACCTACGAATTAACCGAGCCGGCGACGGTTTACGTGGACATTTATGCACCCAACACCCAGTTCTGCCGGGCCGACGGCTTGGGCCTGAACTCCGTCAACGCCGAGGCCATGGACCAGCCCAACGAAGACCTTCCCTTGAAGGTCTTTGGCGCCCGGCTGAGCGGCGCCTGCACCAATACCGACGTGATCAATCCCGTACGCTCCATCAAGGAGGTCAAGGAGTCGCGCAAAGCGGTGGTCTCGTTCTGGGACGGGCGCGACAAGAACGGGAACGTCCTGCCGGACGGGGACTATGTTTTCGTCATCTACGCCGCCCTAGCCTCCCAGAACGGCTTCAAATTCTGCCGCAACGGCGCCAACGCCGCCTGCGCCAGCGCGGCGACGGAAGGCGAGACCCGCATTTGGTCCTCCCAGGCCAAAACCGGGTTCCTGCCGATCATCCGGGGGTTCGTGGGCCTTTTTCAGATCACGCCGGCTTCCTCGATCGCCGGCTCCAGTCCGACCGTGGCGGCCTTGAATCCCTTTTTCTTCCGTTATCAGATGTCCCGCGACGCGGTCGTCAATCTCCGGGTCTTCGATAGAACTGGCACGAAGTTGGTCAAGACGATCGTTGCCGATGAACTTCGCCCGGGCACATTCTCCAACCAGGACACCTGGTCCGACGCCGCCGACAACACCGGCCAGATCGTCTCCTCCGGGACCTACCTGATCCAATTGACCGCCGCCGACCCGCTGTTTCCCGCGAAGGTGTCCACGACGACCGCGTTGTTCCCGGTCAACCTCTACCGGATCACCGATCTTCTGACGACCCCCCTGTTGAGCGGGGCCTCGGACACCGTCGTCCTGAACTACCAGCTGACCCAGACCATGCGCTCGGCCTGGAACATCTATCCCCCGGGAACCGTCATCACCAATTCGACCGGGACCTGGCCCCCGTGCAACGCCATCGACCCGACCAACTGCGCGCAGACCGTGGGGCCGACCGGGCAGATCGTCAATCCGGTCATCACCTTCAAGGGGCTTCGCACCGGGCGCCAAAAATACACCGAGATCTGGGACGGCCGGGACTCCAACGGCCTGTTCGTTCCGGACGGCTCCTATGTCTACACCTTGACCGCCGAATCCACCGCCTCTCCCAAGTACTACGCCACCGACAAGATCATGGGAAACATCACCGTGGCCCGGGGGGCGATCCTCTTCACCAGCTTCTCGGTCAAGCCGGAGGTCCCGGCCCTCTTCAACTCCTCGAGCACGATCACGCTCCACCCTTTTTCGATCGAATACGCCTTGACCCGGCAATCGTCGGTGACGATCCAAATCCTCACCGCCCAGGTGCCCGCGACCCTGGTCCGCACCGTCGTCGCCGGGGGGATCCGCGAGGCCGGCATCCTCAACTCCGACGTCTGGGACGGACGGGACAACAGCGGCAATTTCCCGCGCTCGGGCTTCTACAACGTCCGGGTCGTGGCCGAGGACTTGGCCTCCGTGCTTTCCTCCGGGTCGACGTCCCAACTGACCGTCACCTTCGAACCCCTGCGGATCTATGACCTGGCCATCTCCCCTTTGCGGGGGGACAACGCGGTCTCCGTGATTTCGTACCAGATCTCCGAGCCCATGAAAATTTCCCTGAAAGTCTACAAGCCCGGAACGATCTTCGACGTCTCCGGAAACCCGTCGCCGCCCGAGTCGGTCTCCCTGGTCAAAAGGATCGTCGGCAACCGCCCGGCCCGGACTCCGATTGAGGAAACTTGGGATGGGACCGACCTGCGCCAGAGCATCGTGGTCGACGGAAACTATAAATTCAAGCTGGTCGGCTCCACGGATCCGGCCGCGATCGACTCCCTGACGGGGAACGTGCTCAACTCCGCGGCCCTTTCCCTGGACCGTCCCATCGATGAGATCCCGGTGGTCCGCAACGGATCCTTCGACATCATCGGCGCCTTCGAGAACAACACCTTCCTATACCCCAACCCCGCGAAAGGCAATTCCGCGCGCTTCACCATTTTCTCTCCGATCCAGGGAAAGGTGCGGATGAAGCTTTACAACATCGCCGGAGAGGTGGTGTTGGACAAGGATTTCGGCGAAAAGGACATCGGCTCCTACGTCAATTTCGACTGGAACAAGGTCAATGACGCGGGGCGGCCGATTGGGCGGGGCCTGTACTGGGCCGTGATCCGGATCGAGGAGACCTTGGGGGGGCGCAATAACCTCCAGACGGTCAAGAAGGTTCTAGTTCCGTGAGGAACAATCATTCCGTTCCCGGATTTTCCGTTCACGTTGCCGTCCTTGGCCTGGCGGCCCTGATTACGGCGAGCAATCTCCTGGTGCCGCCTTCCGCCGGCGCGGTCAACACGCTGGCGGGCACGTCAGGCGCCGCGTTCATGAAGTTGGGCCAAGGTTCGGCCCGGGCCATGGGGATGGGCCGGGCGTTCGTCGCCCTGGCCGAGGGCTCGGACTCGATGATGTGGAATCCGGCGGGCCTGGCGGTGACCCAGCAGAAGGAGGCAGTTTATTCCTACCTGACTTTCGTCCAGCAGGTCACCTCTCCTCTTTATCTGGCCTACGCCCACCCCATGGGGCGGACGGTCTGGGGGGCCAACGTCGCCTACATCAGCGTGGATGGGTTCGACGCCCGCGACGACATCGGAGCGCCCCTGGACAACGACAACCTCCTGGTCCGCAATGGTTTCGCCTCGATCGGGATGGCGCGCTCCTTCTGGTATGAAAAGCTTTTCCTGGGCGGCGCCATGCGCGTCATCCACGAGGACATCGCCGGAAACATCTACGACACCGCGGTCGGGGACATCGGGGCCCAGCTCAAGCCCAACTCCATGGTTTCGCTGGGCTTGGCCGTGCAGAATTTCGGAGCCAGCAAGGCCAACGTGGCGCAGATCGTCCGGGGCGGGGCGGCGGTCCGAGCCGCGGAGTTTTTGACCGTGGCCATGGAAGTGGCCAAAGCCTCCGACGATCGGGCTCGGCTCGGGCTGGGGATGGAATTCCTCCTTCCCGAGGAGTATTTGGACGTCGGGCAGGTGACCTTCCGGGTCGGTTATTACAACACCGACAACATGGGGCGCGCCACCGAGGACCAGGCCGCCTGGATCGAGACCTTCCGCTTGGACCGGTCCAATGGGCTCACTTTCGGGTTCGGGCTTTTCACTTCAAGGGCCTTCGGCTACGGCCTGGGCTTGGATTACGCGCTGGTTCCGTCCGGTTCCTTGGGCACCGTCAATCAATTCTCGGTTAAGCTGAAATTTTAACACTTTCTTAATGTTGCGCGTCTTGACAAGGGGAGGGTCGGGTGTTACACTCAAGAAAGAGGAGGAGCCAAGACGATGCGGCGGTTCGATGGCTGGTGGCGCAGGGTCGGAACGCGGGGGCAGGCGACCGTCGAGTACCTGCTCACGACGATGGTCCTGGTCACTGTTTTCGCCGCGATGTACGGCTGGCTCCACGGGCAGCTGAGGAGGCTGTTCGTGATCGCGGGAACGAAGATCCTCAGAGCGTACTACTGAGGCGGAACGAAGCAAGGATTTGACGACGCCCCCCGGTTCGTCCGGGAAGACGGGACAAGGAGAAAGTATGCGAAAGAAAATCATGGCGACGAGCGCGTGGCTGCGGAGTCAGAAGGGTCAGAACACCGTCGAATACCTGCTGATGCTCACGGTCGTCGTGGGCGTTGTCCTGGTGGCCGGCGCGGCCCTCAAGAAGTACATGCCGACGCTCTTCCAGCAGATCCAGGACATGATCAGCAAGGCCGCCGGCGACATGGGCAAGTAGCCCGAAGGCCCGAAAAATTCAAAGTCCCCCGGGCCGCGAGGCCCGGGGAGGGCAGGCCCCGGAAACGGGGAGACGGGTGGGGTGCGTCCGGGCAAGGCGAAAAAGGAGGTTTAAAGCGAGATGACGGCTGGAATGGACCGGATCGAAGGAGCGCGGGGAGCGGGCCGGGCGCCCGTCGGGCGGTCCGTGTCCGCCCGGAAAGGCCGCTCGGGGCGCAAGGGCCCCGGGCAGGTGCTTGTCGAAATGCTCCTGGTCCTGCCGATCTTCTTTACCATCATCTTCACGATCATGGAGCTCGGCAACGTCGCGTTCCAGGTGATTCTTTTCAACCACGCCCTTTTCGAAACCGTGCGCTACGGCTCGATGACCGTGACTCCGAGTCTGGGCGGCTCTCCCAACATCTCCGTCAACGCTTTGGACGAATTCCTGAGCAAGAAGATTCTGGCCACCGCCCACGTCATCTCGGCCCGCGCCGACCCGGCTCCGTTCGACGACCGGCAGGCGGGGGTCCGCAACAACGATCTGGTCGTGACCGCCACCTATCCGATTCCCCTGATTTTCCCGTTCAGCAATTTCATCCTCTCCAAGCCGCCGGGCAGCGGCCACCGGGAGATCACTTTGACCCAGAGGATGCCGATCGAGCGGCCCTTGGATAAATAACCATGGAAAAGAAAGGCGTGTTGATTCCGATGCTCCTGGCCATCGCGGCGGCCATGTTCTACATGATGGTCCTCACCAGCAAGGAAAAGGCCTTGTCGGGCTCCTATGAGATGGGCCAGGTCCTCATTTCCCGGTTCGACATCCCGGAAAGAACCATCCTAAAGGAAGACATGGTCGAAGTTTTGGCCATCCCCCGGAAATTCATGGAGCAGGACGCCTTCGAGGTCAAGACCCCTTCGGACATCAAGATGGTCGCCAACCTGGTCACGCGCATCCGCATCCCGAAAGGCAACCAGATATCGCAGGCGGCTCTGATCGCGATGTCTCCCGAGGCCGGCTTGAGCGTGAAAGTCCCTCCCGGCTACCGCGGCGCCGTGCTCGGCCTGGATCCGGAGCTCAAGGCCCTGGTCAAGCCGGGAGACCGCGTGGACATCCTGGTCACTTTCGACGCCCAGATGGCCGACAACCGCAAGGAGAAGGTGACGGCCACCATCCTGCAGAACGTGCTGGTGATCGCCGTCGGGACCAATATGGGAATGGGCATGACCGCCAAGCAGTTCCAGGACCAGGGCAAGAAGGAGGACAAGATGGCGGCGTTCTCCGAGAAGGCCGCCGTCAGCCTCGCGCTCAATCCCAACGAGGCCCAGTATTTGGCTTTGGCCGTCAAGCAGGGAGAGACCACCGTGATTTTGAGAGGTTTGGGGGATGTGGAGATGCATCCCATGGAGATGGCGAGTTTCAGAAAGCTTTTCCGTTGAGCCGTTAATAGACGCAAGGACGACATAAGCGCCGGGCTGACGCAAAAGGTTCGACACCATGAAACGACAACTGCGCAGGAGCGCGCTGTGCCTCGCCGCGATGGCGGCGGTCCTGGGGGCCGGAGAAGTCCGCGCCCAGCCTGAGGACTCGCTGATCGCCGTTTCGGCGGACATCGTCGAGATTTCGGGATCGGTCGCCAGGGACCACGGGTTTTCCTGGGGACCTTTCCAAACCGGCATCCAGTTCGCCGAAAAGGTGGGGGCCGCCGGGCCGGGTCTGTACCAGGTCGGAGATTTCGCGAGAATGACCGCGCTACAAACATCGTTGAAGCTGCTCGAAACCGAAGGCAAGGCCCAGCTCCTGTCCAACCCCAAGGTGATCGTCCAGGCCGGTTCCCAGGCGAACTTCGTCGTCGGCGGCGACCAGCCTTACCCGGTGACCAACAACCAGGGGGTCGGCGTGGAATTCAAGAAGTTCGGGGTGATCCTGAACATCCTGCCGGTCATCAATCCCAATAAGAAGGACACCATCCGGGCCGAGGCCCAGTTGGAGGTCTCCACCCCCGACTTCTCCAAGCCGGTCACCGTGGGCAACACCTCGGTTCCCTCCCTGACCACCCGCCAGGTTCAGACCTCGGTTGAGGTCAAGAGCGGGGAGACCCTGGTCCTGGGGGGGCTCAAGTCCAGCTCCAAAAACGTGACCAAGACGCGGGTCCCCTTTCTCGGACGGATTCCGATCATCGGGTTTTTATTCACCAACACGAACATCATCGAGGAGCAGAAATCCCTGTTCCTCTTCATCACCATGGAGATCGTCAAATAATGGCGGATGAATCGCCGGCCCCGACCGAATCAGGCAGATCCGCCCGGGAGCCTTGCCGGGTGGTCGCTTTTACCGGCCCCAAGGAAGGGGTCGGCAAGAGCACGATCGCCTTGAACCTGGCCTTGGCCTGGGCGGGGAGCCAAAACCGGAAGGTCATCATCGTTCAGATGGATCCGCTCTGCCGGACGGATTTGGGTTTTTTGCTCGGGGTCCAGCCGCCGATCCCGACTTTGTGGAGCATGCTGAGCCTGGCCGGAGAGTCCGCCACCGGAGGGATCGGCAAGCTCCTCCGCGGCCGAATTCCCATCACGCAATACGGTGTGGGAGTTCTGCCTTTGGCCACCAAGCGCGAGGAGTTCAAGAGCCTTTCCTCCCAATCGATCGTCAAGATTCTGAGCGCTCTGTCGGAGTCGTACGACCTTTTCCTGGACGTGGATCCCTACTTTCCGATGCAGGTTTTCTCCTTCGACCTGGCCGACATCATCTATTGGGTTTCCCTGCCCCAACGGGCCCACTTCGAGGCGACTTACAACCTTTTCACGGAATTCAAAACCCTCCATTTCGCCATGGAGAAGTTCGAAATCATCGTCAACCAGTGCAACCTTCCCGGCGCCATCGCCCCCAAGGAGGTGGACCGCTTTTTCGGGGTGATGCAGAAAAAGGTCCTCAGCTACTTGCCCTGGGAGGACCTCCTGCCGGAGTACGCCAACACCCAGAGAATCCTCGTGGTGGAAAACCTCCAGAGCGATTGGGTCAAGGGGCTCCGCACGCTGTTGGGGCGCACCTTGGAGGTCAAACCCACCCTCAAGCATTGGGACACCAATGTCACCTCGGAAGAATTGACGGAGGGGGCCGACCTCCTCTGGAAGCCGTCGGCCAAACCCGCCGCCGAAAAATCTTCCGAAAAAAAATCGGCGGCGACCCCCGTCGGCGGCCCCGAGCCGGAGGGCTGGGACGAGCTCAAGATGAAGATGCACAAGCTCGTCGTGGCCGCCATGGAAACCGAGCGCATCAGGATTTCCGACGACCCCAAGCAGAACGACGAGAACCGGACGCGCGTGGGCGCCATCATCGACACTCTTTTGCAGCGGGAGCCGAATCTGGTCCTTTCGCGCCAACAGCGCGAGCAGTTCTCCACCGAGCTCGTCGATGAGATTCTGGGCCTGGGGCCGCTCCAGGTTCTGCTCCGGGACCCGGGCATCAACGAGATCATGGTCAACGCCTTCGACAAGGTCTACATCGAGGAAAAAGGAAACCTGAAGCTCCTGCCCATGCGTTTTCGCAACAACGACCAAGTCGTCCAGGTCATCAAACGCATCGTCGCTCCCGTCGGCCGGCGCATCGACGAATCCGTGCCCCTGGTGGACGCGCGGCTCAAGGACGGTTCCCGGGTCAACGCCATCATCGCCCCGCTGGCCGTCTCCGGCCCGACTTTGACCATCCGGCGCTTTTCCGCCAAGCCCTTCACCGGCGAGCAGCTCATGTCCTTCGGCGCGATCGTTCCGGACATGCTTAATTTCATCCGGGACGCCGTGATCGTCCGCAAGAACATCATCGTCTCGGGCGGCACCGGAACCGGGAAAACCACCTTTCTCAACATGTGCTCCAACTACATCCCCCAGGGAGAGCGCATCATCACCGTGGAGGACACCGCCGAGCTCAATCTGATGGCCGAGCATTGGATCCGCCTGGAAAGCCGCCCGCCCAACATCGAAGGCAAAGGCGAGGTCACCATCCGCGACCTGATCAAGAACTGCCTGCGGATGCGCCCCGACCGGATCATCGTCGGCGAGTGCCGCGGCGGCGAGGCCCTGGACATGCTGCAGGCGATGAACACCGGCCACGAAGGCTCCCTGGCGACCATCCACGCCAACACCCCCAAGGACGGGCTGTCCCGCCTTTCGGCGATGTGCTTGATGGCCGGCACCGACCTTCCGATCTCGGTTTTGGTCGACATGATCTCGAGCGCCGTGCACCTTTTCGTTCAGCTGACGCGCTTCTCGGACGGCAAGCGCCGGGTGACCTTCATCACGGAAATCACCGGCAAAGACGGGGTGATGTTCAAGATGCAGGACCTCTTCCTGTTCCACCTGCGCACCGTCACCGCCGAAGGCAAGACCATGGGGGATTTCGAGGCCTGCGGGAACGTGCCCACCTTTTACCCGGAGTTCAAGCACAAAGGCATCGAGATGCCCCTCGCCCTTTTCGCGACCGCCGAGCAAAAGAAAACGGGCGTGGTCCCCAAGGGCCCCGGCCTTGAGGGGCATACCTCCTCGAGATGAGCAATACGATCCTCCCCCACCGGCGGCGAGCGAATCGAGGCTCCTGTATTTTCTCTTTTATGGTTCCGTCCCTTCTCTCGTTGCCGTTGCTGTTCGTTCCGTTCTCCGTTGACGCCCAAATCTTCTCTCCTCAAGACATCAAGTTCCTGGTGGATAAGACCGATGGGGCCGAGGCTAAGACCCAGGTTTTTTACCACTATTTCAAAAAGGACCGGGACCCCGCCCTCGCCCCGCCCAAGTGGATCGACGAGACCTTGGACGCCATGCTCAAAAAGCCCGTCTGGCAGGATCCCGAGGAGGGCATCCTCAACGAGGCCCAGCTCTGGCAGGCCCCCTCCTCCGTGCTCTACGAATTCTTCGAGATCGTCCGGAAATCCTTTCCCCCGACCGACGGCGGGCAGTTGATCCAGCCGGGGTCCCTGGTGCGGGACTACGAGGACAACCGCATCCGGTTCCAAATGTCGCTGGACCGCCTTTACCGCGCCCGCTTGGGGAACTCCCTCGGGGGCCGGGGACGGGCCGTGCTGGCCAATTTCGAGCTGATCCACAAAGAGATGGACTCGGTGATGGACGGCCTGACCTCCAACGAAAACGCCCGGTATCGGGAGGCCGTGATGGCGATCGGAGCCTTGACCCTCTACGCCTTCAACGCCCTCAACAGCCCGCCGCGGGGCTACGCGCCTCCGGGGGCGGAGAAAAAAGGCAGCGCGGGGCTCTCCACGGGCTTCAAGCTTGCCGGCATGGCGTTGATCTTCATCGGAGGCTGGCTGGTGGGTTCGCTCAACGAGGCCAAGATCACGCAGGCCATGGAGGACTACAAGGTCAAGGCCAAGGACTGGGCTCACGAATACGAGCGGCAGTTCATGACCATCAAGATCCATTACTTGGTCGGCATTCCGGCGGCGCTCGGTTTTCTGGTCGGTCTGCTGACCTTCGACCCGTTCGGCTTCTTCATCTTCACCGGCTTCGGGATCTACGGAGGGCTCAACTTCCCCGGCTACCTCCTCAAGAACATCAAATTCCGCCGCGGCCTGAAAGTGGAAGCCCAGCTCATGGACGCCATGATCCTGATGTCCAACGGCCTGAAGGCGGGCGTCGACATCGTGCAATGCTTCGAACTCGTCCAGCGGGACCTCCAGCCCCCGATCTCCGAGGAGTTCGGCCTGTGCGTGAAGAACTACCAGCTCGGGACCCCTCTGGAGAAGGCGTTGGACGGAATCACCGACCGCGTCCAGAGCCGTCTGCTGGCCTACATGATCAAGGCCATCATCATCCAGCGGTCGGTCGGCGGCAACCTGACCAAGATTTTCGACCGAATCGTGGAGAACATCCGGGAGGAGTCCAAGCTCGCTGAAAAAACCGCCGCCATGACCGCCCAGCAGCGCATCCAGGCCATCGTCGTCGGCCTCATGCCCTGGGTCATGCTCGTCGTGATGTTCGCCTTCCAGCCGAAGGTCATGAAAGATTTTTATTTCAGCCCGATCGGCATGATTACGCTTCTCTTCTGCACTTTCTGGATCGGGGTGGGGATGAAGGTGGTCGACAAGCTCGGAGACATCTCGGTTTGACGCCATGAACGACACGACCATGCGCTGGATGCTGCAAATCGTGGGCTTCCTGGGCTCGGTGGCCGCCTACACGGCGGTCAGCCGGCTCCTGACCCCGCCGCCCCCCGTTTCCGACACCGATCTCTCCCTGCTGGCCAAGCGCGACGTGGGCGGGATGACTTCCTCCTTCGCCAATCTCAAGGCCGATGGGAGCCTCATCGACCGCATCGACCTATTCCTGATCCGGCATCTCCACGTCGACGTGAAGCTCGAGGAGATCTACATGCTGATGGGGCGGCCGGTCAAGCCGACTCCCCTGGACCTGCTCCATATGAAGGAGATGTTCGCGGCGGGGCTGGGCGGGGGCTTCACGCTTCTGACCGGCAACCCGATCATGCTGATCTTCGGGGTGGTCGGGTTCTTCCTGCCCGATTCCATGATGGGCGGCAAGATCCGCGCCCGCCAGGCCGAGATCATGCGGAACTTTCCCACCCTGGTCGATCTGGCGGCCCTGACCATCGAGGCCGGACTCGATTACATGAGCGCCTTCGAAAAAATCCTCAAGGCCTCCAAGGAGAAGACCGAGCTCGAGAACGAGGTCGGCAAGATGATCTCCGAGGTCCAGCTCGGCTATTCGCGCAAGGACGCGCTCAAGCGCCTGGCCATGCGCACGGGAATCCAGGAAATCCGCTCCTTCGTGGGGCTCATCATCCAGTCCGACGAGATGGGAACCAGCCTCGTCGAACTGCTCCGCAACTACGCCGCCGACATGCGCTTCCGGCGCCTCAACAAGGCCGAGAAATTGGCGGCGCAGGCCGCGACCAAGATGCTGATTCCGCTCATGATTTTCATCTTCCCGACCGTGTTCATCATGATGCTCGCGCCGATGATGAAGTCCTTGATGGCGGGGGGGTTGGGGTTCTAAAAAACAACGACAACTTGGGGACGGAACTATGGGACAAAAAAATATAAGAA
>CAYHPY010000031.1:0-36767 GCA_964358485.1 uncultured Elusimicrobia bacterium
CTCGCGCACGACCCTCATCTTCATCAACCAGATCCGCCATAAGATCGGGGTCATGTTCGGCAACCCCGAGACCACCACCGGCGGCCTGGCGCTGAAGTTCTACTCGACCCTGCGCATGGACATCCGCCGCATCGAGAACATCAAGGAGGGCGACGTCGTCGTCGGCGCCCGCGTGCGGGTCAAGATCGTCAAGAACAAGGTGGCCCCGCCCTACCGGCAGGCGGAATTCGAGATGATCCACGGCTACGGGGTCTCCCGCGAGGGTTGCCTCATCGACATGGGCGTGGAAAACCAGCTCATCGAGAAGTCGGGCTCGTGGTTCCTCTACAAGGGCACTCGCCTGGGCCAGGGCCGCGAGAACGCCAAGGCCTTCCTCAAGCACAACCCGGAGGTCGGGGTGGAGCTCGAGAAGACCCTGCGCGACAAGTTCCTGGTGGCCGGCGCCGCGGCGCAAGCCGCGCACGACGCGCCTCCCGCCCCGGCCAAAACCGCGGGCAAGCCGAAAGCCGGCGCGACGGCTTAAAGCACCCGCATGAGTCCCGCGGATTCCCCGGCTCCGGTCAACCCGTGCGCCGGGGCCGCGGGATTCTCTTTTGGACGAGTACCTCAAGCACATCTCCCTTGAGCGGGGCCTGTCTAAAAACACCTGCTCGGCCTACGGCCGGGACCTGACGCAGTTTCTGGCCTACCTAAAAAAGATCAAGACCGCCGTTCTCTCTGCCACGGCCCAAAGCGTCTCGGATTACCTTTGGGAGCTTAAATCCGAGAAAGGCCTGGCCGCCTCTTCCCTCTTCCGCAAGGTCCAAGCCATCAAGTCCTTCTACGCCTTCCAGGCCGTTGAGCGCCGCATCGAGGTCAGCCCCGTGGAGGATTTCCGCTCCCCGCGCCTGCCGGCGCGCCTGCCGCGCTATTTATCCCAGGAGGAAGTGGATCGGCTTCTGAAGGTCCCGGTGGACGGCTCCTTCGAGTCGGTCCGGGCGCGGACCATGCTGGAGGTCCTTTACGCCACCGGCATGCGGGTCTCGGAGCTGGTCGGCCTGCGCTCGGAGTACGTCAATCTCCAGGACGGCTGGGTGCGGGTCCTGGGCAAGGGCTCCAAGGAGCGCATGATCCCCATCCATCCCCGCGCCCGCTCGCTTCTGCGCCAGTACCTGGCCCTGCGGGAGCGGCGCTTTTCGGCCAAGTCGGCGGCTCCCGAGGTCTTCCTGGGGCGGGGGGGAAATCGCCTGTCGCGGGAGCAGTTTTGGAAAGACTTGAACGCCCTGGGCAAGAAGGCGGGCTTGTCGGCCCGCCTTTATCCGCATCTATTGCGCCACAGCTTCGCGACTCATTTATTGGCCCACGGGGCCGACCTGCGCGCCGTCCAGGAGCTTTTGGGCCACGCCAGCCTGGCCACCACCCAGATCTACACCCATGTCGCCCCGGCGGGTCTCAAGGAATCCCACCGCAAGGCCCATCCCCGGGGCTAAACGAAAGAGACGGGCCGCCCATGGCAAGGCGCGCGGCCCCGGGCTATACTATGGGGGTCCCCATGATCAGCCTGCTTCCGGTCTTTTTACTGGTTCTCGGCGCCTGGGGCCAGCAAGCCCTTGAGGCTCCCGAAAAATCCGGGGTGGTGGAGGCGGTGGAAGCCGCGCTGGGAACCCCGGCCCCCAAGGCCGCCGCGCCGGCGCAAGAGGCCGACGCTCGGCGCCTTCGCCCGCTGGAGACCCACGTCAAACTGGTGGACGTCGATGAGGATTGCGGCGGGCTCCAGGGGTCGAGCTTCAAGGACCCCGAGGTCATGATCCTGAAGTATCATCCGCCCAAGCCGCCTCCCAAGGACCCGCTCATCTTCGACCTTCACGGCGACGGGGTTCGCACCAATAGGCAAAAAACTCGTTTTGACCTGGACGGCGACGGCGTCCTGGAGGCGGTGAGCGACGTCTCCCCCGGCGACGGCCTGCTGATCTTCGACGCCGACGGCGACGGCCGCCCCGGCGAAAGCGGCAGAGAGGTCTTCGGGGACGCCTCGGATGTAAACGGCGACGGCAAAGCCGACGGCCTGCCCGACGGCTTCGAGGCTCTCAACGCCTTGGTCGCCCTGGCCGTGGTTCGGGGGGTCCTGGCCGAGGGGGCCGCCGCGGACGGGCGCCTGGACGCGTCCGAACTGGGGGCCTTGGAAAAATCCTTCGGCTTGGCCGTCAAACAGGGAGGCTTCGGGGGGCGGGTGGTCTCCTTGGCCAAGGCCCGCATCGCGGCGGTGGAGCTGGCCTCCTGGCCGTCGGAGCGGACCAAGAATTTCGACAATCAAGGAAACGATCTCAGCAAGCGGCGGGGGGCGATGTTCTTGAGAACCGACGGCTCCAAGGGAACCTATTCGACCATGTGGCTCTCCTCCACGGCGGTCGCGAAAAAAGCCTGTCCCCGGTGATCAGGCCCGCCACGATCATTTCGCAGGGCCCCCCTTGAAACGGGCCGTTTCCGGGTCTACACTTAGCGGGTGAAAGTCCGACTCTTCCACTTGGCGTTGGCGGTCGCGCTCGCGGCTTGCGACCGCAAAGAGCCTTCCGCGCCCGCTCCGACCCTGGAGCCCCCGCCGACAAAAATCGCCCCCCCACCGGGGCCTCGAGCGCGGGAGGCCCGGCCCGAGTGGTTGTCTCAATTGAGCCCCCAGGCCCAGGAGGCGTGGCTCAGGTCCAAACATAAGCCCGACCTCAGCCGGGGACCCATCCACCTCCTCGCGAAACTGCCTTCCAAGCAGCAGGTTGATTTGGTCAAGAGCCGGGATGACGCCCCTGAAGCCGACGCCTACCGGAGGCGGCGGGAGGCCGAGGACCGGACCGAGCTGGTCCGGCCCGCGCCCCCGGAATTCAAGCCCGAAGGACGCCGTATGGCCCGGCTGAGGCTCATCCCCAAGTCGCCGACGATGCGCGTCGGCGAGAATTTCTGGTACCGGCTGGAATTTCAGAACATCGGGGAAGAGCCTATCACGCTCGACGAATCGCCGTCGTTTTGGAAGATCGGCAACGCTCTCAATAACAAGGTGGAGTTTCGCCTCATCCCTCCGGAGGGCAAGGAGGAAAGGGGCGTCGTCAATTTCCAGCTAGGTCACTGCGTCCCCAATGAGCACGAGTTCCCCAAGTATGTCGTCACCGAAAAGGATCGGGAAAGGTTTTTGGCCGACCTCACTGAGAAAAGGCGGCGGGAAATCTCGCGCTGGAAACATCTGATGGTGACTCTCCAGCCCGGGGAAACTCTTTTCACACGGCCCTGGGCCTGGGGGGACGACGACGAGCGCACCAGCCGCCGCATAGAATGCGAGATTCCCGATTCTCCCGTGACCGGGGAATTCCGCGAGTTGGTGTTGAGGTCCGGGTTCAAGTTCGACCGGCCCGGGGCTTACCGGATCAAGGCGATTTACATGGACCCCCACCCCAAGCCACCCACGGAGGAGGAATTTCAGCGTGGCGAAAAATTCGGGGTCAGCCGCCGGCACAAAATAAAGCGGTACGAGGAACGCCTCTCCGAAACGCTTGGCATCGTTGAGTCAATTGAAGTGACCGTTGATGTTCACCAATGAATGCCTTGATTATTGCCCTATTACTCGCTCCGCTCCCCGCCTACTCGGGCGTTCCTTGCCTTCAGGAACCCGCCGAACGCAAGGCGCCTTGCACTGCCTCTCAGGGCGAGAAGGATTTGATCATGGAGTCGGTGAACGAAGGCATGAATGCTTATGAGGCCTACGTGCCGGCGCGGTCGCCAAAAATGCCTGTCCCCGGTGATCAGGCCCGCGCCGGGGCCGTTTCCAGGCCCCCCGCGACGTTAGCCGGAAGGTCCTTGACGTTCGCCACGCGGCCCCCGGCCATGATCAGCACGCGCTCCACCACGTGTTCCAGCTCCCGGATGTTTCCGGGCCAGCGGTAGTTCTCCAGGGCCGCGGCGGCCTCGGCTGAAAACGAGCATGCTTTCCCGTGGAGCTTTTGCCGCCATTTTTTTAGGAAGTGGCGGGCCAGGGGCATAATGTCCTCGCGGCGCTCGCGCAGGGGGGGGATCTCGATCGGGAAGACTTTAAGACGATAATACAGGTCCTCCCGGATTTTCCCCTCCTTAAGGAGCTTGGAGAGGTCCCGGTTGCTCGCGAAAATCAGCCGCCCGTAAACCCGGATGGGGTGGCAGTCGCCCACGCGGCGGACCTCCCCTTCCTGAAGGACCCTGAGGAGCTTGACCTGAAGCGCCGGGGTGGTTTCGCTGATCTCGTCGAGAAACAGGCTTCCCCCGTTGGCCTCCTCGAAAAGGCCCCGCTTGTTGCGATAGGCGTCCGTAAACGCCCCCCGGGCGTGGCCGAAGAGCTCGCTCTCCAGCAAGCCGTCGGGAAGCGCGCCGCAATTGACGGCGACGAAAGCTCCTGCGCGCTGGGCTCCCGCGTCATGGAGGGCGCGGGCGACGAGCTCTTTTCCCGTGCCCGATTCCCCCGAGATGTAGACGGCGGCCGAGGTGGGCGCCACCCTGCGGACCAAGGCGAGGACGGCGCGCATCTTGGAGCTGGAGTAGATGATCGAGTCAAACGGCCCCCGGTCCGGGGCCTCCTCCAAGGGCGGCGGGGCGGCGGGACTCGCGTTCCAGGGTCCGGCGGACGGCGCGGCGGTTAACATGGCTGACCTCGGCTTCAGCGATTATACCTTCCCCTGGAAATCGGCCCCGCTAAACTATTTGTAAAGTTTTTATAAAGGCGGGAAAGGAAGCGTTCGCCCCCCCCCCGGCGGTTAATGTAGAATTCAACTGATCGGATGATGAAAAGATCGACGATTCTCTTGGTGGAGGATGAGAATCCTCTGCGCGCGCTCCTGCGGCTCAACCTCCGCGGGGAGGGCTATCGGGTGCTCGCCGCCGCCACCGCCGAGCGCGGGCTGGCGCTGTTCAAGAGCCGCGAGCCGGATTTGATCGTCCTGGACGTGACGCTTCCGGGCATGGACGGTTTCGAGCTGTGCCGCCGCGTGCGGCAGTCTAGGGACGTCCCGATTCTTTTCCTGACCGCCAAGAAATCCGAGGTGGACAAGGTTCTCGGGCTCAAGCTCGGCGGGGACGATTTCGTCACCAAGCCGTTTTCCCTCCCGGAATTGCTCGCGCGCATCGAGGCTCTGGACCGGCGCGCCAACGGGGCTTTGCGCCCCAACGACCGGATTCTCTCGGCGAGAGGCGTGACCCTGGACCCCGACGCCCGGGAGGCGATGGTCCGGGGAAAGCCGATCGTGCTGTGCCCCAAGGAATTCGAGCTCCTGAGGCTCTTTCTCTCCTCCAAGGGCCGGATTTTTTCCCGGGAACAGCTCATGAAAAAAGTGTGGGGCTACGAGCGTTCCATGAAAATCGAGACCCGAACCGTGGACCAGCACGTGGCCCTCTTGCGCAAAAAGCTTCGGCCCGAGCAGGCCTTGATCGAAACCGTCTCCAAGGGCGGCTATCGGCTGAGGGCCCCTCGGCCCCGGAGGCGGGCGTGAAGCGGGCTTTGGCGCGCGCCGGCCTTGAAGCCGAGTCGTTTTTGCTTCCCCTGCTTGAGGCGGTCCCGGCCGGGGTCGTCGTGGCCGACTCCGGAGGTAGGATCGTCCTGGTCAATTCCCGGATTGAAGGGATTTTCGGCCACGCC
Organism: uncultured Elusimicrobia bacterium; assembly: GCA_964358485.1. Lineage (GTDB taxonomy): Bacteria > Elusimicrobiota > Elusimicrobia > UBA1565 > UBA9628 > CAYHPY01. The sequence goes on from CAYHPY010000031.1 coordinate 5,624, forward strand.
CCCGAGGCATTGATCGGCAAAACCGTCGAATTGCTGATTCCCCGGGACAAGCGAAACGCGCACGCCCGCTCGCGGCGAGCCTACGCCGCATCCCCAAAGACCCGGGAGATGGGGCGGGGGCGAGGGATTTGCGGTTTGCGCAAGGACGGGAAGGTCATTCCTATCGAGGTGGGACTCAGCTCCATCCGGCCCAACGGGCGGACCTTGAGCATGGCCACCATCATTGACATCACTGACCGCAAACGGGCGGAGGACGCGCTTCGGGCCAGCGAGCAGAAGTATCGCCGATTCATTGAAACGACCCAGGAGGCCTTCGCGGAAATCGACAAGAACAAACGCTTGGTTTCCTTCAACGATCGGCTGTGTCGGATGTTCGGCTATTCCAAAAGTGAGTTGTTGGGATGGAAAGTATTGGATAGACTCGTTTCCCCGGAGGACCGAGAATCCTTGGCCAACCATTTGCGCAATCGCTGGCGGGGCGAGTCTGATTCCTTTGTCCAGAGGTACTCGAAGAAAAACGGGGAGCACATCTGGTTGATGGTTTCGGGAACGCCGATATTTAACGAGAAAGGCGCCATCCAGGGCGCGTTTGCCATGATGACCGACATCACCGCCCGCAAGCATGCAGAGGACGCGCTTCGGGCCAGCGAGTCGCGCTATCGGCGGTTCATCGAAACGACCCATGAGGCCTTCGGGGAAATCGACGCGGCCGGACGCATGGTTTCCTTCAACGAGCGCATGAATCAGATGTTCGGCTATCGCGGAAACCAGCTGCTGGGTTTGAATATAGTGGACGGACTTGTTTCCCCGGAGGACCGGGAAACCTTGGTCAACCAGCTTCGCAAGCGAAAACGCGGCCAGGCCGATTCCTACGCGCAGCGGTTCGTGAAAAAAAACGGGGAACACATCTGGGCGATGGTCACCGGCACCCCGATCCTCAACGATGCCGGAGAGGTCCGGGGCTCGTTTGCCATGATGACCGACATCACCGACCGGGTCCGGGCCAGGGAGGCCGAGGAGAAGGTGGCGCGGGCGCTTGCCTGCAAGGAAATCCTGGCGGACATCTCCCATGAGCTGCGAACTCCCATCGCCACCCTCCGGATCGCCGCCGAGACCCTTTTGCGCCGGGGGATTTCCGGCTCAAAGGACGACGCCCTCATCTTGAAAACCATCGCCCACCAAACCGAGCGGCTCTCGAAGCTGGTGAGCAACCTGATCCAGCTTGCCGGCCGCGATTTTACCTCGCCCGCCGCCCCTCCCACGGAGAGATTCTCCCTCTCGGGCCTGGTCGGGGGCTGCCTTCGGGATCATTCGTTTCTGGCCAAGGAAAAGCGCCTCGTCCTGCGCGGACGCGTCGAGCCCGGAATCAATATCCGCGGCAACCGCGACGAACTCCGCCAGGCGGTGGAAAACCTGATCGACAACGCGATCCAATACAATAGGCCGGGGGGAAAGGTCGAAGTCGCGCTTCGCGCCGCGGCGGGGGCGGTTCATCTCAGGGTTCGCGACACCGGGATCGGCATCAATAAGAAGGACGCCCCGAAGGTGTTCGCGCGCTTTCGCCGCACGCGCGGGGCCAGGCGGTTGAACCCGTCGGGCACGGGCCTTGGGCTGGCTATCGTCCAGCAGGTCGTTGAGGCCCACCGCGGCCGGATATCCGTGAAAAGCCGCTCCGGGGAGGGGACGACCTTCGACTTGAGCTTTCCCAAGTGATGGGGCGGATTGCGGGGGTTCTGGCGCTCGCGGCGGGGCTTTGCGCCGCCGCGCCCGCCAAAAAGGCGGCGCCCGAGGTTCTCAAGCTCGTCAATTATTTTCTGGAAACGCCCACCGGAAACCTGGCCCCGGAGGCGGTGGAATCGTTTTTGGCCGTCGATCCGGATTCTTTGCCCAAGAAGCTCCGAAACCGCTACCAATCCAAGCGCATCGAGCTTCTGGCCTTGAAGCACACCACCGAGCGCAACGCGCGCAAGGGGAACTTCCGCATCCACGATGAGAACTGCGCCCCGCCCCCCGGCTCCAAGGGAACCGACCCGGCGGTTTTTCGCGCCGGGGGTTTTTGGGAGGAAATCCGGGAGGAAGAAGAGAGCTTCCTGTTGAGGGAAACGAGCTGTTCGGAGGAGGATTTGATGTGCGAGTTCTCCCTGCAGATCGCCCTGGAAAAAGACCGGAAGGGCCGGGTGGTGAGGCGGTATTTCCTGCACCCCAACGATCCCCTGATGGCCTACATCGCCACCTTCCGCAGCGGCAAGGGAACCGGGAACACGAAGTTCTTCGGCCTGGGCGGACCCAACTGCCCCCGGGACCGTTCGAAATGAGCCCCGCCGTCGAGGTCCGTGGGCTGAGCAAGACTTTCCACGCCCGCTCCCGCGGCCCCGTGCGGGCTTTGGACAATCTCGATCTGGAGGTCCGGGAGGGGGAGATCGTGGCCTTGTTGGGCCCCAACGGGGCGGGAAAGACCACCTTGCTCAAGATCCTGTGCTCCCTGATCCTGCCCGACGCGGGCACGGCCCGGGTCTGGGGGCGCGACGCCGTCGGGGAACCTGGACTCGCCAAGAGGGGCTTGAGCCTGGTGACGGGGGAGGAGGGGGGCTTTTACGGGCGGCTGACCGGGCTGCAAAATCTTGAATTTTTCGCGGCGCTTTACGGTTTGGACGAGGCCGCGGCCTCGGGCCGGATTTCCGCGGCGGCCGCCGCCTTCGGCGTGGACTTCCTGGACCGGCCCTTCCAGGAATATTCGACCGGAATGAAGCACCGTCTGGCCCTGGCCCGGGCCCTGGTGGGCGGCGGCGGGCTCCTGATTTTGGACGAGCCCGGAAAAAGCCTGGACCCGGAGGCGGCCGCGCGGTTTCGCGAAATGATCCGAACTTTCGCGCGCGCGCAAAAGGGCCGCGCGGTCCTGTTGACCACGCACGACACGCGCGAGGCCGCGGAGCTGGCCGACCGGGCGGCGATTTTGGCGGGGGGCAAGCTGGCCGCCTGCGGGACCTGGGAGGAGTTGGGCCGCCGGGCCGGCCGCCCCGGCGCCGACGCGGCGCAAATCTACCGGGCCGTCCTAGAAAAACATGGTTGAGCTTTGGCGCAAGACCCGGGCGTTCGCCAGGCGCGATCTGATCCTGGACCTGAGCTATCGCATGTGGATGCTCACCGAGACCGCGGGGGTCGTAGCCCAGCTTTTGATCTTCTTTTTCCTGGCCCGCCTGGTCGGTCCGGGAGGGGCGCTGTCGGGCTACGGCGGGGCCTATTTCCCGTTCGTCCTGGTCGGGATCGCCTTCTCGGGCTACCAGGCGGCGGCGCTCAACGGTTTTTCCGAATCCATCCATCAGGAACAGGGGGAAGGAACCTTGGAGGCGGTCCTGCTCACCCCGACCAGCCTGAAGACGGTGCTGGCCGCCGGGGCCTTGCGGGCGCTGATCTGGACCACGGTTCGCCTGGCCGGGACCTTGGCGGCCGGAGCGTGGCTCCTGGGAGCCGATCTTTCAAGAATGAATTTTTTCGCCGCCGGCCTGGCGGCCGGGTTGACCTTCGCCGCCCTGGCGGGCCTGGGGCTGGCCTCGGCGGCGTTTTTGCTGGTCTATAAGCGAGGATCGCCGGTCAACGCCTTCCTCAACGGGGCCTCGCGCCTCTTGGCGGGGGTATATTTTCCGATAGAGGTCCTTCCCGAACCCGTCCAAGCCGCCGCGGCCTGGCTGCCCCTGACCCACGGCCTGGAGGCCATGCGCCGGGCCGCGCTTCTGGGGCAGGGGGCCGGGGAGATCGGACGGGAGTTGGGCCTGTTGGCTCTGTTTGCCGTGATCCTGGTTCCCTCCGGCTTGTTCATTCTGCGCCGGGCCGAGCGGCGGGCCAAGCTCGAAGGGTCCCTGGCGTTTCGGTGATTCTGGTTCTCAGACGGGATTTGTTATACTTGAGCGAATTCCGTCGAGCCTCCTTCCCAGGGACTTGGCGGACGCCTTACCGGCCGTCGTTGAAAATGAAAGCGGCTGTCGCTTAAAACGAGAATCCCATCCGGGTCACTCCATCAAATTTCCAGACCCCGTTTATGTCAATGATTCCATTGCAGCATCAATACCTTATTGACGACGCAATCCGTTCCGTCGAGGACGAAGGACCTAATCCGGCAAGGGCCGCCTGTCCAAAGACGATTGGGCCCAATGGCAGGCGCCCTTCGGTCCCATTTCGGCCTATAATACTCCCTCATGGATGCTGGACCGGCATCCAAAAGAATGGAGTCGATCGAATGAAAATAAACGCGGTTTTTCTGACTGTGGCCGTTTCCGTCGGCCTGATAGCGGTGCCGATTGGAGCCCAACAGATTGAGCGCCCCCAGGGCAAACATTTCGGAGGAGGGACGGCCCCGGTGCCATCCAATGGACAACGGCTGTCGAAAACCTATTGGACGACAGGGTCTCTGCCGTTCGAGCCGGGTTTCTCCTTCGCGGCGGAATTTCCCCCGGTCGCAAATTCACGCCCCGTGACGGCCGCATTGCCGCAGGGAGGCATCGCCCCAGGCCTGCGCGGATGCGGCTTGCTGACGTTCATCCCCAATGCGGGCCCCGCGCCCGCCCAAGGCGAGAATCCGATATTTAACGAGGGAAAGGCTTTGATGGCCGACCCTCGATTCGCGCAGCTTCCCGAGCCGGAGAAGCAGCGTTTCCTGGGAGAATGGAGCGCGCTGCACCGGATCCAGGAGAAACTCGTCAAGGAGGCGGAGGAGTTGACTCTGGCGTGGCACACAGTCGATGCGGAGTTCGCCAAGCTGGATGTTCTCGCCTGTCGGGTCAAGGCCAAGATTGATGCGCTGGAGCCGGCGCTCACGGCATTCAATTCCACCTGCCAGGGAACGGTGGACCAGGGCACCTATGACTGGTGCATGGGAGAAGAGCGGCGACTGGGCCCGCTGGTCACCGAGCGCGACCAGATGTACCGGGGCCTCGAAGCCGCGAACGGGGTTTACAATCAGCAGTACTATTACCCCACAAAGCAGAAGTCGGATGCGTGGGGCAACCGGGTCATTAATTGGGAGAACAAGGTCGGGGAATTCAATCAGGCCGTCAAGAAGGCCCTTGAGCGGAGGCCCCCGTCCCACGCGGAATGCCAGACGGCAATCAAATTGCTGACGCAATACGAGCGTCTGGCGCAAAAATTCGGAATAAAAATTCCGCCTGGCCGGCTGGCCGAGTTGGACCGGCTGAGAGATAGCGGGGAGATCCGCGGGTCTGACTTGCCGGGAACCCTGCAGTCTGAATTTCCGGGCATCTTTGGCAATCTGACCTTGGCGGAGATTCGTGAGATGTGCCGAGGGGTCTAGAGGCCGCCATGGGCTCATACCCCGCCCTTCGGGGGATTCCGCTCCTTAAGTTGATCTCTAAATTCCAGTCCCGTTGCCCGGATGGCCCTGGGTATTCGGCCGGCTATTTTCTGGAGGTCGCGGAGCGCATCGGGGAATCCGGGAGCGACGGCGTAGAGTTCCTCAAGAGTCAATTGTCCAATCCCAGCGCCGTCAAGGTGCGAGCCGCGGTCTACGCGCTGGCCGCAAGGACCCGTGCGCCCGAAACCATCACCATGCTCCTTTCCTTCCTGGGCGATAAGCGCCCGATGGTGGTGGCGGAATCCATCGACGGACTTCGAAGAAATCACCACGGAGCGTCGCTAAAAAGGATTCTGCCTCTGTCCTCCCATCCAAATCCGTATATTGCGGGCGCCTCATTGCGATATGTCAGCGCCTTTAATCGGACTCGGGCAAAGGACCTCCTAATCAAATCGCTGAAAAACCCTCGGCAGGTCGTGCGCGCCAATGCCTGTGACGAGTTGGACAGGCTGAACGTTTCGGAGGCGATCCCGCATTTGACGCCGCTCCTCCGCGATCCCGCCAAACCCGTGCGGCAGGCGGCCCGAACCGCCGTGGATAACTTGAGCGCCGGCCGTAGGTCCAAAAAGAAACGCTGAATTCGGGCCTGAGCTTTTCGCACTTCCGGCGCCGGCTCGAGGAACCCCTCCTGAAAATGAAGGGCTTTTAGGAGGCGCGCTCGACGACCATCGCGCCGCCCATGCCCCCGCCGGCGCAGGCCGCGATCATGCCGTAGCGGCCCTTGGGGTTCTGCTTGAGCGCCCAGAGAAGGTTGAGCATGAGGCGCGCGCCGGTGGCCCCCAGCGGATGGCCCAGCGCGATGGAACCCCCGTGCGGGTTGAGCGCGCCGGCCTTGTTCTTGGCCTCCCAGTCGTGGCCGAACTTCTGAAGGCCCAATTTGAAGATGCCGAGCACTGTGGCCGCGAAAGGCTCGTGCAGTTCGATCTGATCGAGCTGGTCGAATGAAATCCCGGCGGCCTTGAGCGCCACGGGCGCGGCCAGCGCGGGCGAGACGCCCATGTGCGCGGGGTGGTTGCCGTAGAAGCCCCAGCCCTTGAGCTCGGCCATGACCATCAGGCCCAGTTCCTTGGCGCGCTTCTCGGTGGTGACGATGACCGCCGCGGCGCCGTCGGAGCGGCCGCAGGCGTTGTAGAGGGTGACCGTCCCTTTGGCGCCTTCCTGGTAGGTCTTGCCGTCCATGAACTTGCCGAACTCCTCGTAGAACTTCTTGATGGAGTACTGGGGGTTGTCGAAGGCGACGGGCGCCTTGCCGAAGAGCTGGGGCTTGGTCACCAGGCTCTCGCGCAGGAAGGGGTATTCGTCCTTGGCGAGGATCGTCGAGCCGTTGGTGCCGGCGCTAGCCACGTGGGTGTCGTAGAAGCCCTTGTTCCAGCCCTCGATGGCCTTGCGGAAGCTCTCTCGCGCGTACTCGTCCTGAGCCTCGCGGGTGATGCCGTACATCTGCGCCGAGATCTCGGCGGCGCCGGCCATGTTCACCTTGGCCACCGGGTCGGTGAGGCCCTCCTCGATGGAGTCGACGACCGCCACATCCGACTGAGACAGCAGTTCGCCCCACTTCTCCAGGACGATGGCCTTCGAGCGCAGCGGCTTGGCCGCACGGCTGCCCTCGATGGTGTAGGGCATGCGGGACATCGCCTCGGTGCCGCCCGCGATGTAGAGCTCGCCCTCGCCGCTCATGATGAAGCGCGCGGCCGCCGAGATGGCTTCTATGGAGGAGATGCAGTTGTTCTGCACGGTCACCGCCTGCGTTTTCTCGGGCAGGCCGCACTTGAGGACCGTCACGCGCGCGATGTTGGGGGCCGAGAAGCTCTGGCCCACCCAGCCCACGATGAGGCCGTCGACGGCTTCCTTGGAGAGGTTGGCGCGCTGGAGGGTGGCCTCCACCGCCATCTTCAAGAGGTCCTCGGGCTTGAGGTTGGAGAGGGAGCACGAAATGTGGCCGATGGGGGTGCGGGCCCCGCCGCAGATGACGATTTTTTTCGATTCAGCGTGCATGGGAGGCTCCTTGAAATGGGATATCGTCCGTCGGCCTATTATAGCCCGATAAGGGGGGGGACGCAATCAAGGAGGGGGCTTTTGTATAATTTGCTCTCGATGCCGAAAAAAGTCGTATTCATCGGCAGTCATCTGGGCTACGCCATGGAGAAAACCCCTCTGGGAGGGGGCGCCATGGTCGGCCTTCAGCTCATCCGCCATTGGGCCGGCCTTTCCGGCGTCGAGGTGGTGGCCCTGGGGTCCGGCCCCGTCGTCCCCCACTCGGGCGTGGAATACGTCCAGGCCCCGGCCGGAACAGGCTTGCCCGCGAGCCTGGTCAATCTTTCCGAGCTCGGCTACGCGCGCTTCTGCCGGGATTTTGAAAAACAAACGACGCGGTGGCTTTTGGAGCGCCTGGACCGCTTCGATCCCCGCTCCACCGCCGTGGTGGTCAACGACATCTCCGAGGGCCCCGACCTCAAGGCCCTGACGGCCAAGGGCTTTCCCGTGGTGTCGCTTTGGCACGTGGACGTGGTCGATTACTTCAACAAGCTTTATCTGCGCAATCTGGTCCGTCCCGAGCGGTTGACTTCCCTTTATGAGCGCACCCGCCGCCTCGGCATTCATTGGATCGTGCCCGACGTCCTTCAATTGGTCTTCGAGAAACAGCGCCAGACCGTGGCCCATTCCCGGAGGATGATCCTGCCCTCCCGGGCGATGGCCGAGACCGTGGAGCGCTGTTACGGGGATATTCCGAGCGGGGGGGAATCTTTCCAGAAGCGGGCGGTGGTCATCCCCTGGGGGATGTGGGCCGAGGACCTCGAGGAATCCGCCGTCGAGCGCGGATCACAGCGGCTTCGGGGGCATTACGGCATCGGACCGGCGTCGCGGGTGGTCATGACTTTGAGCCGGATCGCCCCGGAAAAAGGGATTCACCTTCTCCTGGAGGCGTTGCGCCTGATGGAAACCGAGCCGGGGTTCGCCCTGGGAGACCTTCACCTGCTGTTGTGCGGGGAGCCCGCCTTCATGAAGGGCGCTTCCTACATGCGCAAGGTCAAGGCGGCGGCCGCCGCCCTGCGGCGGGTCAAAGTCCATTTCACGGGCTATTTGGCGCCGCCAGAGAAGGCGATGCATTTCCGCCTGGCGCATCTTTTCGTCTCGCCCTCGATCCATGAGAGCTACGGGCTCAACATCGTCGAGGCCATGCGGGCCGGTTTGCCGATTCTGGCCAGCGACCATTACGGCGTGCGCGACACGGTCAAACCCTCCTTCGGCGTGGCCGTGCATTACCCCAGCCCGGCCAAGGCCCCGGCGCTTCTGGCCCGGGGACTCAAGGATCTCTTGGCCGATCCCCGGAGGCTCGGGCTCATGGGCAAGGAGGCCAAGGCCGCGGCCGCGGAGATGCCCTTCTCGGAGGCGGCGGCCAAGGTCATGGCGGCGGCCACGGAGCTTTTGAAATGAAACCAGGATTTAAAGTCGGCATCAAGGTGGACCTTCCGGCCACGGTCAAGCCGGACATGAAGCCCCGGTTGGAGGGGCTGGTCTCCCATCCCCTCTACGCCACCTGGGCCATGGTCTATCATATGGAAACGGCTTCCCGGATGCTCCTGGCGCCTTATCTGGAGCAAACCGAGGAAGCCGTGGGCGGGGCGGTCTTGGTCAAGCATTTGCGCCCGGCCCGCATCGGAGCGCCCCTTCATGTGGTCTGCACCTTGGTCAAGGTCAAGGGCGTGCGCGTCTACACCCGGGTCCAGGTCTTCACCCGGGGCCGCAAGATCGGGGAGGGCTCGGTGTTGCAGGTGGTCATGACCCGCTCGCGCTTCGCCCGGCTTTTGAGGGAGGCCCGCTCCAAATGAACGGATACAAGACCGTTGCGGAGGTGCCGACGCGCTTTCGGGACACCGACGCCATCGGCCATGTCAACAACGCCGTTTACCTGAGCTATTTGGAAGTCGCCCGGATGGAGTACATGCGGCAGGTTTGCGGAATCTCCAATTTCAACGGGGTGGATTTCATCCTCGGGCGCGTCGAGATCGACTACCGCGCCCCGGTCATGCCGGGGGAGACCCTGCTCGTCGGCATCCGGGTCTCGCGTTTCGGCGGGGCCAGCTTTGATTTCGAGTACCGCCTGGAGGACAAGGCCACGGGACGGCTCATGGCCCAGGCCAAGACCGTCCAGGTCGCCTTCGATTACAAGGCCAACAAGGTCAAGCGGGTCACCGAGGAATTCCGGAATTTAGCGGGGAGGCACGATGGGCTCTCGTGAAGCGGTGGTGGTGGCGGCGGTCCGTTCCCCCGTGGGGCGGCTGGGCGGCGCCTTGGCGCCCGTGCGGCCGGACGATTTGGCCGGACAGGTGATCGCGGCCCTTTTGAAAAAAGCCCCGGGCCTGGATCCGGCGGAAATCGCGGATGTGTATTTCGGCTGCGCCAATCAGGCCGGTGAGGACAACCGCAACGTGGCCCGGATGGCGGCGCTATTGGCGGGCCTGCCCCAAAGCGTGCCCGGCTGTACGGTCAACCGCTTGTGCGCGTCGGGCCTGGAGGCGATCAACATATCCGCCCGAGCCATTCTTTCCGGCGAGGGCGATGTATTTGTTGCCGGCGGCGTGGAGAGCATGAGCCGCGCGCCTTACTCTCTGCCGAAGGCAGAGAATGGATTTTCGTTCGGAAATCTTGTTGCCTTCGATACCGCCCTCGGCTGGCGCTATCCTAATCCCCGCTTGGAAAAGCTGTTCCCCCTTCTCTCCATGGGCGAAACGGCCGAGAATGTAGCCCAGAAGCACAAGATTTCCAGAACGGATCAGGACGCGTTCGCTTTGGAGAGCCATCATCGCGCCAAGCGCGCCCAAGATTCCGTTTTTGCCGAAGAGATTGTTCCCATTTCCGTTCCCGGAAAAAAAGGTTCCGTAACGGAAATTTCCATGGACGAAACAATCCGCCCGGACACCACCTTGGAAAAACTTGCCGGCTTGAAAGCCGCGTTTCGAAAGGACGGCTCCGTGACCGCCGGCAATAGCTCCACCCTCAACGACGGCGCCTCCGCGGTCTTGGTGATGGAGGCGGCCAGGGCCAAGGCTTTGGGGCTAAAACCCTTCGCGCGCTGGGCGGGGTCGGCCTCGGCGGGGGTGGATCCGAGCTATATGGGGATCGGACCTGTAACGGCAACAAACAAGTTGCTGAACAGAACAAAAATAAAAATTAACGAAATAGATTTGTTTGAAATAAACGAGGCCTTTGCCGCCCAGGTTCTCGCCTGCGCTCGGGAATTGAAGCTCGAACCCGGGCGGTTAAATGTTCATGGAGGCGGCATCTCCCTCGGACATCCTCTGGGCTCCAGCGGCTGCCGCATCACCGTGACCTTGCTCCATGAAATGCGCCGGCGCGGCGTCCGGCGGGGCCTAGCCTCGCTCTGCGTCGGCGTCGGCCAGGGGTTGGCCACCCTCTGGGAGGCCGCGTGAGCGAACAGACCTGTCCGGATTGCAAGATCGAGATGAAATACGAGGGCAAGGACACCTTCAGCGGCAATGAGATCCGCGAATACCGCTGTCCGAAATGCGGCAAAACCATCGAAATCGACGGCGGCAAGGCTCTCTGGAAAATCCTAGAAGAGGACCGCGAAAAAAACGAAAAACCTTAGGCGCCTCAGCCTTTGGTGCCAGGTATCCACTTTCTTACCTTTCTTAGGCGTTTTCGCGGATGAGGTGGGCCGCGTAGGCGCCGGCGGGGATCAAAACCGCCAGCAGCAGAAGGGGATGCTCGCCCCCGAAGGTGATGGATGGGTAGTGGTTGGAGAGCATCGTAAACAGCAGGGGCATCGACATCAGGGTGTTGTGCTTGGAGCAGCGCTTGGCCGCGTAGGCCAACTCCGGCTGGGGCGGTTGGCCCGCTTCAGTGATCGCCATGATCTTCTTTTGGTTGGGGATGATGGTAAACCAGACGTTGGCGGTCATGATGGTGCCCATCATGGCGCCCACATGCAGGTAGGCGGCCCGGTCCGAGAACACCGTCATGAGCCCCGCCGCCGCGCCTAGAATCATCAGATAAAGGGAGACGCCGCCCATAAGTTCCGAGCGTCCCAGGGGCGTCAGCCATATAAAGCGGTAGGCCAGCGCCGCCCCCAGGAGCGTTCCCGTGGAAATGAGAATGGCTTGGTGGCGCGGTAGTTCCGAAGCGTAATCCAACAGAGGGGCGCCGGCCCAATAGACCGTCGCCAAGAGCCCGAAGCCCGTCAACCAAGTGAACATGGATTCCCATTTGAACCAATGGAGGGTCCGGGGCATGATCTCGGGCCATTTCTGCTTTTCGACCAAATAGAAGCCTCCGCCGTGGACCATCCAGAGCTCGCCCGAGATGTTGGGCTTGGCCGCCGCGTCCTTGGGCGGGTCGAAGGCCTTTTCCATCCAGTTGAAAAGGTAGGTCTGCCCGATCCACATGATCCCGGCGATGGCGTGGCCCCACCGAAGGAGAAGGCTGGTCCATTCGTGCAAGTCGCTCATTAGAGGTCGTCCTTTCCGGCAACGGCTATGCTCAAAAGCCAATCAGCCAGGGCCCCGAGTTCGGGGGCCGATAAAATCCCTTCCCAGCCGGGCATCTCGGCGGCGGGGGGGGGACCGCCGCCCGTGGCGGGAACGGCGCCGCGGCGCAATTTTTCCAGAAGCTCTTCCTTGGTGTAGGAGGAAAGAAGTCCGGGCAGGGCCGGGATGACGCCCCCGACGGCTCCGGGATTCGGGTGGCCGCCGCGGCCTCCGGCGCCGTGGCAGGCGGCGCAGCCCGCGGCCGCGTAAATGCCCCGCCCCCGCTCGCGGCCCGAGAGATTTTTCCAGGGGCGCTCCGCGCCCCAATCCTGGCCTCGGCGCTCCGAGAGATAGGCCGCCAGGGCCGTCCGATTGGCGGGGGAAAGATTTTGCTCAGGCATTTCGGTGTCGGGTTTGTAGGCCCGGGGGGAGGCCAGCCATTTTTCGAGCCACGCCCGGGGCCGCCGGTGGCCCACCAAGGTCAGGTCCGGTCCGGCGTTGCCGCCCCTGGGGCCGATCTTATGGCAGGCCCGGCAGCCGTGGGCGTCGAAGAGGGCCGCGCCCGGCTCCGCCGGGAGGGGGACAGGAAATATTAATAGAAGGGCCAAAGAGAGGCGCATGCCGGAGCATTATAGAAGAAACGAAAGAGGCAACGGAATTAACGGCTCTGGTTTTCGCCCTTCGGGCGAAAATAGATCTAGGCCTTGACAAAAATCGTTTCCCAGGCTAAATACACCTGCCGGGATATTCTTGAGGTTGGAGGAGCGCCAATGACCAAGACTCACTACGTCTGCCTGGTCCTGATGATCGCGGTCGTGGCCGTGAACGTCTACGTGGAAAAGAAGTCTCCCGCGCCCAACACCGCGACCGCGGCGGTTGCGGTTAAGTAACCGGCATCCGTCGCCGGTTAGTCGTAAACGTCCTTCCTATTGCCGACGGCGACGACCAGGACGCGCAGGACTTGGTCCTGGATGTCGCAGATAAGGCGGTAGTCACCCACCCGGTAACGCCAGTAATCCCGCAGAGGGCCGCGCAGGGCCTTGCCAAGGGCGCGCGGGTCGGCCGCGGGGGCGATTCGGGTCCTCAGAAAAGAAACGATCCGCTTGGCGACGCTTGGGTCGAGCTTGGCGAGGCTATCCCTCGCCGATTGCGTCAGGTCAATCCGCCAGGCCAAGATCGCGCTCGACTTCCTCCAGGGAATATACCTTCTCCCTGCCCGCCCGGACGCGTTCGGCCACCGCATCCGCCAAATAGCAGTCTTCCAGGTCTTCGAGGCTGGTGCGGATCATCTCCTGGATGTAGTAGGTCTTGGTTCTTCCGGTTTTCTTCGCCAATGCGTCTAGGCGGGCGTCAATAGATTTAGGAATTCTGATTGAACGCAAAGCCATTTTTTCAGTATTGCGTCTCATATATACTAGTGTACCACGAATACTGGTTTTGTCAAGGGTCCCAGGCCCCTCAAGCTTCCTTTCTAAGCGATTCCAGGACTCCCGCCCCGTAGGCCTTCCAGTTGACGGCCAACCCGGTGGCCACGGGCAGGATCAAGCCCGCCGCCAGCATCCGGAAAACCGCCCCCGGGTCCGGGGCGAAAGCCACTCCCATCCGGCGCGCCAGCGCCCAGCCCAGGAGGTGCGAGGTGGCCGCGGCGATGGTGAAAGCCAGAATCCCGATTGCCGAAAACTCCGCCGCGTCCATCAGGATCAGGTCCCTTCGGGTGCAGCCCAACGCCCGGTAAAGGGCCGCGGTCTCCAGGCGTTCCTTGCGGCCCAAACCGAGCGTCCCGCCCAGAACCAATAGGCCCACGCCCACGCAGAACCAGGCCAGGATGTCGAGCGCGCCGATCAAGGTTCCCAAAACGGCCTGGATGTTGTCGAGCACCTTGGTCAGGTCGATGGCCGAGACGTTCGGATAGGTCCGGGTCAGTTCGCTCCGAAAAGCCGCCGCCTTGGCCTGGTCGCTGACTTTCACCGAGGCGATGATGGTCTGGGGCGCGGCCTCCAGGACCGCGGCGGGAAACACCACGAAAAAATTGGGGGCCATGCTGTTCCACCTGACCCGGCGAAGGGAGGTGACCGTCCCCTCCACCGGGCGGCCCTGAACGTCGAAGCTCAGGACATGCCCCATTCCCGCTCCGATGCGCTGGGCGAAGGATTCTTCCAGACTGATCTGGGAACCGGTCTCCCCGGGCTCCCAAAATTTTCCCGCGATGAGGAACTCGCTGTCCTGAAGCGCGTCCTTGTAAGTCAGATTGTACTCGCGGGTTAAAAAACGCTGACGGGCGCGACCTTCGACCGTCTGGGCCCCGGCGTCCCGCCGGACGACGGGCCGCCCGTCGACATGGGTCAGGCGCGCGCGGATGAGGGGTGCGGCGTTGGAGGGACCGGGAGCGTGGCGGGCGATGATCTCCCGCACCCCGGCCAGCTGGCTTTTCTGGATGTCGATCAAGAAATGATCCGGAACCTTGGGGGAACGCCCCACCAGGATTTCCCCGCGCAGGCTTCGGTGCACGGCTCCCAGGGCGCCCAGCAAGGTCAGCCCCAAAGAGAGCGTGAAGAGAAACACCAGGGTCCGCCCGCGGTTGCGGGTGAGGGCCAGCATGCCGTGGCGGACCGAGAAGCTCCCCTTCCAGAGCGGCGCGGCCGCCCCCGCCAGGGCCAAGGCCCCCAGGATCAGGACGGCCGAGGCGGCGGAGGCCCCCGCCAGGGAAAAAGCAAATCCCCGCGCCAGCCGCCAACTGTTGGACTTGGCGAAGGCGTAGAGAAACAGGCCGACGCCGCCCGCCAAGATGAGCGCCGCCGCCGTCCGGCGGTCGGCGGGCAAACGAATTCGATCCCGAAAAACCTCCATGGGCGCCACGTCAGCCAAGGCCCGGACCTTGGCGAAGTTCAAGGCCACGGCCAGGACCAGCGCCAGAAAAATTCCTTCCAGGAAGCTTGCCACGGAAAATTTCACGGCCACCGGGATCAATAGTCCGAGCAGGCGGGGAGCGGCGTGCGACGCCCCCGCGCTCAGGGCCCAGCCTCCCGCGGCGCCCAGCAGACCGCCCTGCAAACCGATCCATAGGCAAAGGAGGGCGTAAACCTTCCCGACCTGTCCCGGGGTCAGGCCCAGGACGCGGAAAATCGCGGCCGTTTCCGCCTGCTCGTTAAGAAACATCGTCACCCCGGCCGACATCCCCACCGCCCCCAACAGGAGCGCCACCAAGGACAGAAGCACGAAGAAGGAGCTGGCTCGCTCCACGGCTTCGCGCACCGAGGGTTCCGCGTCGGCGTACGAGGAGATCGACAGATACGGGTCCTCCAATTCCCGCTCCAGGCGCTCCTTGAGGGCGGCCGCGTGCTCGGGCAGGTCGCGGCCCGGGGGAAGGGCCAGCAAGCGCCGGTAGGTGGCGCGGCTTCCGAAGCGCATCAATCCCGAAGGGACGATAGTTTCCTTTGAAATGAGCAGGCGCGGGGCCAGGTTGAAGCCGGAGAAAGCCTTATCGGGCTCCTTTGTCAGGAGCCCGAGCACTTTCAGCTCGGAGTTTCCGAGCTGGATGGTGTTGCCGGTCGTAATGCCCCGTTCAAGTGCGGCACTTTGATCCAGGAGAGCGCCAAACTCATTTGGACGGACTCCCTGTGGCGTTGTCTCCATGGTTCCGTAAAATGGATATTTTTCTTCCACGGCCTTAACCATCACAAGAAACGGTTCCTTCCCCTTCGGGGTTAACATCGACGCGAACGAAACGGTTTCTGTCATCCTAACACCCTCGGATTCCAAACGAGCAAGGGCGGCCTCCACCTTCGCATCGAAAGGCCGATGCGAGGAGAGTTCCGTGTCGGCGGCTAATAGCTCCCTGGCCTTGGCTCCCACCGCCGCCTCCACCGAGGCGAGAAGATTGCCGATGCCGACCAGGAAGGCCACGCCCGCGGCGATGCAGGAGGAAAAAAACAGCATCCGCCTCCGGTAGCGCGATCCTAGGCGGGCGGCCAGGCGCAGGAGGCTTTGCGGCGGCGGCTGGGGGCGGGCGTTCACGCCAAGCGGCCGGATTCCAGGGCCACGGTCTTGGACATCCGCCCGGCCACGGCCGGGTCGTGGGTCACGACCACCAGGGCGGCCCGGTGGCGGGAGTTGGCCTCGATGAGGGACTCCAGGACTTTCTGGGCGGTTTCGCGGTCCAGGGACCCGGTGGGCTCGTCGGCCAAAATCAGCGGCGGCTCGTGGGCGTAGGCGCGGGCGATGGCCACCCGTTGCTGTTCGCCCCCGGAAAGCTCATGGGGGTAATGCCCGCCCCGCCGTCCCAGCCCCAGGGAGTCCAGCAGGGACGCGGCGCGGCCCGCGGCCTCGGAGGCGGTCCGTCCGGAGATTTCCAGGGGCAGGGCCACGTTCTCCAGGGCGGTCAGCCCCGGGACCAGGCGGAAATTCTGGAAGATGAAGCCGAGATTGGACCGCCGCCACTCGGCCAGCCGATCCTCGTCGGCGGGAAGCGCGCGGCCCTCATGGAGCACGCGGCCGCGGGTGGGCCGCTCCAGGCCGGCCATGACCGCGAGCAAGGTGGACTTTCCGCTTCCGCTGGGTCCGGTGATGGCCAAAGTCTTTCCCGCGGCCACCTCCAGGCTGACCTCCTTTAGAATGCGCAAAGTCTGTCCCGCCGCGCGGAATTCCTTGCTGACGCCCTCCAGGCTCAAAAGGGCCGCGCTCATCGCAGAAGGCGCTCCCGGTCGAGAAAATCCTGGACGTTGGCCGCGATCCGGCGGTGCCCCGCCTCGTTGGGGTGGATGCCGTCGGGCAAATTGCTGCCGCGTTTGCCCGCCACGCCGTCCAGCAAAAAGGGCATGAGCTTGACCCCGTGTTTGCGGGCCAGGTCGGGGTACATGGCTTCGAAGCGCCGGGAATAATCCTCGCCGTAATTGGGCGGGACCTTCATGCCCGCCAGCACCACCCGGATGCCTTTGGCCTGGATTTTTTCAATGATGGAGGAAAGATTGGCTTGGCTGGCTCCCAGGTCCAATCCCCGCAGGCCGTCATTGGCCCCGATGCAGAGGAATGCCGTGTCCACCTCCGGGGCCAAGGCCCAATCCAGGGTCTCCAGAACCCCCGCCGTGGTCGCGCCGCTGATTCCCGCGTTGCGCGCCCGATAACCCACGGCCTCCTTGGCCCAGCGCTCCCCCAAAAGCGCCGGAAACGCGGCGTCGGGGGCCACGCCGTAGCCAGCCGTCAGGGAATCCCCGACGAAGAGGACCACGTTGCGACCCGCCTTGGCGGCGGGCGCGGGTGCTTCCGGAGCCTCGGGGGATTTCTCGCAGGCCGCCAAAGCCAAGGCCAGCAGGGCCGCGCGGCGCATCACGCTTTGCGGCGGTCCATCGTATAGGCGCTCCCGTTTTTTTCCTTGGCGTTTTTCTTGAGCTCCGCGCCCAGGTGGGAGACCTGCGCGTAAGAATGGAGTTTCCGGGTCTGGTTGTGGCAGATGCCGATGGCGATGGAAAGCAGGGGAAACTCCCGGATGGCGCCCTGGCGGTCGGTGGAGACGATCTTGCCCCGGGCGCGGTCCTTCTCGTTGTAGAAGGAGGGGGCCATCGCGTCGAACTCCTTGATCACCCGCTTGGCGATGTCCTCCATGTGCTTGGGGTGGGCGATGTAGATGAAGTCGTCGCCGCCGATGTGCCCCACGAAATGCGGGTCGTCGGTGTCGTCCCGGGAGACCCGGATGAGAAGCTGGGCGGTGGCTTTGATGACGTGGTCTCCCGCGTCGTAGCCGTAGGCGTCGTTGAAGGATTTGAATTGGTTCAAGTCGATGTAGAGCACGGCGATCGGCTTGCCTTCATGCAGGGCCTGCTCCACCCGCCGCTCGATGGCCACGTTGCCGGGAAGGTGGGAGAGAGGATTGGCGTCCAGACCCTGATTGGTGCGCCGGATGATCATGCGGATGCGGGCCATGAGCTCGGCGACCTCAACGGGTTTGGAGATGAAGTCGTCGGCGCCCAGGTTCAAGCCCTCGACCTTGCTGGCCTTGGTCGCCGTGGCCGATAGGATGATGATCGGCAGGTGCTGCAACAGCGGGTCCTCCCGGATTTCCTTGCAGACCTCGAATCCGTCCTTCTGCGGCATGACCAAGTCCAGAATGGCGATGTCCGGCGGGTCCTGGCGGATGGAGGCCAGGGCCTCGTTGCCGTTGATGGCGGTCTGCACCCGGAAGCCCTCCATTTCCAAGGTGTAGCTCAGCAGGCTCAGCAGATCGGGCTCGTCATCGGCGATCAGGATCCTGGGCTTGGCGCGCCGGCCGCGGTGCGGCTCCGGGGGAGACACGGCCTAAGATAGCTTTTGACGGCGGGGCGTGTCCAACGGGGGGGGTCCGGCTCATTGCCCTAGAATTTTTTCCGCCTTGACCAAAAGGGTTTTAAAGCTGAAGGGGGTTTGAAGGCAATCGAGCGCTCCCGCTTTGAGGGACTTTTCGCGAAACGACGCGAAATGGCTTGTTCCCGAAAACATGAGGACTTTGAGATTCGCGGTGATAGGGCTTTCCTTTATTCTTATCAGAGCCGTCAGCCCGTCCATTCTCGGCATGAGGAAGTTCAGAATGATGAGGTCGGGGCGGAGGCTGAGCGCGAGGCCGAGGCACTGGAGGCCGTCTTCCGCGGTATGGACCTCATAGCCCTCGCGCGAAAAATATTCCTGGAGGAGGGCCCGAACGTCCGGGTCGTCATCAACCACCAGAATCCTTCCGGCGCGGGCTCGGGAACCCAGAAGCTCCCGGAGCCATTGAGGCTGGGGCGGCTCCCGTTGGCCGTCGGGCGGGCGCGCCCCGGGCGTGGAGGGGCCGCGTCCGGCCATTTCATGATCCAAAGATAAAGTCCTCGGCGCGCGTCGTGAGGGGGTTCCTAAGTATAACCCCGCGGCCCGGATTTCGCCAGGGCAGGCTTGGCGCTCTCATTGACAGCCGCCCCGGCTCGGGTTATCATGAAACGCGATGCTCGCCGCGGCGCTATCGGTGTTTTTCTCCGTCTCCTCATTGGCGGGCGACTCTCATCCGTTGGATCCGGCCGATGTCTCGGAACTCAAAGCCGAGGCGGTGGCGGCCTTCGGGCGGGCCACGACCGCCGCCACTCCCGAGGAGGCGCTGCCGGCCTGCCGCCGGGCGGTGGAACTTGATCCCGCGGACCCCCTTTACCGTAATTGGCTCGGGTGGGCCCTTTTTTGGACCCGGGACTATGCCGGGGCGGCGGCGTCTTTCGAGGCGGCGGGGACCCAGGTCTGGCATTACTACTACGCAAGAAGCCTCCTGGGGGTCGGGAGGGCCTCCGACGCCCGGGATGAGCTCCGCAAGGCCCGCCGCTCCGACGATCCCGATCAGAACCATGGGGAGGACGTGACCGCCGAAATCAGCCGGACCTTGCCCTTGCTCGAAAAACACTTCGCCTCGCTGGCCATGGCGCGCGAACGCCTGGAGAGCGGCGACTTCGACGCCGCCCGGGAATCGGCGCTTTACGCCCGGGACATTTTCCCCTCCCGGGAGGCCGACGAATATTTGCATCAAATTGAGAAGGCCGGCCGAAATCAGGACCGCCGCCGCCTTCGCTCCGCCTTGGCCGCGGCCGCGGCGGGGGCAGCGGTCCTGATGCTCTTGTCGTCCTTGCGGCGGATCGCGGGGGCATCTTCTCCCGCGCGGGGGCCGGCAAAAGAGCCGCCGCGATCCGGCTCTCAGGGGGATTTTTGCGAGCCCTGCCTGGCGGCCTCGACGCCGGAGTCTCCCCCGGACGTCTCTTCCACGGGGGGATTAGGCGCCGAATTCTTCGGCCGCTCCCGCCCTTGCCCGAACTGCGGCTCGGTGGTTCGAACGCTGTGGTGGACGGCCTTGTTGCCCGCCGTTCCCCGGGATTCCTATCGGTATCTGGACCTGGGCCTGGAGCTCGACGACGACTCAAGCAAGGAGAGTTTCCGCGCCCGCCGCGTCGGCCTGCGTTGGGGGCAGGTCGCGGGAATCTACGCGGCCGACCTCCTGGTTCTGGCATTGCTGGCCGGAGCGGTCCTGGTCCTCCGCCGCCTGGAACTCGGCTCCCCGATGGGGCGGTTTGCCTGGGTCTTGCTTGCCGCCTTTCCACCGGCCGCCGCTTTCCTGGTCCGGCTATTGGCGGGAGGCTCGGCGGCGGACCGGCGTCCGCTGGCCCGGCGTTACGAGGACGCCCGCCGCCGATTGTTGGGAACGGCTCCGCCCCCTGCCCCCGCAGTCCAGGCCGAGAAAGCCCTCAGGCTGGAGGCCTGGAAACCGCCCTCTCCGGAGGAGATACGGGCCGGCTTTCATGATCCGGCGCGGGCCCTGGCCGTGGTCAGCTATTGCCTAGGATCCGGGCGGAGCGCCGACTTCATCGCCATTGTCCAGGCGGAACCATCCTCCTTCCAACGCGCTTACGCGAGGAGTTTTCTCCTGGCCGGCGACTACGACTCCGCACGGAGGTTATGGGTCAGGGCCGAGGACCTCTCGGGCCCCGAGCAAAGGCTTCGGGACTTTCTAAACGCGGCTTTCGCCAGGCGCCCTTCGGCGGGAGGCTTCACCGAGCAGAACCGTTACCTGGAACGGCTGGCCCTGGCCGAGGAGTTGGCCCGCGGAGCTTTCGATGCCGAGGCGGCCGCCGTCGCCCAGGCCGCTCCGGAAAGGCAAAGGGTCAGCCTTGCCGCGGCATGCCTCAGGGGCGGGTCGGCGCAAGCCGCCCTCCAAACGCTGGAGAGCATGCCCCGAACCTCTTGGTCCGACAAGGAATTCGCCTGCGCCGCCCGGGCCTTGCACCGATTGGGCAAGCGCGCCCAAGCGCGTTCCCTGTTGGCGGAGGCCCGGAGTAGGTCCGTTACCAAAAAATAACCTTCCACCTCCTTGATAATTCCGTGTTTTGGGGCTACACTTCGAAGAACCCCTCTGATCGCGCCGGACTTTGAGTTCGAATATAAATGGAGCCTGAAAGCGGGTTCATTCGGGCGTTGAACGCCCTGTGGGATGAGGTGGAAAAGGGGGCAGGGCGAGCGCGTGCCCTGTTCTCCCGCCCCGAAACCAAAAAGGTGCTGATCGGCGCCGCGTTGGCGCTTTCTACCTTGGCCTTTCTGACGCCCCTGGAGATCACCGGACGCCTTCGGGGCGGCGGCGGGGCGCGCGTGGGATCGACCGTCGGGGCCGGGGAGCGAATTTTTGTTTCTCCCCATGAGAGAGGCCGCTCCCGTCTGCGGGGCGGGCCCAGCGGGAGTGGAGCATCCCTTCAATCCGCGGGCCCCAATCGCAAAGAGTCGGAGGAGAGGACCTCGGCCCAGGCGGTCGCGCCGCCCTCCGCCCGGGCCATCGCCGACCTTTCGGAGGTCGTGGAGCAATCCCCCGCGTCGGCCGAGGAGCAATCGATCGCCGGGGTGGCGCCGGCCCAGGCCCATGCCGCGCCGGGTTCGGGCCAGACGGCCGCGACCGCGCCGACAACCGCCCCCCCTCCGGCCGCTCCCGCCACTCCCGCCGTCGTCGCCGCCGCGGCCGTCACCCGGGCTCCGGCCGCGCGGCTCGGGGCCGCGCCCCGCCGCTTGGAGGCCTCGCGCGGATTTTCTTCATCCCAACCGACGAAGATCGCCGCCTCGTCCTTGTCCCGCCTGGGGGACGGGCCGGGCTTTAAAGTCGAGGCGACCCAGACTCGAAGTTCCTTTGAGTCGGAAGGCGCGGGGGCGGGCGGGGCCTCCATCGGAGGTGGCCAGGCGGAAGCCTCTCTCGGTTCGTCCCCCGGGGCGGCCCGGGCGGACGCGGCGGCGGCCGGGGCGGGCGCGGGGGCCGCCATGGGGGGCGGTGGAACCGGCGGCATGGCGGAAAACGGCTCGGGCCCCGGGGGATTGGGCGGGGTCTTGGCCGACAAGAAAAAATGCGATGAAGCGGAGGCGAAGTACGGGCCCGAGCGGGATTCATGGATGCGCCGCCTCAAGGAAATCGGGGACAAGCGGGCGGCCATGGGCCGGACCTGCCAAAAAATCGGCTGCGTCAAGGCGTTCTGCGAGGCCCTCGTCTGCCGAAGCGTGCGGGTCTGCTACGACTACGACAACCCCGCCTGCGTTCGCGAAATTTGCGAACCCCGCCGGCTCAGCTCGATGTACAAGACCTATTGCCATTGCAGCGACTTGCGCTGCGATTTCGCCCAAGCCTGCCTCAAGACCAACGAGGCCAACTGCAACCAGTTCCGGGCCTGCCCGATGACCGCCAAGCGGGAATGCAGCGTGGCGGATTGCTCCCAGTAGGGATTTTTTTTAGGTCGCCCTGTTTTTGCCCAGGGGGCTAAGTTGTAAAATCCCTCCATGGGGTTGATCCCGCTCATCTTGGCCGGCGCGGCTTTCGTGGCGGTCCTTTGCGGTGTGGTCTATCTCTGGCGCATCGCCCCGGCCGGGGCGGGCTATAAGGCCAAGGTCCTCTGCTCGGCGGTGCATGTGTCGCGCCGGGAGTTTTCGGCCGTCCTGGCCGAGGACGTTTCGGTCGACGCCTACTGGATCATGCGCCTGTTCCAGGCCCGGGAGTATCCTCAATGGAAAGAGGTGGCGGCCTCGCTTTTTGGCATGCGGCGGGCCTCGGCCGTTTATCGCCCCGGGCGAGGGGCCTCCTTGGTTTACGGAAACCTCCCCGAGCTTCCCCCGCCGCCCGCGCCGGGGCCTTCGAGCCCATGGGCCAAGGGGGAAACTTCAGCTCGCCTTAAAGAAGCCGTGGACCGGGCGTTTGCCGAGCCCCGTCCCAACCGCCTTAAACGGACCCGGGCCGTGGTCATTATAAAGGACGGCCGCCTGCTGGCCGAGCGCTACGCGCCGGGATTTAACGGCGACCAGCCCCTTTGCGGTTGGTCCATGTCCAAAAGCGTCCTGGCGGCCCTGGCGGGAATCGTCGTGGGAAAGGGCCTCCTGTCGACGGACGCCAAGGAGCTTCTGCCGTCGTGGCGGGGCGGCGACCCGCGCGGCGAGATCCGGCTTGACGATTTATTGCGCATGCGCAGCGGCCTGGAGTTCGCCGAGATTTACGCCGACCCTTTGTCGGACGTGGTCCAGATGCTGTTCAACCGCCCGGACGCGGCGGGATTCGCGGCGGGCAAGCCCTTGAAGGCCGAGCCCGGAACGCTCTGGGCCTACGCCAGCGGCACCACCAATATCGTTTCCAAGATTCTGCGGCAGGCTCTGGAGAAAGCGGGGGAGGATTACGCGAACTTTCCGCGCAAGGCGCTGTTAGATCCGCTGGGGATGGCCAGCGCGGTCTTTGAGACCGACGAGGCCGGGCATTTCGTCGGTTCCTCCTTCATGTACGCAAGCGCCCGGGATTGGGCGAAATTCGGGCAGTTGTTTTTGGATGACGGGGTCTGGGCGGGCAAACGCGTTTTGCCGGAGGGCTGGGTGGATTACTGCCGCCGGCCCACCCCGCAAGCCAAGGACGGCCGCTATGGGGCCCATTGGTGGCTCAAAATTCCCCGGGAAATGGGCGGCGAGACCGCGGCGGCCGCCAAAATCCCCGCCGACGCCTACCACGCCATCGGCCATGAAGGGCAACTTGTGTCCGTGGTCCCCTCGCGGCGGGTGGTGGCGGTGCGCCTGGGTCTGGCCGTCTACCCGGACGCCTGGGATCAGGCCGATTTCCTTAATGAAGTCCTGGACGCGCTGGCTTGAGGGGAGGGCCTAGACTGGACCCTGGGCCCTATTTTTTGTAGAATCTTGCGCCGTCCGACGAATGCCCGACGATCCCAAGGCGCCTGACGAGAGCAAAAGCCGCGCTTGGGGTGTGGCCTTCAGCGCCGGTTCCGAGCTCGTGGTCTACGCCCTCGGCGGATTTTTCCTGGGGCAGTGGTTGGACCGCAAGTTCGCCAATAATGAACCGTACTGTGGGCTGGCGGGCGCCGTCATGGGGATATTCGCTGGCCTTTACCGACTTGTCCGGACTTTTTCGAAGCGCCCGGGCGGCCGCTAAGGGGGCCGCCGAGGGCCTGGTCGTCTCGGCCGCCGCCGGAGCCGGGGCCGCCGCGCTGTGGCGGGGGCCCGGGGAAGCGGCGGGAATCTGGACCGGGGTCGGTGCGGCGTGGGCCGCGTCGAGCCTGAGCGTGTGGGCCTTGCTCTGGGGCAAGGGGGAAGGCCCGAAGGCTTTCTGGCGGGCCTTTGGGGTGGGGGTCGCCCTGCGGGCGGCGGTTCTGGGGGCGCTGATGCTCCTGAGCCGGGAAGGCGGGGAGTTGTCGGCCCCGGCGACGCTGTTGGCGTACGTGCTGGCGGTGTTGGCGCTGTTGATCTTGGAATATCGGCACATAAGGGTTTAAATGAACTTCGAAGCTCTCCTGGCGCACCACTTGCTCGACCACCAGTACTTCCCCATGTTCAAGGCCGGGGGAGTCACCTTCGGCATGACCAAGCATCTGGTCATGATGTGGATCGTGGGCGCGCTCTGCTTGACCGTTCTCTCTTTCGCCGCGCGCAGCCAATCCCGGGTCGGCCTGCTGGTCCGGACGGCGGTGGAGGTCATCATCCTCTATATCCGCGACAACGTCCTGGGCCCGATCTTCGGCCACGCCACCGGCACCTACCTTCCGTACTTCCTGACCCTGTTCTTCTTCATCTTCACCTGCAACCTGGCGGGGCTGGTCCCCTACGGATCGACGGTGACGGGCAACATTTCGGTGACCTTGGCCTTAGCCAGCATGACTTTTTTCCTGATCCATTTCGCCGGGGTCAAGGAGCAGGGCTTGGTCTCCTACATCGCCCACATCGCCCCGGGCGGCCTGCCCAAGCTCCTGGTGCCGCTTATTTTCTGCATTGAAATCATGGGCCTGTTCGCCAAGTGCATCGCGCTCTGCATCCGTCTTTTCGCCAACATGATCGCCGGGCACATCGTGTCTTTGGCCTTCCTGTCTTTGATCTTCATCTTCTCGCAGATGAGCCCCTATATCGGGCTTGGGGTGGCTCCGGCGGCGGTGGGCTTGGCGTTGTTCGTCTATACCCTGGACCTCCTGGTCTCCCTTTTGCAGGCGTACATTTTTACTTTCCTTACCGCCCTGTTCGTCGGCGGTGCGGTTCACCCGCACTAAATAGGGCGAGGTCGCAACCGGCGGTCCCTTGAGGACGCGCCGAGAGACGTGAAAGGAGGTCCAGGTAATGGACTATCTCGGACTGGCGTACATCGGCGTGTCGGTCGGCGCGGGCGTTTGTCTGGTGGGAGCCGCGATGGGAATCGCGAAGCTCGCCAGCGCGGCGCTCGAGGGAGCGGCGCGGCAGCCGGAAGCCGCGGGTTCCTTGCAGACCATGATGATCATCCCGGCGGCCATGATCGAAGGCCTGGGGCTGTTGGCCCTGGTCATCGCCTTCCTGGCGGTCGGCGCCCTCAACAAGGGCGTTCCCGCGGGCGGCAGCGCGCCGGCGGCGCAGGAAGCGGCGCATCACTGATCCCGACCCTCGGGCGGGGCCGCAAGGCCCCGCTCCGAGGGGCGGACTCTCTTTCGTTCCGTAAGTTCCGTTCCCAAAATTTCGTTTCTTGAGCATCCGTTCCAGGAGATCTTGTTTCATGGATAAAATCCTCAACCCCGACACCGGCCTGATGTTCTGGACCATCATCACTTTTCTTTGCCTCGTCTTTTTATTGGGCAAATTCGCTTGGGGCCCCCTGCTGTCGGCCATCGAGGAGCGCGAGAAGCGCATGAAGGACGACCTCGACGGCGCCAAAAAGGCCCGCGAGGACGCCGACAACATCCGCAAGGACGTCGAGGCCAAGCTGGCGGGCGTCTCCGTCAAGACCAAGGAAATCCTGGACCAGGCCACCCGCGACGCCGAGGTCCTGCGCCAAAAGCTCAAGTCCGAGGCCGAGGCCGACGCCGGCAAGATCCGCGACAAGACCATGGCCGAGCTGGGCGAGGAGAAAGCCAAGCTGGTGCGCGAGCTCCGCAAGGAAGTGGCCGGCCTCTCCATACTGGCCGCCGAGCGCCTGGTGCGCAAGTCCATCGACGACGGGGTCCAGAAATCCGTGATGGAATCCTTCTTCGCCGACATCGAGAAGGAGGCCCGCCACAAATGATGCAGGTTTCCGACCGCCTCCTGGCCAACCGCTACGGCAAAGCCCTTTTCCTGGCGGCCGTCGAGAAGAACGAGGAGGACCGGGTCCTGCGCGAGTTGGGCCAGGCCGCCTGCATGGCCGCCGAGCCGGCCATGGGAGCCTATCTCAAGAATCCCCGCGTGTCCGGGGCGGAAAAGAAAAAGAAGATCGAGGAGGCCCTGGGCGGCAAGGCCGGCGCGCTGACCCTCCGGTTTTTGTGCCTTTTGATCGACAAGAAGCGCTGGACCCTGCTGCCGCTGATGGCGGCCGGGCTGGCCAAGTTGAATTTGGAGAAAAAAAACATGGCGCGCGCGGTGGTGAGTTCGGCGCGGCCCCTGCCCGCCGACGCGGCGGAGACTTTGCGCAAGCGTCTCAACGGTTTTTCTGGAAAAACGGTGGAGTTGGACATGAAGCAAGCCCCCGAGCTGATCGGTGGAATCGTGGTCCGCATCGGCGACTGGGTCCTGGACGGGAGCCTGCGCGGACGGCTTGAAAGGATGAAGGAGGCTTTGAGCAATGGCAATTAGACCGGAAGAGATCACGGGCGTCATCAAAAAGCAGCTGGAGGGCTTCTCCGGAAGCGCCGAGCTGCGCGAGGAGGGGACCGTCCTGCAGGTCGGAGACGGCATCGCCCGGGTCTACGGACTTGAGAACGCCATGGCCGGCGAGCTTTTGGAGCTTCCGCACGGCGTCATGGGCATGGTTTTGAACCTGGAGAAGGAGAACGTCGGCGTGGTTCTTCTGGGCCAGGACCACCTCATCCACGAGGGCGACTGGATCCGCCGCACCGGAAAGGTCATGCAGGTTCCCGCCGGCGAGGCCCTGGTGGGCCGCGTGGTGGACCCCCTGGGCCGCCCCATCGACGGCAAGGGCCCCATCAAGACCGACCGGATGCGCCCCATCGAGGTCGTGGCCCCCGGCGTCGTCGGCCGCGCCCCGGTCGTCGAGCCCCTGCAGACCGGCATCAAGGCCATCGATGCCATGATCCCGATCGGCCGCGGCCAACGCGAGCTGATCATCGGCGACCGCCAGACCGGCAAGACCGCCATCGCCTTGGACGCCATCATCAACCAGAAGAACGCCCCCAACCGGCCGTACTGCATCTACGTCGCCATCGGCCAGAAGCAGTCCACCGTGGCCAAGGTGCAGAAAACCCTGGAGGACTTCGGGGCCATGGAGTACACGACCATCGTGGCCGCCACCGCCGCCGAGCCCGCGCCGCTTCTTTACATCGCCCCTTACTCCGGCTGCGCGATGGCCGAAGAGCTCCTCTGGCAGGGTAAGCACGTGCTGGTCATCTACGACGACCTTTCCAAGCACGCGCAGGCCTACCGCCAGCTTTCGCTTCTGCTGCGACGCCCGCCGGGCCGCGAAGCCTATCCGGGCGACGTGTTCTACCTCCACTCGCGCCTTCTGGAGCGCGCGTGCAAGCTCGACGAGAAGAGCGGCGGCGGATCGATCACCGCCCTGCCCATCATCGAAACGCAGGCCGGGGATGTCTCGGCCTACATCCCGACCAACGTCATCTCGATCACCGACGGCCAAATCTACCTGGAGACCGGTCTCTTCTACTCCGGCGTGCGTCCCGCCGTCAACGTCGGACTTTCCGTCTCCCGCGTCGGCGGCGCCGCCCAGACCAAGGCCATGAAGCAGGTGGCCGGGCGTTTGCGCCTGGACCTGGCCCAGTACAACGAGCTGGCGGCCTTTGCCCAGTTCGGTTCGGACCTGGACAAAGCCTCCCAGCAGCAGTTGGCCCGCGGCGAGCGTCTCGTGGAACTGCTCAAGCAGGATCAATACAAACCCCAGCCCTTCGAGGAGCAGGTGGTCACCATCTTCGCCGGGGTCAACGGGCTCCTGGACGACATCAACAAGGATCAGATGCGGGCCTTCGAGGCGGGCTTGCGGGCGCATGTGGCGGCCCGGCACGCGGACCTGGTCAAGGATCTGCGCGAGAAGAAGGCCATCGACGACGCCTTGAAGGCGCGCTTGACCGCCGCCATCGAGGAGTACAAGGTCCAATACAAGGCCGCGGGGGCTAAAGCTTGATCAAACGCCTCCTCCCGGGAGCGCTGGCCGCGTCGCTGATTGCGGCCTCGGGCTTGGCGCCGGCCCAAGCGGCGCCCGGAATATTGAACCTGAGCTGCATCGAGGGCTTGGCCGCCATTGAACAGCCGCATTTGGCGGGGGTTTTTTCCTTCATCTCGGAAAAAGAACTGGGATCGGCTTTCGCCGATCTGTTGGTCCGCAGCCGTCCCGCCATGCGGCGCTACCTAGCCAAGCTGGACCGGGACGTCAAGAAGGCCAAGGGCCTGACGGCCTGGGATCACCAGGTCGTGGTCCAGGTTTTGGGCCTTTACGCCTCCACGGAGGCGGGCGGCTTTGAAAAGCCGGAGGAGAGCGTCAAAAAACGCCTCTCCAAGCTGAGCCTGGCCCCGACCATGACCTTGGCCGAGATGACCGATAAGAGGAAGAGCTCATGAGGGCCCTGGTCACCGGCGCGGCGGGCTTCATCGGTTCCAATTTGGCGGTCAAGCTGGCCGGCGGCGGGGCAACGGTGGTGGGCTTGGACGATTTTTCCGTCGGCACCTTTGAAAATCTGACGGATTTCACCGGCGACTTCGTGACGGCCGACCTGGCCGAGCCCGGCTGGCAGGCCCGCGTCGGAAAGGTGGACGCGGTCTTCCACCAGGCCGCCATCACCGACACCACGGTCACCGACCAGCGGAGGATGATGCAGGTCAATGTTGAGGCGTTCCGAAACATTCTGGAATGGTCCGGTTCCGTCGGCTCTTCCGTTGTCGTCTATGCCTCTTCTGCCGGCGTCTACGGCGGCGGTTCCGTTCCCATGCGCGAATCCGGCCCCAAAGCCCCTCTCAATATTTACGCGTTCTCCAAGTCCATCATGGAAACCGTGGCCGCCGAGGCCTCCAAGCGCTTTCCCAAAATGAGGATTATCGGGCTTCGATATTTCAACGTCTACGGTCCCCGGGAAAGCCACAAGGACGCGGCTTCGAGCATGATCCTCCAGCTTTCCAAGCAGATGAGATCTGGGCGCAAGCCCAGAATCTTCGAATTCGGCGACCAGTTCCGTGATTTTATTTACGTTAAAGATGTCGTTGAAGCGAACCTTCTTGCCGCCGAAAAGGCTCCGTCCGGGGTTTACAACGTCTGCACCGGACAGAAGGCCACTTTCAACGAAGTCATTAAAAATCTCAATGAAGTGCACGGGTTGAAACTGGAAACGGAATACTTCAAGAATCCCTACTCGTTTTATCAGAACGAAACGCTGGGGGATCCGTCCAAGGCGGAAAAGACCTTCGGGTTCAAGGCAAAGTTTTCCCCGGAACAGGGGATAAAAGATTACTTCCGGGGAAAAATGATCCCGGCAGGAGTGTAAGAACGTGGCATCTTTACGCGACATCCGCAGAAAGATCAAGTCGGTCAAATCTACCGAGCAGATCACCAAGGCCATGAAAATGGTGGCCGCCGCCCGCATGCGGCGGTCCCAAACCCAGATTTTGGCCGCCCGCCCCTTCGCGCTCAAGCTCGAGGACCTGGTCCGCCACCTGGCCCTTCTGGAGACCCACTCGGACCTGGACGCCGGGCGGGAAGTCCAGATCCACTCCTTCTTCGACAGGCGCCCCGCCGGCAAGGACGGGCTCGTTCTTGTCACCGGCGACAAGGGTCTCTGCGGCGCCTTCAACTCCAACCTCCTGCGGTCCACCATCGAGTGGCTCAAGGCCCGCCAGGGCCAAAAGGTTTGGGTGGCCGCCGTGGGCCGCAAGGCCCGGGAATTCCTGCGCCGGGTCCGGGGCTACGACCTGGAATTCATGCTGGAGCTGGGGGGCATTTTCCCGAAGATCACCTTCGCCCACGCCGAGCTTCTGGGCAAAGCGGTGGCCGACGCCTATGTCCAGCACAATCTTTCCCAGGTCACCGTGATCTACAACGAATTCAAGTCGGTGGCCGCCCAGCGGTTGATCCAGTATCCTCTTCTGCCCGTGCCGGCGCCGGAGACCGACGGAAAGGCCGAGCTTCCCGACTACGGCTTCGAGCCCGACCGCCAGGAGCTCCTGGCCGAGCTCCTGCCCCGGCATTTGAAGGCCCAACTTTACCGCATCCTGCTTGAATCGCAGGCCGCGGAACTGGCCGCGCGCATGAACGCCATGGACGCGGCCTCCAAGAACGCCAAGGAACTGAGGGAGCATTTGAATCTCGATCTCAACCGCCGGCGCCAGGCCATGATCACCAAGGAGCTCGCGGAAGTCGTCAGCGGGGCCGAGGCGTTGGCCGCCTAGGATATTCAGGAGACACTATGAGCGCAAAGGTTTCAGGAAAGGAAAAGCGCAAGCACCAACGATACCCGGTGGGGCTGACGCTCGACATTCACGCCGGCGGAGAGACCATCGGAAAGTTCCGGGGGTCGATCGCCGATTTGTCGGTGGGGGGGATGGCCTTCAAGACCGACGCCATGCTCGACCCGGGGATGTCGCTTTATCTCAAGATCAACATCCCGCTCGAAATTCGCGGCGAGATCCGCCACATGAAGGGCTCCGCGGCGGGCGGTCTGCATCGCTACGGAGTGCGGTTCCACAAGATCGGTTTTTCCACGCCCGACGGCTCCAAGCCGGAGAACTTCGTCGCGGCGAAATTCCAGAAGGAGAAGTGAGTCTCTCATGAACAACAACGGAAAGGTGGTGCAGGTCGTCGGACCCGTCCTGGACGTGGAGTTCCCCTCGGGGCATCTTCCGGCCATTTACAACGCCCTCAAGATCAAGACCAACCAGACGGCCGGCGGCGCCAAGGATGACGGCGGCGTCCTGACCCTGGAAGTGGCCTCCCATTTGGGCGACAACACGGTGCGCGCCATCGCGATGGCCGCCACCGACGGGCTGACCCGCGGCATGCCGGTGGAGGACACCGGCGCCCCCATCACGGTTCCGGTCGGCCGCGCCTGCCTCGGGCGGCTGCTGGACGTTCTGGGCCAGCCCAAGGACCTGCGCGGACCCATCGACACCAAGGAGACCAGCCCCATCCACCGCCAGCCCCCGCCGTTGGTGGACCAGGTCACCACGCCCCAGATCTTCGAGACCGGGATCAAGGTCATCGATCTGCTCGAACCCTACATGAAGGGCGGCAAGGTCGGACTCTTCGGCGGCGCCGGCGTCGGCAAGACCGTCATCATCATGGAGCTCATCAACAACGTGGCCAAGGAGCACGGCGGCGTCTCCGTGTTCGGCGGCGTCGGCGAGCGCTCCCGCG
>CAYHPY010000032.1:0-34905 GCA_964358485.1 uncultured Elusimicrobia bacterium
GGCGCCCATGTTCTCGAACGGATTCTCGAGCTCGATTTCCTTGGCGATGGTCACGCCGTCATCGATGACGACGGGGGAGCCGAACTTCTTCTCCAGGACGACCGCGCGGCCCTTGGGGCCGAGGGTGACCTTCACGGCGTTGGCGAGCTTATCTACGCCCGCCTTCATGAGTTTGCGCGCTTCTTCGGCGAATACAATCTGCTTGGCCATTTGTTTTCTTCTCCTTTATATAGCGTTCGGCGTCGGTTACTTCAGGATGCCCAGGATGTCGTCCTGGTGCATGATCAGGTAGTCCTGGTCATCGATCTTGATCTCGTTGCCGGAGTACTTCCCATAGAGAATCTTGTCGCCCGCCTTGACTTCCATGGGGAGCAGCTTGCCGTCATCGGCGGTTTTGCCCTTTCCAGTGGCCATGACGAGGCCTTCTTGGGGCTTTTCCTTGGCGGTGTCGGGGATGATGATTCCGCCCCGCTTGGATTCCTTCTGTTCGACCGGCTTAACCAGGACCCGGTCTCCCAGGGGCTGGATCTTTACCTTCGTGAGCGTCGCTTCAGTCATGGAATTGATTCCTCCGATATTAGCAGTCGCGTCTTTGTAGTGCTAATTATACCACAGGAGGGTCAAAGCTGTCAATCAGCTTTGATGACTGCTAACTTTGAGGGTGGGAGCGGAAGTGCTTTTTAAGGAAACGAGTTAGGGCGTTCTGAGCCCCTGGAACGGAGTCCGGCGCCGCAGGCGACGGACCCGTAGGCGCTTGTTCTTTTTGTTCCGTTTCCGGAATTTTTTCAACAGGGGAAACGGGTGGGGGAACGGAATCTGCGGCAACGGAAGAAACGGCAACAAGTGAATGCCCGGCTGGTCCCGGCTGCGCCGGGGCCAGCCGCGCGAGTTCGCCCTCAAATCTCCTGATCAGCGCCAGCGCCTTGGCCAAAGCCACCTCTTTCTCCATCAGTTGACGGTTCAGCGAATCGACCAGGCGGTTGCGGATGGCAAGATCGTTGGCGGTTTCGGTTTGGCGCCGAGAGGTGTTTTCCAGCTCCAGCTTCATGGTCTCAAGCCGGACCCGGAGCTCGGCCAAGGAGCCGTCCTTGGCCGTTTGGGTCGCGCGCAGGGATTCGACTTCCGTCCGGGCCTCTTTAAGTTGGGCCTCGAGGTTGCGGATAATTCCCGCCTGGTCTTGGGCCCGGGCGGCCTGCTCGCCGGTGAGGCGAAGCTGTTCCTTCAAATCGGAAACTTGCCGCTGAAGGGAAAGCGCTAAGGAGCGTTCCTCCCGGCGGTTTTCCAGTTCCTTCATGAGGTCGGCGACATGGCTGAAAAGCTTGACGCCCGAATCGTCGATGAGTTTGTCGATGTCCCCCCCTCCCAGGAGGGGGTTGAGCGCGTCCGGGGGCGGGGCGGGGGCTGCCGCCCGCTCCGCGTCGCGGGCCGCTTCCTTCTCGGAAGCCGCGGCGCGGATATCATCGACCTCGGAAGCTTTGCGCCAATTTTTCTCCAGGATTTCCCCTTCCGCGGGGCAGACCAAAGTGGCGGCGGAAAAATGGGGCAGGGCGATCAATTCGGCGGGGGAGTAACAGCCGGGAACTTCGCCGTTGATGTAGGCCCAGTACTTCATAGAAAGAAGCTTAACAACGGAATGTTACGGAAAAAGAAAGGGGAAAGGAATTTGGGGCGCCGGGGACCGGCGCCGACTAGGGCGCCGGGGGCCGGCGCTTCGCCGGCGGCGGCCAGGGGTCTCCTCGGGAGAGGGAGCGGAAGTATTGGATGGCGGCGTCGCCCTTGCAGGCTTTTTTTTGGCATTCCTTGGCGCGAAAGTGGATTTCGGCGTAATCGGGGCCCGCCAGGGCGGCTTGATAGTCCTTGGCCGCGTCTTCCCTTTTGCCCAAGAGGTCGGAGGCTTGGCCTCTCAAGAAGTGCGTGAAAGTATGCCAGACGCCGGGGGGCGGATTCCCGTTTCCGGGCTCCACCGCCAAGTCCAGCCACGCCCGGGCGGGGCCCACCATGGATTTGTCGAAACATTTGTCGGCGGGCAAGCCGCAGAGCAGGCTCAGGAGCTTGCGCTTGAAGACCAGGGGAGAGGCTTGTTCTCGTTCAAAAAGACTCCGGGCCTCGCCGATGGACCCGGCGGCGTCTCCATTGAGGTGCCGGGCGATGACCTCCAAGAGCTGGTAGTAGGCGCTGTCGGGGATGTCCTTGCGGAGCCGTTGAATCACCTCCAATGATTTTGCGTAGTCCTTCTTGTCGATGAGGTAAATGTAGGAGAGAAATTGGGCGGATTGGCGGGAGGCATGCCGGCCCTTTTCCATGGCCTGGTGCATGCGCGCCAAACCCCGTTTCTCGTCCCCCCGCAGTCCGATCACCGCGGAAAATTTCAGCAAGCCTCCGAATCGGGCGACCTGATAATCGAAGACGCCCAGGCCGAGGTAGGCGTCGTGGTAATCGGGATCGATCTTCACGCATTTGTTGAGAAGCTTAATCGCTTTTTTCCCGTCGAAATAGGCCTGTAGCCAGCGTCCCCGGAGCATGCTCCATTGCCCCCGGGTTCCGAGGGCCATGCCCCCCGCGAAATTGCCGTCCGCCCGATCCGCCAGGGATTTCGATTTCATGAGGAGTTCCGCTTTGTCGATGGCCGACTCGATGTCCGCTTCGAAAAGCCCCTGCAGGGTCGGGGTGTCGGTGAAAAGGCCGTATTCCAGGGAGGACTGCCACCAGATCGCCCCGGCCTCGAAAAGGTAGCCGAACGGGCTTTCCGGTTCCGCCTCGATCAGCTTTCGGAAAGTTTCACGGGAGCGGTCGTAATCGAGATTGTAAAGCTGGCGCAGGCCTTCATCGAGGCGGGCCTCGGCGGTTTTGGACAAGGCCGCCGAGGCCGGAGCCGCGGCGGCCGCCAAAATCAGGGAAAAAAGAAGTTTGAGGGCCATCAGTTCGCGTAGATCCTTTCGCCCGGCTCCTGGAGGACCCGGGAGCGTCGCGATTTTTTCGCCGGCCGGGGCCGGGCCGGTTCCTCGGGCTCATCCGGGGCCTGGCGAAGCTTGGCGGCCGCGATTTTTGCCCTGGCGCAGGACGCTTGAAAGCCCAGGCGGCAGGCCTCCTCCAAATCCGAGAGCGCCGGGCCCCACCGCCCCTGTTTTTCCAGGATGGCCGCCCGCCAGAAATAGGCCTCTCCCAATTCCCGTTGGGCGTTAAGGAGTTCGACAGGTTTGGCGCGGGCGCGTTGAAGACGATTCAGGGCGTCTTCCCCCAAGGCCAAGCCATTGTCCAGGTCCTCGAGCCCGGGGGCGGTTCGGCCGGCCAGCGCGCGAGTCCGCCCTCGTTCCGCCAAGGTCGGCCAGTCCTTGCCCCCGGCCGAGGCGTCGGCCCGGTCGAGCAAGGCCAGGGCCTCATCCAGCCTGCGGCGGGCTTTTTTAAGCCGGGCCAGGCCGACGATGGGGCGTGGATTTTCCGGAACAAGACTCGACGCGGCCAGATAGGCGGTTTCAGCCCCGGTCCAATCGCCGATCATTTCCAGGGCCTCCCCCTTGGCCAGGGGACCGGCGGGGTCCTCGGGCCGCAAGGAGATGAATTCCGTCAAGTCGGCCGCGGCCAAGCGGGCTTTTCCCTGGCGCAGGCGAAGACGGCCGCGGACAAAATAGGCCTTGAAGGCCGCGGGATCGGCCGCGATCGCCTTGTCCAGGTCCGGAGCGGCCGAGATGGGGTCGTTTTGGTCGAAAAACGCGGCGCCCCGCTCCATGTGGCAATGTCCCAGCAAGGTCCGGGAGTGGGAAGGCTTCCAGGCGCGGATGGCGCGGGAGTAGTACTCGATCCTCTCCTCGGCCTCAACCCGCGTCGCCGCCTTGCGCATGTTTTCCAGGAAGGAGTCCTGGGCGCGCGCCATGGGCCCGGCCAAGCCGAGAAGCCCGAGGCCCAGGAGAAGGCCCCCCGTCATGGGGTGGGCAAGCCCGCGGGGTGTTGGTTCCAATGCCGTTGGATGTGGGACCAGCCTTCGGCCGCCGTCTCGACGATGGCGAACAGTTTCAGGTCCGCGTGGCCGATGTAGCCTTCGTCGGCGAGGAATTTCCAATCGAAGACCCGGGTCCAGAATTTTTTCCCGAACAGGACGACCGGGATCGGGGACTTCTTGCCGGTCTGGATCAAGGTCAGGGTTTCGAAGAGCTCGTCCATCGTGCCGTAGCCGCCCGGGAAGGCCGCCAACGCCTTGGCCCGCATCATGAAATGCATTTTCCGCAGGGAGAAATAATGGAATTGGAAGCTCAATTCAGGCGTGATGTAGGGGTTGGGGTCCTGCTCGTGGGGCAGGGTGATGTTGAGGCCGATGCTCTTGGCGCCCACCTCGTAGGCCCCCCGGTTGGCGGCCTCCATGATCCCGGGGCCGCCCCCGGTGACCACCACGAACTCCAGGCTTTTTCGGTTCTGGGAGGCCTGGGAGAGCATGGCCGAGAAGCGCCGGGCTTCCTCATAATACCGGGATTGCTCCACCCGGAGTTGGGCGGTTTTCAGGCGCCGGCGCCACTCCAGATCGCGCGGCGCGGCCTTGAGCTGGCGGCGGCACTCGGCCAAGGCCTCCCGGGCCTCCTCCGGAGAGGAGAGGCGGGCGGAGCCGAACACGACGACGGTGGAGCGGATGTTCTGGTCCCGGAGAACGGTTTCGGGCTTGAGGAGCTCCAATTGCAGGCGCACGGGGCGCGTTTCCCGCCGGGACATGAAGCTCATGTCCTCGAAAGCCTTGGAATAGGTTCCCGCCGCCTTGATCTGTTCGACGAGCATCCGGCGCATTTCCGGGGTCATCGGCTCTCTCTTTGTTTTTGCCATGGAAGGGCGATTATAACTCAATGCCGGAGGGGTGTCCACAGCCGGGGGGGTTGAAGGGAGATGGGGAGCTTTGATAAAAAGAACGGAATATGAGAAACAAAATAATCCTGAACGGAACTTTGATGGTTTTGGCGGCGGCGGCCGCGGCCGCCAAAACCATGGTTACCGTAAACGGCGTACCGATTTCGGATAGAGAAGTCTCCGACCGGGCCTTCCGGCAATTCGGGACGTCGGTGCTCAACGAAATAGCAGACGAAATACTAGTCCGCCAAGCCGCCAAGGCGGCCAAGGTGCAAGCCGATCCCGCCGAGGTCGCCGCGCGCCTTCAGCGCATCCGGGGGCAGTTTGCGGACGACAAGACTTTCTCGGAGCGCCTGTCTGCCATCGGCCTCTCCTCCCAGGAGCTCCAGGACCGGATTTCGGCGCAAATCCTCCGGGAAAGCCTGGTGGCCGCGGAGAAAAAACTCTCCGTGGCCGAGGCCGAGGCCCGCGAATTTTTCGAGGCCAACAAGGAGAAATTAGGAGCCGGCGAGGCCGTGCGCCTGCGGCACATTCTGGTGGGGTCGGAAAAGGAAGCCAATGATTTCCTGATCGCTCTGCGGGCGGGCGCCGATTTCGCGCGGTTGGCCGGGAGCGTTTCCCTCGATTCCGGGACCCGGGAGAAAGGCGGCGATCTCGGATTCGTTTCCCGGGGGATGCTGCAAGGCGAGCTGGAGGCCGCGGTCTTCGGGGCGGCCCCCGGCGGGCTGGCGGGCCCCGTCCGCACCTCGGCGGGGTTCTCCGTTTTCAAGGTGGAGGAGCGCCGCGCCGCCAAGGCCGTGGTCTTCGAGGAGGTCAAGGCCGACCTGCTCAGGGCCCTGCTGGCCGACAAGATCGGCAAAGCGTGGCCGGCCTATCTTCAGGAGCTTCGCGACAAAGCCAAATACGTGGCGCCCAAATAATCGGAACTCGCCGGGCCAGCGAGTTCCGATTGAGGAAATTTCAGCGTAATTTTTTTACCGGCGGGGGCCCGCCGGCGCTTACTTCATTTTCAGCAGATCCGGCAGCCAGAGGCTCAGGCGCGGAACATAGGTCACGATCCCCAGCGCTCCCAGCAGGATCAGCCAGAAGGGCATGGTGGCCTTGTAGAGCTGGGGCAGGCCTTTCTCGAAGCGGCGGCTGGACAAGAACAGGTTGAGGCCCAGCGGCGGGGTCATGTAGCCGATCTCCAGGTTCAGCAGAAACAGCGTGCCCAGGTGGATGGGGTCGATCTGGTACTGCATGGCCACCGGGACGATGATCGGGACCACGATGATGATGGCCGAGAAGATTTCCACCATGTTGACGACCAGCAGGAAGGCGTTGAGCAGGAGCAGGAACTGCCACTTCTCCTGGAAGCGGGAGTGGATCATCTCGAAAAGCAGGTCCGGAACCTTCTCATCGATCAGGTAGCTGGTCAGCCCCAGGGCCGTGCCCAGGACCACGAGGATCGCGCCCACCAGGATCATGCTGCGCACCATCACGCCCGGAAGGTCGCGGACCCTCAGGTCTTTATAGATGAAAACCTCGGCGACCAGAACGTAGAACGCCATGATGGCGGAGGCTTCCGAGGCGGTGAAAAAGCCGGCGTAGATTCCCCCCACGATGACGAAGGGCAGGGGAATTTCCCAGGCCGCCGCGCGCGCCGCGGTCTTGAGCTTTTCGAAATCGAAGGGAACGGTCGAGACGCCGTGCTTGCCGGCGATCACAACCGAGTAAGCTCCCAGGATCAGCAGGAGCAGGACGCCGGGGACGGCCGAGGCGGCGAAAAGGCGGTCCACGGAGACCTTCCCGACCAAGGCGTAGAGGATGATGGGAAGGCTGGGGGGAAACAGAAGCCCGAGGGAACCCGTCGTCGTGATCAGCCCCAGGGAGTAATTCTCCGGGTAGCCCTGCTTGCGGAGCATAGGATAGACCAATCCCCCGAGCGCGATGATGGTCACGCCTGAGGCGCCCGTGAAGGCGGTAAACAGGGCGCAGGTGGCCAAGCCCGCCATGGCGATGCCGCCCGGCATCCAGCCGAAAAGTGCCTCGGCCAGGGAGATCAGCCTTTGCGGGGATTTGGACTCGGCCAGGACGTAGCCCGCGAAGGTGAAGAGCGGGACGGCGATCAGGGCCGGCAAGGTGGCCAGGCGCGAGAGCTCGATCATCACCGCCTGGGACGGAATCTCCGCCCCGTGAAAAAGCCAGAGGGCCAGCCCCCCCATCATCGCGAACAGCGGAGTCCCGATCAGGGAGAAAATCAGCAGGGCCAGGATGAGGGCCGTCATTTCTTGCCCATGTCCTGCGCAGCCTGGGCGGCCTTGATCAGGGAGTGGATCGAGATGAGCGCGAACCCGGCCGGGAGGATGATCCAGAACCACCAGCCCGGGACGGCCCAGCCGCCGGCGGTAAACAGAATCGAGGCGCTGTCCTTCTCATCTTTGAGAAAAAACCACGCGGCGCGGGTCAGCAGGATGGAGATTCCGGCGCAGGAAAGCCGCGCCGCCAGGTGAAACGGGGGCTTCAGGCGGTCCGGAAGGAGGGCGACCCCGGTGTCGAAGGCGAAATGCTTTTCATCGGCCATGGCCAAGCCCGCCCCCAGAAAGCCCACCCAGAGGACCAGGTGGCGCAGGAAGGTATCTCCCCAGAGGATGCTGGTCGAGAAGAGCTGGCGCATGAGGACCTGGACGAATGCCATCGTGACCATGACGGAAAGAATCGCCACCAATAAGGC
The DNA here is from genome assembly GCA_964358485.1 of uncultured Elusimicrobia bacterium. Taxonomy (GTDB): domain Bacteria; phylum Elusimicrobiota; class Elusimicrobia; order UBA1565; family UBA9628; genus CAYHPY01. The sequence continues at coordinate 7,541 of CAYHPY010000032.1, forward strand.
GCTTTCCGCCTTGACCAGGGCGGCGTCGAGCCGGGCGAGCGCCCCGGCCGGCTCACTTGGATTTTGGATTCTTCCCCTCCGGGGCCTTCTTGCGGAATTCCTCCAGCGACTTCTCCACCCGGGCGAGCAGTTCCGGCGTATAAAGCTTGCCGGCCAATTCCTTGCGGGCGAAGACCCCCAATTCCCGGTATTTGGCAATGATCTCGGGGGTGGAGGCCCCGGTCATCGAGAGGCCCTGGGCTTTCAAGGTCGCCAAGGCGGCATCGTTCTCCTTGCGGATCAGGCCGTTGAGGCGTCCCAGATGCTTGGCGCTGATTTCCTTAAGAGCGGCGCGGTCCTCGGGGGCCAGGCCCTCCAGGAACTTCTTGGAGACCACCACCGCCCCGGCCGCCTGGGCCATGGGGACCGAGTAGACGAATTTGGTCTTGGTGAACCACTGCATCGTGAGGACCACCGACGGCGGGCCGTAGACGGCGTCGATCATCCCGGTCTGGAGCTGGCTCATGACGTCGACGACCGGCAGGGGGATCGGGTTGACCCCGATGGCCTTGTAGGCCGATTGTGCGATGGGGTCCCCCTCCCAAACCCACATTTTGCACTTCTTCATGTCCTCGGGTTTTTCGATCGGGGTCTTGGAGAAGACATGGACGGGCCCAAGCTCGGTCCAGCCCAGGAGCTCGTAGCCTCCCTTGTCCAACGCGGCCCGGAATTCCCCATCGAAGGCCTTGTAGACGTGATCAAGCTCGGCGTTGCCCCGGAACAGCCACGGCGAGTCCAGGATGCGGACCTCCGGGGCGATCTCCCCGAGCCCGATGCCGGTGAAACCGGCGGCGTGGAACTGGTTGATGCGGATTTTCTTGACCACGTCCTTCTCGTCGCCGACCACGCCGCCCGCGTACATCTTGAATTTGACTTTTCCGCCGGTCTTTTCCTGGAGTTCCTTGTCGAGCTCCGCCATCACTTTCATCCAGGTCGAGCCTTCGGGGATCAGGGTGGCGAACTTAATGGCCTTCTGCGCCGCCGCCGGACTTCGTCCGGCGACCAGCAGAAGGCCAGTCAGGATCGTTGTTGCCGTTCGTTTAAAACATGTCATCGGCTTTCTCCTTCAATGCTTTCGCCTTTTCTTTGGCCACCGCGTCCGCCAGTCCGGCTTCGGGTAAAGAACCGGGCGTCCCATCCAACACCTTTGCGATCAAGCCGTCGAAGAGCTCCCGGTCAAGGGACGCGACGGCTTGATATTTGGCCTGCAGCAAGTGCCCCATTAAAAATTTTCCATCCGTCCTTTTTGCCGCCGCGTCGAAATGCGCTTTGGCCTTTTCGGGGTCTCCCCCCATGATCCTGGGCCGGGAGGCGTAATAGCTTCCGAAAAACAAATCCGCGCCGCCGAAATAAAATCCCGAGTCGAGCTCCGCCACGCGCTTCATGAGCGCAACGGCTTTGGGGAGCTCGGCGAGGGCCGCCATGTCGTCGCGGGAGATGTTGATCCGGCCCGCCCAGTTGTAGCCGCTCCAGAAAAGGGCCGGAACCTCACTTTTTTTCGCTTTTTTTAGTTTCCGTTCAATCTCTTCCGTCGTCAAATTCCGTAAATCCCGGAACTCCGGATTGCGCCCCAACAGCCGCAATCCGTAATCCTGGCCCCTCTGATAGAAAACCTTCGCCCTTTCGGGCTCCGTATCCTCTAAAAACAAAAACGCATACCCTCCGTAGCCTTGGGAAGCCAACAACAACAGTTTTTCATTCTGAGCTTCGCTCAGAATGAAGCCATCCGTCATCTTCAGCTGCGCGGGCATCGACTCCCGGGCCAGCTTGACGTCCGTCTCCGAGAGAAAAGCCGGCAATCCGCCCTCCATCAAGCCGGCCGTCGAGCGCAGGGCGATCGTCTTCATGGAACAGCCCTGGAAAGCCCAGGCGCAGGCCGCGGCCAGGAAAATCCGTTTCATCGGTTGCGATTGTACCAAAATGTCGTTTCCTATCAAGCCATTTTACCTGATCGATGGAAATTCGGGCCCGGCCGCCTCGGCCAGGCTGGAGGCCGGGCTTTGGCGGACCTTGCGGCTGGAGCTCGAGAAAAAATCGAAAGCCTGGCCGCCGCGCAGGGAGAAGACCAGCCGGTCGGAGCCCGGTCCTCGGTTGAGGGCGTAGGCCAAGTCGATTCGGAGGAGATTGCCGTGCCGCGAGCGGGTGGCCACCGCCCGCAGGCCGATCCCGATGTCGGATTTAAACCGCGCCGGGGAGAAGCCGCTGCCTTCCGGAACCGCGGCCCCGGCGTCGAAAAAAGCCGCCGCGCCGAGCCGGAAGAGGGAATTGACGCGCCGGAAGGCGGCGCCGGGAATTTCCGGGAAAAAGAACCGGCTCTCCGCGTTGAAGAGGAGGGATTTGGCCCCGGCGAAGGAGTGGTTTTTGTAGCCGCGCAAGCCGGTGTTGCCTCCCAGGAGAACTTGATTCTCTCCGTCCAGATTTTTCCCCAAGTTCAGCTCCCCGTGGACGACCAAGGTCTGGGGAAGAGGCTCCGGGATTTTAAAGACGAAGTTCAGGTTCCCGCTCAGAAGCTGGTTTTCCGAGCGCCCCCGGGACACTCGTCCCGCGGCCCCCAGGCGCGCCAAGGCGAAGCGTCCGGGGCCGAGGGAAAGGCCTTGCTGTTCGATAAAGTTGTAAAGGGCGGCGTCGCGGTCGGAAGAAAACTCCTTGCCGGCGAAGCCGGCAAGGAATTTCATTTCGTTCCCAAGATTGTAATCTTCGTCCCGGTCCATCGTGTTGACGCCGTTTTCCCTCAGGTACCGGGGCTGGACCCAGGACCACCCCGCCAGGGGGCCCGACAATTCCCGCCGCGCCGGCAAGGTCCCCGCCCGGGTGTCCACGGTGGGATGAAAATCCGCCTTGTCGTAATACCAGCCCGCTTCGGCCCGGTGCGTCCAGTCCCCCCCGAAAGGAAGGCGCCGGCCGGCCTCGGCCTGAAGAGTCCGGTAGGAACTGGTGAATTTGGAGAAATCCTCGGAAGCCTCGTAAAGGACGTCCTCGTTGACGATCCGAAACCAGCGGATTTCGTGGGCGGAAGGGGCGTCCAGCTCGAAAAAAGGGCGCGCCAGGTCCGCCCCGAAGCTTTCCCCGCGAACGGTGGTCCCGAAAAGTCCCGCGAAGCGGTGGCGGCTTCCGAAGAGGCGCGGGTCGCCGTAGCGGTATTCGTTGCGGACCCGGGGGCCGAATTGGGACCGGAAGGCGCTCACGCTCTTGCCCCGGCCCAGGAGATTGTTCTCCTCGATGCCCGCGATCACGAAATGATCCCCGCCCTCCGTGCCCACCGAAAATTGGGGATTGAGGGTCCACGCGTCCTGGGTCGCGATCCGAAGTTCGCCGCCGGAGGCGGCGGAGGAGGAAATTTCCACTTTGCGGAAAGACCCGATGCTCCGCAGGTTCCGTTCGGATTCTTGGATTTTGAGGACATCCCAGGGATCGCCGGGTTTGAGCAGGATCTCCTGGCGCACCACGCTCTCCCGGGTCATGATGTGGATCTTATTGGCGGTCCGGAAAAGCCACCAGTCCTCGGCGGGGATCGACGGGTCAAAAACGTTGCGGCGCTCGAAGCGGATTCCAGAAACGGTGGCGGTCGAGCGGGGGACCTGGGCGGCCGAAAGGGCCGGCGTAATTATGAGGAAGATGAGGGTTTTGAGCAGGACCTGATTCTACTTTAAAGGCCCGTTCGATATCTCGCGCATGCGGCCGCGCGCTCGAAGCCCACCAGCCGGCGGATCAGGGCGTTGTAACGGGAGTGCGCGGAGTCCGGCTCCCGGCGGCTTAGGCGCTCGTAGAGCCGGCGTTCCGGCTTCTCCAGGGGAGAGGCCACCGGAAATCCCAGGCTCCGAAGCCGGGGCGCGCCGATCGAGACGAGGAGGGACGCCTCGGTTTCCAACCCCCCGGAAAGATCCCGCAGACCGGTCTCGATAAGGTCGGCGGCGGGAAGGCCGGAAGTCTCTGGCGCGTTCATGCCTTTAGTGTAACAGACGTCCCCGTGGCCGTCAATCGTTAAATGCGGCGTCAGCGCCGGCCGATGCAGATGTAGTTGATGACGTCGGCGGCGGCGAAGGCCGCCGTCAAGACCAGGCTGCCCGCGGCGGGAAGGGCGGCGATGGCCGCGGGAGTGGTCTGCTCCGAGGCCACGCAGATCGGGGCGTTGGCGTAAGCGGTTTGAAAGGTCACCGTGCAGGCCGCCGCGCCCAGAGCGCCGATGGTGATCTTCCCGGCCATGTCGTTGCCGACAAAGGCCTCCCCCGCGCCGCTGGCGCAGGCGGCGGTGGTGAGGGTCCCTCCCGAGGCGGTCTCGATCTTGCCGCCGTTGCCGTCGATGACCAAGGAGCCCGAGCTGAGGTGGAGCTTGAAGGCGGGAGTGTTGGTATTGATTCCGACGTTGCCGCCGTTGAAGCCCAGAACCGCGTTGCCGTTTCCGTAGAACATGTGCTTGTTGGCGGCGTCGGTGGCGTCGTTGACGGTCAGGGCCGCGAGGGTGTCGGCGCCGGGGATCACGCGCAAACCCAGGCCCGTGGCGTTTCTCTGGCGGATGATGGCCAGGTGGTCGGAGGCCTTGTTGGCGTCCACGGTCAGGCCTGCGGTGGTTCCGTCCAAGGTGAGGACACCGGAACTCAGGTGGAGCTTGGTGGCCGGATTCGAGGTCCCGATCCCGAAGTTTCCGGCAAAATAATTCAAATCGGAAGATCCGGTCTGATAGACGCCGTAGCCATTGCTGACTCCAGCCACCTTTTGCGACTCTATATTGAGGCCATAGGCGTTGGTGATGCTTGAACCCGCGCCTACTCCTGGATTGACCGCGTGGAGGGCATAGGCGTTGGAGAGAGTATAGGCCGCTGAAAAACTATTTGCCTTGGCGTAGACCGCTTGAACGGAAGACGTCACGTCCGAGGCCCCGGTCACACCGGAAAAGAGTCCGTAGGCATCTGCGTTCCCGGTAAGGACACGGTTGGTAATGATCGCCTGATTGGTCGCGGGCACAATGTTCACCCCAAGTCCGCCCGACTGAATCAGGACATTCCCCGAAACATTGAGTTTTTCGGACGGCCCCGCCGTCCCGATGCCGACATTGCCGCCCTTTTCGACCACCAGCAAGGTCCCGGTGGAGTTCTGGCTGGAGACCCGCAAGTGGAAGTCGTCGGCCGCCGCCCCTTGGACCCAGAGGCGGGTGGACGCCGGGGCCGCCGCGCCTCCGACCGAGGCCCGTCCGGTCGAATCGAAGGCCAAGGCGAGGTTGCCCGAGGAGGCCGGAGAGACCACGGCTCCGGTGTAGACCTCAAGGCCTTTGGTGGCGGTCATCCGGGCCGGCTGGGTGTCGTCCAAAGCGGACATAAAGAGAAAGTTGGTCGAGCTTTCCGCCCCCGCGGCCGTAACCCCCTGGAGCATCAAGGATGGCGACCATTGCCCGGCGTAATTGCCCCAATTGAGCTGGGAACCGCCGCTTTTGATCGTGACATGGCGCGTCGCCGCCGCGGTCCCGTGGGTGTCGATGAAGGCGTTGCTGCTGACATGGAGCCCCGCCTGGGGGCTGGTGACGCCGATGCCGACGTTGCCCCCGTTGAAAAAGGTCATGCCGTCGACCCGCATCCCGAAAATCTGGTCGGAATCGGTTCCCGTGCCCTGGGATTCCACATCTCCGAACACCTGCATCATGTAGCCCGTGGGCGTTCCGCCCGCCGGGTTGGTGTGTTCGAGTTTGAGGACCGAACGGTTGGCTCCCCCGTTGTCCACATTGGTCCGAATATGGACATCGGCCATGTCCGTGATGCTGTTCTGGCTGGTCCCATCCACCCGCAGGCGGCTGTTGGTGTCGCCCCCGAGATCGGCAACATGGAGCCGGGCCGAGGGATTGGTCGTGTTGATGCCGACCGCGCCCGAAGAGGTCACCACCAGGAGGTCGGTGGTGCCGTTGGCGCTGGTCACGTGCAGGGAGTAGTTGTCGGCGGCCCCGCCCTGGATCTTCAGGCGCGCGAGACCGGGGTTGGTCGTGCCGATGCCGAGCCGTCCGGAGCTGTCGAGCCTCATCGCCTCGGCGTTGCTGGTCACGAAACCCAGGGTGTTGGCGGCCAGGCGGCCGACGCCCAGGTTTTCGATCGCCGTCCCTCCCCCCGCCCCGAAAAGAATTTCCCCCCCGCTGAAGGCGCTGACGTTTCGGGTGACATCGACGAACGGATTGCCGTCGCCCGGGGCGAAGTAGCGAAGGCGGTCCGCGGCCACGAAGCCGAGGTTGTCGGCCGCGGGCCGGAAGAGACCCAGGTTGAGGTCGCCGGTGAAGGACGCCGCCGGGGCCCCCGAGGTCCCGGACGGGAGGGAAAATTGGCCGGAAGCCAGTTCCAAGATGGAGGCGGGATTGGTGATCCCGATTCCCACCCGTCCCTGGGTCACCACCAAGGTCGAGGTCCCGACCACGAAATCCCCGTTGGAAGTGAAGGTGATCGAGGACCCAGACCCGTTGTGGCTGACGAACTGACCGTCGACGATGATGTTGCCGGCCACCGCGAGGTCCTGGTTGGCCGACAAGTCGTTGGCCAGGGAATGCGCATGAGATCCGATGTAGACGTCCCCGGCTTTGTCGACGCCGAAGACCATGTTCCCGTTCTGGGAACTGACGAAAAGGGAATAGGCGTTGGCGGCCTCCGGCCGCACCTCCAGCCGCCCTTGGGGGGCGTTGAAGCCGAGGCCGAGGTCCCCGGCGGTCGTGAGCCTCATCTGCTCGGTCTTGACCCCGCCCCCGCCCAAGACCGAGCCGGTGACCTTGGCCCAGCTGTGTTCCGTGGTCCCGGACACCGCCCAGAAACCGCTAAATCCCGCCTTCTTTGCCAGGCCGATGTCGCCGCCCAGGATGGCGATCCCGGAATTGTCCTTGCTCGCGTAGATGTCCCCGTTCACGGTGATGTTTCCGCCGGCGATCTCCAATTTCGCGCCGGGGCTGGAGGTCCCGAGCCCCACGTTCCCGGTTGTCGCCACAAAAAGATGGTAGACGCTCAAGTCCGGCGCGGTGGTGACCGCCAGGGAGTAGGCGGCCGTTGAGATCTGATTGACCACGGTGATGCTGGAGGCCGACATCTTGAGCATGCCGAACATGGTGTCGCCGTATTTGTTGACGTTGGCGATGTTGAGATTGTAGAGGGCGTAGGGCACCGAGACCATCGGTTCGCGCGGAGAAAGGACGGTCCCGTCCACGGTGACCTCGACATACGGATCAATCGAAGCCCAGGAGACGGAAGGAAAGCCCCCGTCGGCTCCGGTATTGGTGATGCCGAGCGGATAGCGGAACAGGCCGGAGTTGACGGCGACCACCGTCGAGCCCGAGGTCCAATATTGCGTCCCCCCGGAGGCGTCGGTGACGCGGAAGGTGAAGGCGGCGTTGCCGGTGAAAAGCGCTCCCGAGCGCCGCAGGGTGCCCTGGTAGAGTACCCGTTGGGGCGCGGCGGCCATGGCGGCGGGGCCCAGAGCCAGGATCAGACTTAACGCGGCGGCGATGGTTTTCATGATTCCCCCAACATCCCCAGCAGGCTCTCGATGCGGGCCAGGAGCTCGTCCGGGTTGATCGGCTTGGTGAGATAAAGGTCCGCGCTGGATTCCTTGAGGCCGCGGAGCTGTTCCTCGGGCAGATTGCGCACGGTGAGCATCACCAGGGGCATGCCGCCGAAGCGGCTGTCCTCCCGGACGCGCCGGCAGAATTCGGGGCCGCTCTTGCCCGGGAGGTTCCAATCCACGATGACGAGATCCGGCCGGGACGCCTGCAGGCGCTCCCAGCCCTCCTCGGCCGATCCCGCGCTCTCAAACCGGAAGCCCGCGGGCTCCAGGATGCGCCGCGCGATGCGCGGAAAATCCGGCTCGTCGTCGATCATGAGAACGGTTTTCATGGCCCGTCCTTGACAGCGATGCGCGCGTCTGTTAACCTTAAGCCATGCTCGGTCAATTCACGGCGGTCTATGTCAAACGGGGCAAATGGTATGTCGGGTTCGTCGAGGAGATTCCCGGGGCCAACGCCCAGGGGCGCACCCTCGCCGAGGTGAAACGAAACCTCAAGGAAGCTTTGGAGCTTGTCTTGGAGGCCAATCGGGAGCTTGCCCATCGGTCTCACGGTCGCCGGGCCATCGAAGAACCGATCTCCATAGCGGTGTAATGAAGCGGAGGGACCTTCTCCGCCATCTGCTTGCGTCGGGTTGCGCCTTGCTTCGGGAGGGCGGCCGGCATTCCATTTGGAGAAATCCGGCCGGGGGACGGGTTTCCGCCGTTCCCCGGCCTTCCGAGATCGACGACTTCCTAGCCAGGAAGATTTGCCGGGACCTGGGAATTCCCGCCCCCTGATCGTCACGCCGCGACCTCCCGGCCCGTTTCGGCGGGGAGGCGGCTGGGCAAGGTGAAAAGGAAGCGGCTGCCCCGCCCCGGCTCGCTTTCCACCCAGATCCGGCCCCCGTGGGCCTCGACGATGGAGCGGCAGATGGCCAAGCCTAGGCCCGTGCCCTTGGGGCCCCGGGCGATGGGGCGCGAGGAGCGGACCTGCTCGAACTTCTCGAAAATCCGGGCGAGATCGGCCTGCGCGATGCCGATGCCGGTGTCGCGGACCGCGCAAAGAATCTCCCCCCCCTGGGGAGACAGCCCGAGCTCGATGATCACCTTCCCGCCGGAAGGGGTGAATTTGAGGGCGTTGGAGACGAGATTGATCAAGACCTGGCGCAGTCGCTCCGGATCGGCCGGGATGGGGCCCCCTCCGGCCTGGGCCTCGACGGAGAGCGCGACCCCTCCCTGCGCCGCCAGGGGCGTCATGAATTCCACCACTTCCTCGGCGACGGCCTCGGGGCGGACCGGGACCCGGTTGAGATTGAAGGAGCCGCGCTCCAGTTTTGCCAGGTCCAGGAGGTCGGTCACGAAATTCGAGAGGCGGGCGGTGTGCCCGCGGATGGCGGAGATGTCCTCCAGCCAGCGATCCTCCCCCCGTTTGTCCTTGCTCTCGAAAAGGATCAGCGCAAGATAGGATTCGATGGCGGCCAGCGGGCTCTTGAGCTCGTGGGTCACGGCCGAGACGAAATCCTTCTTCATCTCGTCGAGTTCCTGGAGCTTGCCCGCCGTCTCGTTGAAGCGGGAGGCGAGCAGGCCCAGCTCGTCGGAGCGGCGCACTTCGAGGCGGGTGTCCAGCCGTCCTTGCCCGAGGCGCGAGGCCGCGGCCGCCAGGTCGGAGATCGGGCGGGTCAGGGAGGCGGCCAGGGCCAAGGACGCCAGCAGGCCCCCGGCCACCATCGAAACGGCCACGACGGCCATACGGCGCCGGGCGTTTCGGAGCGCTTTTTCGACCGAGGCGGCGGCCATCGCCCGGGAAAACCCCCCGATGGCATGGGCGTCGGCCTGCCCCTGGCGCTCGACCGGAAGGCGGACGACGGTCGTGCCCGCCGGAGGCTCCGGAAGTTTTTGGGGATCGGTTCCGGCGAGTTCCCGCCGGGTATGCGCCAGCACGCGGCCGGGCTCGGCCACATAGGCGAAGGAAAGCTCGGGGAGCCGGACCCCGAGGCTGGCCGTGTAGTTGATGAGCATGAGATCGTCCTGGCTCAGGTAGGACTCCCGGGCGACTTGCGCCAGGGCGGAAACGGTTTCCTCCTGTTGGGACGCGGCTTCAGCGATCAGGAAATTGCGTTCGGACCAATAAAGAATTCCGGTGGTCAGACCGACGATCGCCAGAACCAGGGTCCCGATCACCAGACTGAAGCGGATTTTGAGCGACATCAGCGTCGCTCCCGCAGGGCCCGGTCGAGGGCCTTCTTGGCCTTCGGATGCTGGGGGTCCAGCTCCAAGGCGCCCTTCCAGAGGGTGATGGCTTCGTCCAATTCGCCGGTGGAATAAGCGCGCAGGCCCCTGTCGTAGAGTTCGCGAGCCCGCTCCTGGGCGGGTGGGAGATTGGCCGAAGTCGTTTCCGCTTCGGAGGCCGCTTTGACCGGCGCCGAGTCGACGGTTTCGGCGGGGGCCGGTTCGGCTTTCGGCGCAGGGGGCGCCACGGGGGTTTTTCGGGGAGCGCGGGGCGGGCGGGGGGTGGCGACCGCGGCCGCCCGGGGAGCGGCCGGCGCCGGGGGCGCGGAGGCCGCGGCCGTCTTGATCGAGATCTCCTCGATGTAAAATTTGGCCTCCGCGTTGTCGGAATCTTCCCGAAGGATCCCTTGCCAGGCGCGGGCCGACTCGGGCAGGGCTCCTTCCTTGTAAAGCCGATAAGCGCGGGCCGCCAGCCAGAGAACCTGCTCTTTCTTTTGTTCCAGGGCGCTTAGGCGGGCCATGGCTTCCTTGATCCGGGACTCGTCCTGGGAGGGGAGCGGACGGTAGAGGCCGGGGGTATTTCCCCATTTATCGGTGTGGAGCTTTTCGGTGAGCAGGACCAGCCCCATGTCGCCGGTGTTGACGCCTCCGGGCCGCTTTCCCTTCCACAGGGGATCCTCGCCGAATTTTGAAAAGGTCTTGAGCAATTCCGATTGGAATTGGGCGCGCGCCGCCGCGAAGCGCGGGACCATGGCGTAGGTGATCGGGAACGCCTCGAGATGGGCGGCGTAGGCGTTGAGGGCCTCGGCCAGGCTGGGGGCGAACCTGGCCAGGGTCAGGGCTTTTTCCAGGGACTCTTCCCAGGTTTTCGCCGCGGCGGAATAGGCCGCGATGGAGGACGTCGCGGCGTCCTCCTCGGCCTTGAGTTTGGCGGCGCGCTCAGGGTAAAGCTTTTGGATTTCGAACATCAGGCTTTCCCGCTCCCGGGCCACCTTTTCTTTTTCGAGGGCCAGGAGGTGGACGGCGCTCCGTTTCAACCGCTCCTTGGCCCCGGGGTAGGTGGGGTCCTCCAGAATGGCGTCCATGAAGCCCGCCATGGCGGCCTTGAAATCCTGGCGCTTGTAGGCCGTCATCGCGTCGTGGTAATGGCGCTCGGCCTGCAGGCGCGACGCGTGGGCGGGTTGGAGGGTGAGCAGGGCCAGGAGCAGGGACGTCATTTGGCCCTCTCCAAGCCCTCCTTGACCTGGCGCAGTTGCTCGAGCGCCTCCTTGTTCAACGGGTCAAGTTTGAGCGCGTCGTCAAATTCCACCGCCGCCTCGAGGCTGCGGCCCTCCTTCATGAAAACCTTGCCGCGCTCGATCTTGCGCCGGGCCTTCTCCTCGGTCGGGGAGATCACCGGGGTGATCTCGATGGGTTCGCCCAAGCGCGTCGAGAGCGCCATGAGATGCGTGTAGCCGAAACGGCCGAAGTGCGAGAGCGCGTAGTCCACGCTGAGGGCCTTGACCCGGAAGCCCACTCCGAACCGGTAGCCCGGCCCGAAGTCCTGATGGGACACGTAGCCCACCCGCCAGGACATGAAGCGCCGGACGCTGTATTCCAGCCCCCCGCCGTGGGTCATGTCGTCATAGGTGGGGACTCGGGCGTCGTAGACGAAGGTGAGGGGGTCTCCGAAAAGGTTCAAGGAATAGCCGAAGCCGACCCGGTAGACCGCCGGGGATTTTTCGCGGATGGCGTCGAATTTGTGCCCCCGCCCGAGGTTGTGGCCGGAGGCTCCGGCCGAAAGCACTCCGGGCCCGAGCGGGTTGGCGAAAAGCACGCCGGCGTCGCCCATCACGGCGTTGGAGCGGACCAAGTCCAGCTCCTCCCGAACCACCTTGAGCCCGACTCCGCCGAAGAGTCCGTAGCGGCGGTCCTCCTCGGGACCCCAGAGGCGGCGCGCGTAGACGGGCATGACCGCCAGGTCCATGGATTTTACGTCGGACATCCGGGTTCCGGCGTTGTCGTAGCCCGTGAGATTTTTGACCTGCAGAAGCGTTGCGGAAAGGCCGAAGGTTCCCAAGGTCCGGTGGGGATAGGCGACGGCGATGCTCTGCAAGGAAAGATCCTCATAAAGCTTATTGTAGGAGAACCCGGCCTCCGGGTAGCTCAGGCGGGCCAGCCCCGCCGGATTGACCGCCATGGCCGACAAGGCGTCGTCGGACAATGCCGTGCCGGCCTCGCCCATGCCGACGGACCGGGGGCTGGTCGGCATCCTCAGGAAAGACGCGCTGGCCTTTCCCGCTTCCGCCGCCGAAAGGGCCGGAAGGCCGGCGAGCAGAAGCGCGGCGAGGAGTTTCCCGTTCACCGGACCACCATGAGTTTCCCGGTTTTTCGGGCCGTGACGGAGCGGATTTCCCAGATGTAGACCCCGCTGGAGACCACCTCTCCGGCGGCGTTTCGGGCGTCCCAGGTCTGGGGGTTGGCGTTGATCGTCAGTTCCCGGACCAATTCCCCGGCGAGGGTGTAAATCCGGATGGTCCCCTCCGCGGGAAGATTTGTGAAGCGGATGCCCGTGGCCCAGGAGCCGTATCGGGCTGCGTCCCCGGCGTTGGGCCTAAACGGGACCGGGAAGGCGTAGGCGTCGGCCACGTCGGTGTCCAGGGCGCCTATTTGGGCGAGGACGGAAAAGTGATTGGTGGGCAGGAGAACCCGATTGTTGGCGATGTCGACGGTCGTCCCCGGTTGTTTGACCCAGAAACCGCCGGCCTCGTCCAGCCTCCAGACGGTGAGGCTCTTGGCCTTGACTCGCGGGCTGGACCCGTCCACATAGCCGTCGCCGTCCGCGTCGGAATAGGGCATGACCAGGCTGGCGTTTTTGGCGAGGGTCCCGGTGAAGGCGTCCCCGGAGGCGGCGAAGGGATCGATTTTGACGATCTTGAGGGGATTCTTGTCGCGGCCCATTGTTTTGACGATGCGGTCGTTGGCGTCGGCCAAAGTCGAACTGCTTGTGGACACGGTGGAGAGGACCAGGAAATAATCCGAGGCGAAGGAGTTCGGGGGGATCTCCATGGTCATGTTGACGTCGCCCGGGGTGCGGAAAAGGTTGGTAACCCCGGTGTCCCGGACCGAGGCGAAGCTCTTGGTGAGGTTGGAGGGCAGTTGGATGCCGTTGACGTCCCGGGCGTAGCTCGACATGGTCATCTCATAAAGCATGCCCTTGGGCCAACCGGTCGGGTCGGTGGGGTAGACCCACGCCGTCTGGGCGGTGGCCGAGTAGACGAGGTTGAAGGTGAGAGGCGTGGTCACCGTGTTGCCGAGGGAATCCATGACCCCGTTGATGGTGATGGCCGCAGCCAGGGAGGCGGAGGACATTTCGTTGTCGAAGGCCATGGCCACGGTGGCGGTGGAGAGCAGGCCGTAGGTGACGCCGTTGAGGGTCACCCCGGTCGAGGACATGAATTGGGTCACCGAGGAGCCGGAGGTGGAAATGGAGGGAATTTGGGAGAGATAACCCGTGAGCACCGCCTCGGCTGCCGCGGTCATCAACGCTAGGCCGTCGTAGGGCTCGCCCATGGACTGGCCCATGGTCCAGGTTGTCCCGTCGATGGCGTAGCCTTTGAGGTTGGAGTCTCCGAGGATGCCGTGTACGGATCGCTCCATGGACCAGTCGCTGCCTGAGGAAACGGACGCGAAGGCTGGAACCAGCGTCAACTGGATTAGCCCGAAAAGTAGGGCGATCCGATAGGGCACGTTGGGAAGTATAACAGAACCTAAGTTTTATTCAATATCAAATTTGTAAAAAAAGTTTGAATAAAACTTGAATATTACCTTTAATCGAGCCTATACCCCAATCCCCACACCGTTTTGATCTGTTTCCCAATGTTTGTTCCCACTTTTTTCCGTATTCGTGAGATATATTGGGCCAAAGTAACCAATGTTTGCTCCGATTTTTTCACGCTTGACGGCCAAATAGATCGCAGAAGTTCTTCTTTCGAGACCATCTGTTTTTGCCTAGCCATAAGAAAAGAAAGAATTTGAAACTCCTTCGGGCTGAGCTCCACTTCCAGAATCCTCTCACCATCCTGGACGCTGCAGCGATGGGCTTTGGCGTCCAGGATGAGTTTTCCATCCGCCGCCTTGAGCGGGCCTTCCCGCTCAGCCCGGCGCCGGCGTTCCAGAGCCGCCGTGAGGGCCGCGATGCGGGCCAGCAGGACGCGCGGATCGATGGGTTTTAGCAGGTATTCCACCGCGCCCCGGCGCAAACCCTCAACGACCTGGCGGGGGTTCCGGTAACGGGCCGAAATGAAGACCAGGGGCAGGCGGAGGGTCTGGGGATCGGCGCGCAGTCCCGTCACCAACTCCCAAGGCGGCGCGTCGCCTTGGTCGAGGTCCAGCACCAAAACTTCGGGCAGCCTTTTTTTGACCGCCTCGAAAAGGCCCTCGGCGGCTTGGGCGCGGAGCTCGACGCCGCCCTCCCGGCAGGTTTCGCGCAAGTCGGCCAACAAGGCCTCGTCGCCGCTTGAGACCAGGATTTCAAGACCCACGGCGGAGGTTTTGAAGGATCTCGGAGGTGGAGTGGGAGCGGTTGAGGGTGTAGAAGTGGACGCCGGGGGCCCCGCCGGCCAGGAGCTCGCGGCATTGGCGGGTGGCGTAGTCGATGCCGTAGCGGATCACCGCCTCGGGCCGGTCCTGGATGGGCTCAAGCTCGGCGACCAGACCCGCCGGGAGTTTGGCCCCGCACATGGAGGTGAAGCGCTTGAGCTGGGCAAATCCGGTCACCGGCATGATCCCCGGGACGATGGGGACCTTGATCCCGGCCGCGCGGCAGCGGCCGACGAAGTCGAAATAATCCTTGTTGTCGAAAAAGAGCTGGGTGACGATCCAGTCTCCCCCCGCCGCCACCTTTTCCTTGAGGTGGAGCAGGTCCGCGTCCCGGTTCGGGGCCTCGGGATGGCTTTCGGGGTAGCCGGCGACGGCGATGTTGAAATTTCCCCGCTCCCGAATGAAGGCCACCAGATCGCGGGCGTAGCCGAAATCCCTTTGGCCCGGCGGGAGCACTTCAACGTCCTTGGGCTTGTCCCCGCGCAGGGCCACGATGGTTTCGATGCCCTCCCGGCGCAGGCGCTCGAGGATTTCGGCGATCTCGCCCTTGGTGTGGGCGATGCAGGTCAGGTGGCTGGCCGTGGGCAGGCCGAGCTCGCGCTGGATGCGCCCGGCGGTCTCGATGGTCTTGGACCGGGCCGAGCCCCCGGCCCCGTAGGTCAGCGTGACGAAGGAGGGCGCCAGGGGCTTGAGCTCCCGGACGCCCGCCATGAAGGCGGCCATGTCCTCCGGGGCTTTGGGAAGGAAAAATTCGAAGGAAAAGACGGGCTCCCGCTGCTTCAAGAGTTCGGGGATCGTCATGGCCGCGGACTCACGAGGATTTTCTGGTTGTGGACTGGGCCTCCTCGGATTTTTGGATCAAAGTGTTGAACTCCTCCACCAGCCCCGGGTCCGTGTTGACGACGCTGGCGTTTTTAAATTCCACGGCGGCGTTGTTGAAATCTCTGAGGGAGGTGTAGGCCGAGCCCCGGTTGCGGTGATATTTGGCCGAGCGCGAATGCAGGGCGATGGCTCGGCTGAAGCTTTGCAGGGAGTCTTGGGGTTTCTTGAGCGCCAGGTATCCCATCCCGAGGCCGTTGTGAAGGACGGGGTTGGTGGGTTCGGCTTTGACGGCCAGCTCGTAGTTGGCCACCGCCCGCTTCGGGTCCTTGAGGAAAAAATAAGCGTTGCCGGCCCGGAAATACGCCTCCGAGCCCGACGGATTGAGCAGAAGGGCCGCGGTGGCCCGCTCCACGGCTTCCTTGTATTTTTTCTTGCTCGTCAAAAGGACCGCAAGCCGCAATTGGGCCCCGGAGTCCTTGGGGTCGAGCTCGACGGCGCGGATGAAATCCTGGTGGGCCGGATCCAGCGAGTCCTGCGCCACAAGCGCCGTCCCCCGGCCGACGTAGGCGGCGGACAGCGTCCCGTCCACCTCCATGGCCTTGGTGTATTCCATGACGGCGCGGTCGTAGAGTCCGGCGTTGTGGAGGGCGTCGGCCCGGACGATGTAGGAGTATGGGTCGGAGGGGTCCTCGGAGAGCTCCGAGTCCATGTCCATGACCGCGGAGTAGAACGCGTCGGGCTTTCCGGATTCGGGACCGAAATAGATTTCGGCCGCGCGGGCCTCGGGGTCCAGCCAGACGGCCTCCATGTAGGCTTGGTGGGAGAGCTTGAGCTGCTTGAGGCCGGCGTGGGCCAGCGCCAGGGCCAAGCGGGATTCGGCCGGGCGCTCGCCGAGCCGGGCCGCGTCGTCCAGGCTCTCGACCGCCTTGAAGAATTCCTCCTTGCGCAGGTAGGCCAGTCCCCGGTGAAGGTAGGCGGGGCCGTAGCCCGGGTCCAGGTCGATGGCTTTCTCGCAATCCCTGAGGGCGGCGGCGGGCTCGTCCATGAGGCGCTTGACCCAGCACAGGGAGACGAGCGCTTCTTTGGAAGCGTGGTCCAAGGAAGCGGCGCGGCGGAAATCGGAAAGGGCGGGCTTGTATTCCTTGAGCGCCGCGTGCGCCTGTCCCCGCCGCAGGAAAGCACCGACGCTCCGGGCGTCCAGTTTGACGGCCTGGGTCAAATCGATGATGGCCTGCTCGTAATCGTGGCGCCTCAGGCGGATCAGCCCCAGAGTCTCGTAGACCCCGGCGTTCTCCGGGTCCTTTTCCAGGGCGACCTGGATGTCCTCCAGCGCCTTGGCGTGGTTGCCCATCCAGGAGTGGGTTTCCGCCCGGTATTGGTGCACGCGGGCCGCGGGGCCCTTGAGCTGGAGGGATTGCTCGAAGGCCGCCATGGCCGCGAGAAAATCCATGGTCTTAAGGCGGACCACCCCGAGATTGAAGTGAAACCCCGGGTCCTCGGGTTTGAGCGAAATGGCCTTCTCGATGTCCTTGAGGGCCTTCTCATGGTCGCCGAAGGAGTTGGCGTAGAGCGCGCCCCGGTTGTTGTAGGCTTCCGCCAAATCCGGCGAGGCCGCGATGGCGGCGTTGTAATCGTCCAAGGCGGCGTTGGGCTTGCGGGTCCGAGCCATGTAGGCCGCCCGGGCGATCAAGAGTTCTGGATTCTTGGGCTCCAGCTTGAAGGCCCGGTTGAGGTCCGACAAGGCTTCCTCATCCATCCCGAGGCGGAGCTGCAGTAGGCCGCGCGCGGTCAACGCCTCCACCGAACCGGGCTCGGCATCCACGGCTTCGGAGAGATCCTTGAGGGCCGGCTTGGGCGCTTCCATTGCTTCGTGAATCCGGGCGCGCTTGAGCAGGGGCGCCGCCCCGGGGGATATCTCCCTGGCCCGCGTGTAGGCGGCCAGGGCGTCCTTCCAAAGGAGGATGTCGGCGAAGCGGTCGCCCACCGCGATGGCGGCGCCCGCGTCGGGCAGGTCTCCTTCCAGGGATTTGCGGAAATCGGCCAGGGCCTCCTGGCGATCGCCTCGGCGCCAACGCGCCTCGCCGCGATTGAAGTAGATCGAATAGTCCCGGACGTTGATCTTGGCCGCCTCGTCGAATTCCTTCCAGGCGGCCTCTTCCTCTTGGCGGGCCAGTCGCAGGGCCGCGCGGCCGATGTAAGGATAGATGTAGTGGGGCTCGAGTTCGTTGGCTTTGTTGTAGGCCGAGAGGGCGCGGGCCAAATCTCCTTTGCGGGCGAAGGAGGCGCCCAGCAGTCCAAAGGCCGCCGGAACCCGGGTGTTGACCCTTAATAGGGAGGTCAGGTCGGCAATGGCCGCGTCGATTTCCCCCCGGTCGAACCGGGCCAGGGCGCGTTGGAGCAAATAGACCGGCGTTTTCGGGGCGCGGGTGAGAAGCTCATCGAAGTCGACCAGGGCTTTGTCGGTTTTTCCCAGGGCCCGCAGAGCCCGAGCCCGGCCTGCGAGTCCTTCCAGGGACTCCGCGTCCCATTTCAGGGCGGCGGAGTAGGCGACCAGGGCGTCCTCGGCGCGCCCCAGGAGGAGCGCGGCGTCCCCCCGGGCCAGGAATTGGGAGGGTTCGGTTCCCCCCGTGGGGGCCTCGGCCAGAACCCGGCGGGCGTCGGTTTGCATTCGCCCGTATTCCCCGAGCACGTGCCAGACCCGCGCCCGAAGGGCCAGGAACTGCCACCGCCGGGCCTTGGAGGACAGGCCGTCCTCGGCTTTGTTCAGGGCCTCCTGGAAATCTCCTCGCAAGTATAGGTTCAGGGCAACTTGGTAGGCGTCGGCCTTGCCCGCGGCCTGGGCCCCGAACGAAAGGGCGGGCGCGAGGAGGGCCAAGAGCAGGGAAAGCGTCAGGCGCATGTCCACGGAAAGATAGACGATATTTGTTACAAATTCAAGGCGGGGCGGGGCGCGGGCCTATTTTTCGACGTGCAGCTTGTCGATGACCTTCCGGACCCCATGGACGGCGCGGGCGGTGTTGACGGCCGCGGCGCGTTCCTCCCCCGAGGAAACCACGCCCTTGAGCGTCACGACCCCGTGGTCGACGTCCACGTTGATGTTGCGGGCCGCGACCTTGGGTTCGGCGACCAGGGAGCTCTTGACCTTGGTGTGGATCCATTGGTCGCTGACCGTTTCCCCGGCGGATTTCTTCTGCCCCGCCACGTAGCCGGCCTCTCCCCCCACCAGAAGCCAGAAACAGCCTTGGAGCGGCAGAACGGCTGCCAACAGGAGCGCGGCGGCAGGAAGGCGGGACACGGGGTTAAATGTAGAAATGCCGCACCCAGCGGTGGGCCGCGGCGGCCTTGAGTTCGCGGGCGGTGTAGTATTTCCCGTCGGAGGCCTTGGCGTTCTCGGTCACGTGGGAGACCTTGCGCATTCCGGGGATCACCGTCGAAACCTCCGGGAAGCTCAAGCAATACTTCAAGGCTGCGATCGCCAGGTTCTCGGCCTTGGGGCCGACCAGGAGGTCCTTCAAGGCGTCGGCGCGCCGGCAGGTCTCGGCCAGGCGGTCGCCGCCGAAGTAGTGGCTCCGGAAATCCTCCGGCTCGAATTTCGTGTCGGGCTTGAGCAGTCCGGTCAGGCCGCCCTCGTCGAACGGACAGCGGACCACGACCCCGACGTTCATTTTTTTGCACAGGGGCAGGAAGCGGTCCAACGCCCGCTGGTCGAAGAGGTTGAAGAGCACCTGGACCTGGTCGATGAGCCCGGTGGCCACGACCTCCAGGGCGGAATCGGGGTCGTCGCTGTTGAGGGAGACCCCGACGAAGCGGATCTTCCCCTCTTTCTTGAGATTCTCCAGGGTGCGCGCGACCTCGGCCCAAAGCGGATCCTTGAGCCAGTTGTCGGTCCAGACGTGGAACTGCTGGAGCTCCAGGCAGTCGGTGGAGAGATTGCGCAGGGACTGCTCGGTGCAGGAGACGATCCACTCCGGCGGGAAAGCGAAGCCCAGCGCGGTGCGGGGATGCGCCGGCCACTCCATGTTTTTGGGCGGGACCTTGGTCGAGACGGTGGTGCGGCGTCCGGCTTCTTTGAAGAGGCGCGCGATCAGCCGCTCGGAGTGGCCGTGGCCGTAGGCGCGCGCCGTGTCGAAATAGGTGATGCCGCGGTCCAGGGCCGCGTGCAGGGCGCGCATGGACTCGGCGTCGTCGGTCGGGCCCCACATGGACTTGCCGATGCCCCAGCCCCCGAAGCCGATCTCCGAGACCGAAATGCCGGTCCGGCCGAGCTTGCGGCAGTGCATGGAGGCCGCGGCGGTGGTGGAGGACGAGGTTGCCATGGGCATAATCTATAAGAAATGCCGAATTTTGTCCAGAAAGATTCCTCCCCTTGATCCCCGGGCCTTTCCAGGCTACACTTTCGTCATGGCGGACGAACTCTCCGGCGCCCCCTACGCGGTCCTCATGGACGGCCCCGCCTTTCTCAAGCCCCCCGAAATCGCGCGGGCCTTGGCGCGCCTGCGCAAGGTCCCGTTTCAGGACGTGGTCGGCCCCGCCCGGCATTTCTGGGGCATCGTGTCCGACCGCTCTCCCAAGGACGCCGCCGAAGCCGAAGCTCACGCGCTGGTCGAAGCGGGCCTGCCCGCCCTCGCGCTCCCCTCCGGCCTGCTGGAGGACGCTCCCCCCCCGGCTCCGGCGGCCCGGCTGGATTGGAGCGCCGCGGGGCTGGCCAAAGACGGGGGAAATCTCCTGCCGTGGGCCGGGGTCAAGCTCCTTGCCCCGGCCGCGTTCCGGGAAACGACGGTCAAACAAATCAGCGTCGCCGAGGCGCCGGACCCGTCCAAGCGCGCGCTCAAGTTCGGCTTGGCCATGGCGACCGGCATTCCGATCCCTTTGGGCGGCGGGGGTTCCGTGAGCAAGTCGGTCGAGGAAACGGAACTGGGCTTCTACCTGGACATCATCCTGGGCGAGCCCGCCGAGCGCTGGCGGGTCAACGCCCAACATTTTGATTTTTCCTGCCTGGGCGCCGTCAAGGGCTTGGGGGTCCTGGATAATTTCCGGACCTTGGTCCTGGAGCTCTGCCGGCTGGCGCCCGGCGCGGTCCGCAACCGCGGCGCGGCGATTCTTCTGAATTCGCGGCCGATGCGGGAGATGGGCTACGACGGCCTGTCCGATTTGGACCGGGAGTGCCGCTGGCTGTTGACTTTGTCGGCTATTGGCAGACTTTGACCTGCAGGCCGATGTCCTCCAGGACCATGGCCACCGCCTCGCAGCGCTCGCGGGGACCGCGGTAGACCACCGCCGAGCCCGAGGAATGGACTTCCATGGACCAGCGCCGCGCCTGCGCCAGCGAACAGCGGACGGCCTTGATGAGCTGGCGCTCCACCTCGTCGAAGGAGTGGCAGTCGCAGTTGAGCAGGACCGTGCGCCAGCCCGAGTCGATTCCGGAGTCCGAGGTGGTCTCTTCCGCGACCGCCCCTTTCCCCGACGGGGTCATTTTTTGACCGCGACGGCCATGCCCTCGCCGGTCGGGATCATGCAGCGGGAGGTGAAGAGGGAGGCGTCGGCCATCAAAGACAGGGTTTCCCGCATGGCCGCGGCGGCCTTTGCGTCAGGGCCCGCCGCGGAGCCTTTCAGATGGAGCTTGCCGAAAAGGTAGGCGTTGTCGGCGACGACGATCCCGCCGGGGCGGAGGTTGACCGCGGCCCATTTCAGGTACAACGGATAGTTCACCTTGTCGGCGTCGATGAAGCAGAAATCGAAGGGGCCGTCCGGCTCTAATCCCGGAAGTACCTCCGCGCCGGCCCCGACCAGGACCGAGACCTTGCTCCCCAGGCCCGCTTTGCGGATGTTGTCCCGCGCGACCTCCGCGTGCTTGGGGTCGAATTCGATCGTGTGGAGGACGCCGTCGTCCGGAAGAGCCCGGGCGATCCAGCAGGCGGAATAGCCCGCCAAGGTGCCGACCTCCACCGCCTTGACCGCGCCGCAGGATTGGACGAGCGTCGACAGGATCGCGCCTTCCTCCGGCCCGATGTTGATCGGGGGAAGGCCGCGCTTGGGGGTCTGCTCGCGAATGCTCGCCAGGGCCCGGTCCTCCGGGGAGAGGACTCCCTTGACAAAATTCAGGACCTCGGGAGTCCCGTAGCCGCCCCTTCCCCCCGCGTGGTGGGAGGGTCCTTTTTTTAGAATGATAGCCATTGTAGAATCCTCCAGCGTTCGATGGCGGCGATGGCGCGGCCGTCGCGTTTGAGCCTAAATTTCCGGCGCAGGGGCCGCCCGTCGGCTTTGAGCGCCCGCTGTTCCGGGGCCAGGAGCGCCAGTCGTTCTTGGTGGGTCATGAATTCCAAAAAGGCCAGGGCGTCGGCGACGGCCGGGTCCGGACCGGTCGGATCGCACTGCCGGGCGTGCGCCAGAAACAGCGCGCGGTAGCGGGTGCCCAGAAGGCGGACGCTTTGCGGCAGGAAGCGGGAGGTTTTCCAGAGGCGGTCGACTTCCGCGGCGTCGGTCTGCATGGGACTAGCTTAACAGGTTCGGAAGATTTGGTCAAGTCCGTCGGATCGGGACGCTGTAAACTGCTAAAGTGTCAGGCATTAAAACATTTAAACACGTCTTAGAAAGTAAGGTACAAGCCCGGCACTTGACAGCCCCTAAGGGCCCATGCTAGTATAGGCCCCCAGGCCCTGGATTTATTTCGGAATCCGGGCAAGACTATTAGGGAAGTATGGGAATTATTACGCGCCGAGCCCATCGCTTCACCGCCAAGCCGTTGGTGGCGGTTTTGTGCGTTTGCCTGGTCGTCTCCGCTCCCGGCGGTGCCTGGGCGTTGGAGGCCGTGGTCGCCTCCGCTCGGGCCGGACAGGTTCCCCTTTCCGGCGCCGCCAGGGAACTTTTCGAGGAGTTCTCCTCCCTGCTGGCGCGTTCTCAGCCCGCCCCCGCCGGCATGATCGTCGAGAAGGGCCGCCAATTCCGGCGCCACGCGCCGTCGGCCGCCTTGGACGCCTGGCTGTCGGCCCGGTTGGAAGGACCTCTCGGGGCACTTTCGTATTGGACGGCGCCCGAGGCCGCGCGCCTGAAAGCCGCCATCGACGGGCTTCCCGAACTGCGGGCCATTTTGGCCGGAACCTGGGTGGATCCCCGCGGGGCCAAGGGGGCCGCCGCCACCGGAGCCGCCGGCGAAAAAGTTTCCCGGATGCTGGACGCATTCAAAGGGGCTTTGCCAGCCGCTCCGGTCGACGACCTGGCGATCGCCCCCCCCGTGATTTCCGCGGCGCCCCTGGGTCTGGCGCCCGCGCCCCGCGCCGTGGAAGCTTCCCCCTCCAAGCCCAAGCGGCCCGAGCCGCCCGAGCTTTCCGAGATGCGGCGGGTTCGGGACGCGCTTTACGAGCAGGAAAAGCTGGCCCAGCGGCGCGACCTCTCGAGCCCCGCCGATGAGCAGCGGGCCAAGGACATCCGCGATCTTGACGAGCTGATCAAGGGCTACGAGTCCATGCTGGGCTCGGCCGACTCCACCACCGGACTGCGCGAGGCCGAGGAGGCCGAGGCCGCGTGGCTCAAATCCATGCAGCGCCTTTTCCAGGATTTTCAAAAGCCGGCGGAGCCGCCTTCCAAGCCGGGCCGGGAGTTGACACCCTCCACCACGGAGCAGGCCATCGCGGCGCGCGTGACTCGGATCGAGGAGCTCAAGAAGAAGGTCCAATCGGGCCTGGCCGAGCGGGACTCCGCGACCGCGGCCCTGGCGATGGCCGACCGCGCCCGCTCCGGGGCCCTGCGGGACCGCCGCAGCGGCAAGGAGATGCTCGAGTTCCGGAAGAATTTCGCCCGGCTGGCCATGGTCATGGATCTGACCTACGGCCTCAATCTCCTCAATTCGCTCGACAAGGCGCTTTCGGGCATGCAGGTCATGCTGGACGAGAAGCTCAAGCGGATCGACGACCAGCGCGCGGCCAACGCCGCCAACGGAGCCAAGGCCGAGGAGCAGAAGAAGCGCGAGGAGGAATGGCGCAAGCAGGCCCAGGCGGCCGTGGACGAGGACCGCAAGAACTCCGGTGATTTCGCCAAGATTTCCGACCAGGCCGGAAAATTCGTTCCCCGGGTGGAGGCGTTTCGGACCGACGTGGCCGCCTTGCTTGAGTACATCGACGCCCGGGACAAGGGCCGCAGCGCGGGGGCGCGGGCCGAATACGCCCGCCGGCTGGCCCTGCTGCCCTCCATGCGCGACAAACTGATCCACGGAGGCGGCGACGCCCAAGGCGGCCTGACTCTTTCTTTGGACGACCTCAAGAAGCTGGAAACCGACGTGGACGGCTACATCCGGGATTCCAACGACGCCGAGGCCAAGCTGGGCGAGGTGCCCGTCGAGTTCGCCGGAGTCCTGGTCCTCCTGGTCCCCAGCAGCCCTCCCGTCAACGTTACCAACCCCTCCTTCGCCGAGACCCTGCAGATCCTGGCGGCGCGCCGCGTGCATTGGAACGAGAAGACCCGGGAAATCCAGGACATGGTGGACAACCTGCGCAAGGCCATGGACGCCTCCAATACCACCCGGGTCGCCAACGACTTCGGCGACTCCATCCCCGAGTCCCTGCTGGTTTATCTTGCCGAGCAGCGGGCCGCGGCGGCCCGCCTGAAAGCCAAGAGCGACGACCTCGGCGGCCGGATCGACACTCTGGCCCGCAGCATCCGCGAGGCCGTTCCCTCCCTCAATCTCCCCGTTTTGGCCGGGCGGACCGCCGACGAGCTTCGGGACCTGCTTCCCACCTACGCCGACGCGCTTGATGGCGTGGAATTCCCGGACACCGACGCGGGCTTCGACGCGCAAATGAACAAGCTTTCCTTGGTCAAGCTCCTCCCCTTCATCGGAGACAACACCGTGCAGTGGCTCGAGGCCGAAGGCACCGTGAAGGCCCTGGAGGAGGCCACCGTCGACATCCTGCCCAAGGCCCAGGTGGCCGCCGCCGACGCCCTGGCCGCCCTGCAGGAGGTGGTTCGGGACATCGGCCTGGACGAAGCCTTCATCAACGCGAGCGCCCCCGCCGCCGGGCGGCAGGCCCTGATCGACCGCAAGCGTCGGCTGGTCCTGACGACCCTGCGCCCGATGCTCCTGCGGGCCAAGACCTTCCTGAGCACGATCCTCATTCCCTTCCAGGAAAAGCGCATCCTTCAGGCCGATCCCAACTCCACGGAGGACAGCCTGGCGGTCCTTTATAAGGAAAAGGACAAGTTCTACGTCCGCATCGACGACGCCCTGAAAAAGACGCTCCCCTGGGGCCTGGCGTCCAACGGCGCGCGGGAAGGCGACGTGGGCTCCGCCCGCGCCAACATCGCCAAATTCCGGAAAAAATTCGAAGATTACCAGCAGCTCGTCGTGGACCTCCAGGATTCCGTCCGCCGCCGGGAGGACCCGTCCAACACGGAGACCGAGGACGTCTACGGGGAGATGGCCCCCTATTCTTTGGTCGTGCGCGAGCGGGTCTACCGGGAGGAGAAGGTGGCCCGCGCCGCCCAGTTCAACGCCCGGGCGGGGCAATTTAACGACATCCTCCGGGACATGGACGCCGTTTCGGGCGGCAAGCACAATCTGGCCGGCAAGCTTTCCCTGCCGACCGACATCTCCGGCTCGGGGCCTGAATCCGTGGCCAAGCTCGAGGCCATCGCCGACAACGAGGTGCTTCAGAATTCCGCGGACCAGATCAAGGCCATCGCCGACGCGGCCTCCCAGGCGGCCGGCGGCGGCAGCCTCGACCTGGCGGGGGCCAACGGCAGCATCCCGACGGGCACCCAGCCAACGGTGGCGCTCTCCCCGGACCTCAAGCTGGCCCTGCTCGGGCTGGAGGCCATCAAGCGCCTGGTTCCGACCACCCAGACCACGGCCGGGGATTCCATCGCCGAGACCGTGGCCCGTTACCTCTTTTCGGACGCCCTGATGGTCTCGGCCGTCGAAAACCTGCGCGACCGCATCCCGATCTTCAAGACCTTCCTCAATAAGGCCGCCGGGGCTTTGGCCGACATTTTCGCCGACTGCGACGCCGACGTGGCCTACGTGACGGGGGATCTCTCGGGCGGCGGCCAGGTCCTGGCCCGCAAGATCCGGGTCTTCACCAAGATCCGCGACGTCGCCAAGGAAGGGGCGGATCTCTTCATGCAGAAAGCGGGCTGGAGCGCCGAGGCGTTCCAAACCGTGACCGACGTGACGGGCTATTACGATTCCCTGAGCGGGGTCTACACCTCCGGCAGCGAGGCCTTGGACGCCGAGGAAAAGGCCGCCAAGGAATTCCAGACGACTTTGGCCGACGCCCGCAAAAAAGTCGCCGATCAAAAGCGGGAGGTGACGGGCTGGCTCAAACAGCTCAACGATCCCCATGAGAGCGCGCTCAACCGCGTGTCCCAGAACATGTCCGCCATCCAGGAAAAGACGCGCTCGGTCCTGGAGGCCAACAGCCACTACCACAAGATGGACAAGGAATTTAGGTCCGCCGAGAAGCTCATCAAAGAGGCGCTCACCTCGCTTTCCCAGGAGCAGGAAGCCCTCTCCAAGGAGCTCGAAAAGATAGGGGACATCTCCGAGTTGAGCCCCGATCTCGCGCGCCGGGTCGAGGCGGTCACGAGGCAAGGTTCCTCGTGGCTGGCCGCCGGCGCGCGCGGACCGCAAACCCTGGTCATCCCCAAATCCCAATTCTCCAGCTTCCTGGGGGCCCTGTTCGGGGCCTTCGACGCGGAATCCTCCTCCCGCGACATCGTGGCCCTGCGCGAGGAAATCCTGGCCAATCCCTCCGCCCTGACCCAGCTTCTGCCCGGCAGCAAGATGGTGGAGGTCGGCGAGGGCGCCAGCGGGTTCTACCTGGTCTATCAATCCGAGTTCTCCACCCCCCACGGCTTGGAGACCACCAGCCAGGTCACCTTGGGCAACGTCCTCAACCTCTGGGGCAACAACATCAGCGTCACCGGCCACCGCTTCGCCAGCCCCCCCTCGGCCGGCAACGCGCCCTTCGGCGACCAGGGCGTGTCCATGGAAGTCGAGTCCCTCCAAGGCGAGAACTGGGTCAATTACCTCAACATCACCTTCCACAAGTTCATCCAGGACATCCCCAGCGACATCTCGGTCGGCGCCCAGGCCAAGGAAGCGCGGATGATGATCTTCGACGACTTCGCCCTCCTGCTCAATGACGGCAAGCTTTATTTCGGCGCGGCGGGATTCGCCGACTTCGCGGCCGAGAACGCCAAGGACAAACCCTACTATTACGGCGGCAACTTCAAGGCCAGCGTGAAATTCACCGAGGTCTACAGCCTCAACGCGGAGGAAAGCATCCTTTTCGCGAAGGATCCGCGGAAATTCCTTCAGACCGTGAACCTCGACTTCACCAATTACGACCCCGACCTGGACAAGGACTGGGTGATCGCGGCCGAAGGCGAGAACAAGACCTTCCGCCGCGACAAGGTGGGCGTGGGCGTGGACCTGGCCAAGGCCCTGGAGCAAAAGGAAAGCTTCAAGCTGGACCTGTTCTTCTCCCGGGTCACCGGGACTGACGACATGGAGCAAAACGCGGTGGGGGCCACCGTCCTCAAGGGATTCGCCTTCGACGTGGCCGGAACCTCGGTGGCCACCACCCTGTCCGGCACCGGCGAGATCGGGGAGCAGTACAACACCTACTCCGGACGGATTTCCTTCGACGTGCCCAAGCACGGCATCGTGCTCTCGGCCCAGGGCAAGATGTTGGGCGACGCCGACACCTACTACCTGGAACTGCGCAAGAAGCTGGGCACCAACTCGGACATGTTCGTCTCCTACGGCAGCAAATACGTCGGCCTCAACCACCGGCTGACCATCGGCGCCCAGAGCAGCTTCACCCTCGGGGAGCTTTGGCGGGCGGTGGTCTCGGGCACCGCCGACGCCTCCATGGGCGGCGACGTCCTCAAGAATTTCAACGGGGAGATCGACGCCTACTTCAAGCGCGACGACGCCAACAACCCCCTGCTGTCCGAGCTCGAGAAGGTGTTCGCTTCCGACGTCGGCAAGCGCCTCTTGACCATGGAGGTCGGAAACCTCGGGCGGGACCTGGCCGAGCTTTACAAGGCGGGCGCCC
The DNA here is from genome assembly GCA_964358485.1 of uncultured Elusimicrobia bacterium. GTDB lineage: Bacteria > Elusimicrobiota > Elusimicrobia > UBA1565 > UBA9628 > CAYHPY01. The sequence goes on from CAYHPY010000032.1 coordinate 34,765, forward strand.
TGATGGACAACACCCGCATGCGCGGGATGATCGGTTTCGTGACCAATCCGGTGGCCGGCGGCACCGTCGACCGCGCCACTTCCGGGTGCTTCCAGGTCGGCACCCAGACCGAGATGACCCTGACCAAATACCAGCGGGGCC
>CAYHPY010000033.1:0-34592 GCA_964358485.1 uncultured Elusimicrobia bacterium
AGTGGCCGGCGTTGAAGTAGGCCATGTTGTCGTTCTCGGAGTGGATGATGTCGAAGATGACCTCCTGGGAGGCCCCGAAAAGGGTCATGGCGGGGATGCCGGCGTTGCGGAACACCGAGGAGTCGGCGTCGCCGCCGGAGAGATAGGCTTCGGTCAGGTCCAGGCGGCTTTCCTGGGCCACCTTTTTGATCAGGTCCAGCATGGAGCGCGTGGAGTTGTTCTTCCAGGAGAAGGTTCCGTCCACGGCCAAAGTGTCGAGGTTGAGCATGGCGGAGATCTTGTTGCGCTGGGCCATGGGCAAAGTGTTGAGGAAGTGCTCGGCTCCCAGCAGGCCCTCCTCTTCCCGGGCGAAGGCGACGAAAATGAAGGTGGCCTCGGTGTCCTCGTCGCGCAGGGCCTGGTAAAGGTTGGTGACCATGGTGGCGCCGGTCCAATTATCGATGGTGCCCGCGCCCTCGTGGACCTTGTCGTGGTGCGCGCCGACCACGACGATCTTGTCGGTCCGGCCTTTTTTGACGACGATGATGTTGTTGCGGTTGCGCCCGGCGTCCTGAAGCTTGATTTCCTCGGGCTTGGCCCCAGCCTGCTTGAAGAGTTCCACGATGACCTGTTCCCGCTGGGGATTGGTCAAAGGGGACCGGGACATCTCCTGGAGGATTTCCTCGTCGGAGGCGGGCTGGCCTTCGGGCCGAAAGGGGGCTGGGCCGTAGGCGACCGCGCCATGGCGGCCCTCGGCGAGTTTTCCACCGTGGAAAAGCTGTTCGGCGCGGCGGGCGAACGCCTCGGGGGAGTCGAGGCCGGAGGCTTCGATGGAGGGGCCGTCGCTCCCGGGGACCGGACCGGCGGACACGGCCATGTCTCCCAGGCGCGGTTCGGCCAAGGCGGAACGCAGGCCTCCGAAGGAGGCTTCCATGGACATCGAAAGGGAGGGCTGCGGGGCTTGGGAGCCCGGGAGATAAACGGAATTCATCCCGAGGCCCGCCAGGGGGCTCAGGGAAGGGAAAAGCGATGGGGAAGCCAAGCGGGGGGATATGATCGGGGTCGGCGCGCCGGACCCCAGGCGGGAAACGGCCCGAGAGAAGGTCGCCGCTTCGCTAAAGCCCGCGAGGGCGCTCAGGAGCAGAATGGCCGCTTTAAAGGAAGATCGGGGGGTTTTCATTGAGCGAGTCTATCATGGGGGGAAAAAATCCCCTAGACCCGAAGGGCCTAAGCGCGGGGCGGCAAAAGGCCTATTCCGGCAGGCCGGTGACGAAGCGGATGGCCAAGGTGCCGGTCTCCCGGACTTCTTCCACGATGTCCGGGGACTTCAAATCCTGGATGGAGTGCCAGCGCATTCCCTCGTGCTCATGGGAAAGGGCCTCGTCCCCGTCCTTGGCCCGGCAGAAATAGATCAGGTCGATGTGTTCCGGGTGTCCGCCCGGAATGAATTCGAGCTGGACATGGTTGGGGATATGAAGGAACCGGACCTTGCCGTTTCCGGGGTGGGGGGCGCGGCGGGGGGAGAGAATCTCGGCCTCCAGCCCGGTCTCCTCGCGTATTTCCCGGAGCACGGCCTCGTCCGGCAATTCCCCTTCATCGATGTGCCCGCCGGGGGGCAGCCACATTTTGAGCTTTTTATGGAACAAGAGGAGGGTTTTGCCCTCACGAACGACATAGCCGGTGGCCACGAAATGGCGGGCAGGGCCTACGGAGGGCCTAGATGGATCGGACATACGGGTATCTTACCAAAGGGCGGGGGGCCTAGGCTTTCCTAGGCCCCTTTACTATCAGGAACAGGGCTCATTGGCCCAGGGATGATCTTGATTTCTTTGGAATAATTCACCAATGGTCTTAAAGAAGTTCGTCTCGATCGCGTTGACGGCGGCCATCCTTTGGGGGGCGCCGGGCTTCGAGGCGCATCAGGCTTTCGCCCAGGCCGGACGGGCCGGCGCGGGGCGGCCCATTCGTCTGACGGGCCTTGGCGGCATGGTTTCCGGTGGCGGTGCCAGGGATCGACTCAGCCCGGCGGCGAAGGTGATTCCTGGCACCGTCGCGCTGGGAGCTCCGTTGCCAATGCCGGGGATCCATGGAGCGGCCCCGGCGCCCGCGGCCGCGGACCTTCGGCCCCTTTCCGCGGAAGTCTCCGCCGCCTCCCCGGCTCCCGAAACCAAGCTCGCTCCCGAGGCCAAACCGTCTCTGGAGGCCCGGGGTGCGGGGGAAATCGGCATCGAGGCCGCGCTGGATTCGACTTTGGAAGTCCTCGCCGACAAGGATTCCGCCCAGGAAGAGGTCCACCAGGCCGGAAGTCGTTTGGCGGGTGAGGAAATCCGGAATTCAAGATCCGCTGATCGCGTGGCCGCCTCTCCGGTCCCCAGTGGCGGTGCCAGGGATCCACTCGGCAAGGCGGCCAAGGTGATTCCTGGCACCGTCGCCGTGCCCGTCGCTGTTTTCAAAGTTCCGCCCGCGCCGCGGCGCTCCTCCGGGCTCAAGCGCTTCATGATCGGCGCTGCGGCGGCCTTGACCATCGTCCTGGCTCCGATGACCGGCGCTTTCGCCAAGCCCGGCCCCGTCCCGCAGGCCCCGATCACCTACCAGCAGCAGGCGCCCGGCCCCTTCGCCAACCCCGCGGGCATGCCCCAGGACACGACCGCGGCCAAGGCCGACACCGTTCCGGCCGTCATCCCCTCCCCGATCTCGGCCGAGGTCGCGGTGACCGGACAGGGCGGGACGGTCGGGGAAAAGGTCCAAATCCAGGTCACCCTCAAGAACAATTCCGACAAGCCCGTCGTCGTCCCCTCGGTCCGCGCGGCGCTGGAAGAGCAGTTGCCGATTGATCTGGAGGTCCGCGGCGGCGCGAAATCGGATGAGATCACCTTGGCCGCGGGCCAATCAACCGTTCTTTCCTATGAATTGGTTCCGTTCGACGGCGGCGAAATCGCCGTTTCCGGCATCACCCTCTACATTCCGTTGGAGAAAGACGGCCAACCCGTCGAGGCGGAGTTGGTTCTTCCTGATTTTTCCGTCTCCGTCAAATCCGTCCTCACCCCCGACTGGAAAGAGAAGGGCTTCAAGGACATCCAGGGTCCCATGGCCAAGGGCTTCCCCAACGCCGCCGTCATCGGGGCGGCCCTGCTGGCGGCGACCTTTTTGGCCGGGGCGCTCCGGCTTCGGCGCAAGGGGGAAAAAGCCCCGGCCAAAAACTTGGAGCCGTTGCTGGACTCGACCCGCAAACGGATCGAAGCTCTGGAAAAGAACGGCGGAGACTTGAAGCCGGCCGCCTTCTACGACGAGGTCTACTCGATCCTGGCCGGCTTCAGCGTTGACTTTTTCGGCCTCCCCATCCGCGAGCGCAGCGCCGGCGAACTGACTCGGGACCTGAAAGCCTCCGGCAAGTTCTCCTCCGGACAGCTTTCCGTGATCAAAAAGCTGGCGACCGATGCCGAGGCCTACCGCTTCGGCGGGCGAACCCCGGACGCCGAGGCCCGCCGTCGGGACCTGATCGCCCTGCGCGAGTTGGTCAAGAGCGTTTCCTCGACCCCCCGCTCCGAGAAGGGGCCCGGCCTCTTCGGGATCATGACCATGCTTCCGGCGGCGGCCACCCTCCAGCTCGGCAGTCCCTGGGCCCTGCTCCTCTTCGTGCCTTTGGCGGGCTACATGATTTGGAAGCTCATGCGCCGGACCCCGGCCGACAGCCACGCCTTGGCCTCGACCTCGGCGCTTCCCGGCGGTAAATCCCTCCGTCAGCGCCTGACTTGGCTGCCCAAGTGGATGCGCAGCGCGGCCCTCAGCCTCCTGATCTTGGCCATGGCCGGCCCCCAGCTCGGCATCACCCGCAACGAGACCTACACGCCTTCCACCGACACCATCACGGTGACCGACCTATCCGGCAGCATGGACGAGAAGATGGGCGGGGGGATGACCAAGCTTCAGGCCGCCTCCAAGGCGGTCGAGGCCTATGTCGTCGATCAGCGCAAAGGAACCACCAACCGGGTCGGCATGGTGACTTTCTCCGATGAGCCTTACCTGGACGTCCGGTTGACCACCGATTACGACGCCCTGATCGCCCACCTAAAGGAACTCAAGACCACCGGCTCCACGGCCATCGGCAAAGGCATCATGGCCGCGATCACCCATTTCCTCGAGGTCAACATCCTGGAGCTCAACGACGCCAAGGACCCGCAAGTCCAGGAACTGCGCTCGATCCTCGCCAAGGACGGGCTTTCCGCCGCGCTGGAGTACGCCAAGGCCCGGCCGGATTTTGTTCAGAAAGTTCTTCGCCCGGATCGGGCCAAGGTGGTCGTGGTCTTCTCCGACGGGGAGTCCAACGCCGGGATCACGCCCATCGAGGCCGCCGAGATCACCAAGAATCTCAACGAGAAGTACGGGTTCCGCCTGCGCATCTACTCGGTCGGCATCGGCAACGCCGGGGGATCCGGTTTCGACGAGAAGACCCTGCAGGCCATCGCCGACATGACCGGCGGCCAGTATTTCCGGGCCGGCGACGCCGAAAAAATGCGGGAAGTGCTTCTCGAGATCAGCCGCCTGGAGAAGAGTCCCTCCAAAATCGTCTCCAACGTGACTGTTCAGGACCTGGGGCCCTCTCTGGCGCTTCTGGCCCTCCTTCTTTTGGGCATGCAGGTCGGCCTCTCTTCCACCCGCCTGCGGGCGATGCCCGCCATCGCTTTGATGATGACCCTGCCTTTGGCGCTTCCTCCCGACCTGCCCGTTCCGGCGGCGGCGGCGCAGGTTCAGACCGTGGCCCAGGCCCCGGCCGCGCCCATGAAGGGCTTTTCATTGAGCTTGAGCGCCACGCCCAAGGAACTGGCCGCCGCCAACGACCTATACGAGAAAGGCCGCTACGACGAGGCCCTGCGCGGCTACGCCGAGGCTTTGGCCGCGCATCCTGAAATGGCCGAAATCTACTTCAACATGGGCAACGCCTATTTGAAGCTGGGCGACGTGGAGCGGGCGCAGGCCAGCTACCAGAAGTTCGTGGCCCTGGCCCCGGACGCCGCCCAGGCCTCCCTGGCCTTCTACAACCTGGGCAATTCCGCCCTCCAGAAAAAGGACCTGGAGCAGGCCATCGAGTTCTATAAGGAATCCTTGCGCCGCGATCCTTCCAACGCCCAAACGAAGTGGAACATCGAAGTGGCGATGAAGATGATGAAGGAGCAGCAGAAGGAGCAACAGGAAAAAGACGGCAAACAGGACAAGAAGGGAAAGAAGGGGAAGAAGCAGCAGGGAAAACAGAAGGGCGATCAAAAGGGAGATCAGAAAGGGGATCAAAAAGGAGACCAGCAAGGGGATCAGCAGGGGGATCAGCAGGGAGATCAGAAAGGCGATCAAAAGGGAGATGGAAAAGATGGGAAGTCTGGCCAGCAAGCTGGCCAGAAAAAGGATGGCCTCGACCAACTGATCGACAAGCAAGGCGAATCCGAAAAAGCCGCCGGAGACGCCCAGAAAAAGGGAATCACCCGCAAAGGCAACGGGATGTGGGGCGCGGGCTTTCTGCCGCTCGCGTTCGGCTTCGGAGGCACGGGCTTCGGCTTCACCGCCCCGGTCTTCCTGTGGATCGGGCTCATCGCTCTTCCCATTCTGGCCGGCTTGCTGATTTACGCGGCCCGCAAGAATCTCAAAGCCGCCCAAGCCCTTTCCCCCCGGGAGGCCCCCAAGACCTTGCGGGAGTGGGCGGGTTGGAGGCGCTTCCTCCTCAGGATGGGAATGACTTTGGGCGCCGGAGCGATGCTCGCGATTACCGCGGCCGGCCCGATCAGCGGTTTTCAAGAAGAGCGGCTCAATTTCGGCGGCAAGGACATCCTCATCACCGTGGACGGCTCGCACAGCATGGTCTACGCGGAAGACGGGCGCATGGACAAGGCCAAGAAGGAGCTTTCGGCGTTCCTGGCCAAGCTCCAGGGCACCGACCGGGTGGGCTTGGTGGTGTTCGCGGGCAACGCCCGGACCGCCTCGCCCCTGTCCATCGATTACGGGAATTTCAATTTCAAGCTGGACCGCTTCGAGCGGGAGGCGGCGGGTCTTAAGGAAGGCTCCAACCTGGTTGAGGCGGTCCTCCATTCCGCCAAGGCCTTCGAGACCGTCAAGAAGATCGGGGACCGGACCCGGGTCCTGATCGTGGTTTCCGATGGGGACATCACCGCCGGGGAGCTCGAGGAGGCGGTCAAAGCCGCCCGCGAGCACGGCATGACGATCTACACCATCGGCGTCGGCAGCGCGTCGGGCACCAAGATGAAGGTGCCCACCGAGGACGGCAAGGGGGCCGAATACATCATCGACGAAAAGGGCGGCGGGCCCGCCATGACCTATTTAAAGGAAGAGCCTTTGAAAGCCCTGGCCGCCGGAACCGGGGGCGCGTATTTCCGGGCCCAGGAAGGCTCCGGCATGGATCAGATCATGGCCCGCGTGGCGGAGCTCAACAAGGGCGAAAAAGGCGATTCGATCCGCTCTCCGAAAAGCGTGGCGGGCTGGTTCCTTGGCCCGGCCCTCCTGCTCCTCTTGGGCGAACTCCTGATTCCCGGGAGAAAGATGACCACTCGGCGGGCCGGCCATGGCCCCCTGAAGTCGAAGAAAGGGACTGGGGCCATGGCCGGAGCCGCCCTTCTCCCATTAAGTGCTTGGCCCGCGTTGTTGCCGTTTCTGGCCGTGTTTTCCGTAGTCTTGGCTTTGATTCTAATTGACGTTTTAACCGGCCGTTCCCTCAGCCGCCGTCTTCGCTGGGCTTACCAGCGCCTGGTCCGGACCCCCGCGCGCGGCCTGGTCCGGGATCAATCCACCCTCTTCGAGCTCCGGGAGGCCGACCAGGCGCGCCTGAAGATTTTCGCCCAAGCTTGGAAAACAGCTTCGGGAAAGGATCGGGAGTCGTTGATTGAAAGGGGAGCCGAAGATCAGGCTCTCTGGCGGGAGTTTCTGGTCTACGCGTACCTGGCCTCCGGTTCTCGAAGCGAGCAGGACGCCCTGCTCGCCAAACTCTCGGCCCTGGGCCGCTCCCGCCTGGAGCCGCTGGGGCCCGTGGTGGAAGGGCTGGCCTCCCGCTCCAAGAGCTTGGATTGGCTGGCGCATCCCGACATGTCCCGGCCTTTGGCCCGGCTGGCCGCCTCCCTGGACCGCAACTCAGAATCCGTCCGGGGGGCGCTGGCCGTCCTGGCGACCCACGGGGATTTTGAAACCGCCTCGACCGCCCGCCTGGCCCTGGGCGCGGTCGCGGCCCCCGGCAAGGCCGGGCGCAAGCGGCGGTTTTGGACCGCGGCCGCCTCGCTTTTGATGGCGGCCAGCATCGCCGTGACTGGGTTGGGCGGAGTCCGCACAGTTGAGTTTTATCAACAGCGCGACGCGGCCCGGGCGGAGGCCATGCGCCTCTTCTACGCCGAGGATCTTTTCATCTTCACCGACACCTACGCCGATCAGCGCATTCCCGCGGAGGTCCTCCCCGCCCTGAAATCCTGGCACGCGGCTCCCGAGGCCGGGGTGATGGAAAAGGCCTTGGACCTTTTGCGGGATTCTCCGGATCCCAAGGCCGACAACGTTCTTGAAGCCCTGCTCAAGCGCGCCGATCTCCTTCCGATTTCCGCGGGCGCGCAGACCAAGCTCCTGAGCATTCTTCTGGAGCGCGATAGCGACCAGCTTTGGATGTCCCTGGAAGAGCACATGGCCAAGAGCGCGGAGAACCCGCGCGCGGTGGAGCTCATCAAGCGCATGATCGCGCTGAGCGCTCAGGGGACCGAAAAATCCTTCCAGAACCTGTTCCACTTCCTGAAAAGCCCCAACGACGAGATTCGGGGCGACGCCGCCAAGTCCATCCTGGCCTACCTCGGCAAGGCGCCGGCCGGAAAGGCGCTGGAGCCCCTCTCCGCGGTCCAGGCCAAGTACTCCGCCGATCCGCTGCTCAATCTCTGGACCGAGTTCTTCGTTTTCGAGCGCCTGGCCTCCGCCCCCGACTCGGTCGGGGACATGGCCCAGGTCCGCGGCCTCATGGACCGCATCCTCGAGAGCGGCACCAAAGCCGAGGGCCTCAAGGCGGAGCGCATGAAAGCCGTGGAGAAGGGGGCGGAACTTCCCCCGTCTTTCGAGGAACAATTCTTGTCCGTGGCCCAGGGCGCGTTGGAGCGTTCCGGGGGCAAGGCCTCCGAGCGGCTGTCGGAGACCGCGCTGTACGCCTACAACTCCATGGTCACGCGGATCGTCAAGGAGGCGGAAGCCAAGTTCCCCGGCCTTCATAAGGACTTTGTGGCCGCGGGCGTGGCCCTTCCCGACCGGGTCAATCAATACAGCGGGTACGACGATTACGACGACTATTACGGCCACGGGCACGGGCGGAGCCGGGGAAGCTACTCCAGCACCGAGTCCGTTTATCGGACCGTCTACAAGCTGAGCCATGTTCAGGCCCTCGGCCAGGCCGTGGCCGCCAAGGCGGACGCGGAAAAGATTTCTCTCGAACAAAAAGAGTTCCTGGCCCGGGCCGACGCGGCTCTCGGCCAGGTCTTGTCCGTGGGTCCGGGGGCCGGGATGCTCGCCGGGAACACTCCCGGGGAGCTTGCCGCCGATTCCCTGCGCCCCGTCCTGCAGGAAGGTTCCTCGGCCTTCACCGGTTCCGAGTTCCTCAAAGCCTTGCGGGCCGCGGGCCTGGCCCCGGACAACGGGAGCACGGACCCCGAAAGCGCCTACCGGCAGACCATGACCGCCGAGGAGATGCTCAACCTCCGGGCGTTCCTGGAAAAGCTGGCGGCCTCGGGCAAAAGCTGGGAGCACGGCGGCAAGGAGCGCGCGATGAACGGCGCCGAGCGGGCATATCTGGCCGGAGCCGCGGAGCGCGTCGACGCCCTCCTGGCCAAGCATTACCCCGGAACGGCCTCGGCCCCGACCGTGGGGTCCCTGCTGCGGGGCTTGGCCGCCGCTCCCGCCAAGGACCGGCCTGCCGCGGAGCTGAAGCTCAACGCCGCCTTGGACGCCCCCGGGGGACAAGCCGTCGTTTTCGCCCGCTTGGCCGCCGGCTCCGCGCGAAATCTTGACAATCCGCGGGCCCAGGCTGAGGCCATGAAAATTCTCCTGGAGCGCGCCGCCAAGGCCCCTGTGTCCTCCGCCGAGGAGGCCAAGCCCGCGCTGAAGTCGCTGCTTGCGACCGCCGAAGCCTCGGGCCGCGGGACGCAGGCTTGGGAGCAGGTTCGGCAAGCCGCCGCCAAGGCCGGCAAGTCCGGCGCGCTCGATGAGATCGTTCTGGAACTGGTCTCGGGCGTCGCCAAGGATTTGGTTTCCAGCGCCTCGTCCGCTTTCCCCGGTTTGCGCAAGGAGTTGACTGAGCGCGGGGTCACACGGGGGGAGTATCAGGAGCGCTCCGTTTACAAGGCCAAGCACCTTAAAGACCTGCGCCAGGCCGTCCTGGACGCCGCGGCCCAGGTTCGGGCGAAAGGGGCGCTCTCCGAGGGCCAAGCCGCCGCGGAAACCTCCGCGAAGAATCTTTCCGCGGTCGTCGCGGCCGGGCAGGCCGCCGGTTTACTTACGGGAGACACTCCCGGTGAGCTTGCCGCGGAGAAGGTCAACAAGGTCCTGCAGGAAGGCTACCAGCTCTTCGCGGCCAAGACCTTCTTGGAGGCCTTGCGGGCGGCCGGGCTGGCTCCCGCGGGCGATTCGGTCGATCCCGAGGCGGCCTATCATCAGTCCTACACCAAGCAGGACCTGGCCAAGATTCGAGGCTTTGTGGCCGAAATTCTTAAGTCGGGGAAGGGTTGGAGCTATGACGGCAAGCGCCAGCCGTTGGAGCAAAAGGAAAAGGACTATTTGAGAAAGGCCCTTAAAGAGCTGGACAAGGTCATCCTGGAGCAGGGGACGGCGACGGCCAAGAAAATCCAAATGAACGGAATGGCGCCTTTGGCTTTGATGGCCATCGGGGGAACCTGGCTCTGGCCCTTGCTGGTGACCGCCGCGGCGATGGGGTTGGTTTATTTGGCGTACAAGCTTTTCTCGAAGAAAAGTAAAGAATCAACGGAACCGGAACAAAGAGAAATCTCGGAAAACGTTCTCGCCCGCTACGACAGTCTGGGCCTGGCGGCTAAAAAATTCGCCACCTCCCCGATGGGCGGGGCGTTCCGGTCCTGGCTCATCGGCCCCGGCGGCACCGAGTTCGCCGAATCGGCGCCCTACAACAACGAGGACCGCAAGAACATCGACTGGAAAACCTCGGCCAAGAAGGACGAGCTTTACGTAAAGCGCTATGAGCAGGAAAAGGAAATGCCCTTGATCCTCATGGTGGACCTGAGCGCCTCGGGGCGCTTTGGCTCCGCCGGGGAAAAGCGCGCCGCGATCCAGGACGTTTCCTCCGCCCTGGCCTTGGCGGCGGCCCGGCTCAACGTCCGCGTGGGGGCCATGATTTTCACCGACACCGTCGAGGTTTACCTCCCGCCCAAGGGCGGGGAGAAGCAGGCCTGGGAAGTGGTCCGCCGCATCGCCCAATTCGAGCCGGCTCAGGGCAAGGGCACGGACCTCCGGGCTCCCATGGACCAGGCCTTGAAGCGCCTGTCCGGGCGCGCGATCGCGGTCCTTGTCACCGATTTCTTGACGGATAAGGCCGACTATAAGGATTCCCTGCGGGCCGTCGCCGCCCGCCACGACCTGCGGGTGGTGCGGGTGACCGACCCCTCCGACACCCGGCCCCTGCCGGACGTGGGCCTGGTCCGGGTCCGGGACGGCGAAACCGGCGCCTCCCGGGTCGTGGACACCTCCAATGCCGCCTTCCGCGCCGAGAACGCCGCCCGGGTCCAGGCCCGCGAGCGCGAGATCGAGGAAACTTTGCAGGACGCCGGCATCCGGCCGGTGACGATTTCCACCGAAGACGACGCGTTCGAGACGCTGATCCGGCACTTCAGCCCCAAGGGCAAACAAGGATGAGGAATAAAAACATGAACATGAAAAATACGGGAAGATTGGCCGCGCTGGTGGTTCTCTGGACGATTTGCAACGCCGGCCGAGCCGGCGCCGCGATGGGCCCGGCCCGCCAGGCCGGAGGCCTTCGCTCGGGAACCGGCGTTTCCAGCGCTCCCGCGCTCCGGGTTTCTCCCTCGCTCCTGGGGCTTTCGATGACCCCTTCCTTGGGCGGCGCGGGGCTGGCCCCCGCCCTCCCGGGGACTTCGGCGCCTCTTCCCGTCCTGGGAGAGCTGAAAGCCCCCGCTCCCGGCGCCTCCGAGGCCTCCGGGGCCTCCGCCCTGGGGTCCTTGGCTCCGGTGACGCAAGCCCTGGCCGCCATGCCCGACGTCAAGAACGCCGCGGGCTCGGACCTCAGCTCCGGCGGACGGCGCATCGAGGACGCGATGACCGGCGCCCGCTCCCTGCCCGGGGGCGATCTTCCGGGCGCGGCCCCCGCTCCCGGAGTCGAGGCCGGGGTCCAGGAGACCGCCGCCATGGTCCAGCGGATACGCGCCGAGATCGGCAAGGTGATCGTGGGCCAAGCCGAGATGGTGGACGCCATCATCACCGCCATGATCGCCGGAGAGCACGTGCTGTTGGAAGGCGTGCCGGGCGTGGCCAAGACCCAGGCCGTCAAGGCCTTCGCCGACGCCACCAAGGGCCAGTTCCAGCGCATTCAGGGCACCCCGGACAAGCTTCCCTCCGACATCCTGGGCGCCGAAATCATGCAGGAGGATCCGGGCACCGGAGCCAAGTCCTTCAAGCTCGAGCCCGGCCCCATCTTCGGCAACATCGTCCTGGTCGATGAGATCAACCGGATGATGCCCAAGACCCAGGCCGCCCTGTTGGAGGCCATGCAGGAGAGAAACGTCACCATCGGGCGGACCACCTTGCCCTTGCCCAAGCCCTTTCTGCTCTTGGCCACCCAGAACCCCATCGAGCAGGAGGGCACCTACCGCCTGCCGGAAGCCCAGCAAGACCGCTTCATGCTTAAGGTCATCGTCAACCGGCCGACCCGGGCCCAGCTCGAAGAGATCATGGAGCGCTTCGCCAAGCAGGCCAGCCCCAAGGCCGGTCAGACCGTGACCCTGGAGGATTTGACCCGGGCCCGTGGCGTGGCCGAGACGGTGGCGGTGTCTCCGGCGATCAAGCGCTACATCACCGACCTCATCGAGGCGACTCATAATCCCAAGGCCTACGGGCTGGACTTCAAGGACGCCATCGAAAACGGCGCTTCGCCGCGCGCGGCGATCTTCCTATACAAGGCGGCCCAGATCCACGCCTTGATGGAAGGCCGGACCTTCGTCACCGACGGCGACGTCAAGGCCGTCGCCCCGATGATCTTCCGCCACCGGCTCATGCTCAACTACAAGGCGGGGTCCTTGACCGTCGAGAACTACATCGAGGAGATTTTAAAGACCGTCAAGGTTCAAAAAGCCTGAAGATCCTCGTACTCGGCGGGACCAAGTTCTTCGGCAGGGAACTGGTCCGCAGGGCGGGGGCGGCCGGGCACGCCGTCACCGTCTTTTCTCGGCGGTGCCCGCTCGAGGGTTTGGCGGGGGCTTCCCGGCAGATTCGCGGGGAGCGCGGGGCCCAAGCCGATTTGGCGCCCTTGGCTCGCTCGGACTGGGATCTGGTCGTCGACAATATCGCCTACCGGCCCGAGGAAGCCTTGTTGGCGGCGCGCCTTTTTTCCGGAAGGGTTCGCCGCTGGGTGTTCATCTCCACCGCCAGCGTCTACCACGCTTTCAGCTCCCCGGGTGAGCCCGTCCTGGAGGAGAGCTGGCCGGGTTCGCCGGCGGCGGGGCCGCTCAAGCCGGTGGACGCCTTCCCCTACGGAGTCCTCAAGTGGGAGTGCGAGCAGGCCTACCGCCGCGCCTTCGGCGAGAACGGGTTTCCCGCGGTCATGCTTCGTTTTCCGATCGTGACGGGCCCGGACGATCCGACCGGCCGCTGCCAATCCTATCTTTGGCGAATCGCGCGCGGGGGCCCCTTGATCCTCCCCGATGGGGGGCGGCATGCCTGGCGCTTTCTCTGGTTCGCCGACGCGGCGCGGGCGATCCTGGAGGCCGGGGAGGCCCCGGGGATCGAGGGGGAGGCGATCAATGTCGCGGACCTGGAAACCGTCTCCTTGGAGCAATGGGTCCGTGAGGCCTCGGCGGCGCTGGGGGCGACGGTTAAAACCGTCGAGATCCCGATGGCCTGGCTGGACGCGAGGGGTTTTCCCTACGAAGCCTCGCCCTACGCCTCGCCGGCACCGTTCGCGCTTTCGGTGGAAAAGGCCCGGCGGCTCCTCGGCTGGAAATCGACCCCGGTCCGGGATTGGATCGGGGAACTTTGCGCCTGGTATCGGGAAAAGGAGCGCGTCCCTCCGAAAAACGCGGTCTACTGGGAAAAGGAAAAAGAGCTGGCGGCTTTTTACGGATAAAACGGGAAAAGAAAAGCCCCCGGTCGCTTTCGCTCCCGGGGGCTTTTTTTAGATTACGAGTAAGGATACTCCTCGTAGCGCTTTTCAACGTCGCGCGAGAAGGTCTCCGGCTGCTTGGCCGCCGAGGACTTTCCGAGGTAGTAACCGGCCGCCACTCCCGCGCCCAGCACGGCCAGGCCCAGGAGGGGGTTGACCAGGAAGGCCAGCAAGAGCCCGGCGGCGCCGCCGGCGGCGGCTCCCCAAAGGGCGCCCGTCTTGGCCTTCTTGGAAACGTAGCCTTCCCGGTCGATGATCCGAACGGTCTGGCGGTCCCCATAGACCCTCACGGTGCGGGGCGGCTCATACCAGCCGTCGTGGCCCTCCCCATGGCGTCCTCCGCCGGTGTGGCGCCAGCGGCCGGGGTAATGCCGGGTGTCCAGGAGAATGTCCTTCTCCTCGGCGACGATCTCGACGGGACCGTCGCGGCGCGGGACCCCCTCGCCATCGAAGGCGGCTCCGGCGGTTTTCTCCCCGGCCTCAAGGGCCTTCAGGGCCTCGAGGTTCGCGTTGGGGCCGACCGTAAGGGCCGGGCGTTGGGCCGGAGCGGCGGTTGGGGCCAACACATCGGCCCGGGCGGCGCCGGCCATGAGCAGGACGGCGGCGGCTATTGCGAGGTTGTTCTTCATGAGTCCTCCATGCGGAATGACGGCTGATTTATTCTACCGCGGGGCCGTCGTGCGGGAGTAGGCCGAAGGTCCCGGAGGAGGGCGCCAAAGGACCGTTTCAATGAGTGAGACTAAAAAGTCGGAATTTGGTATCAGATCCTGATACTATGCGGCGCCCAGCAATTTCTCGATTCGGGCCGTCAGCTGGGCCGAGAGCGGCTCCGTCGTCGGCGGGAAACGCCCCGCGACGGAGCCGTCCCGGGCGACCAGGAACTTTGAGAAGTTCCAGGGGATCGCCCCGTTGAAGCCGGACTCCCCGGTCAGGAAGGCGTACAGGGGATGGATGTCGTCGCCCTTGACGCTGATCTTGGAGAAGAGGTCGAAGGAGACGGAGAATTTCGTCCGGCAGAATTCCTTGATGCCCGAGTCCGGGCCCGGTTCCTGGGCCCCGAAATTATTGGCGGGGAAGGCCAGGACGCTGAGGCCCTTGGGGCCGTAGCGGCGGTGGAGCTCCTCGAGCCCGTCGTATTGGTTGGTGAAGCCGCACAGCGAGGCCGTGTTGACCAACAGGAGGACCCGGCCCTTGTAGTCGCCCAGAGGACGGTCCTTCCCGTCGACCGTCTTCATGGTGAATCCGTAAATCTTGCCCGGCTCCGCCTTTGTCGCGCTCATGGCCGCGTTCCTCGCCCTCCGGGCCAGTTCCAAGCCGCCGAAAAACACCGCGGCGATAATCAAGCCGGCCCGCTTTGAGATTTTGCTCACGGGGGTGATTCTACTTCTTTTTTTTGAGCTTCCGGACCACGGGAAGCAGGGCCTGGTAAAGCAGCCAGGCGCAGGCCGGGGCGGTGACGGCCCAGGCCGCCGTCCCCCTCAGGAGGGCCACCCCGCCCGCCCCGAGGGCCGAAACGGGGCTCATCTGGGCCAGGGTGGCCAAGTCCGGCAAGGCCGCCGAAGTCGGGGCGAAGACCGCCCGTCCCAGTCGGCAGTAGGGAAGAATCAGGAGAATCTGAAGCGGCATGGCCGCGTAGTTGACGATCTGAAGGAGGGCGTGGTTGAGGCCCAGCGCCGCTCCCACGGCGCCCGCCAGGAAAGTCGTGGAGCCGAAGATCGGACAGGTCGATACCGATATCCCGACCGCGAGGGTTTGGGCCAGCTTCTCGGGGGAAGTTCCGCGGCGCAGCTGCTCGACCAGGAGCGGGCGGAGTTTGCCGCGCCAAAAGCCCATTTCCTTCACGCCCTCAATTATGACAAATTGATCCCATGCTCCACCGAATCCCGGCCCTGCTGGCCGCGGCGGCCCTGGGCTTCTGGCTATGGCGCGCGGATTCCGCTGTCCAGGACTGCGCGGACGCCCCGGGATTCGTCCTGGGGGCGAAGCGCTACGCCCCGCTCATCGATCCGGGGACCTTCGCCCCCCCGGATCTGGCCCGGGTCCGGGAGCAATGGGCCGCGCCGGGAGACGTCTCTTTCCTCTATTATTTCTCCTGGGGGGATGAGCGTCATCCCCTGGCTCTGGTCGACCGGCCCTACGCCTTCTTGCGCCGCCTCCTTTATGGTTCGGTGGAGGATTTGGAATATGTCCGGGTCACCGTGGAGAACAAATCTTCGAAAATCCTTTCGCTTGAATTCGAATCACCGGTCACGGGGATGGTATTGGTTGGGCACGTCTACCGAAAACTGGAGGGGAAAGAAATCCCGCTATCGATGGGACGGCCGGTTTTGAGGGTGGGGAGTTGGAATCATCTCTTCGAGCCCGGCCTTCCGGGCTCGAACCCCACTTCCGTCCCCGTTCCTGTTTCCGTTCCCGTAATTCCGTTGTCTCCCTCCGTTTGTCGTTCCCTATCCGTTCCATTAAGAAGCCGCCCCCCGGAACCTTCCCTCTTTTCCGGGGTCACACGTTGACGGCCCCCAATGGATAAGGCGACAATAACCGCATGAAACCCGCGCGAGCCGTCCTCTCCCTGCTGGCCCTCCTTTTGGTTTCCCCGTTGGTCGGCGCCGCGACCCTGGCCGAGTCCGACGCCCTCTTCGAGAAAGGCCTCTATCAGGAGGCGCTGAAAGCCTACGCGCCCCTGCTCAAAAACACCGATTCGGAAACCCGCCTCAAGGCGCTCTATCGCTCGGTGGAATGCGAGGTCCTCCTGTTCCGCTACGCCGAAGCGGCGAAGCGGGTCCAGGGGTTGGACCTTCCGAAAGACCCGGGTTGGCGGGCGCGCTTGCTGATCCTGAAGGCGGAGTTGGGAAGGGAGTTTTTGAAGCAGTACCGCGGCGGGTCTCCCGCCGATGAAGAAGAAGAAACCGGGACGGAAAAAAAAGATCTCGTCAGAAGAACCCCGGAGGAATGGAAAAAGGAAATTGGAGGTTCTTTTAGAAAAATTTACGATCTCAAGAACGAAATAGGCAAAATACCCCTCGACGGCGAGGGGTATTTTGTCGAGCTCCGGAACGCGGAGCTCGACTTGTCGCCCACCCTCTGGGATTTCGCCGTCCTGCGCTGGAGCGACTATCTCCTAAATGAGACCGATGCCGGCGAGCGGGCCAAACCGGAGTTTTTGTCCCTGCTGGCCGAGGATTACGAGGGGAAATTCTCCGAGGACGGCTCTCCCATCTCCCAGGCCGCGGCGCTTTTCGAGGAGTCCTCCCGCCTGGACGGGCCGGGCCGGGAGGCGGTCCGGGGGCTGTGGCGGATCCGCCGCCTCCTGTTGGCTTTCGAGCGGTCCGGGGGCGTCCAGGCCCCGCCGGACCGGCCGGCCGCGGTCAAAACCGCCGTGGCCCGCCTGAAGGGATGGATGGAAACTTGGTCCGCCCCCCTGGCCCGCGCCCAGGCCGGCTTGGAGGCCGCGCGCCGGCTCAACGAAACCGGCGACCATGCTGGGACCGTCGATCTCTGCCGGGAAATCGAAAAACGCTGGCCGAAGCTCCGGCCCGCCGCGCATTGCGCCCGCCTGCGCGCCCAAATCGAACTGCCGGTGTTGACCCTTTCGGCCAAGATGGTCCCGCCTCCCGGAAAGGACGCTTTGACCCTGAATACCCGCAACTTGGAGAAGGTCCACCTCCGGGCGTACCGCCTCAATCCCGCCGACTTCGCCGGAGGTTTCCTGGGGGTGGGACGGGATTGGTCGGCCCTGCGCCACCCCGACCGGGCCCGCGTGGCCTCCCGGCTGGCCATGACTCCGGATCACGCTTGGACCGCAGCCACCAAGGCGGCGGCTCGGTACGCCCACTCCCATGTCGTCAACACCCCTCCCGCGCTCAAGCCGGGGGTTTACCTGATCGCGGCCTCCTCGGACGCGGATTTTAAGCCCGGGAAATCTCTGCTTTCCGCCGCTCTGGTCAACGTGACCGAGCTGTTTCTGATCGTCAGTTCCGGGGCCCAGGGGCCGGAAAGCGACTTTATCTTCGACCCGGCGGGGCCCTCGGAGCGGACGGTCGCCGGCTTTCATCTCTTCGCCCTGGACGCGCTGACCGGCCGGCCCCGCGCGGCAACGGTGGACGCCTTCAAGCAGGTGAACTGGAGCGGGGTGGAGCGTGTTTCCCCGGTCTTGGATGAGTCTGGCCGCGGGCAGGAGCCGGTATCCGTTTCTCTGCGCTACGGAGTGAGCAACAACGTCACCTTGGACTCCCTGGCCCGTTCGGGAGAGTCTTACGCCTTCGGGGCCGGTCCCGTCTACATGGGCCATTCGATCCCCGCCCCGGTCGAGATTTTTCTCGAGACCGACCGGCCGATCTACCGCCCGGGGCAGGAGGTCCGGGTCAAGGCGACCGTCCTGCGGCGTTTGCCGCGAGGCTACAAGGCCTACGACGGCGTGTCCTCCCTGGAAATTATCGCCGCCGACGCCAACGGGCAGGAATTGTTCAAAACCTCCGCCAAGCTCGGCGCCTTGGGGAGCGTTTCGACCAAATTCACCATCCCCACCGGCCGCCTGCTGGGGAGCTACTCCCTGCGCGCCACGCTGGGCGATTTCGGGCATTCGTTCTCGGGCTACGACAACTTCTCGGTGGAGGAGTACAAGCGCCCTGAGTTCGAGGTCGAGGTCAAGGAAGCCACCGGCCCCTGGAAGTTCGGCCAAACCGCCCGCGTTGCGGGAGAGGTGAAATACTACTTCGGAGGCCCGGTTCCGGACGCTCCGATCCGCTACAAGGTTTTCCGCGAGGTCTACATCCCCTGGTTCTGCTGGTGGTGGCGGGGCCTGATTCACGGCGGCGGGCGCGAGGAGGTCTTGAACGCCGAAACCAAGACCGACGCCGAAGGCAAGTTCTCCTTCGAATTTACCCCGCAGGGCGGACGGCGCGGCTCCGGGGAAAAGATTTGGCCGGCGACCTACTCGGTCGAGGCCGAGGCCCGCGATCCGGGGGGGCGCACCATCGCGGGCTCCCGGAGCTTCCAGGCCGGTGAAAAGGCCTACCTTTTTGAAATCACGCCGCCCTCCGGTTTTTTCACGGCCGACAGGCCCGCGAACACGGCGGTCCGGCTTATGAACCTCAACGGGCAGGCCGTGGAGGGGGAGGCGGAGTTCGAATTGCGCCGCCTGGACGGCAACCCAAATCCGCCGGAGGCGGACTTGAATTGGGGCGGTTTTTTCCCGGAAAGTCCGTCGTTGGAAAAAATTTTCCAGGAGGTTCCGGACGGACCGAAGGTTGCCGAGGGCAGGCTGGTCTTCAAGGGGGAGGCCGCGGTTCCGGCCGCCTTGGGGAAGCTGGCGGATGGGGTCTATCGGTTTAAAGTGAAGGCAACGGATCCCTGGGGCGGCCTGAGCGAGCAAAGCGTCGTTTTCTTGGCCGCCCGGGATGGTGGCTCCCGCTCCTCGCTGGCGCTCCCCTTGGTCGCGATCCCCGAGCATGCCTCTTATCTCCCGGGGGAAACCGCGCGGTTTTTGATCGGCTCGTCTTTGGTCGACGGCGTCCTGCACGCGGAAATTTGGGGCGGCGGGCATCTGTTGGAACGCCGGATGCTGGAAGGCGGCGGCAACCGGGTGCTTTCGATTCCCGTGACCCAGGACCACAAGGGCGGCTTCACGGTGCGCTGGTTCGGCGCCAAGGACTTCAAGATCCGCGGCGGCCAGGCCCGGGCCGATGTTCCGTGGAAGGACCGGGAGCTCAAGGTCAAGCTCCGCCACGACAAGGTTCTCAAGCCGGGGCAAAAGGCGACCTGGTCCCTGTCGGTTTTTGACCAGGATAAAAAACCCGCGGCCGGCGAGGCCGTCGTTCGGATCTTCGACCGGTCCCTGGAGTACTATGCCAAGGCCGCCGGTTCCTGGCTCAAGAGCCTATATTCACCCCGGGGCGCCGCGCCCCAAGCGGCGGGTTCCCTGTTCCAGCCGAGCGCGCTGCAGATTCCGGTGGAGGAAGGCTGGATCAAGGACATGCTCAAGTTGTTCTACGAGTACGTCCGGGAGCCCGAACCTCCCATGCTGAGGCTCAATAAAAGCCGAGTCTACGGCAGGCGCTTCGGGGGGATGAAGGCCTACGCGATGCGCGGCGCGATGATGGACATGGCGGTCCCGTCGCCGCAGGCTTCGGTCCCGGCGTACGCTCCCGGTTCCGTCGGCGGCGGGGGCGGGGGTGGGATGGAACGGCAGGGATTGGCCATGGCGGAAATGTCGGGCCTGGAAGCTGCCGGGCCCCGGGCCAAGACCGTTAGCGGCGACCAGAAAAAGAAAGCCGCCGAACCTCCGGTCGCCGTCCGCAAGGATTTCTCCGAGACCGCCTATTTCGAGCCCCACCTGAAATTCGACGCGGGCCGCGGGGTTTTCACCTTTCAGGCGCCCGAGCAATTGACCTCCTGGAAAATCCAGGCTTCCTTGATGACCGTCGACGTCAAGCGCGGGATCGTGGAAGAGACGGCGGTGACCCGCAAGGATTTGATGGTGCGGGTGGAAATTCCCAGGTTCTACCGGGAGGGGGACAAAGGCACGATCAAGGCGGTCGTGCACAATGAAACGGAGACGGAGCTGACGGGCGAGGTTGCCTTGATCGTGGAAGAGGACGGCAAGCCGGCGGCGGAAAAATTGGGGGTAACGGAACTAACGAAGTCATTTGCGGCCAAGCCTCACGGCTTGGCCGCGCTGTCCTGGCCGATCGAAGCACCTCGCGGCCATACCGACTTCAAGATCCGAGTCGTTGGCCGCTCCGGAGAATTGGTCGACGCCGAGGAACGCGGCCTCCCCATCCTCCCTTCCCGCCAGCGTCTCATTGAAACCGTTTTGACCGCCCTGGACGGGGCGGTCAAAAAAGTTCTCAAGCTCCCCGTCTGGGACGAGAAGGATCCCGCGCGAGTTCACGAGTCCGTCAATTTGGAGATCGACCCCCAACTGGCCCTCTCGGTCCTCAACAGCCTTCCTTACTTGATCCACTATCCGCACGAATGCACGGAACAGCTCCTCAACCGCTATGTCCCGCTGGCGATCACCGACGCTTTCTACCGAAAGCACCCGGCGTTGGCGCAGGCCGCGGCCAAGGTTCCCAAGCGGGATACGCTGACTCCGGCCTGGGACCGCAACGATCCGCGTCGGCTGACCCAATTGATGGAAACCCCTTGGGAGGAAATTTCCAAGGGGCGAAAAGCTTATTGGCCGACGATTGATATGCTCGACCCCGTTCTGGTCAAAGCCGAGCTGGGCGGTTCCTTGGCGAAGCTGATTTCGTACCAAAACGCGGACGGTTCTTTTCCCTGGTTCCCCGGCGGTCGTTCGGATCCGTACATTACCTTGTTGGTCCTTTCCGGCTTCGCCGAAGCCCAGAGGTACGGAGTCGAGGTGCCCATGGACTCCGTCCGCCGGGCGCTGACCTACGTCAATAACGAAATCCCTAAAAAAATGAAGCCCGAGCCCGGGGACCTCTCGTTCATCCTGTACGGGGCCTATGTCGTCACCTCGTTTCCGAAGTCGCTTCCGGAGGCCGGGCTCGGGTTTAAATTCGCCAAGGCCTGGGTGGATTTCGCCGACAAGCACGCCGGAGCTCTGACCCAGCTCGGCAAGGCCTACGCCGCGCATGTCTACCGGCGGCTCGGGGAAGAGGCCAAGTCGGAGCTCTACCTGAGCCGGGCCATGGACGCCGCCCGGGAGGACCCCATCGCGGGGGTCTATTGGACGCCGGAAAAAATCTCCTGGCTCTGGTACACCGACACCGTCGAGACCCACGCCTTTCTCTTGAGGACCTTGTTGGTCCTGCGGCCCAAGGACCCGCGCATTCCCGGCATGGTCCAGTGGCTCCTCTTCAACCGCAAGGGCAACGAGTGGAAATCCACCAAGGCCACGGCGGCCGCCATCTATTCCCTCCTCGATGTGCTCAAGTCCCGGGGCGCCTTGGACAAGGGCGACGGTTACAAGGTGAAATGGGGCCCGGACACCCAGGCCGCCCAAGTCGGGCCCTACGATTGGCTGGAGAAGCCTTTGCGTTGGGGGAAAATAGGGGCGGAGGTCGCCCCCGGCCACGGAATCGCGACGATTGAAAAAGAAGGGCCGGGCCTGGCCTTCGCTTCGCTTACCTGGATCTACACCACCGACCGGCCCGCCAAGGCTTCCGGCCCCGGGATGATGGAATTGGGGCGGCGATTTTTCCGGCGGGTCAAGGAGGGCGAGACCTACAAGCTCAAGCCCTTGTCCTCCGGGGACACGGTCTCGGTCGGAGACCAGATCGAGGTCCAGCTCAAGATCAACACCCGGAGCCAATTCGAGTATGTCCACCTCAAGGACCCGAAATTCGCGGGCTTCGAGGCCGAGGAACTGCTCAGCGGCTGGAAGTGGGACAACCTGTCCCGCTACGAGGAACCCCGGGATTCCCTGACCAACTTCTTCATGGACTGGCTGCCGCACGGGGAGTACATCCTGCGCTACCGGCTGCGGCCGACCACCCCGGGAAGCTACCGCCTGGGCGCGGCGGTCCTGCAATCCATGTACGCCCCGGAGATGGCGGCGCATTCGGACGGGTTCGTGTTGTCGGTCAGGGAATAGGACGCTCGGGAATTTCCACCGAGGAGACGATGATCTCCGCCTCGCGCCCGTCCTGCGGGGGTTTGCCCTTGAACAGCCACAAGTTCAGGTGCACCCGTGGGACGGTCAATCCGGGGACCGCGCCCTCCCGGTTCCAGGACACTCCGTCGGCGCGGAAGGCGACCCCATCCTCGCGCCAGTCTATTTCCAGCGTGGATTGGCCGGAAGGTTCCAGGGGAAAGCGCCGGGTGTGCCCGGGCTTGTCGTAGGGCTGGACGGCGAACTGGGCGTCGTTGAGGTCGCCCGCGTCGCCCCAACGGGCCAGCTCGATGTCCAGCTCCTCCGTGTCGCTCTGATATAGGAAGGCGCCGAAGACCACGCCCGGGTCCCAGTCCTTGGGGCGGGCGATGACGCGGAAGCGGTGCATGCCGTATTTGGTCGGGCCCTTGGTGAAGACTTCGGCGCAGGTCCAGACCCCGCCGCGGCTGCGGAGCTTCAGGTGAAGCCGGCCTTGCGCGTCCACCCAGACGCTTTTGGAATCATCGGACCAACGGTTGGGGCCGGGTCCCATGCCGGGCCCGTTCTTGACCTCCCAGTCGATGCCGGAGAAACGGACGGTTTTGGCTTGCGCGGAGGCGCCCAGAAAGACGGCCAGGAGGGCCGGGAGGAGCATGGTCATAGTGTGGCCCAGAAAAAGGATTCCCGCAAGGGGGGCGATTCAGCCTATGATTTCGCCCGCCCATAGCCGCTTTAGGAAAATTTCCCAGGGAAGCACCGTGACTCCGTTGACGAGCCGCGGCTTGGGATCCAGGGAAACCACGATGGAGTGCTTGGTTTTGTATTCCTCGCCGAACGCCTTGAGGCCCCGGAGGTGGTGGGGAGCGGCTTGTTCCGTTCCCTTGACCTCCAGAGCCACCTGGTGGTCCCCGAGGACGAAATCTATTTCGAGCTGGGAGGCCGTCCTCCAGTAGGAGATCCGGTAATGCAGGCCGGAGTAGTGGCTGTGCGCGGCCAACTCCTGGTAAATGAAGTGCTCAAACGCCTTCCCAAAAGACTCGCTCCGGGGCGCGACCCGCGACCGCTTGAGCAGGAAATTGCCCAGGCCGACGTCGAAGAAATAAAACTTGGGGGCCTGGATGACCCGCCGCTTGGGGCGTTTGCGGAAGGAGGGCACGAATCGCGCGATCAAGGTATCTTCCAGGATCTCGAAGTATTGCTTGGCCGTGGGCGGGCTGACGCCGCATTCGGCGGCGATGTTTTGAAAGTTGACGACTTCGCCGTTGCTGAACGCGGCGGACTCCAGGAAGCGCCCGAAGGCGGGAATGTTTCGGGTCAACGCCTCCGCGGCGACCTCTTCCTTTAAGTAATCTCCCACGTAGGAGGCCAGCAGGCCCTCGGGTTTGGCGGCCAGATAGTGCCTCGGGAGAAGTCCGTGGTTGAGAGCCCGCATCAGGTCGAAATCGTGAATTTCCGGGTAGGCCAAGGGGAATAATTCGTAGCGGAGGGCGCGTCCGCCGAGGAGATTGGCGCCGGAGCGCTTGAGCTTGCGGGCGCTCGAGCCGCATAGGATGAACCTCATCCGGTGGTTGACGATGAGCCACTGGACTTCGTCCATCAGTTCCGGAATTTTCTGCACCTCGTCGATGACCACGGGCGTCCGGCCCGGGGGGGCGGCCAGCAGTTCCTCCCGCAGAAGCGACGGGCGGGCGCTCAGGCGCCGAAATTGGTCGGAAAGGAGGAGGTCGTAGCGCGGCGAGTTCGGGAAATGCTCCTTGAGCAAGGTGCTCTTGCCCGTCTGGCGGGCGCCCCAGAGGAAGCAGGATTCCTGCCCAAGATTTCTTAGAATTTGACTTCTTTTATACATGATAATATAAAGTACATATTTAGTATAGCAGAACTGTTTCCGTAGTCAAGGGGTGCCGAACTTGGTAAAATGAGGACACATTCTTTCCGTCGGAGGAACCATGGCCAGAAAACCCAAGTCGGACGCCAAGCCCGCCGCAAAATCTCCCCGCGCCCGCAAGGCGGCCGCGCCGGAAACCGCCGCTGAATTCATCGCCGCCGCCCCGGCCGGCCTGCTCGCGCCCGAGGCCGTCGCCGCCCCGGCGGAACTGCTGGTCGGCATCGACTATCCCCAGCAGGACGAGGGGATTTCCTCCCGCCAATACACCTTCCGCCTCGGGGTCAACCGGGAGGCCTCCAAGATCGAGGTCTCCATCGATCGCGGTCCCTGGATGGCCTGCCGCCAAGCGGCCGGCTACTGGTGGTTCGACTGGACCAATTATCAGCCCGGGGTGCACCGGGTGACGGCCCGCGCCCTCGGAACCGACGGGACGGCCGGAATCTCGGTTCAGCGGCGCTTCCAGGTCATCGGTTGATTCGGACCGCCTTCCTATTCACCCTGGCCCTGTTCGTCCTGGGGCCGGGGACGGCCGCGGCCAAGGCAAAGACCGATCCCGCCCTGGTCGGCTCCTGGGGAACCGCCGGGGAGACCTTGTACACCTTCCGGGCCGACGGGACCGGGACGGCGGAGGACGATTCCTTCCGTTGGACCGCCGACGGCAAGACCCTTAAGCTGATGGGCGGGGAAATGGACGACGAGGTTCGTTACGCCGTGAAGGGAGACCGCCTCCTTCTGACGATGGGCGGCGCCCAATTGGCCTTCGAGCGGATGGGCGGCAAGGGGGCCCGTCCCAAGGCGGCCGCGGCCAAGCGAGGGAAGTCCCGGGACGATGGCGATGAGGACGAGGAAGAGCGGGAGAATTTCCGCGCGCCCGCGTCCGCCCGCCGAACTCCGGCCGCCCGGCGCGGCGGAGGCGCGGAAGGGGACCAATTGAACCGCCTTCTGCTCTCTTCTCCTTGGTGCTCGTTCTCCTACAACAAAAACTCCGGCTCCTCCAGCAGCAAGCGGGTCACTTTCTCGCCCGATGGCTCCTGGTCCTTGGGGGGCCGCAGCGAAGGCTACTCGAGCGGTGACGCCGGGACCTTCTCCAGCCAGCATGATTCCGGCGACGGCGGGAATTGGAAGGTCCAGGGCGGGGTCTTGTCCATGTCCTCCTCGGAATCTCCGAGCCTGGCTCCGGTGGATTTGACCGTCACCCAGAACTCCAACGGCTATCCGATCATCAAGGCCGACGGCGTGGAATATTCGCAGTGCCGTTGATCACTCGATAAAGCGGGCCGGATCCACCGCCTTTCCCCGATACCGAACCTCGTAGTGCACGTGGGTTCCGGTCGAGCGGCCGGTGTCTCCCATGACCGCCAGCGCCTGGCCCTTCTTGACGGCCTGGCCCGGCCGCACCAAGAGGCGGGCGGCGTGGCCGAACAAGGTGCTCAGGCCGGGGGCGTGCTTGACCAGGATTCGCATCCCGTAGCCTCCGGCCCAACCCGCTTCGGCCACGACCCCGTCGGCCGTGGCGCGGACCTCGGTTCCCGGGGCGTTGGCGATGTCCCACCCCGGATGAAATTCCCGGCGCTCGTTTTCCAGGGGTGACGGGCGGTTGCCGAACCGGGAGGTGATCCGGCCCGGGGCGGGCAGACCTTGGGGAAGCAGGCGGACCGCCTCGGAATAGGCCGCCGTCAGGCGGCGGACTTCGCCGGCCAAACGGCCGCTCTCTCCTTTCAGAAAAGCCGCCTCACGCGCGGAGTCGTCGCAGTCCAAATGACGGTTTGCGGCCCAGAGGGCGGCCGCCGTGGCCAACCCCCAAATCCCGACGGCGAAAATGAAAACGAGCGGGCGCGCCTGAAAGGTTCGGCTCGGGCTTTCCGGTCCCCCCAACAGAAGCAAGGTCATCGGGCGCCGCAGTTTGTAAGCCCAAGAGGGGCGCGGGGATATCATGACACAAGGATAGCCTGGATCCTGGGGGGCCTCGAGCCCACCCAAGTCAGGAGCGGTCAGGACGAAATCATGGCGAGGATTCTCAGCATCACGGACGACGCGCCGTTTCAAGGCGCCTTGGCGGGGGTGTTGTTTCGCTGCGGCCATGAGGGCCATTATGCCTTCAACGGCCAGGAGGGCTATGAGAAAATCCTTAGGTTGCGGCCCGACGCGGTCCTCCTGGATTGGGCTCCCGCCGCCTTGAGCGCCCCGGAGCTCTTGGTCCGGCTGGGCGCCCACCGGCTCCTGCGCGGCCTGCCCGTCATCGTGCTTGCCGTACCCGGCTCCGCGCGGGCCCGCTTCGAGGCTTCGGTTTCCCCGGAAAGCGTGCGCGCCTACCTGGACAAGCCGGTCAGATTCTCGGAACTCTTGTCGAAGATCAGGGAGGTTTGCGAACCGGGCGCCCGCGCCCTGCCGCGCGGCCCCGCCAAAGGCGATCTGTCCCTGGACCTTCGATTGGGGGCGGTTTGGGCGCGCGGGCGCTTGGCGGCGACCTTAACCCCGCGGCGGGCGCGGCTTTTGGAAATTCTCCTGAGGGCCCGCGGCGCGGTCCGTCGGGAAACCCTGCTCCGCGGCCTCTGGCCGGGCGGGGGCGGCGCCAACCGCCTGGACAAAGCCGTCTCCCGCCTGCGCGCGGCTTTGGGACCCGAAGCGGCCCGCCTGCGCACGACTTCCGGCGGCTACGAGTTGGCTTGATCTGGCGCGATCGCCCGATTCCCGCTAAACTGTAGCGTCGCCCCGAAAGAAAATGAAGAAAGTTAAGAAAGTGGATACCTGGCACCTATGGGCGGTGGTTTTGTTCATGGGGGCGGGGGTGTCGGGGAGGACCTTGCGTGAGCGGGCGCAGGGTCATTGGCAGGCGGGGCGCCGCGAGGAGGCGATCCAGGTCTACACCGAGGCCATTGAGGCCTATCAAAAAGAGGGCGACCAAGGCGGCGCGGCTTATTGCTATTACGGGCGGGGAACGGCCCGCCGCTCGTCCGGCAAGAATCAGGAGGCGGACGTGGATTTCCGGGAATCGGCCCAAATTTTCCGCCGGGCCATCGCCGCCGCGCCGGACCCCGGCAGGGCCCGCCGGCTGGAGAACGAGTACGCCAACGTCCTGTACGGTTTGGGCGAGGCGGCCAAGCGCGCCGGGGACATCCCTGAAGCCCGGCGGATCGCCCAGGAGCGCCTGGACATCTACCGAAAATTCGAGGACCCGGGCGGGCAGGCCGTCTCGGAGGATTCCCTGGGCGAGCTCGACCTGGCCGAGGGACGTTACGCGGAGGCCAAGGCGCGCTTCGAGGCGTCTTACAATTATTACAAGGTCGCTGGAAATCCGTACGGAATCAAGGCCGCCCGGGAGCGGGCCGAAAAGGCCGCGCTCCTGGCCCAAGAAGGCCCCGCCTCCGCCGCGCGGGCCCGTGAAGACCTGAAATTGCTCCGCGAGCGGGTGTCCCGGTTCTATTCCGAATTCGGACGGTTTCCGGCGACGCTGGAGGAACTGGAGGGCGTGGGCGCCGCGATTTCGGACCCCGGAGTGGCCGAGCACCGCCCGGCTCGTGGCAGGGGCGTTTTCCCGGGATTTGAGGCCTCGTCCGAGAAAGAACGGGCCGTGAGGGATTCCGGGAACTGGGGCTACGACCCGTCCTCGGGTTTGGTCTTCATCGATTGCCGCCATCCCTCCGCCGATGGGCGGCCCTATTACGCCTGGTGAGACGATGAAGCCGGCGGAGCGCCTGGCCGCGGAGGGCCGCGACCTGGCCCTGCTCGCCGCCTGCCTGGCGGGGGTTCCGGCGGTTTGGGTGGCCCTGGGCTGGACGCCGGGCCTGGCCACCTACAGTCACGACGGCCTGCTGATCAGTATTCCCCATTTGAAGGCCCTCATGGGCGCCGGAGGGGATTGGCGCGCCGCCGTCTACCGCGCCGACTGGCTCGGCGGGGTGAAAATCAACGAGGTCGCGGGAAGCCTGCCGCTTTTGGACCTGCTCGCGCGCCTTGGGGCGGGTCCGCATTTCGCGCTCAACGCCCTGGTTTTTCTCACTCAATCCTTGTACGCGTTCCTGGGGCTGAGGACGGCCGCCGACCTGGCGGCCCGTTGGGGGGAGCCGGGCCAGCCGAGTCGCGCGGCGCGGTTCGCCCTTTTTCTCATGACCTCCTTCGCCCCGGTCCTGGGCTGGCAATTGGGAAGCGGACATCAGACCATGGTGGCGGGCTGTTTTTCCCTGATTTCCGTTTGGGCGCTATTGGCGTCGGCGGCCAACGGTTCCTTGACTTTGACCTTGGCCCTGGCCGCCGGGGCCGGCATCTGCCACGGCCTGCCCTGGGCGGGCGTTCAAACTTTCATCTGCGGGCTCGTGTTCGGCGCCCCGCTTTTGGCGGAACGATTTTGGAAAGCGGCGGCCGCCCGGCCCCGGTCCGCCTTGTCGGCCTTGCTCGCCGCCGCCGCGGCGGCGGTCCTCGTCCTCCCTCGCTTTGAGGTCATGTGGGCCCACGCCACGAGCACCGACGCCGCCCGGGGGCTGGGCGGCCCGCCGGTGGTCTTTTCCTACGCCATCTCGACGCTTCGCGATTGGCTGACCTCGATCCCCTGGGCTCGGGACTGGCCGGCCGTCATCGGCCGCCCCCTGAAGCTCCAAATCGAAACCAATATTCCGTGGGGTCCCCCGCTTCTGCTCTTGGCGGCCGCGCCCCGCCTGGGCCGCGCGGGAGTTTGGGCCTGGGCGGCGGGGGCCGCGGTGGCGGTTTTGTTCAGCATGAATATCCAACCGGTCTCCGGGGCGGTTCTCGCTCTCGTCGCGCCGCTGGGGAACTTCCGGGTTCCCCAACGCTCCGCCCTTCCCCTGGCGTTGGCCCTGCCGATTTTGGCCTGGGCCGCCCTCGCGACCCGCGCCCAAACCGAAAAAAAGATGGAGTTCCGGGCCGCGGCATTGGCCACGGGCCTCTGCGCCGCCGCCTTCTGGGGCCCTCCTTGGCTGAGGGAACCGCTGGGCTGGCTGGCCGCCGCCGCGCTCCTGCGCCCGGCCTGGTCGGCCCGGACCGGCGTATCGCGGGACGGGCTCTTGCTGGCTCTCGGCTTTTGCGCCCTCGGAGCGTTTCGCGAGCGCCTGCCGATGTTCCGCGACCTGCCGTCGGCGTTGGCCGAAGCCGCCCGCGAGGGAGCCCGAATCCGAGCCGAGCATCCAGAGGCGGGTCTGCCTCTTTCCCGGGTCCGCGTCGAACCGCCCATCTTGGAGTTCGGCAACAACACCGCCTTCATGATGGGGCTCTCTTCTGTGGACGGATATTTTTTTCCCCCGCGCCGTTTTCTGGAATTGACCGCCGCCCTCGCGGGCAAGCCGTACATCCCGCTGGTGGACAATTTTAGCTTCGGGGAGGATTCCCCGGCCTTTCCGGTCCTATCCCGGCTTTACAATGTGGGCCTGCTCGTCCGGCGCGGGGAGGGAGGGCTTTCCGTTAAAAGGCTGGAGGGGGGAGCGCCCGCTTGGTTCGCCTGGGAAGTCAAACGCGTCGCCGGTTTTACGGAACTGGCCGCGGCCTTGAAGGCTCCGCGGCGCCCGGGGGCGCTTTTGGCCGTGGTCTCCGATCCCAAAATACCCGCGGATTTTCCGGAGAAATTCTCCCCGGCCTGCGCCAAGGCCAAGATCCGAAGCCTGGCCGCGCTCGCCGACGGGACCGTGCTGGCCGGGGTGGACAGCCCGGCATCCTGTCCGCTCGTTTTTTCCATGAATTTCGTCGAGAACTTGCGGGCCCACCGTGAGAACCGGGCCGAGCCGTTATCGGTTTTCCCGGCCTACGGGGCCCTGGCGGGGGTTTTGGTTCCGCCGGGAAGGGGGGTGATTCGGCTTGGGGCGGTTGCGTCACGCCGACCGTGGTTTAGGTAGATTTTTGGGGGGAGGAATCATCCATTCAAAGCGGGGCCGACCACCTGGACCTGGGGACCTCCATCAACGCCCCCCCAAGTTACACGACCTCAACCTGCAGTGTATCCTGGTGACGGGGATTGAAATATTCTGGTTTTGGCTCTATAATTCAAGCAGCACCCCAAGATACACCGACCAACTTACTCAATAGTTGAACAAAGCCGCTTCGCGGCAGTCATCTCAACCCCGTCTTAACGGCATCGCCTGATTTTCCCCGCCTTCTTTCCGCTGTCCTTCTCGCCTGATTTTTCCCGCCCAGTCCGGTAAGATGCCTCGGGCGCCCGTCGACGGCGTCCAATCCACCCACGACGGAGGCATCACCATGAGCGCATTGAGCGAGCGAATGACACGGGACATGCAATTGCGGCGGCTGGCGGACCGGACCCAGGAGGCTTATCTTCACGGGGTGCGTTCCTTGGCTAAACACTATAAGCGGTCGCCGGACCAACTGACGGACCGCGAAGTCCAAGACTACGTTCTGCACCTGCTTAACGTGCGCAAAGTTGCTTGGAGCACCTGCAATCAGCAGGTCTCCGGGATGAAATTTTTCTATGGCACGACCTTGGGGAGGGCTTCGACTTGCCTGGCCATCCCTCCCCGCAAGATCGAGCAGCGCCTGCCGGAAATCCTCAGCGCGCAGGAACTCAAGCGCCTGTTTTCCGTCACCACCAACGTCAAGCATCGCGCGCTGCTCATGACCGTCTACGCCGCCGGACTGCGCGTCGGCGAGGCGGTTCGCCTCAAAGTCACGGACATCGACGGCAACCGCATGATGCTCCGCGTCGAGCAGGGCAAGGGCCGCAAAGACCGCTATACGACCCTCTCGCCGCGCCTGCTCGCCGAGCTGCGTGAATATTGGAAGGCCTATCGTCCCTCCTCATGGCTGTTCCCGGGCCACCGCCCGGATCAGCCCATGCCCCGCGACACCGCCTACCAGATCTACGTCAAAGCCAAGCTCAAGGCCGGC
Source organism: uncultured Elusimicrobia bacterium (assembly GCA_964358485.1). Lineage (GTDB taxonomy): Bacteria > Elusimicrobiota > Elusimicrobia > UBA1565 > UBA9628 > CAYHPY01. The sequence goes on from CAYHPY010000033.1 coordinate 30,643, forward strand.
ATCCACAAGGACGGGGGCATCCACGCGTTGCGCCACGCCTACGCGACCCACCTGCTGGAAGCCGGCGTCGATCTTCGCACCTTGATGGTTCTCATGGGGCACCGGTCCATCCTGACGACCCAGCGCTACGTGCGCCTGACCCAAAAAACCCTCGGCGCGCCGGGCAAGCCGCTGGATCTGCTGGCCATAACCAAGAAGAATCGGCTGCCGTCACCGTAGCCATGCCCTCCGCCCATGCGCATGGGGCGGCGGGATTGACGAGCCGGGCAAGGCCGCGCTGGGAGGTCGCCGACGTCTTGCGCCTCCATGGGGAGGCTTACCGCCGCTCGCATCCGCCGCCGCTCCCTCATCTGAAAATCATGCGGGCCATAACGGCCTGCCGCACCCCCGTTTTGGGCGGCCATGTCGAGCGTTGCGGCAGTTGCTCGTTCGAGAGGCGCGCCTACAACTCGTGTCGCAACCGCCATTGCCCCAAGTGCCAATCCCTCGCCAAGGCCCGGTGGCTCAAGGCGCGCACGGCCGAGTTGCTGCCGGTCGGCTACTTCCACGTCGTCTTCACCTTGCCCCACGAGCTCAATCCCCTCATCCTGTGCAACAAGGCGGTGGTCCTTAAGCTCCTGTTCGAGGCCGTCGCCCGAACCCTGAGCCAGTTCGGCCGCAACCCCGGCAACGGCCTCGGCGGCAAGATCGGTTTTCTGGCCGTCCTGCATACCTGGGACCAGAAACTGTTGGACCATTTCCACCTCCATTGCCTCATTCCCGCCGGAGCCTTGTCCCCGGACGGCCGCCGCTGGGTCGCGGCGCGCAAGGATTTCCTGTTTCCCGTCAAAGCGCTCTCCCGGGTCTTCCGGGGCAAATTCGTCGCCCTCCTCAAAGACAGCTTCGTCCAGCGGCGGCTCGCCTTTCCCGGGCGAACGGCAAGCTTGGGCGCCCCGGGGGGATTTCACGCGTTGATCGGGCAGCTTTACGAAAAGGACTGGGTGGTTTATTCCAAGGCGCCTTTTGGAGGGCCCCGCAAAGTACTCGACTATCTCGGACGCTACACCCACCGCGTCGCCATCGCCAACCATCGCATACTCGCGCTCGAAGACGGCAACGTGACGTTTTCCTACCGGGACCGCCGTGACGGCGACAGCCTCAAGTCCTTGACCGTTCCGGCCGAGGAATTCATCCGCCGCTTCCTCCTTCACGCCCTCCCCGCCTCTTTCATGCGCATCCGTCACTTCGGGTTCCTGGCCAACCGCGCCAAGGGCCGAGACCTTCAGCGCTGTCGGCAACTTTTGGGATTGTCCCCGGAACCCACCGTGACGCAACCGATGACCGACCAGGAGCAGCTGCACGAACTGACGGGGAAAGATCCCAGGAAGTGTCCCGCCTGCAAGACCGGCCTCATGCAGCTCGTCGCCGAATTGCCCAAACTTCCGATTCATGCCTGGCCCCACTTCGGGCTGCCCGCCCCGCGATTGGATTCCTCATGATCCCCAGCTCCGGCGTGTCCTTGGCCTATCTTTTCCTCGCCCCCGTCCGGGGCGGCGTCTTGCTTTTCGTCGCTTCGCCGACACCGGCCCCGCACCCCCAAGGCCTCCGCCTTCCACCCTCCCGCCGCCCCGGCCATTTCCCTTCCATTCCTCGCAATCCTCCTTGCCGCTGCGCCCGGAGCGTCCAAGTCCGCACACCCCGCGCTCCAATGCCCGCCTTAGAAACCCCATAGCCCGCGGCATTGCCCCGGACGCCGGGCATGCGCTAGACTAGACAGGCCAAACGGCAATGGATGGACGAAATCCAAAACAGCCGGCTCCCCGGCGAAGCGGCTTTGTCCAACAGGTTTTATCCGGCATGCTGGCGCACACCGGATAAAACCCTATCCGTTAGGCACACCTTATGACTGAATTAATGCGCGGCACTTTAGTTGGAGTCGGCGGTGTCACATTGCTATCCGCAATCCCGTCAGCCTGCCTCTTCTTGGCATTCCGCAGGATAACAGCTCGCCATTCTGTTCCGAAAAAAATGGCGGGGTTTTTGGGATTACTGTGTGGTGCGGTGATGGCGGGACTCATCATTGGCAAAGGCGGAGAGCGCTTGAATCCCAGCTACGGAAGTTTTGTAATCCTTTTTTTGATTTTATTTTCCTCCAGTGGATTCTTGACGAGTTGGGAATGGGGCTGGAGAGCGTTTCTGTGGCCACCAGCAATAGCCACAGTGGATTCGGCTCTCTGCCGATTCCTCCATCCTGATCCAGTTTTTGGAGGAGTGAGCTTTCTATTTATTTTTATCACATTGGCAACTTATACCGGATATTGTTTTGGATTTTACTTTAGACGGAGACATGGGGTGCCTAACCTTCCGCTAGAGCAGCCCGCGGCCATTGGGAAACCTTTGTAGCCGCGGCTGCTCAGCGGTACGTTAGACCCACAGATTCGGCCCGAAAATAGGGCCGGCGGGCCGGCGGGGGGCCTTGACGATTGTATATTCCCATGATATACTTAAGGCGAGATGGCGCGATTTGATCCGTCCGATTGCACCGGTTTCGATTGGGACAAGGGGAACTTCGACAAAAATTGGTTGAAGCATCGGGTCACTCCATTTGAGTGCGAGCAAGTTTTCTTTAATCAGCCTCTCGTTGTTGTCCCGGATAAGTCCCATTCAGAAAAAGAGGTTCGCTTCTACGTGTTGGGTCAGTCCGATATCGGAAGATTGCTGTTTATGGTTTTCACTATTCGGAAGAACCTTATCCGAGTAATTTCTGCGCGGGACATGACCCGTTCGGAAAAGGGGGTTTATACCAGTCATGAAAAATAAGATTCCTAAGTTCAAGAACGAAGATGAGGAGCGGGCGTTTTGGGCCACCCATGACGCATCGGATTACTTCGAATGGAAAAAGGGGAAACGGACCATTTTTTCCAAGCTTCGGCCATCCGTGAGGTCCATTTCCCTGCGCTTGCCGGAATCTATGCTGGAGGAACTCCGCCTGCTAGCAAACAAAAAAGACGTCCCGTATCAATCCCTCATGAAAATGTTTCTATCGGAGCGGATTGACAAAGAGTTGCGTTTGCATGGGGTCTAACCATCCGCTGCGGCTGACCGCCGGCGGCACGGCCGGGGGCCAGGCAGCCGGCGGCAGCCGAGCGTTCTGCTTCGGCAGGCCGCGGCAGGAAAGAAAACGCTGATAGCCGCGGCTGCCGAGCCGGGCGTTCGCCGGATGCGTCGACGGCAGGCGGTTTGATCCGATGAGAAAGACGGGAGGCGGAGGAGAAACGATTTTGGCTAAAGGACCAGTTGCGTTTTCGGAACGGACGACGGCCACAAAAGGCAAAAACGGCACCGTCGAACTAGCGGTTCGGAGTACGCTCACGAGTGCGGTTTTGGGACAGAGATTTCGAACGCCGTGAATCAAGAAAGGCGAAAATGAAAACAATTTTGGCTAAAGGACCACGTGCGTTTTCGGAACGGACAAAACGGCCGGGAACGGCGACCCCGAACCACGGGATTCGGCCGACGGCGGCAACCCAGAGGAAGAATCTGGTAGCCGCCGCGGCCGATCCTCGACGTTAGCTGCACCAACTACCAATGAAGAATCTGGGGATAGTGCTTTTCCTGATCCAACTGGGGTCAACTGCAGTTGCAGAGAAACGGCATCCGGTGGGCTTTAACGGGAAACGGCCAGATGGGAACTCGGTCCGGACCGAGACCTACATGCCTGGCACCGGGGATGAATTTTTTGACTAAAGAACTTGGCGCGTTTTCGGGACGGCAGCAAGGGCGGCGTCGAACCATTGGGTTCTCCGGACGCCCGCGGAACGGCCTGATAGCGGGCGACAGAGACCCTCGGCGTTGAGGCGGCCGGAAATCCCCCTTTTCGGGAAAAGCGATTGATCGGTGCCGGGCGCTCGACCTGTTATTGATACCTGTATAAGTATAGGCCTATTGGGGACATTAAAAAAGCGGGGTGG
>CAYHPY010000034.1:0-34186 GCA_964358485.1 uncultured Elusimicrobia bacterium
CCGCCCTCTGGATCGGCTTCGCCCTGATCATCGGCCTGATGCTGATCGTGGACCTCGGCTTGGCCCAACGCAAAGCCCATGTCGTTTCCTTCAAAGAAGCGGCGGCCTGGTCCCTGGGCTGGTTCGCCGTGGCGATGTTGTTCAACGCGGCGATCTACCAAATGCGCGGAGCGGTGGCGGCCAAGCAATTCTTCGCGGGCTATCTCCTGGAACTCTCGCTGAGCGTGGACAACCTCTTCGTCTTCATCATGGTCTTCGGCTATTTCGGGGTCGGCCCCCTGCTTCAGCCCCGGGTTCTGCACTGGGGCATTCTGGGCGCCCAGATCATGAGGATGCTTTTCATTTGGGCGGGCGTGGCCCTGATCCAGACCTTCAGCTGGATGATCTACGTCTTCGGGGCCATGCTCATCTACACCGGGGCGAAAATGGCCCTTCACAAGGAAGACGAGGAAGTCGATCCCAGGCGCAATCCGCTCCTGCGCCTCTTCAAGAAATTCATGCCGTTCTCCCAGGAATTCGCCGGGGACAAGTTCTTCGTCAAGGCGGGCCGGGGGATCATGGCCACGCCGCTGTTTGCCACGTTGCTGGTGATCGAGGCCTCCGACGTGATCTTCGCGCTTGATTCCATCCCGGCCATCATCGCCATCACGCCCGACCCGATGATCGTCTACACCTCCAACATCTTCGCCATCTGCGGCCTGCGCTCGTTGTACTTCCTGCTGGCGGGGCTTATGGGCATGTTCCGCTACCTCAAGATCGGGGTCTCCCTGATCCTTTGCTTCGTGGGGGTCAAGATGCTGATCTCTTCGATCTACCACATCCCCATCGACTTCTCCCTGGGGATGATCGCCGGCATCCTGGCGGTCTGCGTGGCGGCCTCGTGGGCCGTGGGCCCGGAAGTCGAAACCGCTTAGCGGACTTCCAGAACCCGGACTTCCAAAAACACGGTCTTTCCCGCGCGCGGGTGATTAAAGTCCAGCGTCACCTCCTTGGGCCCGACCGAAACGACCCGGGCCTGCGCCGGCCGGCCGCCGCTTATTCCCTGAACGATTTGGCCTGTTTTTAGGCCCTCGTTCAGGGCCCCGAATCGTTCCTTTGGAATTCGTTCTATCAAACCCGGATCGAACTTCCCAAAGGCTTTCTCCGGCGGAAGTTCGATCCGGCGCACTTCCCCCTTTTTCATTCCTTCGAGAATTTCCTCCAACCCCCTCATGACCCGATCCTTTCCCAAAACAATTTCCATCGGCCGGTCCGGCTCCGTCTTCTCGATCGTTTTTCCGTCGACTTTCATTTCGTAATGGAATTTAACTTCCGTTCCCGGACCGGCCGTTTTTCCACACCCGGCGATCAGAAGGAGGGCGAGTATCGGGAGGATGTTCCTCACCGCTTAACCCTGGGGATTGGTGATGAGGAGAGGAACGAAATTCTTATTCGAGGCGACGGCCGTCCCTTCGAGGCGCTTGACGGTCTGGTCGGTCTCGAGGTCGATGTCCCGGCGCAGTTCCCCGAGGATGGCGAAGAGGTTCTTTCCCGGGCAGTCGGTGTGGTTGAAGTGGCGGTGGCCCTCCAGGAAACCCTTCTGCATCGGATCCTTGCGGTACTTGATGGCCAAAAAAGACACCAGGCGGCGCAGGCTGACGATCTGGGCCTCGGTGGGCTGAAGCTTGTTGAAATCCCCCATCAGGGCGATGCCGATGTTGCCGTCGTTGGATTCCCCGGCATGCGCCCCCAGGACCTCGGCGTGGCGGCCCTCCACGATCCGGCCCGAACCGTCGATCAGAAAATGGTACCCGATGTCCTCGAAGGCCTCCTTGCCTTCCCGCGCCCGGCCGACCATGTGGTAGCGTTGGATTCCCCGGACGGCCGCGGCGGTCTCGGCCTCGGACATCGTCATAACGCCCTGGGTATGATGCACCGTCACGTGATAGGGGGAGTGGCGGACGTCATGGCCCCGCCGCTTGCCCGCGTTCCAGCCCAGGCGGCTGAGCAAGGGCACGGAGTAACTGTAAACCTTTTTCTGGAAGGCGTCGAAGAGGGACAAGGTCGGCCCGCCCCCGCGGGGCCCGTCGCCGGGCTTGGAAGACGGGAGATTGGCGACGGGCACCGCGGCGGCCGAAGGGGCCGGAGGATCGTTGACCGCTAAAGTGTTGCGGCGGGGCGCCGAGAGCTTGACCCCGGGGCCGGGGCCCGCGCGCCCGCCGCCGAAGGCCGCCACTGAGGGAGGGCCGTCCAAGCCCCCGAGAGCCCGGGTGTCGCCGTCAAAGCTTTTTCGCCAATATTGGGCCGCTTCTTCCCCTCCCAGGACCGGGGCGCCGGCCACCGCGTCGCGCAGGTCCTGGGAACCCGCCTCAAAACCCGCGGTTTCGGCGGCCAGCTCAGAGGAGGGCTGTTCCTGAACCCGGGGAGCGGGATCGTCGTAGGAGGCGTCCACGGCCTCATCGCCCGGTTCGTTGCACCCGGCGAAAATAGGGAGGGCCGCCGCCAGCAGAAGCAGGGCGCCTTTGGGCCTCATGGCCTGAGGATAACTCGCGGAGGTCCCGGACGCATGGGCCTGATGGACCTCCGGATTCTAGGCCTTTGGACCTAGTCTTTGTTCCGTAGAGTTTTGTACTTTGAAATCATGAAACGCTCCATTTTCTCCTTCGCCGATCCCAAAGACGTCCGCTCCCTCGCGGACCTCTCTGCCGAAGACGCCAAAGCCCTGTTGGGCGGCAAGGGCGCCGGACTTTTCGAGATGTCGCGCCTGGGCCTGCGGGTGCCGCCGGGATTCACCTTGACCACCGACCTCTGCCGGGCCTACTACGCCCGCAAGGATTCCCGCCGCCTGACCCGCTTCTCGGCCCACGCCTCCCAGGAAATCCTGACCTCCGCCGTGCTCAAGGAATTTTTCGCCGCGGTCAAAGGCCTGGAGAAATCGGCCGGACGGACCTTCGGGGACCCGGACAACCCTCTCCTGGTCTCGGTCCGTTCGGGCTCCAAATTCTCCATGCCGGGGATGATGGACACCGTCCTGAACCTCGGCCTCAACGACCGCACCGTCCGCGGCCTGGAGGCCCAGACCGGCAACCCCCGCTTCGCCTGGGACTGCTACCGGCGCTTCATCGCCATGTTCGGCAACGTCGTCAAGGAAATCGACAAAAACCATTTCGAGGAGGCCCTCAAATCCATCAAGGCCCGCGCCGACATCAAGGCCGACTCGGACCTCTCCACCCAGAGTCTGGAACGGCTGGTCGGGGTCTACAAGGAAATCTACCAGGAGTACGCCGGCTTCCCCTTTCCCCAGAATCCCTGGGACCAGCTCAAGATGGCGGTGCTCGCGGTGTTCGAATCCTGGAACAACCCGCGCGCCATCGCCTACCGCAAGCTCAACCGCCTCGCCGACGGGCTGGGAACGGCCTGCACGGTCCAGGCCATGGTTTTCGGCAACATGGGCCCGGACTCGGCCACCGGGGTGGGATTTACCCGCGATCCCAACACGGGGGAAAAGGCCTTTTTCGGGGAGTATCTCATCAACGCCCAGGGCGAGGACGTGGTGGCCGGGATCCGAACCCCGCACCCCCTCAAGAGCATGAAAACCGATCTGCCCGCCGTGTACCGGGAATTATCGGCCGTGGCCCGCCGATTGGAGAAAAAATTCCGGGACATTCAGGACCTGGAATTCACGGTTGAGAAAGGCCGGCTCTACATGCTGCAGACCCGGACCGGCAAGCGCTCGGCCCAAGCCGCCTTGCGCTCGGCGGTGGACATGGTCGCGGAAAAACTCATTACCCCGGAGGAGGCCGTCCGGCGGCTCTCGCCCGCCCAGCTCGACGAATTGCTCCGCCCGGTCTTCGACTCCGAGGCCTTGGGCCGCCACCATATCCTGGCCAAGGGCCTTCCCGCCGGCCCGGGGGCGGCCTGCGGCCGGATCATGTTCTCCGCCGGGCGCGCCCAGGAAGAAGCCAAGCGCGGCCCGGTCATCCTGGTGCGCCCGGAGACCAATCCGGACGACATTTCCGGCATGGCCGCCGCCGAGGGCATTCTGACCATGACCGGGGGGCTGACCAGCCACGCCGCCGTGGTGGGCCGGGGCCTGGGAAAGGTCTGCGTGGTGGGCTGCCAGACCATCGAGATTTCCGAGGCGGCCAAGACCCTACGCATGAACGGCCGCACGCTTAAGGAGGGCGACTTCATTTCCTTGGACGGCTTCCGCGGGGACGTCATCGACGGCCAGGTCCCCACCAAGCCCTCCGAGATCCTGGAGGTCCTGCTCGGAAACCTGGCCCCCTCCAAATGCGAGCTGTACGAGCCCTACAAGACCTTCATGTCCTGGGTGGACAAGGCCCGGCGCCTGCAGGTCCGCGCCAACGCTGATACTCCCAAGGACGCCAAAACGGCCATCGCCCTGGGCGCCTCGGGCATCGGCCTGTGCCGCACCGAGCACATGTTCTTCGGCAAGGAACGCATTTCCAAGATGTTCGCCATGATCGTGGCCGAGACCGACGAGGACCGCTACAAGGCTCTGCAGGGGCTTTTCCCCCACCAAAAGGAAGATTTCGTCGCGATCTTCCGGGCCATGAACGGCCTGCCCGTGACCATCCGCACCGTCGATCCCCCCCTGCACGAGTTCCTGCCCCGCACCAAGGAAGAGGCCGAAAAGCTCTGCGACCAACTCGGCTTCGACGTCAAGGAAATCTGGGCCAAGACCCAGGAGCTCCACGAGTCCAACCCCATGCTCGGCCACCGCGGCTGCCGCCTGGGGATCACCTACCCGGAGATCACCGAGATGCAGGTCCGCGCCATCATCGCCGCCGCCGCCCAAGTCCGCAAGGAGGGCATCGCGGTCCGCCCGGAAATCATGATCCCCCTGGTCGGCCATGTCACCGAGCTCCGCCACCAGAAAGCCCGCGTGGAGGCCGCCGCCGCCGAGATCCTGGAGCGCTTGAAGACCAAGGTCCCCTACATGCTCGGCACCATGATCGAGGTCCCTCGCGCGGCCTTGACCGCCGGAGAGATCGCCCACGAGGCGGAGTTCTTCTCCTTCGGGACCAACGACCTGACCCAGATGACTTTGGGCTTCTCCCGGGACGACTACGGGCGGTTCATGGGGAAGTATCTTGAAATAAAGATTCTAAAGGACGACCCGTTCAATACGCTGGACACGGAAGGGGTCGGGCAGCTGATCAAAATGTCCATTGATCGAGGCCGGGCCGCCCGGCCCGGCCTCAAGGTGGGAGTCTGCGGCGAGCACGGCGGCGATCCCCGCTCCATCGCCTTCTTCCATCAAGCGGGCGCCGACTACGTTTCCTGCTCCCCCTACCGCGTCCCCATCGCCCGCCTGGCGGCGGCGCAGGCGGCGCTCGAAGGGCAAGCCACCCATAAAGAGAGAGCCTCTGTGTGAAGGCTTACGCCCTGGCCGTCGGATTTATCGGGGCGTGCCTTTGCTTCGGATTATTCACATTCTGGCGGATCCATGTCGTCGAGGAGGAAGGATTCCAGAATCTCTCCTCCCAAACCGAGGACATCACCCGGAAGTGGGAGGCCGATCGGGTTCCCATCAAGGACAGAATCATCACCTTCGTTTTTCCCGACAAAAGATTCGACGACGATCTATTCACGCCTCCGGCCCCTCCGTCTTGGGCCAAGAAACCGGTCGCCCAATTGAACCTGGCCCTGCTCCCCAGGAAGAACAAGAAAGCCGATCCCGCAAAACTGGGCCGGATTTTCACGGAACCCGCCGTCACCTCGGCGCGACTGGGCGTTCAGACCTCGACCGCGACCACGGTCGTGTGGGAATACGACAGTTTTCTCAACGAAGAGAACTCCCACCGCCTTCCCGAAGCGATCGCCGCGGCCTTAAAGATCGTCCAGGCCGCCGGCGGCCAAAGCAATATCGTGGCACAAGGAATCGCGGCGACAGCCACCATCGCGGCGCTCAAAAGCCTGGAAAGCCTCCAGGTTCCCGGCGCGCGTCCCTTGGTGAACAAGCTGGTCTGCCTGGGAAGAAATCCCTCCCGCGGGGTCGCCGGCGTGCCCCGAGCTTTCGCGGTTTTCAAACAACCCTCGAATCTCTCCCAAATGATCACCGTCAGCCGAGACTCCGACGAAACCCAACTCATAAAAAAGGACCTGATGGTGGAACTGTACACCTCAAGCCTGTCCGGCCGCTCGGCGCCCGCCTATTTGATCGCGCCCGCGTCATCCGCCAAACCGGAGGTCGACGCGCAGGCTCTGGCCGGAGTCGTCAAGGAGGTCATCGAGCGGCCCGAAGGCGCCGAGGAAGTGGTGTCCGAAAAGGAGCAGGCCGCCAAGGAAAAGACCCGAGTGTGGAAAAATCACGACGGATTTTATTTCACCAAGGATTCACCGCCATCCAGCTTGCCGACCTATGCGGCCCCGGTCAATTCGCCAACCGCACCCACCGCGCCGTTATCAGCAGAGGCGGCACCGCCGCAACAGCCACCCCAAGATTCTTTTTCATTCATCCGCGGGGGGCAGGATTATGCCGACCCCCAAGCCCGCAACTCCGGCTCAGGCGCGGGGGGATCTTCGCCCGGCAATTCCGGAACCGGCGGATCAGGCGCCACGGGGAATACGGCTTCGTCGCCGCAAACTGGAGCCACCCATGTCATGACTTCCGCCGAACTCGCCGGCCAAGTAGACGGGAGCCGGGGGCTCGGCTCCCATGCCGTCCGCCAGAACGCCGGCCCGGCGCCCGTCACCTCCCAAAAGACCTCCCCCGCCAAATCACGATCCGAAAACAAGACCGATCCGAATTGCGCGTATTGGATGGGCGTAGATAAAGAGAAATACGGAACGCAGAGGGAGTGCCACGATCATACGCGGTCCTGCAGCTGTTACGGCTGGTGAGGGCGCTGGAAATGATCGAGTCCCGCCAAGGCCTCGTTACGGGGAAACATCTTTGCGAATAAGGGGACACACGACTTCTCTGCCTGTGGATAACCACGTGTCCCCCAAAGGCCTAATGCGAAACGTCCCGAGCGGGACGGAAACCTATGTAGTCCCTTTGGTCGTCCGGCGCGTACCAACTTCGACCCACTGAGTCCAACTCCCATTTTTTATCCTTGGCATTGTAATGGCTAATCGCTGGGGAAGATTTCCTGACCCGCTCTGAATTTTCCGGCCCATCCCAAGCGGAACCGTCGGCCGGGGCCCCCTCGTAGTTCAGGTGATGGCTATCCTGGACCCATTCATCGGCCGCATTGCCAATCAGGTCGCAAATTCCGTGGCTTGAATTCCCGAGGGGCCTTGAACAGACCGGCCATGCCGCCTCTTTCCCGCAGAAATTAGTTCCATTCGCGAAAGTGATCGCATTCTCGCAGGTCGCCTTCACTCCCTTCCCCAAGGGTCCGTTTTTTGCGGCGAATTCCCACTCCGACTCACTCGGCAGCCTCCCAGCGACCCACTTTGAATAGGCCCTCGCCTGGAACCAATTCACGCACACCACAGGCGTATCTTCATCAGCGCAAGGCGGCCAGTTGCAGGTCGGCTCCGTGCAGGGGCCATTCAGAACGCATTCCTTGTACTGCCCCTTTGTTACCTCGGTCTTGGCCATCTCGAAAGAACGGATATTAACTGACCGCCGATCAATTGCGCTACTGGCGGGAACCGGCCGTTCAAACATTAACGAATCTCCGGGAATCCTGACCCACTCCAACGGCGGGCTCGTCCGGGGGGGTTTCTCGCAAAACGACCCACCCTTGATCATCCCCAGCGAATCCAGTTTCCCGGTCGGCGCCGCCTCCGGCGCCTTCTTGGGCAAGGCCTGCGCCTTCATCTGTTCCTCGATGGTCGACGGCGAGCGCAAAAACCGCACCACCGCCCCCAATATCTGTTCATCGGAGAAATACGCCTTGTTGAGCGCCAGCAAAGACGCGTCGAAGAAATAGTCGTTGCCGGAGGCCTTCTCCACCGTGCCGTCGTGGTGGACGAATTCCACCTGGGCCGTCTCCGCGCCACCGTTGCTCCGGCCGGTGCGGGTACCCTCCGTGTACACGTTGACCCACTCCTTAACGTTGGCCGGTTTCTCCTGGATTGGGCGAGGAGTCGGCCAGTTCTGGGCCAATTTCCGAATGCCGCTTTTACGGTCGAACCACGAGGCGTAGCTCAAAGCCCCCGGCTTGAACTCCCTCAGTCCCTCGCGCCTCATCCCCAAAGCGATGAACTTCTCGACCTGGACCGGCTTGCGCGACGGCGGCGCCCCGCCGGGGGACGCCCCCACCGACTTGCCTGGACCCGCGTCCGGGACCGCCACGCCGGAGTCTTCCCCGGCGACCAGCCGCATGGCCTCCAAGGCGGCCTCGGTTCCGTGGCCTTGAGCGACCACGGTCACCCGGGCGCCGACGGCGCTGGCGGCGGCGATTTGCTTGGAAATGGCCCGGACCGTCCGCTCTCGTTCCGTGGCCCAGGAAACCGAATCGACTTGCCAATTGGAGGCGGTCTGCCCGGAAATGGGCGCCGCAGGCGCTGGACGGCTTCGCGACATTCTCCGCCGGAGACTGGCGACCAGGCCTTCGGTCGAGCCGGCTTCCTCCATGTGCAGGACGCTGGCCCGGGAGTCGGAATCCGAGACCACGATGGAAACCACCCGCTCGGACAGCGGGACGCGCTTGGCGTCCCACTCGCGCGCCAATTTGGCGAGAGCCTCCCCGCCTTGGTTCTCACCGGAAGCCGTTTCTTCCACCGAGAGCTTGACGAAATAGAGCCCGACGCCCGCCACGGAGACGGCAACCAAAAAAGTCCCTACTCCCAAAACGGCCAACAAGGTTTTGATGGGTCGAATCCTCCCGCTGCCGTCCCGACACGCGAATCGTGCAATTTGTCGTCCGCGAGAGTCAACCGGGGCGCCGCCCGGACGCATTTCCAGTGCGGAGTGAAATGGTATTATCGCCGAGAATTCCCCCTATGCCCAAAACCCTCGCCCGCATTCGGAGCGGCGCGCTCGGCGCCCTGGTCGCGCTCCTGGGGACGCTGCCCGCCGCCGCGGCCAAAATCCCCGCCCTGGACGAGGTCCTGGACCCCTTCGAGTCCGTCTCCGTGGGCCCACGGGCCCAGGCCCTGATCGAGGGCATCGACGCGATCTCCACCTCCGCCGCCCCGGGCGCGGTCTGGCCCGCCGTCGGGCGGGGCCTGGACGAGCTCGAGGGCTGGAAAGCCCGCAATGACGAAGCGCGGGACCGCCGGGTCGTCCTGGGCCGGGGGGTCCTCAAACTAAGCTGGCGGGTCCGGGAACTGGTTTACCGTGACCCGCTCGAACCGGCCTGGATCGAACCATGGGTCCGGGTCGACGGCCTGCGCCAAAGTCTGCTGGCCGACGACGACTCCGCCCTGGCCGACTACATGACCCAATTCGTCGCCTCTCCCCCGGAACCGGATTGGAAAACCCTCAAAATCACCGCCGGCTCGGTGCACGACCGGCTGATCAACGGAGACTCCGCGACCTTCTCCGCCGTCGGGCGCCTTCCCGCCCTCCGGGACCATGAACCCGGGCAGATTCGAAATGTCCTTGGGGACTTGGCGCGGCAGCTTTGGGCCCTGTGCCAGAAAATCGAGGACCTCCACACCGACCAATGGCGCCAATGGGAGAACACCGTCCCCCCGCGCCTGAGGGCCGCGGGCCTGTCGTCGACCGAGATCCAAGCCCTGCGGCTCAGCCGCTCGGCCACCTGGAACAACAACCTGCGCCTGGTTTGGGGCTATTGGTACCGCCGTATTTGGGAAGACGGTTTCCCGGGGATCACCGCGGCCCTCGACATCCACATTTTTTCCATCAAGCGGCAGTGGCCGGACTTTTCACCCCTCTACCCGCGGACCTATTCCGCCCTGGAGCGGACCCGCGCCCGGCAAGAGGCCGCCGCAAAACCGGCCGATAGTCCGAAACCGCCCGCGCTCGACCTCCCGGAATTGGGCCGCGCCGAACTCGCCCCCGCGGCCCCCGAGGCGCCCCCTCCGGGAAACCGGGACGCCGAACGCCGTCGCGCGCTGGCGCTGGCGGCGGGCTTGGCGGCCTTTGGAACGCTCTACGGAATTTTCCTGGCGGCCCGGAGCATTCTGGGGCGCAAGAACCTCGCAGCCCTCTCCGAGGCCAAACGCCTCTCCGAAGAAAAGAATTACGCCCGGGCCGCAGCCCTGCTTACGGATGAAATCCTGCTGGACCTGGCGACCGATCCGCGGGCCTGCAAACAAGCCGTCACGATCCTGGAGGACGCCGACGCGCTGGAGGACCTCATCGACCGCCGCTCCGAGGGCAAGCCGGATTCTTTTTTCCGGGCTTTCGGTTCGGGCTTTTTGAACGCGGGCATGCCGGAGGAATGCCTGGCTCTGCTCCACCGCAAACCCTCCAAAACCTCGGCGGATTACGCCCTGATGACCAAGGCCGCCTCCCAGCTCAAGGAAAAATCCCTCGGCGAGATTCCGAGGCGGGGCGCCTGGTTTTTCGCGCTTTTGGGCTCGGCCGGAGTCACGGGGGCGTTTTGGTGGAATTCCCTGGACCAGGGCCTCATGGCCGCCATCGTCACCCTGGTTCCGACTTTTTACCTCTACCTCCACCGGGGGCCCTCGCCCGCCGCCGAACAAGTTCTGGATCGGATCGCGGCGGCCCGCCATTCCCTCTTCAAGAACCGCCTCTCGGGCTCCAATTTAAAAAAATTGCGCCAAATAGCCTACCCGACCCTGAATGAGCCCCTCCCCCAAAAGCACCTGCCGCTGGAGGCCGCCCTCGGGAAAAAGAAGTCGCCCGACGTCGAGGAGCCCCCGCCTCCGACCGAACGGTTCCCCCTCGACGACGACTCCTCCGGAACCCGGGAACTAAAAGCCTTTATCCGGGAAAAACCGGCGAACGCTTTCCGCCCTCTCCCGGATGAAAAATGGTGGAAAGACTTTGTGTTCGGCCCCTTCGCCCGGGAACGCGCCGACAGCTGGACCAAGGATGATTATCGGAACGCCCTTCGGGCCTTCATGAACTATTCGGACTTCGCCCGATGCGAGGTTTTTTTCCGGGAGCTTTCGGCATTTCTCCCCCCGACCAACGCCCCGGAACTCCACTACCTTTACGCCGTCTATTCTGAGAAGCGGGGACGCCCGGCGCCCGCCGCCGAGATCTACGGGAAATTGATCGGCCTGGGAGAGCCCTACAAGGATTCCTTCGAGCGTTTGGGAAACCTCCAAGCCGTCCCCCCGGGGGTCCGTTCGAAATTCGCCGAAGTCATGCGCCGCGCCCCGCCCCGAAACCCGGCCCCGCCGGAAACCCCGGACCGCCCCTTCGCCCGGGAGGTGGACGAACTTCTGGGCCAAGCCCAATATGCCGGGGCCGCGGAAATCTTCTTCGGGAAGGCCGGCGGCCCCGAGGCTTGGAGCCGGGGAGATTTCGGGCGGTTTTTGAGGCTCTACCTTCAGGGCGACCCTTTGGAGGAAATGCCGGCCGATTTCAGGAATTGCCTGTTCGCCTCCCTGCCTCCGGGCCGCGAACCGGAGCTTTATTACGCCCTGGCGGCCCGCTGGGAAAAGGAGGGCCGGCTCGACCGGGCCCGGGAAGTTCTAACGAGGCTTCAAGCCGAAAAAGCCGGCCATCGGGACGCCGGAGAAAAATTGAGCCGCCTCGAGGCCTTGTCCGCCGAGGACCAGGGCCGCCTGACCCGATTCAGCGCGGTCTCGGCCCGGCTCGGCTCCGGAAAGCCCCTGGAGGGTGGGAAAACCGAGTTCCCGGAAGAGGTGATCGGGAGGCTGGGGCATTACGAACTCCTTAAGCCCCTTGGACGGGGAGGGATGGGCTTCGTCTACAAGGCCCGCGACCCCCGCCTGCGGCGGCTGGTCGCGGTCAAGAAGATGCTCGACCAGGAGCGGGTCACGCCCGACGAAAAGGAGCAATTCCGGGAGGAGGCCCTGCTGGTGGCGGACATGCGCCACCCCTACATCGTGGCCATCCACGACCTTCTGGAAGAGGACGGACACCTATACCTGGTCTTCGAATACATCGACGGCGCGACCATCCAGGATTCCATTCTGCAAAAAGGGAAACTGTCTCCCAAGGAATGCGTCCGAATCCTCAAGTTCACGGTCCAGGCCCTCCACTACGCCCACGAGGAAAGAGCCATCATCCACCGAGACCTCAAGCCCGCCAACATCATGCGGGACCGCCGGGGCTACGTCAAGGTCATGGATTTCGGCATCGCCCGCAAGGCCACCGGGCAGACCCAATTCCAGGGCTTCGGCCCCGCCGTCGGCACGGCGTGCTATATGGCTCCGGAACAGCACCGCGGCCAGTCCGAGCGCCGCTCCGACATTTTTTGCCTGGGGGCCTCGGCCTATGAGATGCTGACCGCCCGGCTTCCCTTCCCCGGCCCCGACTACCTGGCCCAGAAGGACCGTGGCCGGTTCCAACCCCTGCCCGACGACGTCCCCTCCCCGCTCCGGGCCCTTGTCTCCGACTGCCTGGCGGCCGATCCCGACAAGCGCCCCGCCGACATGGCGGCCCTCCTCCGGCGCCTGGAAACGGCTTAAAACCCCCCAAAAAACGACCTAGGCCTTGAATTGGGGGTTGACTTTGCAAGTTTTTTATCAAGAGGGGGCAAAAAAGAGATGAGAACGGCTCGATTTTAACGATTTCCTAGACGGAACGAAAGAAACAACGGCAAGAAAAATACAAGCGAAACCAATATGGGCCTAAGGGCCCATATTGGGATAGGCCCCCTGCGTCCTCCCGCCAAGCCCATCGGCCCATGAGCCGAATCCGAAATCGGCCTACACTCAAACCAGCGGGAAAGACCATGAAACAAAAATTTAACACCCCGGAAACAATCATGAAACACGGTTCTGGTATCTCTGCGAATGTGAAGCAGGGAGGAGCCGAGATGAACCAGATCAAGAAGCTGACCGCCGGGTTGGTGCTGGGAGTCCTGATGCTGATCGCCGCCGGAAACGCCGCCGCCGAGGACCGCTCGACGAAGAATGTCCCTTCGAACCGCGCCGCCGCCATCATCCAGAAAGCCGGAAGCCTCCTGGCCCCCCTGGCCTGCAACGCGCACCGGGCCCTCAAGCTCTGCGCCGACAGCCGGACCACCGCCTTCAACTTCGGCATGAAGAAGGCCCCGGCCGCCTCCGCCAAGCCCGCCGCCAACAAGCTGTTCCAGATCGCGCAGATGTTCATCGATGACATGAAGGTGGCGGAAGTCGGCGACTGGAAAGTGGCTCTGAAGATTGAGATTGAATAATCGGCGACCTTCAGGTCGCCCCTCTCTTGCTTTCCGTTCCGTAAGTTCCGCTCCCAAAGCTCCTTTTCACCGCCTTCGCCCCATCGAATCCGTTCCCCAAAAATCCATCCAGTTGTCAAGGCCCCTTCCGTCGAAGAACCGGGACCTTTTTGGGCCTTGACAAATCAAGCTTTCCGGCTATACTTGTCAATGTAGCATCCCGTCCGCGTGTACTCGCGGTTTCCGGGTCCCATAAAGAGGTGGGACCCGGGGGCACCGAGAGGTTGTGATCGCGGAAGGGCGATAACGGCAAACTCGCCGCAAGGCGGGGGCGCAAAGCCCGGACTCCTCGACTTAGGGGAGGGTTAGGCTACCGAACAAAAAAATGGCCCGATACCAAATCCGGAGCGCAAGCTCCTCCACGGAAAACAGATTCGCCGCTCCTGCCGCGGCCCCCTTCACGGGGCCTCGACAGGAGCGGCCTGTTTTTACCCTGGGGGGCGGCGCCCGGAACCTTGGTATCAAACGCCCCCTTTAAAGGGGCAGAGGAAACCGTGAATAAGTCCAAGATGCTGGCCGCCGGGTTGTTGCTGGGAGCCGGAATGATGCTGGCCGCCGCAAACGCCTCCGCCGAGGAGCGCGGGTCGAAACTGGACGCCCCCCGCCGCGCCGCCGCCTTCATCCAGAAGGCCGGCAGCCTGATCGGGCCCCTGGCCTGCAACGCCCACCGCGCCCTCAAGCTGTGCGCCGACAGCCAGACCACGGCGTTCAACTTCGGGATGAAGAAGGCCCGGGCCGCCTCGTCCAAGCCCGCCGCCAATAAGCTGTTCCAGATCGCGCAGATGTTCATCGACGACATGAAGGTCGCCGAGATCGGAGATTGGAAGGTTGCCCTGAAAGTCGAAATCGAGTAATCGGCGACCTTCAGGTCGGCACTCACTTGTTCTTCGTGCCGTTTGCTGTGAGTTCCGTTCCCTAAGTTCCGCGGCCATATCGACCACGGCCCCGCCGGGTTCCCCCCTCCAGGGGACCCCGGCGGGGCCGTTTTTTGACCACCAAAACCCTCCCCAAAACCCCCTAAAACCTATATAGGTCTTGAATGGGGGGTTGACGCAGCCAGACTAAAATCAAGCCCATAAAAAAAGATCCTATTTTTGCTCGCATTTAACGAGTTTCCAGACGGAACTATTTTAAAAGGCAAGGAAAAAGCCAAAAGTGATGGCGTTTGGGCCTAAAGGCCCAAATTGATCTAGGCCCCATGCATTAAATCCCGAAGCCCATCGGCCCAGGAGAGTTCCCGCTTGCGGCCCTACACTAAGGGCATGGAGCAAGCCATGAAACAAAAACTTAACGCCGCGGAAACATTCGCGAAACACCACTCTGGTATCTCTGCGAACAGCAAGCAGGGAGGAGCCGAGATGAACCAGATCAAGAAGCTGACCGCCGGGTTGGTGCTGGGAGTCCTGATGCTGATCTGCGCCGGAAAGGCCGCCGCCGAGGACCGCGCGACGAAAACCGAAACCCCTTACCGCGCCGCCGCCATCATCCAGAAAGCCGGAAGCCTCCTGGCGCCCCTGGCCTGCAATTCCCACCGGGCCCTCAAGCTCTGCGCCGAGACGCCGACCACCGCCTTCAACTTCGGCATCAAGAAGGCCAAGGTCGCCGCCGCCCAGCCCAAGGGCAACAAGCTCTTCAAGATCGCGCAGATGTTCATAGACGACATGAAGGTCGCCGAGATCGGGAATTGGAAGGTGGCCTTAAAAGTCGAGATTGAGTGATCGGCGACCTTCATGTCGGCGATCAATCGTTCTTCGTTTTGATTTCCGTTAGTTCCGTCCCCCCTCCCGTTCGTTTATAAACCACTCCCTAAGCCGTTCAATACCCTCCTCCACCCTGACCTTCGGCTCATACCCCAAATCCCGCCTGGCCGCGGCAATGTTAAACCAATGCGCCGTGGACAGCTGAAGGACCATGAACCGGGTCAGCCGCGGCTCCCCCGGGAGCCGCAGGATACGGTGGACGGCCTCCAGCACCGCCGCCCCGGCCAGGGCGGCCCGGGGAGAGATGGTTTTTTGGACCGGGGGCAGTCCGGCGGCCCCCAAAATCAAGTCGATGATCTCCCAAATCGGCCGGGGGTCCCCGGAGGAGATAAAATAGGCCTTCCCGGCGCAGGAAGCCCCGGGGGTCAGGCGCTCGGCGGCCAGCAGGTGGGCCTCGGCCGCGTCGGAGATGTATGTGGTGTCCACCAGCTTGCGCCCGGTTTCGATGCGCCGCAGGACCCCGGCCCGGGCCTTGGCCACGATCCGGGGCGTGATTTGGGTGTCGCCGGGCCCCCAGAGCAGATGGGGACGCAGGGCCACGGTGGCCAATTGAGGCCCGTCGGCGGCCAGCACCATCTCCTCGGCGACGGCCTTGGTGGCGGAATAATGGGAGTCAAAGCGCTTCGGGTAGGGGGCGGATTCGTCGATGCCGTCGGCGTCTCTCCCGTCGAAAACCACGCTGGGGGAGCTAGTGTAGACCAGCTTGCGGATTCCGTGGGCCCGGCAGGCCGCCAGGACATTGCGGGTCCCCTCGATGTTGGCGCTCCGATATTCCTCGTAAGGCCCCCAAACCCCGGCCTTGGCCGCGCAATGAAACACGATGTCGCAGCCGGCCGCCGCGCGCTGGACCGCCCCGGCGTCGGCGATGTCCCCCCGTTCGAAAGATGCCCCCCGGGCCCGCAGGGCGGGATAATCGCCCCGGGAAAAGCCCCGGACTTGGTGCCCCCGGTCGAGCAGGAGGCCCGCTACGGCCCCCCCCAGAAAACCCCCCGCCCCGGTGACCAAAGCCTTCATGCGGGCCTTCCCAGCTCGCCGCAGGCCCATACGGCCAGCTTCTCCCGGAAAATCTTGGCGTTGTGGCGGATGTCCACCGGGAACTCGTCGTGGAAAAGGACGGTCCGAATGCCCCGGGTTTGGACCTGTTCGGAGCCCAACGCCAGCAGTTCCCGGCGCACCGCCTCCAAATCCAGGCCGGGAGGGACCCCGGACTCCAATTCCACGCAAAGGACGGGCTCCTGCGCGCCGGCTTTTCCCACGCCCACCAAAGCGGTCCGCCGGACCAGCGGATGGGCGTTGAACACTCCCTCGCAAGCCACCGTAAACAGGGGACCGGCCGCCGTCAGCACCCGCTGGCTTTTTCGGCCGACGAACCAAAGCCGGCCGCTCGAATCCAGCCGGCCCAGGTCGCCCATGCGGTGGAGGATTTCTCCCCGCGGCCCCCGGATTTTGGCCAGAGCGGTGGCCTCGGGGCGGCGAAAGTATTCGGGGGTGACCACGGGCCCCCCCGCCACGATCTCCCCCACCTCCCCTTCGGGGAGGAGCAGGGCGTCCTCCCAGACCGGGATGGGTTCCTCGGAAATGCGGATGAGCCGCACCTCCATCCCCGGGACCGGACGCCCCACGCAAGTGCCCTCTCCCTCAAAGGACTTGGCCCCGGTTTCCGAGAGGATCTCGCTTCCCGCCATAACGCAGACGGGCAAGGCCTCCGTGGCTCCATAGGGCGTGTAGATTTCGGCCCCGGGCCCCAGGAGCCCCGAAAACCGCTCCACGACCCGGGCCGGCACCGGGGCACCCGCCGAGAGCACCCGCTTGAGGCTCGGCAAGCGGACCTCCCGGGCCTCTCCGTAGCGTCCCACCCGGTCCAGCAGGGCCGGAGAGCCGAAGAGCTGGACGGCCCCGCTTTCCTGGATCACCCGAATGATTTCCATGGGGTCCACCTGCCCCGGCCGCGTGAAATCCATGTCGGGAAGGTGGGCCGTCATGCCCAAGGCCACGTCGAAGAGAGCGAAGAGCGGGAAGGTCGGCACCGACGCCCCTCCGGCCTCGATCTTAAAAAGTTCGGCCAGCATTCGGACCTGGGCCGAGAAAATTTCATGGGTGTAGACCGCCCCCTTCGGAACTCCGGTGGAACCCGAAGTAAACAGGATCGCGGCCGGGAAACCGGCCCGAGGCCAGACCCGTGGCGGAGCCTGAGCGGCGAGCCTCCGGAGCCCGTCCAAGTTCTCCCCTCCCCAGAACCACCGCCGGCCCACCGTGACCAGTTTGCGGACGGATTTGCGCCCCCAACCCTTGAGCAGGCGCCCGGCGTGGGCCTTGGGCGTGCCGATGAAGGCCTCGGGTTCGGCTTCCTCCAGAGAGCGCCCCAAGGACTCCAGCCCCATGCCGGGATCCACCAGGACCGGCACGGCCGCGACCCGGAACAAGGCGAAGGTGAGGGCGAAAAATTCCGGGCAGGGCGGAACCATCAGGACGGTTCGAACCCCGGGGCCGATGCCGAAACGGACCAGGCCGGCCGCCAGGCGGGAGCAATCTTCCTCAAGTTGGGCGAAAGTCGTCGATTTTCCGCCCTGCACCACCGCCGGAAAATTGCCCCGAGAGGAGGCCAAAGCGCTCAGCAGAGCGGAGATGTCCCCGCCGGCCGGCGCGGCGTTCATGAGAGGGAGTTGGACTTCAGGAAATCCCGGACCAGGGGCAAAATTTCCACCCCGGCGTCCTCCAGGACGTAATGCCCGGCGTCCGGGAAGCGGTGAACCGCGGCGTTGGGAAAGCGCCGCTCCCAACCGCGCAGGAAATCCTCGTCGAAGACGAAGTCCCTCCCGCCCCAGCAGATCATCATCGGCACGGCGGCCAGGGCCCCCAGCTTCTCCTCGGTCTCTTTAACCGTCCGGAAAGCCGGATCCTCCGGCCCCAGGGGAATGTCCTGCACGAAACGCAGGACCGCGATGCGGTCGTCCCAATTTCCGTAGGGCGACAGGTAGCCGGCCCGGACCTCGGGACGCAGGGGACGGCGGACGGCGCACCAGCGCGCGGCCCCGCGGCAAAAGGCGTTGAGGCCCCGGATCAGAAAGGAGCCGAGCGGGGTTCTGGAGAGTTTCAGGCTCCCGGGCAGGCCCTTGCCATCCGGCAAACCGAAACAGGCGGTGTTGAGGATGACTAGACGGCGGACGCGCTCGGGGTGGCGGGCGGCGTAGGCCATTCCGATCATCCCACCCCAGTCATGGAGCACCAAGGTCAAATCCTTCTTGAGCTCCAATTTATCCAGCAGGGCCTCCAGGTCCGCGACCCGGCGGCTGAGGGTGTATTCGTAGCGATCGTCGCCGGGCTTTTCCGAAAGCCCGCAGCCGATGTGATCGGGCGCCACGATCCGGTACTCGTCCCGAAGCCCGCGGATCAAGTCCCGAAAATAAAAGGACCAAGTGGGGTTGCCGTGGACCATGACGAGGGTCTCGGCGCCTTTGCGCCCCTCATCGAGGTAATGCATGCGCACCCCGCCGATCTCGGCGAAGCGGCTCTGGAAGGGATACAGTCCCGGGTCTACCATTGCCACCCCAACATGAGGCAGTTGAGCCCGCTGCCGATGCCCAAAAACGCCACCCTGTCGCCGGGAATCAGGAATTGTCGCTGGTCGGCGATGGCCGCGGTCAGCGGCAGGGAAACGGTCCCGATATTGCCCAGGTGCTCGAAGGTGGAATAGTCCTTGACCTCGGGGATGCCCATGGCTCCCAGGACTTGGGCGCGATGCCCGGCCCCGACCTGGTGGCAGATGACCTTGTCCACCGCGCCCGCGCTCCAATTCAAATTGGACAGCAGGGCCTTCCAAGTCCGGGCCCCCAATTCCACCCCGTATTTCAAGACGGCAGCGGCGTCGGTCCGCATGAAATCCCGGTTCCAAAGGCAAAGGGCGTGGTGCTCGGGGGCGGATTGGACCGCTCCACCCAGGAGGCGGTGACCTTTGATCCCGAAGCTCCCGTCGGTCAACAGCAAGGCCACCGAGCCGGAACCCCCGGTCAAGGTGGCCAGGGAGAGGCGGAAGGTGTCGGCCCCGGGATCGACCAGCATCCTGGCGATCATGCTGTCGTTGATCTCGCGGGCCGACTCGCAGGACACCACCAGGCCCGCGCGAATCTGGCCCAGCTCGATGCGGTTGGCCACGTCGATGATGCCGTTGAGCGCGCCCAGGCAGGCGTTGGAAAGGTCGTAAACCGCCGCCCCCGGGGGCGTGCCCAGCGCCGCCGCCACGGCGCAGGCGGTGGCGGGCTCGGAATTCTCCCGGCAGACGCCGCCGTAGATCAGGGCCTCCACGTCGGAGCCCTTGAGGCCCGCCGCGGCCAAGGCTTTGCGGCCCGCCCGGGCGGCGCCCTCCGACAGGGGGAAGCCTTCGTCCCACCAGCGGCGCTCGCGGATTCCGGTCAGGGCTTCCAACTGGCCCTGGGGATAGCCCAGCCCGGCGTAAACGGGCTTGAGCCGCGCCTCCAGAGCCGAGGAGGCGACCACATTGGGCGGAAGCTCGTAACCGATGGCGTCGAGGAACACCTTCGTGTATCTCAGAGGACCCTCGCCGCGAAATCCTTCATCTGATAAATCACCAGGCCGTCCACCTTGAGGAAGCCGTCGGCCTTGAGCGTCCGCGCCCGGTCGTCGATCTCGGTCACGGCCGCCTCGACGGTCACGCGCTTATTGTTCGGGACCACCTGCCCGCGGTAGAGCCAGGTGTGGGGCTTGCCCAGGAGCATGGTCTCCAGGCGCCCCCCCGCCTGGCCCCAACGGCGTCCGGCGAGGATCTTGAGCAGCTGCAGGAAGGATTCCAGGCCGAGCGAGCCGGGGCAGACCGGGTCTTGGTAGAAGTGGGCTTTAAAGAACCATTCGGAGGGGTCAACAACTTTTTGGCCACGGATATAACCGAGACCTTTGGGACCCCCTTCGGGGGCCCAAAGGTCGAGCCCATCAAGCATGAGCAAGCGCTTATCCGGCAACTCGAACCCCCCCGCGGAAAGTTCCGTTCCTCCAAATGCCGTTTCTTGTTCCGTTGGAGCATACGGCTTGGCGCCCCTCACCCCAACCTGCTCGGCCAAGGCTTTCTTCGAGAAGAACCCAAATTCCGTCACGCCTTTATAGACCAGCTTTCCATCTTCCGCGGGGCCGCGGAAGACGGCCATGTCGTAATCCTGGATGATCATGCCGCCCGAGCGGGCCACCTTGGTGATCTTGATCCGGGTGGTCAAGGTTCCCGCGTCGGGGCCGATGTCCTCGTTCAGGATCGCGGTCCCGCCGAGGTTGCGGAAAGAGAGGTCCGTGGGCGAGGTCAGCGCCGAGCCGAGATAGGCCGCCAGCCACCCGCAGGGCTGAAGGGCGGCCTCCAGCAGCACCGCGAAGGGCATGGTCCTGGTCCGGTTGGCCGCGAAATACCAGGCGTCGGACGGAACGTCGTACTGGGCCTCGATCTCTCCGCCGGCTTCCAGGACGAAAGGCTTGCACCCGCGGATCTGGGTGATCCGGTCCAGGAATTGGTAGGGGGGGCCGGGGAGGCGAGCGATCACTCGCCCCGAATCAAAAATTTTATAGGGTTCGCCGAAGGCTTCGGAGGGTTTGCCGATCGCAAAAGAAAGGATTTTACCGGCATCAAACAACGGAATGGGAACCGGAAGAGACGGCCGCTGCGCAACCCCCGACTGTTTTCCGCGCCAGAGGGAGGTCAATTTTCCCGCCGTTAGGCCGGGGATGCGCAGCGACATATCAGTCATCTGAACAATCGGCCGTCCATCGGCGTGCATGATGGCGTCGGCGAGCGCGTAGGGAACCCCATCCCGGTAGCCCAGTTCCTTGACATGGATTTCGTATTGGACTTTTTTGGTCGCGGCCGTCACCTGCCCGCGGCACTTCAGGCGCCCCGCCGTCCCCGGCAGGGGCTCATAGGACATTTCCGAGCTTTCCCCCACCCAGCCCAGGCGCAGGAGCAGAAAGCGGAGGGCGTGGAGGCTGCACTCGTACATCAAGGTCCCGGGCATGACGTTGTCGTCGATGAAGTGGCAGACCAGATGCCAGTCGTCGGGCCGGATGTCGGCCTCCGCCTTGATCAGGCCCAAGCCGTAGCGCCCGCCGCGCAGGTCGAGCTCCGGCACCCGGTCGATAAGCTTCATGCGCCCGTCCGGCAGGCCGATCGGGGACTTAAGTCCCAGGGAGAAGGCCGGGCCGAAACAGGCCGCCAGATCCCCGGAGCGCAGGCAGGCCAAGGCCCGGTCGTCGTAGGATTCCCACACTCCGGCCGGATGGACCGGAGCCAGCTCGGTCCAGTCGGCGGGCAGGGAGCGCGGCTCGGGGCGGCGCTCCATGGAAGCCCGCACCAAGCCTTTGCCTGCGGCCAGTTCCGCCGCCGAGAAAAAGCCGGCGCAGCCGTTGGTCATGGAAAGGAACGGCTGTCCGGAAACGGAGCTTTCAAAAGAGAAAAAGAAAATTCTCGTATCGCCCTGACGGGCGAAACGGGAGATTCGAATGTCATAAGAAATGGTTTCCCCGGGACCCGGCAGACCCCGGTGGAATTTCACTTCCGCGTCCAGCAAACGGTAGACGGCCAAGCCCTTGGTTACGGCGTCGATGCCCAAATAACCGGAAAGAAAGAGGTCCGCCTGTCCCGCCTCGACGGCTATACAGGTCGGGATTTTGCCGCAGTCCAAATACCAGGCTCCGGGATGAATGTCATGCTCGGTGATCACACGCCCCGAGGTCAAGGAGCCCGCCTCCCCCTCAATGGCCATGATCCGGTCCACGAGCATGAGGGGCGGGCCCGGGAGGCGGACGCGCGTGGGGTAGGCGTCGGCGTGGGCGAAGGGGGGGCCGAGGACATTTTCAATTCGGCCGAGGGCGTATTCTAAACACTTGTCCCGGTCCAGGAACTGGACCGGCCCCTTCTCTTTCGTTAGTTCCGTTCCCGAATTTTCCATCCCCGTTAATTCCGTCCCCGAAATGCCGTTTATCAGTTCAGTCTGCCGTTCCAAAACCCCCGCCTGAAAATCCGCGAAATTCTTCGCCATCCTCAGGAATATGTCATGGGCCGCGGCCGTGGCTAGCGCCGGAGCGGCCGCCGGATGGGGCGGGGCCGACTCCCCGGAGGGCGGCGGAGCCGGCCGAAGCGACGCCGAAACCGGAGGCGAGGGTTGCCGCGGCGGCAGCGGCGCCGGAACCGGCAGCGGCGCCCGGGGCGCGGGCGCGGCGGGAGGAGGCGGAATTTCCGGAGACGGGACCTCTGGCAAGGCCACCCGGGCGGGAGCGCCCCCGCGCCCGATCGGCACGCACACCGAGGCCGCCGCGGCGGCTTTGAGCGGCAGGCCCCCGGGAACTTCCTCGCCCCCGTAGAGCAGGGACAGATCCACCGGAACCCGCTCGGCCGCCAAGTGCGCCAGCAAGCGAAGGACCGAGCCCACGGGGTCCTGACCCCGTTGACAGGCGGATTTCGCCAGATGCGGGCGGCCGCTCAAAATTTTTCCGATCATTCGGGTGCAGGAGGCCTGCGGGCCGGTCTCGACGAAAACGCGGACGCCGTCCTCGTAGGCTTGGCGCACCAAGGCTGGGAAATCCAGATGCCCGATGGCCTGGGCGGTAATGGACCGCGCGGCCGATTCCTTGGTCACCTCGTAGGACTTGCCCCACGCGCCGCTGTAAAATTTGATTCCGGGAGGAGGAGTCGTGGGCAGGGTGTGCAGGTCCCGGTATTTCTTCTCCACGAGCTTGGCGGCCTCGAAATGGACCGTGGAGACCCCGTGCAGGGGCAGGAACACGCAGCCCAGGCCTTCCACCAGGGAATCCACGGCCTTGCGGTAGCCGCCGACCACGCACTCCAACGGCGCGTTGACGATCAAAAGGGCCGCGCGCTCGATGCCCCGCAAGGCCGTCCGCACGTTGTCGGCGGGACGGTCGATGACCCCCAGGACCCAGTCCACCTTCTCTTCCTTGGGCAGTTCCCAGAAGCGCCGCACCGCGTCGCAGGCGCCGGCCAAATCGCTTTCGAACAGGCTCGACTCGCGCATGCGCCGGAGCATCTCGTCGCGGGCCGTCCACGCCCGCGTGGCGAAGAGGGCCGCGGTCTCCCCGAGGCTGTAGCCCAGCATGGCCCGGGGCTTGAGTCCCAGGCGGCGGAGGAGGTCGCTCACGGCGGCGCCGTGGGAGACGGAACCGAAAATCATGGCTTTGTAGTCCCGCAGGACCTCGGCCTCGGCCTCGGCGGACCAGTTCCCGTCCCAGGACAGGCGCCACGGGGAGAACAGCGTCGGGACGAATTGCTCCAAAAGGTAGCCGTTCTCCGCGTCTAAGTTCCGGATGATCTCGGGCCATTGCGTCCAAAGCCCCCGCCCCATGCCCAGGTACTGGTTCCCGGAGCCCGGGAAGACGAAGGCCGTGGTCCCCTCCCGCCCCAGCGGGTTGGGAGAATAATAAACCCGGTCGGCCCCCAGGGCCCGCTCCGGGTCCTTGGCCACGGCGGCCGCCGCCTCGTCGGCCAGCTTGAGAAGCTCGGTCCAATCCTCGGCGACCAAGGAGACGCAAAGGCCTTCGGAGCCCTCGGCGTTCCGGCCGCCGGAGAGCCGCCAGTCCCGGGCCAGAGCGTCGCCGGAGGCCGCCGGATCGCGCTCGGAAAGCCAACCTTTCAACCGTGCCAGGCCCTCTTTCAAGGCGGCCGCGTCGGGCCCGGGGATCAGGAAAATTCCGCCCCCCCGGGAGCGCAGGGGACGGCGGCGCTCGCCTTGGACGCCTTGCTCGTCGGGCCGGTTTTCCAGGGATTCCAAGACGGCGTGCAGGCAGGTGCCGTCCATGCCGAAGGAACTCACCCCCGCGCGCCGCGGGCCCTCGGCCCGGTTGCGGAACCAATACTGCGGCTCAATCGGAGCGTGGAAGCGCTTGGCGGCGGCCTCCAGCTCGGGATTGGGCCGCGTCAGCCCCAGGGGCGGAAGGATTTCCTGGTAAAGCGCCAGGGCCGTTTTCACCACCGAGGCCAAGCCCCCGGCGGCCCCGGCATGGCCGATGACGGCCTTGGCGCTGCCCAGGGCGCAGGGCCGCGGGGAGGACGCCGTCCCGAAAAATTCCGCGAGGGAGGCGGATTCCAGGCGGTCCTCAGCGGGCAGGCCGCTGCCGTGGGCCTCCAAATAGCCCACGGTGGAGGGATCGATGCCGGCGTCGTCGTAGGCGCGCCGCAGGGCGCGGACATAGGCTTCGGAGGAAGGCACGGAGGTCTCACAGCCGCCGCCGGTGGCGGCACCCGCGCCCCGGATGACCGCGTAGACGCGGTCGCCATCGCGCAAGGCGTCTTCCAGGCGCTTGAGCACGACGCAGGCGGCGCCTTCCCCGGTCACGGTTCCGTCGGCGTCCCGGTCGAAAGGCCGGGCCGCGCCCGCGGCCGAGAGCGGACGATTGGCGTCGCCCGCCAGGACCGCGCGCAGGTCCCCGGCCACGTCCACGGCGCCCACGACCGCGGCATCAAGCTCCCCGCGCTGGAGGAAGCGCACCGCGCATTGCAGGGCGGTCATGCCGGAGCTCTCCTCGCTCGACAAGGTGAAACTGGGGCCCCCGAATTGGAATTCCCGCGCGATGCGGCTGGCCACGATCCCGCCCAAGGCGCCCATGGTGCGGTTGGCGGTCAAGGCGGGGCCCGCCGCCGCGCGAAGGCGCTCGGCCAAATCGGCCCCGCTCTCCGGGCGTCCGAGCTTCCGGGACCAGTCGGCCGCGCGCCGCGCCATGGACCAGCGGAAATGAAAATTGGTGGTGTTGAGGTCCAAGCCCAGGCCGATGAAGACGCCGGTCCGGTCCCGGTTCTCCCACGGGTGCGCCGGGGCGCCTTGGGGCCCCGCCAGCCAGCCCGCGTCCGAGAGGGCGGAGGAGGCGGTCATAAGCATGAGCAACTGCTGGGGCAACATCTCCTCGAGTTCCTTGGGCGGAATTCGGAAAGCGGCGGCGTCCACCTTCAATTCCTTCAGGAAAAAACCGTTCCAGCGGGTGTCGGACAAATACCGTGCGCGAAACCACGCGCTATTCTCCACGCCGCCCCAGCGCTCGACGGGCCTCGAGAGCGCTCCGGCCTTTCCGGAAAGGACAGCTTCCTGGAAGGCGCGCAAATCTGCCAAGGCCCCGAAGCGCGCGCCCAGGCCGACGATGGCGACCGGCTCGCTTTTCGGGGCGGGGGTCCGGGCGGCGCCGCGCTTGGCCGCGCGCCGCTCGGGCAACCATTCCTCGACGAGGACATGTGCGTTGATCCCGCCGAAACCGAAACCGCTGACGGCCGCGCGCCGGGGAATCCCGGCCTTGCGCGCCTCCCACGGGGCCGCCGCGGCCTGCACCCGGAAAGGTCCACCTTCCAGGCCCAAGGCGGGAGAGGCCTTCTCGAAATTGGCCGTGGGCGGAAGAGTCTTGCGCCGCATGGCCAGCAATAGCTTGATCAGCCCCGCCGCCCCCGCCGCGGTGAGCATGTGCCCCACGTTGGATTTGACCGAGCCCAGCCCGCATTGGCCGGGCGTCCAGCCGCGCGGGCCCCAGAGGGCCTTGAGGCTGGCCACCTCCACGGGATCTCCGGTCGGCGTGCCGGTGGCGTGGCATTCGACGTAGTCCACCTCGGAGGCCGACCAGCCCGCCTCTTTGTAGGCCTGGCGCATGGCCCGTAATTGCCCGACGGTGTTGGGGGCCAGGAGGCTGCCCCCCACGTCGTTGGAAAGCCCGATGCCGGCGATGACCCCATGGATTTTGTCGCCGTCGCGCACGGCGTCCTCCAGGCGCTTGAGCAGAAACATCCCCGCGCCTTCCCCCACCACCAAGCCGTCGGCGGAGGCGTCGAAGGGCGAGGGCCGCCCCGAGGCCGACAGCGCGCGCAACTGCGCGAAACCCATTTGCGTGTAAAGGCTCTCCGGACGCGAGACCCCGCCGGTGAGCATGGCGTCGGCCCGTCCGGAGCGGAGTTCCTCGACGGCCAGCTTCAAGGCGTATAAAGAAGAGGCGCAGGCCGCGTCCAAGGTGAGCGCGCCCCCGCCCAAACCCAGGGCCTTGGCGATCAGGCCCGCCGGAAGGCCGGCGACATGCCGGTTGACCGGATCGGTTCCGGGTTCGGCGTCCAAATCCTTTTCGGAAAGCCCCAGCGCGTGCTCGGCGAAGGCGCCGGTCATCAGCTCCCGGCCCAGAGCCGAGGAGGAATCCGACGGCAGAACGATGTTGCCGATGACGACGCCGATCTTGGACCGATCCCCGACGGCCTGGCCCGCGTCGCGCAGGGCCGCGCGCGCGGCGTGCAGGGCCAGGTGGAAGGCCGGGTCCAGGCGCTTTAGAAATTCGGGGTCGACGGCCAGGCCCTCGGGGTCGAACTTAAAACCTTCGATGAGGCAGGCCTTGAGGCAGTAGACTTTATCCGGCGCGGGCTTGCGCGGATCGAAGGCCTCTTCCTTGGACAAAAGCCACCGCCCCTCGGGGACTTCGCGGCTGGCGCAGGCGCGGCCGGCGATGAGTTCCCAGAAGGCGTCCAGGTCCGGGGAATCCGGGAAGATCCCGCCGAGCCCGACGACGGCGATGGGTTGGGGTTTTTTCATGGCCCCCATCAGCTCCCGAACACCCAGCCCAGCCGCGCGAACACCGTCGCGGTCCGGGCGCCCTTGGTGCCGAAGGTTTCGCGGTCGATGGACGCGTAGGTCCAGCGGCCTTCGACGCCCAAAAGGCCGGTCTCCCCGATCCGCCCCTCCAGCCCTCCGCCCAAGGTGACCGCGTAGCCCGCGGCGCCCTTGTCGATGAGGCGGCGGACTTCGGTCGTGCGGGTGTCGGACCAGGCGAAGCCCGGCTTGGGCCGGGCTTCCATGTTGGCGTTGAAATAGCTCAAACCGGCGCCCCCCAGGATGAACGGGGTGGCCCGGCTCTCGGGCAAAAGAAGAATGCGAACGATCGGCTGGGCGGTGAAAAGGCTGCCGCCCGAAGCGGCGATGGATTGGGCCAGGATGTGTTCATGGTCGGAAAACCGCACCCCCGCCAAGTCCAGGCCGATGCCGATGGCCGGCGTCGCCTGATAAAGATACTGCGCCCCAGCGGCCAAGCCCGAGGAGCCGAGACGTTCCCTCCCTCCCCCCGCCGTGGCGAGGTCGATGTCCATGAGCGGAACCCCGCCCCCCATCCCGATGTTGAGAATGTGGCTTCCGGGCTCGGTGAGCGACCAAGCCGGTGAGACCAGCCCCAGAAGGAGGGCGACGACGGCGCGGCGCGAAGGCATCAGGCCGCGGCCGCGATTTCCGTTTTCCGGAAAGCCTGCGCCAACCCGCCGTCCACCGTGCACTCGTAGCCTTCCAGGCGGGCCACCAGGTTGCCCTGGGCGTCCAGGAATTCCACGTCGGCCACGGCGGTGTGCGCGCCGGAGCGGGTCACCCGGCAGACCACCTTGGTTCCCGACTCGGGGAACGCGGCCTGGAATTGCCGGTAGCGCAGGGCCGAAGAAGGCAAGGAGGCCGCCCCCATCGCTTCCCAGGTCCAGAGGATCATGGCTTGAAAGGCACAGTCCAAAGCCAGAGGGTCGGCGGTCCAGGCGTCCCTCAGGGGCTTGCGGTACCAAGCCTCGGGCGGGGCGGACGGGCGGGCGTCCACCACGATCCCCTCGGGAGAGTAGGCGGGCACCGCGACGATCCCGCGCAGGTCTTCTCCGTGAAAGAGATAATCCCGGTAGATTCGGTTGAGGGCCCGGGGGTAAGTTCCCGCGGGAAATCCCGGCCGGGCCGGTTGGGCGGCGGGGCGGGCATCGCCAAGCAGGATGTCGGCCGCGGCGTGCAGGACCCCGCCCGTCCCGCGGATTTCGGCGCGGACGCGGAAGGAGTGATTCTCCCGGCGGGGCGCGGAGGCCCGAAGCTCGACGGAGCAGGGCGCACCGGCGGGCAGGCGGACGCCCTTGAAGATGCGGAAGTCCTCAAATCCCTGGAAGACCAAGCCGGGATTGCCCTGAAGGGCGGCGTGCGAGAGCCACTCGATCAGGAAGGCGGCGGGGACGACCGGGACGCCGTTGAGGACGTGTGATTGGAGGAACGGGTACTCCGCCATCGTGATTTCACGGCTAAAGGCCGGAAAGGTCTCAATGGGAACGGAAGGAACGGCTGAAGGAGAGGAACTGCCTAGGACAACGACCTCTACGGCAACGGAACTAGAAGAAAGTTCGGAAACGAAGAATGAGGCCCCCTCTCCGAGGCCGATCAAATCCACGCCTTCCTTCCTGAAGATCGGCCTCAGAGAGGGGGTTACCATCCCCCCTTCCCACGGGCCCCAGTTGAAGGAGACGACCTTGCAGGACGGGCGGCGGGAGGCCTCGCGAACGGCGAGTTTGTTCAGGGCTTCGTTGGCCATCGCGTAATCGGCCTGGCCTTTGCGGCCCAGGCGGGCGGTGGTGGAGGAGAACAGGGCCAGGACCTTTACGGGTTCCTGGCCCAGAAGCTCCAGGAGGTGGCGCAAGGAGGAGAGCTTGGTGTCGAACACCGCCTCCATCGAGGCCAAGGGCTTGTCGGCGATCAGCTTGTCGGCCAGCACTCCGGCCCCGTGCACCAAGCCCCGGACGGGACCTAATTTGCGGGCCTCGGCCAGCAGTTTCTCCACGGAGGCGCGGTCGCGGACGTCGCAGGCGACATAGACCGCCTTGGAGAACTCGGAAATCCGGGCCAAGGTGGCGCGGGACTCGCGGGCCGCCAACACGGCCTGGGCGCGCTCCTTGAGTTCCCGTGGCGACTGGGCTTTTCCGCCCGAATTGTCCAGGATCGCCCGCTGGAGTTGAGCTTCGGTTTCCAAGCCCGCGAAGATGGCGGCCTCGGGCTCGAGCTTGGTGCGGCCGGCCAAGACCATGACGGTTTTGTAGGCCTTGGCCATGGCCACGGCGGTCTCGGCGGTCACGCCGCGCGCGCCGCCGGTCACGAGGACGACTTCCCCCTCGGAAAGCGGGGCGCCGGAGAAAGCGCCGACGGCCTCTTTCTCAAGCTCCAAGGTCTTGGCCCCGTCGGGGCCAAGCCCGGTTTCCACGGGGCCGCCGGCCGGCAGTTCCGCCGCCAAAACCGGAGCAGCCTGCCTGACGGGCCACTGGGCCGGAAGGTCGAAGGCCCGGCAATCGGTCGCGGTCCATTCCTTGGCCGCGGTCTTGGCCAGACCGGCCAAGGCCCCGGAGAGCGGATCGGCCGCGTCCCAGGCTTTTCCGGAGAACCCGAAGGCTCCGTCCAGGCGCGAGACCGTCCGGAAAATCGACGGACCGGCGGCCAGAACGGGCGCCGCCGATTGGGCCAAGGCGAAAGCGCGTTTGAGAAACGCCTCGGATTCGGCGGGAGTCCCGGGTTTGGACGGGGCGATGAGGACCAGGCCCCCGATGGGGCCCGTCACCGCCGAGACCGAGGCCGGAAGGATTTGGGCTTTATAGCCGCGGTCCTCGAGCTGTCGGGCCAGGGCGGGGGCCAACCCCTTCTCATCCCCCGCGAGCGCGATGGTCGAACCTTTGGGGAGGAGCGGGGTCGAGCGCCCTTCCAAGGGCGGGGCGGAGTAAACCTTGACGATGGATCGTTCCACGCCTCTCGTTGAAGGGGCGGCCACAACAACGGGAACGCAAACGGCAACGGAAGAGGGAACGAAACTAGGGCTCGGGTTGGCGTTGATAAAGGCCAAGACTTGCCGCAAAGTCCTCAAAGTGCCCAAATGCTCGGGCTTGACCGCCGGAGCTCCAGGAATCCGCTCGGACACCGCCGAGAGGATTTCGACGCGCTTGATGGAATCGATGCCCAGGTCCGACTCCAGGTCCATGTCCAGCCCGAGGGTCTCGGCCGGATAGCCGGTTTTCTCGGAAACGATGGCAAGGAGAATCGGCGTCGCGTCGGTTGGAAGAACGGAAGAAACGGGAACGGAAACGGCGACGGAAGAGGGAACGGAACTAGGGAGAGGGTTGGCGTTGATAAAGGCCAAGACTTGCCGCAAGGTCCTCAAAGTCCCCAAATGCTCCGGCTTGACCGCCGGGGCGCCGGGTATGCGCTCGGACACCGCCGAGAGGATTTCCACGCGCTTGATGGAATCGATGCCCAGGTCCGACTCCAGGTCCATGTCCAGCCCGAGGGTCTCGGCCGGATAGCCGGTTTTCTCGGAGACAATGCCGAGGAGAATCGGTGTCGCGTCGGTTGGAAGAACGGAAGAAACGGGGACGCAAACGGCAACGGAAGAGGGAACGGAACTAGGGCTGGGGTTGGCGTTGATAAAGGCCAAGACTTGCCGTAAAGTCCGCAAAGTGCCCAAATGCTCCGGCTTGACCGCCGGAGCTCCAGGAATCCGCTCGGACACCGCCGAGAGGATTTCCACGCGCTTGATGGAATCGATGCCGAGATCCGACTCCAAGTCCATGTCCAGCCCGAGGGTCTCGGCCGGATAGCCGGTTTTCTCGGACACGATCCCGAGCAGAACCGGGGCGGCGTCGTCAACAACCGGCGCGGCGACGGCGAACGGAGCGGCGACCGGCCTCGGAGCCGCGACGGGCGCGGGGGCCTGGACCGGAACGGCCGCCAAAGCGGGCATCACCGGCAACGGCCGTCCGGATAGAATTCCTTCCTGCTGCAGGATCAATCTCTGCAGATTCAACTGGGCCGCTTCCTGCCCGTGGAGAAATTGCGCGTGGATGACGGCGGTTTGTTCCTGCATGCGTTGCAGGGCCGAGATTTCTTCTTGTAGAGCGCGAAGCGCTCCCGCACCCGTTGCCGTATTTCTTTCCGTGGCAGTTAGTTCCGTTCCCATGTTTTTTTTCATCGCCGTTTGTTGTTCCGTTTCTTTAAATACCGCAGCCGCCCGCGGCTTGGCCTTGGCGGCACGAGGCCCCCGATACGGCGCCCCCGTGATCTTGACCGAGAGCTTGGCCTTCTTGATCTCCGGCGCGGCGGCCAGCCCGCCGTCCCAGGGCTTGAGGTCCACGCCGTGGCCCAAGGCCGCCAACCGGCCCAGGGTCCGAGCCAGATCCGCGACCCCGCTCCGCTTGCCGTTGGAGGAATCCAGGGAGAACGCCTGGTGATCCCGGTCGCCGAGGATTTGACCGACCAAGCCGGTCAGCCGCGCCCCGGGGCCCACTTCCAGGAAGGTCCGGGCGCCGGCCGCGTGCATCGCGAGGGTCATGCCCACGAACTCCACAGGGGAGGCCAATTGGGAGGACAAAGTTTCCCGGAACTGGTCCGCGTCGTCGGAATACACCGCCGCGGTCTTGTTGGCGTAGACCGGAACCCGGGCCCGGGTCAGGCCCAGCCCGTCCAAGGCCTCGCGGAAAGGCGCCTGGGCGCCCGCCACCAGGGCGCTGTGGAAGGCGGCCGACACCGGCAGGGCCACGCAGCGCAGGCCGCGCTTGGAGAAAATCTCGGAGGCCCGGAGGGTCTCCTCCTTGGGCCCGGAGAGCACTCCCTGGGCGGGGGCGTTCTTGTTGGCCAGGACCAGGCTGAGTCCTTCCTCGCGCAGGACGGCTTCGATGTCGGCCAAGGGGGCCTGGACGGCGAGCATGCCCCCCCGCCCTCCGTCGCCCTCGCCCATGAGGCGGCCGCGCAGGACCGAGAGCCGGTAGAGTTCCTCGGGCTCGATGCGCCCCGCGGCGCAGAGCGCGGTCAGTTCCCCGTAGCTGTGCCCCGCGAGGCTTTCGGCCTTCACGCCGAAATCCGAGAGCACGCGCCAGGCCCCGAGCCCGACGGCGCCCAAAGCCGGCTGGGCGGCGCGGGTGTCACGCAGGCGGACTTCCTGCGCGCTCTTGTCCTCCGCCTTGAAGGCGGGGTGCGGATAGATCAGGTCCGAGAGGCGGGTCTCGCCCGGGAAAGCCCGGTCGGCCAGCTCCAGGCAGTCCAGCGCCTGGGGGAATTGGCAGGCCAAATCCCGGCCCATGCCGACGTACTGGGAACCTTGGCCGGGGAAAAGGACGGCCAGCGCGCCGGGCGTGCCGGAGCCAAAATAGACGCCTTCGGGGAGATTCCACTCGCGGCGGCCGGTGTTGGTCTTGATTCCTGAAACGGCCGCCGCGACGAGAGCTTTTATGTCCGTTTTGTCTTTCTCAAAAACCAAAACCAGCCGGTACTGTTCCGTTCCCGAAAATTTTTCCCGGGTCAGAGCGCAGGCGCGGCGCAATTCTTCCCATGAACTTCCGGCAACGGAAGCAAAAGCAGTAAGACCGGACGCGAGGCCATCAATGGTCGAGGAGGAAAAGGCCGCCACCTGAACATCCCCGCTCCAATCAATCCCGGCTTTCGCCGGGGTGTATTCTTCAAGAATGGCATGAAAATTGCTCCCCCCGAAACCCAAGGCGCTGACGGCCGCGCGGCGGGGATGCGCGCCGCGAACCCAGGGGCGCTTCTCGGTATTGACGTAGAAGGGGCTCACTCCTGGGGCGACGGGGGCGATGGGCTCGTTGACCTTCATGGTCGGGGGCAGGACCTTGCTCGAGAGGGCCATGGCGGCCTTGATGATGCCGGCCGAGCCCGCGGCGGCTTTCGTGTGGCCGATCTGGCTCTTGACCGAGCCCAGGGCGCACCAGGTTCCGACGCCCTTGGCCTCCCGGTAAACCTCGGAGAGGGCGGAGACCTCGGCCGCGTCGCCGACGGTGGTGCCGGTGCCGTGAGCCTCCACCAATTCAATGGTGTCCGGGGTCACGCCGGCCATGTCGCAGGCCCGACGGATGGCGCGGGTCTGGCCCTCGGCGCTGGGGGCGTAGATGGCCTTGCCGCGGCCGTCGGAGGAGGAGCCCACGCCTTTGAGCACGGCGTAAATCCGGTCGCCGTCTTTTTCGGCGTCGTCGAGGCGCTTCAAGACCAACATCCCGACCCCTTCGCCCAGGGCGGTGCCGTCGGCGGTCTTGTCGAAAGGCCGGCTTTCCCCGCTCGGCGACAACGCCGGGGTCTTGGAGAAGCACATGAACATGAAGATGTCGTTGAAGGCGTCCACGCCGCCGGTGACCACCATCTTCGAACGCCGGGAGGCCAGTTCCAGGCCGGCCAAATTCATGGCGCCCAGGGAGCTGGCGCAGGCGGCGTCCACGACGCAATTGGTCCCGCCCAGGTTGAAGCGGTTGGCGATGCGGCCGGCCACCACATTGCCCAAAAGCCCCGGGAAGGAGTTCTCCTGCCAGCCCACGTATTCGTCCGAGATGCGTTCCACGACCGCCTCGGCCCGCTCCCCCTCGATGCCGCACTCCTTGAGGGCCCGCCGCCAAATAGGATGGCCCAGGCGCGCGCCCAAGGGAATGGCGAGTTCCAAAGTTCCGGTGACGCCCAGGATGACGCTGACGCGGGCGCGGTCGAATTCCCGCTCCGGGCCGTAGCCGGCGTCCTTAAGCGCCTCCCGCGCGGCCAAAAGGCCCAGGAGTTGAGCGGAGTCGGTGGCTTCCAGGGTATTGGGGGCCAGGCCGAACTCGGAAGGGTCGAAATCCACCGGCGACAGAAAGCCCCCGCGCCGGGCGTAGGTGAAGTCCGGCTTCTTGGGGTCCTTGTCGAAATAGTCCTCGGCGCGCCAATGGGTGGCCGGAACGTCCCCGATGCCGTCCACCTTGCCCTTGATATTGGCCCAGTATTCCCGCAGGCTCGAGGCCTTGGGAAACAGACAGCCCATGCCGATGATGGCGATGGGGGTGGAAAGTTCTTTCTCGTTGGGGCTCATGGATTCTTTCTCCTAGGCGGCCTGAAGGACCCGCGCGTCGAAGCCCGGGAGGGCCTCCAAGGGGCGGGGACGGATGTCGGACAAGGTCGGGTCGAACTCGACGCCCTGGATGCGCAGGGCGTGGAGCCGGGTGAGGACGGCGGCTCCGAAAAGGATGTTTCCGGCGACGGCCACCACCCGGCGCTCGGCGCGGTTCTCCAGCAGGGAACCCTTGGCCCACTCGTTGAAGGCCCCCATGGCGGGGCCGCACCAGACTTGGTAGTCCATCTGGCGGGAGGCCTCTCCGGCGTTGGCCCAGCGGGAGGAGAGGCCCAGGTACCACCGGAAGACCAGCGCCATCTTGTGCTTGGGGTCGGCCTCGGCGCGCCGGACTTGCTCCGGGTCCCGGGTCTGGAAAAATTCCCGGGTGCCTCGCCAGATCTCCTCGAGCGGGGCGCGGAAAAGATCCCGCTCCAGCGCCTGACGGGTTGCGGCGGGAATGGCTTCCAGGCTCTCGCAGGACCGGTAGACCTCGTAAAGCTTGGCGGCGCGCATGGCGAACATGGTCCCGCGCTTGAG
>CAYHPY010000035.1:0-33530 GCA_964358485.1 uncultured Elusimicrobia bacterium
GGGGAGGGAGGGGGGGTGCAAGTGAGAAATGTATATAAAATAATGATAATTTGTATCGTCCAGACGATGTGAATTATCCTTATAAAATAAGCGAAACTCATTTTGATGGGGGGAGTGGGGGT
This sequence comes from uncultured Elusimicrobia bacterium, assembly GCA_964358485.1. Taxonomy (GTDB): domain Bacteria; phylum Elusimicrobiota; class Elusimicrobia; order UBA1565; family UBA9628; genus CAYHPY01. The sequence goes on from CAYHPY010000035.1 coordinate 123, forward strand.
GCCGAAAACAGCCTGGCGCCCCGGCAGTCCGAGGGAGAGAATTCGCCGCCGCCGGCACGCCGATTCGCCGCCTCCATCCAGCCGCCTGGGGGGACCTACGGTTTTTCCGAATCCCGCTAGGCCCTAATTCCCAGGACCGCCTAGGCCGTTTACCCGCCCATTTAGGCCCATTCGGCTCAACCAATTTTTCGCCATTCCCGCTACCATTATAGGGATGCGCAAGATCGAGGGCTTGATTCGGAGAACGGCCGCGGCGACGGTGTCCGCGGCCCTCATCTTGGTCTCCCCCGGCCTGGGCTGTTACGAGGCCCTGGCGCAAAACATCCGCGGCGGAAATGTCCGGACGCAGACCGGCACCGGCCGTGGGGCTCCCATCCCCGCGATTTCCGGCCTCTCCTCCCCGCTCAATTCCGGTTTCCGGGCCGCCGGGCCGAATTTCTCCGGAACCCTGCCGGGCTCCTCCGCGCAACCGCAGGTCAAGACCGGGCCCTCGGGCTCTTCCGCGCAGGGACTGGCCCCGGCTTTCGAAACCGTTTCTCCCGTTTCCGCCGATGCCGTTCGGGCCGCACGGTTGGTCTCTCCGGCCGTCGGCTCCCACGAAGCGGCAAAGAACATTTCTGGAGCCGGCTTGGCCCCGGCCCAGAGCAAACCCAAAGCCGGCTTTAATGTCGTCGAGACCCTCACCACCGGCCGCGAAGTTCCCCAGGAAGCCGTCAACGCCCCCTCCGAGGGGCCCACCGAAAATTCCCGCGAGTGGGCCGAAGGCTCCTTCCATTTCCTGAAAGGCGACGGCGCCTTGGCGCCGCTGCCCGCCGCTCCCGGCTCCGAGGAACCGGCCGTCTCCCGGCCGTCCGGCTTGTCCAAGTCCTCCAAGGGCGCGACCTGGACCAGGGCCGCGGTCCTGGCCGCTGTCGGCACCACTTTGTGGGGACTGCCCTCCAAGGCGGAATCCATCGGCGCGCCGGGTTCCACCCGGGCCGAAACCCCGGCTTCCCCGTCCGCCGATCTCTCCGCGGCCGCCCCGGTGGACGCCTCCGCGGGCGGAATCGGCATGGCCCTGGGCCAGGCCGGCTACTGGATCGGAAATTTCCTGGCCTTCCTCTTCCCGCTCCCCCAGGTTTACAAGACCATTAAGGAAGGCACCGGCGCCGGAACCCCGCTCTGGCGGGTGGGTGTGCTGGCCGCGGCTTCCTTCGCGCTTGGCGCGGTCAACGCCACCGTCCAGGGCAAATGGTTCTGGGGCGTGCAGAACATGTTCGGCGCGCTGAGCTCCTTGGCCGTCATCCCCGTGGGCTGGATTCTTTCGCGCAAGGGCGTCAAATACGACTACCAGGCTCCGGATCGGGGGGAGAAGCCCTCCTGGAAAACTCCCGGCGCCCGCCTCGGCTACATCTTCAAGGGCTTGGGCCATCAAATCACGCACGACCGGGCCTTGCACGGAACGGCGATGGTCGCGGCCGTGGTCCTGGGCCTGAGCTTCGGGCTCTACTTCGCCGCCGCCGCGGTGGTGCCGCCCCTGTTGACCGCCTCCCTGAGCGCGGTCGGAATCGGCAAGCTGGCGCTCTGGATTCAGGGCATCACCGGCGTGATGTACTTCCTGCTCTTTTTGCCCGACATCAAGCCCCTGCTCAAGGGCGAGGCCCCCAAGGGCTTCACTCCCGCCTTCTCCAAGCTTTTCCTGGCGACTTCCGTGGCCTTCGTGGTCTGGGCCGTCCAGGAGGCCTTTTTCTCCCCGGCCGGCTCCTCCGACCGCAAGCAGTACGTGATCTACGCCCTGCTCAACGCCGCCTACAGCGTGGCGGCCTTCCTGAGCCTGAAGGCGGCCACCCGCGCGGCCCGCAAGACCCCGGCCTCCTCGCCCGCCCCGGCCGCCGATCCCGTCCGCGGCCCGCCCGAGGCGGCGCCCGCCCCGGTGGCCGAAGCTTCGGCTCCGGCCGTCGAGGCTCCGGTCGCTCAGGCGCCTCCCATCGAGGCTCCGGTCGCGCAGGCTCCCCCCATCGAAGCCCCCAAAACCCCCGAGACCAAATCTTCCCCCCTTAAAGAGAAAGCCGCCGCCGCCCTGGAGCTCCTCGGCCCCGCCATCGGCACCGGCGCCCTGATGGCCTACCTGCTCCTGGCCGTGCCCGCCCTGCCGGTCTGGGGCATCGCCGCCACGGCCCCGGCCCTGGCCTACGGCCTCTACCGCTTCGGCAAATGGTTCCACGGTTTTCAAGACGCCCGCATCGCCGCCCGCTACGCGGCCGAAAATCCCGAGCAGGCGCCCCCGGACCAAGCCCCGCCTTCGGCCCCGTCCGAAAAGCCGGCCGAGACCCCCGCGGAGACTCCGGCCGGCGAGCCCGCGCCCCCCGAAACTCCGGCCCCGGGACCGGCCCCCGAGGCTCCGACTGAAAAGCCCGCGCCGCCTTCCGCCGAACCGGCGCCCGCGGAGACCCCCGCGCCCGGCCCGGCCCAAGGCCCCAAATTGCCCCGGAGCTGGAAGAATCTTCCCGAGGACGCCCGGACCATGACTCCCCGCAGCCTCCAGGCCGACAAGGAACAGGCCCAGCGCCGCGCCCGCCGCATGGCCAAGGACGCCCGCCTGGTGGGCGTGGCGATCAACCTGGACGATGGGCGGGCCCATTGGAGCTTTACCTTCCACTCTCCCTCCAAGGGCAAGATCTACACCGTCTGGCCCCGGCGCATCGGGGTCAAGAAGGCCCCCAAGGGCTACGCCTCGGAGACCATCTGGAACACCCGCCTGGCCAAGGTCACGGCCCTGGACGCGGCCTACGCCGCCCTGAAGGCCGAGAAGCACTGGTTCAAGCCCGTCCGGGTGGAACTCTCCCCGGTCTGGAAAACCGATCCGATTTTCGTTTTCATCGATGAGCGCGGACGGCGGGCCTCGGTGCCCGCGACCGCGGTCGACCCGGTAGGGGAGCGGTCCCGGCCGCCCTTGGAAAGGCCGTCGGCGGACGGGACGGCCCCGCTGGGGGCTCCTCCCGGACCTCCCGGCAATAGTCCACCGGCTCCTCAAGGAGCCGAGCAAGCGCAAAACCCTCCCCGCGGCGACGCGGGGAGAGTCATTTCTGAGGATATTTTCGGCTTCCGAAAAGTCTCCGGAATCCGCCGCGACCCCGCCCTCAAAGCCCTCCCGCTGAGCGCCGATTCGTCGAAAATCATCGAGCAAATCTCCCGCCAGTTCGGAATTTCCCGCGAAAAAATCCTGGAGACCGCGGCCCGCCGCCGGATTTCCGAGTCCAGCCCCGCCCATGTCTGGTACGGGGTCTATGACCGCCTGCAAACCCTGAACCGGGAGCGCTTCAGCCACCTCGATTCCACCAAGTACCGCGGCTGGTCGAGCTTCCGCAAACTCGCCAACCGCGAGTACGCCCCCGGCTGGCGCGGAGCGCTGTCCCGGGCGCTGGAACTGCACAAACATTTCCTCGGCCTCTTCGTCCGCCTGCCTTACCACCTCTTCGACATGTTCCTGTTCGGCTATTTCCGGCGAAACATCAGCTTCGAGTTCCTCCACTCCACCGGGGATTTCCTGAGCCTGCCGGTCCCCGCCCGCCGGGGCGTGCCCGTGGAGATGACCACGGTGCCCATGGAGAAGCATCTCGAAAACGCGATCTTCGCCCAGGACATCAAGGGCGGCGGTTGGCTGGGACCGTGGCGGGCCAAGCCCTGGTTCCGGGCCCTGGAGCGTTACTTCTGGCGCCCCGCCGCGGCGCCGCTGGGAACTTTTCTCGTCCGGCGCGTGACCTTGGCCGTGATGAGCGCGGTGGCCATGGGCCTCTTGGGCGCCTTCGCGCCGGCGCTTCCGCTCTCCTTCGCCCTGACTTCCATTCCCGTCCTGGGGCCGGCGCTGGTCGGCCTGGCCCATGGAATCCCGATGGCCCTCGGCTTGGTGCCGGTCATCGGGGACCTGCTGGCCCCCGTGGTCGGCAAGGCCATGATGGCCCTGCTCGAAGACATGGTCCTGGGGCCCATGCTCAACACCTTGATCCTCTCGACCTTGCTGACCTTCCCCGCGGCGGTGCGCGAGCGCCTGACCATCCTCCGCTGGGAGAATCCGCACGGCTCCCGGACCGCCCGGGACCTGCTCTGGGCGGTGGGCGGCGCGGCGGTCTCGTGGGCGTTCTGGTCTCAAAACCTCAAGAGCTTCGCGGGCATGGCCACCGTCGGCGCCGAGATCGAGGGCATCATGCAGTACGCGGGCGGCATCGACGGAATTTTCAACAAAGCCTACGAGCCCCTCACCGGACATGAATTCAAGTTGTTCCACAACATCGGCGCGGCGGTCGAGCGGCCCGCCGGGGACAGCCCGATTCCCTTCGGCGGCGCCATCACCTGGGGCAATGTCCTTCTCTACAAGCTTCAGGGCTTGGTCGGCCTCAACATCTCCGATTGGGTGATGCACCAGACCGTCATTTTGAAGGGCGCCGCCGGGGAGACCGCCTATGATCCCGCGCTGCTCCAATTGCCCGCCGCCGCGGTTATCGAGGCCGCATCTCACCGAGACCCCGCGACAGCGGGGATGAAATTCGATGAGCTTCTTTACACAAAAGATCCAACAGAAGTAACTGAACGAATTAAAAAACTCGCCTCCCTGGCGGGAGGACTAGACGGCGAGATAATCGCCGTAAAAAATCATATTCAAAAACTGCAGGCCGAGCTCGCCGGAACCGAGGCCCGCATCAAGGAGCTCAAGGGCCAGAGCCGCCCGGTGACCCCCGAGGAGCGCGCCGAGTACGAGCGCCTCCTGGAGGAACTCAAGAACCGCCGCCTGCAGGGCTATGTCCGCTCCAAGCTGGCCGAAATCCACGACCTGAAAACCCCGCCCACGCCGGAATCCCTGGACCGCCTCCGGGCCCTGGCCGACCTTCAGCGCTACTACGACGCCGTCCTCCTGCCGCCCGCCAAGAACCCCGGCATGCTCGACGAGCTCGGGATCAAGGAGGCCTCCTCCAAGGCCCTGTTGGAGCGGCTGACCGCCGAGCTCGAGGGCCGGGCCGAGAAACGCGCCGAGGACAACGCGCCCTTGAGCGATCCCAAGAAGCTCGAGCGGATTTCCGCCCTGCTCGACGAGATCGAGGCCCTGCGCGCCGAGGCGCGCGGGGAATTGGCCACCCGCGACGCGGCGCGCCAGCTTCTGCTGGCCGCCAATCGCACCCGCAACGCGGCCTTGCGCGAGCGGCGCAACGGCAAGGACATGCTGGATTTCCACCAGAACGTCTCGAAGCTGGCCACCGTCATGGACCTGGCTTTCGCCTTGAGCCAGGTCGAGTCGGCCCAGAACGCCATCCGCGGGATGCAGGATCTGCTCGAGAAGAAAAAAGAGAAGATCGAGGCCGCGCGCGGCCGCAACCAGGACGGCGAGGCCCAGGCCAAGGAATTCCAGGCTAAAATCGAGGAGTGGCGCCGCCAGGCCGAGGCCGACCGCAAGTCGGACCTGGACCGCCGCTCGGACATCGCCCGATACGAGGACCAAGCCCGCATGGCCGCCGAGCGCATCGCGGCCTTCGACCTCGGGCTGGAAGCCCTGCTCGCGGCCATCAACGCCGAGGACGGCGGGGCGGGGGGCGACGCCGGGGCCGAGTACCGCCGCCGCATCGCGCTTCTGCCGCAGGTCGTGGCTTGGCGGACCGACGGCGGCAACCCGGCCGACCCGGACGCCATCACCTTGAAGAAGCTCCAGGAGTACCTCGACGAGATGAACAAGGCCATTCCGGAGGCCGAGCAGGGCGTCCGGGACCTGGGCGAGGCCCCGTTGGAATTCGCCATGGTGGCCATCCTCCGGGTCCCCGGCCCCGAGGCCCAGGCCGGCAACAATCCCTCCCGGGAGAGAATCCTGGAAATCCTGGCCGAGCGGAAAATCCACTGGACCGACCGCCGCGCCCAAATCCAGAAAGCCTACGACGGCATTCTCCGCCGCATGGACCCGGCCAACGCGGCCTCTTTGGTCGACGAATTCGGCGAGGCCGCCCCCGAGTCCCTGCCCCGCCGCCGAGTCCAGGAAATCCAGGCCATGGAGCGCTCGCGGGGCCGCATCGACGGCTTCACCGCCGAGATGGACCGCCTGGCCTCCGTGATCAACGCCGCCGCCGGTTCCTCCCTTCCGCCCCTTTCGGGCCTGGGCCTGGAAGCCATGCAGGACGCGGTCAAGGACTATGGCGACAAGCTCAAGGCCGTTTCCCTTCCCTCCGGGGACGCCCCCGAGGTCCACCTGGCCAAGATGAACCTGATTTCCTTGGCCCGCCTTCTGCCCATGACGGCCAAAGAGGTCATCCGCTGGTCCGAGGCCGACGCCACCGTGGAAGGCATCGACGACGCCATGGCCAACGTCCTGCCCCAGGCCAAGGACAAGATCGGCGCGGCCATCAAAATGATGGACGACATCCTGGCCGACGCCGCGCTCGACGTGGACTACGTCTCCAACGGCGGCCCGGCGCAGGCGCTCATCAGCCGCAAGATCGTCCTGCTCCACGACAAGGTCCTGCCCGCCCTGCGCGGGGCCAAGACCTTGCTGGAGGACACCCTCATCCCCAACCAGCGCAGCGCGATCGAATCGGCCCGGCCCGGCGGCGACAAGCTCTTCAAGCTCTTCGATTCCCAGCTCACCCTTTTTGACGAGATCCGCAAGCTCCACGGCCGCACCCTCCCCTGGTCCTTGGCCTCCTTCGGCGCCCCGGACGGGGACCAGGCCAAGGGGCGGGCCAATATCAAAGAATGGCGCGACTCCCTCCAGCGCAACCTGGACGGCTACGACGACGAGGCGGGCCACCACCGCGGCGTGCGCGAGGCCGCGCAGGACATGCTCAACCGCAAGGACCCCAATTTCCAGGGGACCGAGACCATGTACGGCGAGCTCCAGCCCTTCAGCTTGCCCCGCAAGATCTCCCAGTACACGGCGGAGCGCGCCCAGCGGGCGGGCCAATTCAGCCAGCAAGCCCGGGAGATCAACGAGATCCTGGGCAAGATCGAGCCCTTGTCCCAGGGGCGCTACAATTTGGCGGCCTTCCGCCTGCCCGACTCCGTGACGCCCGACCAGGCCGGCAAGGATGTCCTGCAGGGAGTGGCCGACCGGGACGACCTCACGCATCTGGCCGACAAGCTAGAGGAGATCGGGGATTGGGCCTCGGAGCAGTCGGCGGGGGGAGGCATTGCCTTGGAGACCGGGGGCTCGGGACCCGCGAACGGGACCCAGGCGCCCATCAAGCTCACCGACCTCCAGCAAATGGCGTTGCTGGCTTTGGATGGGGTTAGAAGGATCGTGCCGACCAGCGTGACTAAACCCGAGGACGCGCCGGCTTCGTATGCGGCGGCGCGGTTCTTGTACTCGCATGGGGTAATGGATAGCGCGCAGGAAGCGTTGGACGAGCGCGTGCCGAAGGCGGAAAAGTTCTTGGGGCTGGCGGAAACCTCTTTAACCGCCGCGATTCGTTCGACTTCAATGGACGATTCTTACGTTTCTTCGAACGGAACAACGGAGGCAGGGAAGGAGGTACTCCAACGGAAGGTTCGTACATTTCAAGAACTGAACGCCTTCCTCCTGGAAGGCATTCAGTTTTTTGATTTGAAAGATACTTGGAACCTGGAATCGTTCGACACCATCAAAGATATCCAGCGCTACTACGATTCCATCTACGACATCCACAACGGCGGCATCCGCGCCACCGACAAGGAGCTGGAAGCGGTCCAGAAGATGAAGGACGCGCTGAAAAAAACCTTCGACGACCTGGAGACCAGCCGCCGCAAGTACGCGGGTTGGATGGCCCAGCTCAACAACCCCAACGAGTCCGCCCTGCGCCGGATCAATATGAGCATCTCCAATCTGCAGGAGAAGACCCGCTCGGTCCTGGAGGCCAATGTCCAGCACCATGAGTTCCGCCGGCAACTGGAAAGCTCGGAGGAAGTGCTCAAGGCGAAGGTTCTGGAGATGAACGAGAAGCAGGAGGAGCTCAAAGGCCTGCTCCTGGATTCGGGCGAGCTCCCCAAGGAGCTGGTCCGCCGCGTGGAGGGCCTGCGCCTGCACCGGGGCTCCTGGGCCATGGACCTGGGGGCCGACCCGTCCTCGGCCAAGTCCCTGGTGGTCAAGAAAGCCAATTTCGAGTCCTTCCTGGACGCGGTGCTGGGGGTGTTCAAAGCCGCCGACCCGTCCCAGAACGTGGCCCTGCTTAAATCGGACCTCATGGCCAACCCGCAATCCTTGACCGCGCTTCTGCCCGACGCCGGGATGCTGGAAATCGGCGACGACGCCGACGGCTTCTACCTGGTCTACCCGAACAAGTTCTCCCTGCCCAACACTTTGGAGGTCGGGACCTGGGTCACCTTGGGCAATGTCGCCCAGGTCTGGGGCAACAACGTCAGCGTGACCGGCTACCAGTTCCTCAGCCCGCCCAGCGAGACCAACGCCCCCTACGGCGACAAGGGCGTGGAGGTCCAGATCGAATCTCTGCAGGGTGACAACTGGGTCAACTACCTCAACGTGGACTTCCACCGTTTCGCGGTGGACGTCCCGCCGGACGACACCTTCAAGTCCTCCGCCCGCCAGAGCCGCATCATGATCTTCGACGACTACGCCATGATGGTCTTCGGCGACAAGCTCTATGTGGGCATGGCGGGCTTCGCGGATTTCGCGGCTTCGAACGCCGGGGAGAAGCCCGTTTACTACGGCGGCAACCTCAAGACCTCGGTCAAGCTCACCGAGGTCATGCGCCTCAATTACCAGCAACAGGAGATGTTCGCCAAGGACCCCCGCCAATTCATGCAGGAGGTCAACCTGGACTTCACCGGTTTCGACCCGGACCTGGACCGGACCTACACCATCGAGGGCCAAGGCGCCAAGAAGCATTTCTCCCGCAAGGAGCTGGGGCCGAGCTTCGACATCGCCCGCATGATGGACTCCCAGGACGCCTTCACCTTGGACCTCTTCTTCGCCGACTCCGGCGGGACCGACGACATCACCCAAAAATCCGTCGGGGCCGCCATCCTCAAAGGCTTCACCCTCAAGAGCGCCGACGGCAAGCCCTGGATGGTGATCACCAATAAGGCCGGGGGGGAAATCGGGCAGAAGACCAATGTTTTCAGCGACAAGCTCTCCGTGGCCCTGCCCAATTACGGGATCGTGGTCTCCGGCGAGGGAAAAATCATGGGCGACGCCAAGACCTGGCACGCCGAGATCGCCAAGAAGTTCGGGGACCGGTCGGCCCTGACCGTGGGCTACGGCTCCAAGTACATCGGCATGGGCAACCGCCTCTCGGTGGCCATGAACACCTCCTTCACCTTGGGCGAGCTCTGGGGCTCGGTCACCGAGAGCGCCGGGGAGACCTTGCGCGGTGGCCGGGTGCTCAAGCCCTTCAACTCGGAGTTGGACGATTTCTTCAAGGCCGAGCCCAACGACCCCCGCCACGCCGAAGCGGTGGCGCACCTCAAGCGCGCCTTCGAGACCGATGTCGCCCGCCGCCTGCTCACCCAGGACCTCGGGGTCCTGAGCCGGGACATCGACCAATTGCGCCAGGCCGGAGCGGTCTGGGACAACACCCGCGTGCGGGGGATGGTGGGTTTTGTCACCAAGCCCATCTCCAACGATTCCGTGGACCGGGCGGCGGGCGGGGGTTTCGTCACCGGGACCAATACCGAGATGTCCATCTCCCGCTCCCAGAAGGACCTCCTGGACGCCAAGATCCAATCCGTCTACAAAGAGGGCCTGCGCCTGCAGGCCCGCCTGCTGGACCTCTCCAAGGAATGGCAGGCGGCGGTGGTGGAGATCGCCCAGGCGCAATGGGAGCTCAAGCTCGCCGCTTTCATGGCGGCCCAAGCCCCCTCCGAGGCCGCTCGCGCCGAGGGGCGGGTCAAGGCCGCCCAGGCCGAGAGCCGCCTGCACCAGGCCACCCTCAAGTACAACATCCTCTCCGGCCGCCAGCCCGAGGATCCCCCGCCCTTCGAGGGACTCAATTCCGCCGACCTGGAAGTCCTGACCCGGGAAATCCGGACCTTGCTCTCGGCCCCCGAGCGCCTGACCCGGATTCTCCACTCCCTGGACCCGCACGAATTGAAGGAAGTCGTCGGCCCCGAGCCCTTCAACCTGGTGGACGCCCTCCCGTGGGTGGACCGCCTCACCTTGTCCATCGGCGTCCAGTTCCAGGACATGATGACCAGCCAAATCTTCGGCATCGGCGGCTCGGTGCGCCTGCCGGTCTATGACCCCGGGTCCAAGCACGCCGACCATGCCTATCAACTGGAGGCCGAGGCGGCCCTGAGCGAAATGTCCCGCGCCTATGCCGATCATCGCCTGGCGGCCGCCAAATCCGCCTATGAGGCCGAGTCCTGGCGCAACAGCGGCCGCGCCCTCAAGGAGCACGCCCCGCGCGCCGCCGAGGACCTGGCCGACGCCATCCGCGCCTACCGCAACGGCCTCATCGGCCCCGCCCGCCTGCGCCAGGCCTTCGACTCCTGGCATTGGCTGGCCGCCGGCGCCCTGGAAGCCGACGCCCGCGCCGCCCTGGCCGACTCCTGGGCGGCCTCCGAGGGTTCCTTCCACGGGGATTTGCCGCGGGATCCTTACAAGGTCCGGGTGTCCAATCTGGCCGAGGCGCTGGACTTGGCCAAGAAGCGCTCCCCGACTTTGCAGGAGCTGGGCCTGCGCGAATTGGCCGCCGCCGAAATGGCCAAGGCCAACGACTCCCGCATCCGCAAGGCCTTCGTGGATGTTTATGTCGGAATGAATCTCACCGCGGCCGGGGCGGGCATGCTGCCCTCTTTGCTGGTCACGGGCATCCCGGTGATGCCGGTCATCGGCTTCGAGCTCAAGCCGGGTGAATTGAGCGACCTGGAGGTGGCCCAGGCCACCGGCCAAAACGAATACTACGCCCAGCTCCAGAAGAAGATCGAGGCCCAGCTCGGACTTCAATTGACCCAGAACATCGTGGCCGCCCGCACCGCCGACCGCATCCTGGACTATCAGGAAACGGTCCAACTACCCGCCCTCAAGCGCGCCTACGAAGAGGCCGACGCCCGCCGACGGGCCGGGGGCTCCGAAACCGAAGCCGTGGCGGCGCTCACCGCCCTGGACCAGGCCCGGGCCCGGGCGGGCCAAGCCCGGCTGGCCTCCGAATCGGCCCGCGCGGCCATCAATGTCCTCCTGGGCCGCTCGGCCGAGTCCCCGCTGGAACTGGGCCTGGACGCCGACGCCGCCGCCTTGGAGCTGGCCGCCCTGCTGGCCCCCATGCGCCCGGCCGACACCGAACAGAAAATCCTGGCCGCCCGGGTGAAGGTGGCGCGCGCGGTCGAGACCATGGTGGACAAGGACCTCAAGGTCGAACAGCTCTACCTGGAGCCCATCTCGCTGACCGTCCGCTCCCTGGGCCGCCTGCTCAACACCCTGTCGGCCGACGGGATCGGCAACCCGGACCTGGTGGCCGCCGCCCGCGTGCAGACCTTGAACGAGGAACGCGCCCGGGACAGCTTCGGCCCGGAGCGCGAAACCCGGATCGCCCGGGCGCGGGGGGATTTGGATTTGATCCGCGCCCGCCTGGAGGACTTAAACGGCAAGACCGACCCCGCCGCCGTCCTGGAGCGCCTGACTTTGGAAGGCCGCCGCGCGGGCCTGCGCTCGGAACTGGCCGGGCTGGGCGCCTCCCAGGCCGCCGACCCCGGCCGCCGCCATGCCCCCGTTCCGGTGGGCTTCTCCGAGCTCAAGAACCGCCTGGCCGAAAAAACCCGCGGCCTGGCCGCGCGTCCCATCCAATCCCCGGTGGAACTCATCCCGGCGGAGACCATCGCCCGGCAAGCCCAGGGCTTCGCCCGCTACAATTGGGCGGCCCGCACCTTGGGCGGGGACAAAATCGGCCAAGGCTACGCCGAGGGCTGGATCGAGGTCCGCCTGCGCAGTCAGGACACGCCCCCGGAGGTCCTGCTGGCCCTCTCCAAGCTCCGCCTGGAGAAAGAGGACCGCCGCCACGCCGCTTCCATGTTGGGCGCCTCCGCCCAGGCCGAAATCCTGGCCGAACGCTTCCGCGCCGATGTCCAAATGCTCCGCTGGGCGCAAAGCCGCCTGGCCGCCCCCGGCGCGGCCCGCGCCCAAGGAGAACTCACCGAATTCATCCGCGGCCAGCGCGCCAAGCTGGAGTCGCAGAAGGACTGGATGGCGGCCCTGCTCAACCTCGATCCAGCCACGCCCTTGGAGCGCCTCATGGCGCTGGTTCCCGAGGACGAGACCGGCACCCGCGACCTCCGCGGCCAGGCCGACCGCTTCATCCAGGAAATCGAGACCCGCCAAATCGGCTACATCCGCGACACCCTCTTCGACGGCGCCTTACCCCCGGGCTTCGGCCGCGAGGACGGCGTCATCGCCCAGATCAAGGCCGACACCATCGCCCAGCGCATGACTTACAAGGGCTTCACCCCGGTTCTGGCCTACGGCATGTTCCGGGGCCGCGACATCGGCGGCATCTTCATGGAAGCCCCGGACCCCCGCGCCATCGCCCGGACCCTGGAGAATGTCCTCACCGATGTCATGCGCAAGGAACTGGAAGCGAACGGCCGCCTCCAGGAACTGACCTTGAAGCTCCACGGCTTGATGAGCAAGGTCGAAGACGGCGGACACTTGCTGGAAGCCCAATGGGCCGCCATCGGCGCCGCCAAGGACGAAATGCGGGCCCGCGCCTCCCTGGCTACTGGCCCGTCGGATCCGGAACTCAAGGCCGCGCAGGACCGCTTGGTCGGCGAATGGCTGGAGTTCGCGCGCCTGATGGGGGAGACCAAGGGGGATTTCATTTCTTTAACCGCCGAGCTTGAGGCCTTGGGACAGGGGAAGACCAAACCCTTCGCCGCTCGCGCGCCGCCGAGGGGGCTTGCGGATTGGGCGGGGTTACGCAAAGACTCCCGAAGGGAATCTTTGGACTATTGGGCCGAACGGTTGTTGGATCCTTCGTTTGAAGCCGGTCAAAATGAGTTGTTGGCTACTCTCGGCGTCCCGGCGGAATTGCGGGAAAGCGTGGCTGAGAGGTTGGTGATTTATAAGTTGGCTAGATTCGAGGCGGAGGGGATTAGAGCCGATGACTTTACCTCCGCCGAGACCTTAACTTTGCTTACGAAGGCCGATGTCGAGGGGCGGCGGTTGAAGTTGAGGGATGAGTTGGGGAAGGTTTTGGATGGAGCGGGAAGACTGCCGGAAGGTCGGAAGAAGGTTTTGGAGTTTTTGGTTCGAGATCTCCGTACGGAAACTGAAAACAGGAGAGTAAACAGAACTAACTACGAACAAGTGGGTGCTTCGCTGCGGGAAGCCTATTGGCACGCCGAAGGCGTGCCTGTTGCCCCGTTTGCCGTTGAAGGTTCCGTATTCCGAAATGACGGAAAAGAAGGACTCGAAGCGCGTTATCAGGATCTTCGTTCCAAAAGGCAAAGCCTTTTGGATAGTTATATGTTCGAGCTCCCTGATGACCCTACCAAGTTCATCTTAAAGGATCGGTTGTTAGATTCGTACATTGATGCCCAACAGGCTTTTGATGCCGATATCATTAAGCTATTCCAATCCGATGAAGTCAAAAACGACAAGTCCATATTCAGAGCCCTAGACGCCCTCTACGACATCCGCGGCACCTTGGCCCGAACCCAGGACTTGGTCCGCTCCGGGCGGGGCATGGCGGCCCTGGACGCCCTGATCATGCTGGAAGAAGCCCGCCTGGCGGCGGGGACCTGGGCTCGGCTTGCACCCGAGGATTTGGACCGGGTGGCGCAAGCCCTGCAGAACCTGCGCGCGGTCAAGGCGCGTTGGAGCAAAGGCCAGACCGAACTGGTTCCGCTTTACGCGGTGACCAATCTGGGCGAAGGCGGGCGGCGCCTCTGGACCGTGCGGGATTGGCTGACCTCAGAGCAAGTGGCCGAGCGGATCAAGAGCGGGTCCATCGTGGAGCGCGGCGGCAAGCTCTATCCCGCCGATATACCCAACGCCGAGGTTGTGGGCGGCGTGGACGCGGTGGAAGAGACGCGGGAGGACTTAAGCTCTGCCGTCCGGGGCAACGAGGCCGACCTGGAACTGCATCGCCGCCTGGCCCGCAATGATTTCGCCCTGGCGGGCCGGGTTCCCGAGGAAGGGCCGCTCAAGGGGCGCGAGGGCTTGAGCTTCAACGAGGTCTTCGGCCCGGACGGCCTGCATTCCCAGGGGCGCCTGCTCTTCTTCGACGCCCCGGCCGAGACCGGCCGGCCGGGCATGACGCACCCCGCCCAGCACCCGCTCAAGGCCTTCAAGCGCAACCCGGGCCTCAACGCGGTCTTCGTTTACGCCGGGGATAAGGACCTGACCCGGGACCGCTTTCCCACCTTGGAGAGCCTGGCGGGCTCGGAGGACTTCAAGGACTTCCGCCGGGTGGAACTGAGCCCCGCCGGGATTCGGGAGACAACTTCCCGTTTGATGGCTCTTCGGGACGCTTCTCTCAGACAAGGATGGGTGGAGTTGAAATTGGCCGGCCGGGGTTTCGCCTTGAACGAAAAGGGCGAGGTGGCCGAGCTTTTCGTCACCGACGATGACTTCACCGCCGTGCGCAAGGCCTTCAAGAACGCCGAACTCGACCTCCGCGAAGCGGAGGCGCAATTGTCCGTTGCCGTTGAAGCCGAGCAAGCCGCCCGCGCTCTTTCCCTTTCCGCCAAAAAAGACCTGGACCGGGAGAGCCTCCCGTATCAGCAAGCCCGCAACCGGGTGGTGGAGCGGCTCCAGGGCACCGTCGCGGCCCCCGAGCGCGAGGTGGGGGAATCCGACCAGCTCTTCCAGGCCCGCGCGAAGATCGAGATCGACAAGGCCCTGGCCAAGGACCCGGAGTTCAAGGAAGCCCAGAAAAAGCTGGACCCCTTCGCCAAGGCCTTCAATCAGGCCACCGACGCGCTCCGCCTGGCCGAAGCCGCCGCCTTCAACGCCAAACGCGCGGTGGAAGGCTCCACGGACGCGCGCGGCCGCCGGATCAAGGGGGCCAAGGACATCCTGGCCGACTCCAAGGTCTGGACCCTCTACGAATCCAAGGGCCTGGTCCTGGGCCTGGACGCGGCCGACGCGGTGGTCTCGGCCTCGGCCAAGCCGGTGTACCGGGTGGGCGGGGTGACGGCCTTGAACGCCTCTTTGGGCGCCGGCCCCTCCGCCGCGGTGCGCTCGCTCTCCGGGGAGCTTTACGCCGCGGAGCTGGACCGGGACGGGCGCTTGGTTCGGTCCTTCACGGATGAATCTGAAGTGGAGAAGGCGGCCGCCGCCTGGTCCATGAAATCCTTCGCCCTCTCCCGGCCTGACGGAGAAGACGCCGCCCTGCCCGGGGACGGGCGGGAGGTCAAGAGCAATTACCGCTTGAGCCATTACCAGGACCCGGCCACCGGCCTGCCGGTGCTGCTCAACCGCGGCTATTTGACCGAGCGCTTTAAGTCCGCGCAAAGCTCGGAATCCTCCGCCAAGCATTGGGGCCTCATGCCCTGGCGCTGGGGCAGTCTGATCCTGGAGATTCCGCGGGGGATCATCGGCACCCCGGTGGAGCTTTTGACCGGGCGCGATCCGCGCCAATCTCATTACCTTGGCCGGGTCACCATGTACAAGCTGGAAGGGGGAGCCACGCAGGACCAGGGCTTCTTTAGAAAGGCCCTGGGCTTTGTGGACGTTCTCAACTTCCTCCCGGACCCGGTGGAGCGCTTCTACGATCCCAGCCAATTCCCCCTCACGGTCCAAACGGACTCCCGGGTCCTGCCGGGTGAATCTCTCTTCGACAAGGACTTAAAGGACGCCCCGAACTCCCGGGCCATCCACCTGGGGGCCGGCTCAGCCGCCCGCCTGGCCCGGCAGTCCCTGGAGGACATCCTGGACACCCGGGCGCGGACCTTGAGCCACTTCGAGGGCGGCGCCGAGTCCATGTTCCTCGAGAGCCGCCGCGGCCGCGAGCGGCAGTACGGCGAATCCACCCGCGCCGGCGAGCACGGCGAGCGCGCCATCTCCGACGCTTTGGAAGATCCTTTGGTGGCCTCGGACCCGCGGTCTTTGGGGTTGGATGGGTCGGCGGTGTCCGTGGGGGCGGCGCCGGGGAATATCGCGGTGGACCGGGTGGAGAAGCGGGTGCGGATTCGGCCTGGGGCGCGGGGGTTTGATGACCAAGTTAAGGCCTTAGACGGCCGGGCGGAGGAGTTGGGGCGGCAGGGGGAGGCGGCGCGGTCGTTGGAGCCTGTTCTCCGGGGCAAGTTTGCGGAGGCGGAGAAGGCGGCTTTGGAGTTTAATAAGGACCGGGATGGGTACGACGCCGAGACGCGGGAGTTGTTGCGGCGGGTGCAGGAGATCGCTTGGCGCATAGGGCGGCAGGAAGCTTTGGAGCGGGAGATTGCGCGGTTGGAGAAGGTGGCGGCGGACTTGCGGGTTCGGATTGCTTGGTGGCAGGAGTATTTGAAACGGCTGGTTAAGGAGCGCGGGACTGATCCGACGGATCCCACGGATCCGACTGATCCGACGGATCCAACCGATCCGGGGCGGCCGACTTGGCCTAATTGGTGGGTTTGCGCGTTCTTGTTGTGGCTGCTTTCTTCGATTATCGCGGCGATTATTGAGTGGCTTCGGCGACGGCCTAGACCTTAAGGCCGAAGTCTAGGCCGGCGCCGGGCTCAACTGTGTTTGAACACAGTTGTTACCCATGTATCTGGCTTCGAGTGTCACCCATGAATCGGGTTGCACAAAAGTTATAAAATATTCTCGACGGAGAACCGCAGGGTAAATGTCCAAGAAAGGGATTTTCCTACTGCTTCGTAAGCCAAAACCGGGGCCGAAATTGTTTTGATATTTCATAGAATCAAATTTAAATGGCAAGAACCCTGCCGGAAAATCTGGTCTCGAGTATTACCCACTCGATCATCACAAATCTGAAGACAACAAGCGTTGTCAACCCGTTGATCATTGCCCTGGGGGTCATTACATTGCCGTGCCTGGCAATATTGCCATGGGCCCACGGCTGGCGAGCAGGCGTCCTCGTTGGATTTGCCGCTCTTCCCTTGCTCGGCTTCTTGGGAGCCTATGCCTATTTTGCGGCTACGAATCCGGACTATTTGCGGTCAGAGGATTATCAATTCAAACGTCAAGCAATCCAGGAGCTTGGTGATAAATATCGAAAGCTGTCGATGTTCGAAAAAGACATCGTTTCCATTTCCCCTCCGGCAGCCGCTGATCCAGAGGTCCCCCTCCTTCCTCCACCCGAACCGCAAAACGGAGAAGATGCCATTGGAGGCAAGCAATGAAGCGCCTTTGTTTGCTAGTCATTGGTTCAAATTTCCTGGATAAGCCTGGGCTCCATAAGTTTCTTACCGGCAACAATGCGGTTATTCCGGACTGGTGGCATTACCTCGACACCTGCTATATCTTACAAACGGCCCTAACCTTGGCGCAGTTGCAGGATCAGCTAGTCAGACAATTTCCTAATCAGCAATTCCTGCTTCAGGAAATTAATCCGAAGCGCTACGCGGGGTGGCTCCCGAGGGAAGCCTGGAATTGGCTCGCACGGTACACGGGATGGTCTGTCGCGCCTTAATAGGCAGATTTGAACAGCCCGCTGGCCGGTGAGGAATATATTATTAGCCGTCGCCGGTCAGTATCTGGGTTCGGATTGGAGAACATCCGTGGTAGTTCAACCAGGAGAGGTCAACCATGAGTCTGATTGGGCCTGATGCCAAGGAAATTTTTCTCGAGAAGATTAAGGCGTTTCAGGTCGTAACCGAAGAAATAAGTGCTCGGGCCAAAATGCGCCAGGGCTTTACCGCCCGGTTTAATTCCGACAGGATCAAGAAACTTCAGCCTTTGGATTATTTCCCAGGAGAGGGCAGAAAGGATGACTGTCTTGGTTATCAGCTCGAGTGGGCAACGCGTGCTCTGGGTAGCATTAAAGGCGGATCTATGGCGAAATATGGAGCCAAGGACCAATTCGCGGACATAAAGAAACTTCTAAACGATCTTGCCAGCCTCACCGATAGGCAGTCTTACTTTTATGAAACGAATGGTGACCTGAGCAAGTTCAGTTTAAACCTCGTTTCCCAGTCCTTGAAGATAAAGGGCATGAAATCGGGGCGGACCGTACTTGGGAAGCTGTTAAGCATCTATTACCCGAACACCTTTATACCCATCTTCAACGAGCAAGAAACCATCCTGGAGAAAGTCGTCAAGGAATACTCCGACGACTCATTTGGGCTGGAGTTATACTTAAAGAATAATTTTAGATTCTTGCAGGTCAGGGGAGAGTTGCTCGCCGAGCCAGGGTTCGCTGCGGTCACCTCCTCTGACCAATTTACAAATGACGTCTTCTATAGCTTCCTATACCATTGCTTTTCCAGACCATCGGAATTGACGGCCACGTCGGCGATGAGCAGCAATGGGGCTGAGAAGATTGAGGCGCTGGAAACAGAACACTATCAAAACTTGATCCATCGGAATTTTAAACGGCTCTTCGGGGGCTATCGTTATTATGACGAGGATCTTCAAAATGCGCACAAGGGTCACTACCCGACAGAGGACGTTGGTGTAATGGATTTCCTCTGCCTCGATGAAAAGAACAATCTTGTGGTAATTGAACTCAAGCGAAAGGGGACTGACGAAACATTGGCTCAGCTATGCCGATACATGGGCTGGGTGAAAGAAAACCTCGCGAGGGATCAGCAAAAGGTGCTCGGACTTATCGTCGCAGAAACGAAAGATTTGAGACTTGAATATGGGCTCAAAGTTGTTCCAAATGTAGTTCTTAAACAGATGCGGCTTGACGTGCGAATAGAAACTTTTGAAAAGAATTGAAAGGCCGGAGATTGAGCCGCCTGACATCCGGTGCTGCCGCCGTTCACCCCCGCAAATCAGGGTCTTGACAAGGTGTAGGTTATAAGCTACACTGGAAGTGCGACCATGGATAGCGGCCCCGTCGCCGTTTATTATTATCAAACGCTTCCGGGCAAGTGCCCTTTCAAGGAATGGTTTGACTCCTTGGACGAAAGCATCCAGCAGATCGTGGACGCACGCTTGGCGCGTGTCAGGCGCGGGCTTCTCGGCCACGCGGAGAACCTGGGCCAGGGGGTGTCGGAGCTCAAATTTGATGTCGGGCCGGGCTTCCGGGTGTATTACGGCAAGGCTGGAAAGGCAGTGGTCATTCTGCTTCACGGTGGGAGCAAAAAGAGGCAATCGGAGGACATCGAAACTGCCCGGCAGTATTGGGCCGATTACCTTGGGAGAACCAAGAAATGAAACCCGCGATTAGCTATCACGACGACCTTCTCCGCCGTCTCAAGAATCCGAAATACGCGGTTGGCTACCTCAATGCCTGCCTTGAAGAGGGGGATGAGGCCGCCTTCCTGTTGGCTGTGCGTGATGTGGCTCAAGTCCATGGGGGGCTGGGCCAGCTCGCCAAGAAGACGCATCTCAACCGCGAGCATCTCTTCCGGATGCTTTCCAAAAACGGGAACCCACGGCTTCACAGTCTCAGGCAGCTGATCGAGGCCCTTGGATTTAAGCTTGTCCTTCAGCCCGCCTGAGGCGATCCCGGCGAAGGTAGCGGCCCCGCTTTTAATCACCTTCGACATCTTCGGCACCGTTCTAAACTGGCGCGCCGGCCTCTCCGACGCCTGCGCCAAAGCCGGCCGTCCCCTGCGGCCGGGGCCGGCGTCCCACAAGGTCCCCGATTTGGCGACGTTGGCGGCTTTGCTGGATTGAGCGCCAAAAACTGGAAAATTTCCGGAACTGGGGCTATCCTTCGAGGTGAAGGGCATTTCATGACAGTCCGGCTATTGCCGCTTCTTCTCTTTCCGTCCATCCCGGGCGAGCGCGGATCCTCCTGGGCCGCAGGCACCGGCGCAGGAAGTCGTTGACCAGGCAGAGCGGAAGCCGGATTCCAAGCTGATCCGGGAGGCATTTCAGGGGCAGTTCACCAAGGAGCAGCTCGCGCGGTTCAAGAATGGGCAGCCGTCTCTGGAAAACCTCATCAAGGGCATGTCCCCAGAGCAGCGGGAGGGCGCGCGAGCGAAGCTTGGGGAACTCCAGCTCTCGGCGAGGACGCCCGAAGACCTGGAGCAGGTGGCCAATGCCTACCTCATGCTGATTGGTCTCAAAGCGGATGAGCTTGCGGGTATCCGCGAGGCCGCAGCTCCATAGGGGCCCAGACTGCAGATCGTCCGGTTTAGGCCGATTAGAGGATGCTGAAACGATTTTTTGCCGTGGTCGGAGTTCTTGGGGCGGTCTTCCTTTTAGCCGCCGCGAGTCTGGCCGTCATCAGCCGGAGTCATGCCTACCGGGGGCCGAATTCGGAGCCGGCGGCCTGGAAGCCCGATGCTTCGCGCTCCCAGATCGTGGAGGAGGCCCGAAAATTGGTCGGGATCTGCCTGCTTGAGGCGGATTATAAACTGCACCCGGACCACTACGGGAAACGCGACGGCCGCCCCGGAGACCCCTACTTCGATCGCCGCGCGCGAAATCTTTATTCGTTCTGCAAATTCAACGGCTGCCTGAGTCTGAAGGGGCCTCCGGAACCCGGCGATGTCGTATTCATGAGCCATAGCGAAACTGGGTGGATCACCCACATCGCGCGGGTCTCAAGCCTTAGTCCGGCTATCACCACTTCTTCTCTTTCTGTCGCTCCGTCCATCCTTTTGCTCTCCGTTGGAAGGGTGAAACGGATATTCTAAACTCATGGGGGCGGCGCAGCGTGGATTGGCTCCCGGTGCGCGTCCGACGGAGTGGGAAGTGGGACAGGCGGGTAAATCCCGCTTATTTCGTCAGGGCGTGGACGAAATCCGGGAAATCGTCAAAACCGTCCACGTACTCGGGCTTGGGGTTGGACTCGGTCGGATAATCGCTCGGGCGGCTGTTGCGCATGCGCACGCCGACCAGGCGCCGCGCCGGATCGATGACGAGGAATTGGCCAAGAAAGCCCCGAGCCAAGAAGCCTTCCACGGGCCCGAATTCGACGATCTCGTGGCCTTGGAGCCGGTTCCTTTGCAGGATGTCCTCGACCTCTTTCCATTCCGCCGGCCTGCCCCGGAAGGCATCGCGAACCGCGTCGTAATAGTCGCGCACGCTCATCGTCCGGCCGACCAAGGGCCGCAGGAGGTCGATGAGCTCGGGGCGGACCCCTGCTCGCTTCCAAGTCTCAAGAAGCCGCGGCGTGAGCGCGACCGAGCGCGCGTGCGTGTCCAGCCACCAGAGCAAGCCGCAGGTGGGGTTGAAAGTTTGCGAAGCCTGCGCCGACAAGTCGAGCCACGCCTTTGAAATGATCCGCTTTCCATTCCAGACGCCGCCGTCTAGGACCATCTGGCCGATCCTGGCAAGATCGGGAGGGCGGATCATCAGTTCCCCGGCGGTCAGCGGCAAACCGTCCCTATAGGCCCAATCCCAATCGATGATGCCGAGGGGCTCGAATAGCCGTCGGGCGAAGTATTTCTCCGCCGCCATGCCCGAAGCTTCTCGAATGACCAAAGCGAGCAGGTCGACCGCGGGATTGTTGTAGGCAAAGCCTTCGCCGGGAGCAAAGACCTGCGGCGCTTGGACCGCGTAGCTCGCGCCGCGGCCTTGCGTCCCGATCCCCGAGGTGTGATTGAGCAGCATCCGGATGGTGATCTTCTGCTTTTCGCCTTGGCGCCACTCGGGAACGAAATCGGAGACTTTTTGATCCAGGGACCGGATGCGGCCGTCCTCGATGAGGCAGCCGATGGCCAGGCTCGCAATCGACTTGGTGGCCGACATCGCGTAGATCTTTTGGTCCAGGAAGCCTTCCTCGACGACCACCTTCCCGTCCTTGAGGATCACGATGGCGTCCGAGTGCTCCGCTTTCGCCCGCTCGAGCAGGCGTTTCAAGGCGGCGGGATCGACGCTTTCGCGGGCTGAACCGGCCGAGAGGTTGTCCTTCGCCGCGGCGCGAGGAGCGAGAGCCGGTGGGATCGAAAGACGGGCGGCTTCGGGTCCTGCCCAGGACCAGAGCTGGTCGAACGCCGGCTCCGCGAAGACCGGCCTGATGGCAAAGAGAAGCGCGATCGTGGCGGATACCATTGCGGAAATAATACCATACCGGCGGGTCGTTAAGCGGTTTGGCTCCTGTTTGGGAAGAGGAAACCAGGAAAAGTGTGACTAACTTCAAAGGCCCCCGCCCCTCCCTAATCACCTTCGACATCTTCGGCACCGTCCTAAACTGGCGCGCCGGCCTCTCCGACGCCTGCGCCAAAGCCGGCCGTCCCCTTCAGCCGGGGGAGTTCGACCGCGTCGTGGACTTGCAAGGCGAATTGGAGCGGGAGTCTTTCCGCAAATACTCGGAGATCACCAAGCTCAGCCTCACGCGGGGGCTGGGCCTGCCCGAGGCGGAGGCGGCGCGGATCGGGGAGGGGGTGGGGGATTGGCCGTTTTATGAGGATTCGGCCGCGGCCCTGCGGGCGCTGATGAAGAAGGCGCCCTGCGCGGCCATGACCAACAGCGACCTGGCCCATGGGACCCGGATTCAAGAGCGGCTGGGGTTTGGCCTGAGCGCCTGGCTGTGCGCCGAACAGGCGCGGGTCTACAAGCCCGATCCCGGGTTCTGGCGCCTGATGGCCGAGCTAAGAGGCGTGGAGCCGGGCCCGGCGTGGTGGCATGTGTCGGCCTACGCCGATTATGACCTGGGCGTAGCCGGAGCGCTGGGGCTGACCACGGTGTTCGTGGAGCGTCCGCACGCGCGGCCGGGGCCGGCGTCCCACAAGGTCCCCGATTTGGCGGCGTTGGCGGCTTTGCTGGCATAACCCACCGCCTCGTCTCAGCCGGGACGCAAGGCAAACTGTAAATATATTGTTTAGCATATTAAATAGCTATTGACATATATGCTATCGCATATTATACTTTGAGTAATGAAGGCAAAACGCCTACCGGTGTCGAGTCAATTCCTAGTGGATCAGCTTGTCGCCTATGGGCAAAGCGCTCCGCAGGCCGTCGACTCTTTGCCCGCGCATACCCTCATTCGCATGCTGAGGAAGGCCTTGCGAATGACCCAGGCGCAGCTCGCCGCCCGAGCCAAGGTGCCGCAGTCGTACCTGGCCGTCATCGAGTCCGGCAGGACGGACTTGAAGCTTTCCACTCTCCGGAAGATCGTTTCCGCGCTTCAAGGCGACCTGATCATCGCGGCTCGATTCCGAAAGACGCCCGAGGAGATGGTGGCGGAGCGGATCGGGGAGCTCGCCCGCAAGAAGGTGGCTCGCGTCACCGGGACGATGGCGCTGGAAAAACAGCAGCCCGAGGACGAGATGACCCGGCGGCTGATCCAGGCCGAGGTTGATCGGATGACGCGCGAGGCGTCATCTGAAATCTGGGAGGAGTAATGGTCCGCTTCGACGCGCCCGAAGGCGCGACGCCGCTTGAGGATGTGTCCGGCTTGCTGGTGGACGGAGTCTACACGTGCGCCGCGCTCAACGCCGTCGAGGCCGAGAACATCCTTCGCGCGGTGAACCTGCATTTCGGGTCGAAGAGGAGAACGGCGGGTCCGTGGTTGACGGACGAGCTCATCCGCCGCGTCCATCGGGACATGTTCGATCGGGTCTGGGAATGGGCGGGAAAATACCGGAGTTCGGAACTTAACATCGGAGTCGCCGCCCACAAGGTGCGGGAGGAAATTGGAAAGCTGTGCCAAGACGTCGCCTTTTGGGACGCTCAAACGGACGGAGCCCTGCCGCTCCTCGAGCGCGGCGCCCGGCTGCATCATCGCCTCGCGTGGATTCATCCGTTTCCGAACGGGAACGGCCGGCACGCGCGGATGATGGCGGATATTTATTTCCATGTGAAAGGTCTGCCGCTTCCGACCTGGCCAAGCGCCGCGATCGGGGCTTCCGGCCGGGAGAGGAAGGAGTACCTTCAGGCCTTAAAGAGCGCGGACGCCGGAGATTTCGGTCCGCTGGTCGAGTACACGAGGAAATATCTGCCGAGGGAGGGGAAGCCGAGCGCGTGATCCCGGCCGATCAGATCAAGAGCCTGGATTGGTCCGTGCGAGGCCGTGGCCCGCGACGCGCCGGGTTCCCGACTTGGTGGCGTTGGCCGCTTTGCTGGATTGAGCGCCCAAAACTGGAAAATTTCCGAAACTGGGGCT
Organism: uncultured Elusimicrobia bacterium; assembly: GCA_964358485.1. Lineage (GTDB taxonomy): Bacteria > Elusimicrobiota > Elusimicrobia > UBA1565 > UBA9628 > CAYHPY01. The sequence goes on from CAYHPY010000035.1 coordinate 24,176, forward strand.
ATCCTTCTAGGTGAAGGGCCATTCCATGACAGTCCGGCTATTACCGCTTCTTCTCTTTCGGCCGTGTTGCCTGTTGTCATCCATGCTGGATATACTCAGTAGCGATGCTAAAAATAATCGGCACGACTGATGGCAGGCAGGCGTCCATCGAGTTCGATCGCCACATCCCGTTTTCCTTGCGGCTCGGCGTGCCGCCCGCGGAGTCCTCCTTCATTTGGACCTGCAATGATCGCGAATCCGAGGGCAAGGTTTCGACCCTTGAAGTTTGGGTGCATGCCCGTACGGGCGCCATCCACGAAATTACTCTGGTAACGATTCTTCCGTCCCGAGTCATCCTGACCGAGGATTTCGACGGAGGGCCGACCGTCCCGACCCCCGGGCGGATTCCGGTTTGCGACACGGAGCCCTGGATGCGGGAGAAGGCATGGAATAACCCGGAGGAGCCGGCGAAGAAATATGTGGATGATGCCCGCCGGTTTGACTTCGTCGTGGGCGTTGACTTTGTTTCCGTCCGCTTTCCCGGGCTGGGCGAGCCCCAATCATGGATTGTCAATCAACGCTCCCGGTTCGGCATGAACGCCGAAGGTTTCTTGTGCCGCATTGATCTGATTGGTCTCAAAGCGGATGAGCTTGCGGGTATCCGCGAGGCCGCAACTCCATAAGGGGCCCAGACTGCAGATCGTCCGGTTGAGGCAGATAAGAGGATGCTGAAACGATTCTTTATCGTGGTCGGAGTTCTCGGGGCGGTCTTCCTTGGTGTCGCCGCGGGCCTGGCCGTCATCAGCCGGAGTCATGTCTACCGGGGGCCGAATTCGGAGCCGGCGGCCTGGAACCCAAATGCCTCGCGCTCCCGGATCGTGGAGGAGGCCCGAAAATTGGTCGGGATCTGGTACGACCCGGTCCAAGGGTATTTCAACGACATCGGGGGCAAATGGGGCTTTATCGTATGCATGGACGTCCCTCGAATCGCCTATCGCAATTCCGGCGCGTCCATCCGGCGCCTGCTTGAGGCGGATTACAAACTGCACCCGGATCACTACGGGAAACGCGACGGCCAACCCGGAGATCCCTATTTCGATCGCCGCGCGCGAAATCTTTATTCGTTCTGCAAATTCAACGGCTGCCTGAGTCTGAAGGGGCCTCCGGAACCCGGCGATGTCGTATTCATGAGCCATAGCGAAACTGGGTGGATCACCCACATCGCGCTGGTCTCGAGCGTTGGGCCGGATGGGAAGTATCAAGTCATCGAAGCCTCGCGGGATGATTGGTATGTCACCCGGGAAGAGGATGGAGAGATTCTCTTCAAGCGGGGTTGGGTGTTTAGGGGTTTTGGACAACCATTGAGGGTGAAAAAACTTGAAGGGATTGCGGCCCAGAAAAGTTAGGAGTTCGAAAATGGAGGAAGTCCAGCACATCAGCATCTCCATCGCCCGCACCCGCGTTCCACAAGGTCCCCGATTTGGCGGCGTTGGTGGGCCTGCTCGCGGGGCGGGAGTCGTCGGCCGCGGGAAGCTGAAGGCGGGAACCGAGGGCCGGCGCAGGGCGCATGGATTTTTCGCCCAATTCCGGGTATCATTGCCGGGTTATGGCGAGTTTTGACATCTATCAGCTTCGGATCGCCCTCCACGGGACCGAGCCCGTCGTTTGGCGCCAGGTGGTGGTGCCCGGGCGCATCACCTTCGCCAAACTGCACAAAGTCTTCCAGATCGCGATGGGCTGGAGCGACCGCCATCTGCACCGGTTCAAATCGACGACCTCCGGACCGATGAAGGCCGGCCACGAAAAAGTCCTCCGGCTCAAGGACGTGGCCGAAAAACGGGGACCCGGGGGCGGTTTTTACTACGAATATGATTCCGGGGACGAATGGCTCCATTCGGTCTTCGTCGAAAAGATCATCGACCTGGGCCCGCTCCCGGCGTTCATCGATTGCCTGGGAGGAGAACGGGCCTGCCCGCCCGAGGACTGCGGCGGGGCGCCGGGTTACGATAATCTTCTCGCGATCTTGGGGGACCCGGGGCATCCGGAGCACAAGGACCGGCGGGCCTGGGTCGGGGCCGATTTTGAGCCGGGGGCTTTCGATCTGGCCGCGGTCCGCAAAAGGCTTAAGCGCCTGAAGGTCTAGCCACCCAGCGTCGGAATCGGGAACAAAGGCGGGGGCTCACTCGTATTAAGTGAGTGCCCCTTGACAATTCCCCGCCACGATGTATACTCAAAGTAGATACATTCCGGGGGGCTCTCATGGACGCGACCGTTCAGAAGTGGGGAAACAGCCTGGCCTTGCGCATTCCCAGTTCTCTGGCCAAGGACGCGGACCTTCAGCAGGGGTCGGTGGTGGAGGTGGCCGTCGTGAAGGGGGAGTTGATCGTCAAGCCCAAGCGGGAGCGCAAGCTTTCGCTGGCGCAAATGCTCAAGGCCGTCACGAAAGAAAACCTCCATTCTGAAACGGATTGGGGCCCGGCCGTCGGAAAGGAAAACCTGTGACGAGCCGGCCGTACTGCCCCAAGCGGGGGGATGTGGTCTGGCTCTCCTTCGCGCCCCAGGCCGGGCATGAGCAGGCCGGGCAACGGCCCGCCTTGGCGCTGTCTCCCGAAGCCTACAACCTGAAGGTCGGGTTGGCGCTCTTTTGCCCGATCACCAGCCGGGTCAAGGGCTATTCGTTCGAGGTGCCCGTCCCCGGCGGGTTGGAAGTCACGGGCGTGATCCTGGCCGATCAGGTCAAGAGCTTGGATTGGTCCGCGCGGGCCTCCCGGTTTTGCTGCCGGCTTTCGGACGCCGCGGTCTCGGATGTCGTCAAGAAACTGGGCGTCCTGCTCGGTTCCTAGCCCTCCCCTCTCGTCTCAGCCGGGAACAAAAACCACCCCTCGCTCGTATATATGAGTGGAGGGAAATCGTGGTATCGCAAAATGCGATACCAGCGCGCCGCTCTCTGGGGTTTCAGCCCTCGGGGACCAGGGCCTCGTAGGCGCGCTGGATCTCCAAGGTCTTGCGGTGGGCGGTCTCGCGGAGGTCGGGGCCGAGATGGGCCACCTTGTCGGGGTGGTATTGGGCGATGAGCGCGCGGTAGGCTTGGCGGATTTCGTCCTTGCCGGCGCGGCGGGAGACGCCCAGGATTTCATGGGGCTCCTTGGGGGCGATGGCCTCGGGGGCCGGGGAGGCGCCGGGGGGAGGCGGCGCGGCGCGGCGGCGGCGGTACATGAAGATGGCGGTGACGATCACGGCCAGGAGGTCGTCGAAACGGCCCACGATCGGGATGATGTCCGGCAACACATCCAGCGGAAGGAGGACGTAGAGGATGCAGACCAGGATTACGAAAAAGACTTTCAAGGATTGCGGGCGATGGTCGCGGCGAGCGGGGCCGGCCGGGATCCGGCCGCGGGACGATCCGCTGCTGGGCGCGCCGCGGCCTGGAGGAAGCGCTCCAGGAGGTCGGGGCGGTTCTCCTTGAACCAGCCGAGCTCTTCCTTCACGGCCTCGGCCTGCGTGAGCTCGGCGTTCTTGAGGCGCTCGCAGAGTTGGAACTCCAGCTTGGCCTTGGCGCGGGCGTCCTCGTAGGGCATGGGCCAGAGGTTGTAGAGGGAGTTGCTGCCGCCCAGGCACAGGGAGAGGAGGTGGTCGTACTGGTACTTGGAGTGCTCTTCCCAGGGCACGCCGTACCAGCGGGAGACTTCCTTCTTTTCATCGGTGGAGAAATTGCGCTTGCAGTACGGGATGCGCTCGGGATAGCGGTACTCCTTGAAATCCTTGTCCTGCGGGGTGCACAGCACGCCGGGGGTCAGTTCCGGGCGGGGGGCGGAGTCGAAGCGGCCGGAGAAGGGCTGGACGGGGGCCGGGGCGGCCACGGGGGCGCCTTGGATCTCGGCGGGGGGAGCGGTCTGGTCGTGCTTGAGGAAATTTTGGAGGGGGGGCGCCCAATTTTCGGCGGCGCGGGCGGTCAGCGGCGTCACGAAGAGGACGGCGGCTAGCAGGGCGATCATGGTGCCTCCACTACTTATGCTCAGTATAGACTGAACGGTCCGCGACTGTAGGGCCCAAAGTCCTATTTTAGTCTGGGCCCAAGGTCCTATGCAAGTGCCAGACATATTCTAATACAAATAACGCTGTGTTTGTCTAGATCTCATGAGGAGATTTCCACAGGATATCCACAAAACTCATAACTTCGGTGTCAGGCATTAAGTAAGTCGGGACCAGGTGGGCCCTCAGGTCCTAGGCCTCCTGGACCGCTTTTTTGGGCCCTTAAGACCCATGGAGCCTTTCGACCCCCTTGGTAAACTCTGGGTATGAAGCCGGCCTTTTTAGTCGGAGCGGCCTTGCTTTCCCTGACGGCCAACGCCGCCTGGGGGCAGACCATGCGCGCCCCGGCCCGCACGGGCGGGGGGCCCGGCGTGCGCGCAGTGCCGTCCTCCGTGGGCAATTTTTCCGGCAATTTCCGCCAAGGCGCCCGCACCGTTCCGATCATGTCCGTGACGCCGGGCTTCGCGTCTCCCATTTTCCGCGGCGCTCCCGCCATGGGCTTTCGCCCCGGTCTGGGCGCCACGGGCCTGCCCTCCAGCCTGATTCAGACCGAGGCGGGCGCGGCGCCCTCCGTGGAGTCCGCCGCCGGGCGGGCGACCGGACAGGCCGCCCGGCAAGTCGACAGCGCCGAGGCCTTCGGGGCCAACCCGTGGGCCATCCCCTCCGGGGACGGCGTGGCCGGGCAATCGGGTTTCGGATGGAATTTGGACGACCGGTCCTTGAGCGGGTACTCCGAGCCGATGTTGGAAGGCGCGGGTCCCGTGCGCGGCTGGACGGCCAAGTCCGCGGCCCTGGATAAAGAGTTGGGGCAGGCCCGGCCCATCGAGAATGTGGATCTGGAAAGCGCCGGCGTGTTCGGCCGGCGCTTGGCCGATATCATGACCGGGGAGGACATGCGCGATTCGGTGAACGGACGGCAGATTGAGAACGGCCGGGAGGCTGAACTGGTTGCCTGGGTGGGAAATGGCTTGCAGCTGGAAAATTTTGAGAATGGTTCAGTTTCCGAAAATTCGGGAACGGAATTTTCCGGGAACGGAATTGAGAATACGGAAATTCATGGGAACGGAAGTTTGGGGACGGAATTAAAAGATAACGGAAACGAGAGAGGGACAGGCCCGCGGAAGGCTGTCTCCTTCCGCGGACCTGTCAAGCTAATCCAAATGACGGCCAGCAAACTCGGTTTGATCATTTCCGAGCGGGTCGCGCGGGCGTCTTCCGCGGGCGGCCGCGAGGAAAGCCGGGATTCCGTTGCCGCTCTTGATGGATACAAGAAAACCAACGGAACGACGGAAAAAATTTCGGGAACGGAACAGGAAAATTTTGAACAAGTGAGAGCGGCTTTGGCGCTTCGCGCCAACACGCCGCTATTGGACGAAACAATCTCCTTCGCCGCCGCCGCTGCGGACCAGACGGCCGTCTCGGCGGCGCCGTATTTGTCCCGGCGGATTAGCCGGGTCAGAAATTCGTATTCCTTGCCATCAGCCGGAAAAGGGTTTTCACTCCTGGAAAACATCCGCCAAAGCCCGGCCGCCCCGGCCGCGCTGCTGCTCCTGGGGCTGGCGCCCCTGTTGTCCCTGACCTTCAAAAGGGACTAGCCTTCCCGAATTCGGGAAAGCATTGAAAAATCCGTGTTTTCCTGGTATACCTAATGTTGGGCGCTCCTAGGCGCCCAAACATGGTCATTTCTATCTTCTCCTTAGAGCGCGGGACTGCTTTCTCATGAGGTGGCTGAGAACCGGGCTCTTTCCGAAATTCCTGATCGTCATGGGGATTTTGGCCATCCTGCCGGTCACCTATCTGGGTTTCTACGTCGTCAACAAGAGCCGCGCCGGGATGCAGGAGGCGGTGCTGGAACTGCATCGGAAGGTGGCCGAGCGCATGGCGTTGGAGGTGTCCAATTACTTCAAGGTCAACGAGGACAAGCTGGCCTTCGCCTTGGCCTCGCTCCAGAAGGACATGGCCTGGACCGACAAGCAGGAACTGCTCAAGACCTTGATCGACACCCACCCGAACATCATCGAGATTTCCATCATCAATCCGAAGGGCGGGGAGGTGGTGAAGGTCTACAACCCGGACCTGTCTTCCAGCGGGGAGCTGGTGCAGCGGACCGAGCAGGAGGGCTTCAAGCGTTTCTCGGAGGCCCGCCAAAAGTTGATGCTCCTGCAGGAAGCCGACCGGACGATGGAGCTCTATTACCCCATGGGCCCGGTGGCCGCGATCCGGGTCCTGGTGAGCCTTCGCTCCTTGGCCGAGGGGATCGGCGAGGAGCGGGTCAAGGGGACGGGTTTCTGCGTCCTGGTGGGGCGGGACGGGCGGCCGCTCTTTTATCCCAAGGAAAAGGTGCACGATAAGTTTTTGGCGGAGTTTCCGCGGCTGAGCATCGTGAGCTCGTCTTTGCAGGCCAACTCGGTCGGGTGGGGGGAGTTCAAGGACGAGAGCGGCGGGCGTTGGGTGTGGGCCTACGCGCCCGTGCCCGTGCTCTCGGGCGCCATGATCATTCTTCAGCCCTATGAAGAAGCCTACAACGCCGCGCTCCAGCTGAGGAAGGCGTCCTTCCTGGTCCTCATCGCGGTGGCGGCGATCGCGCTTTTGGCCGCGACCGTCATGGCCCGGCGGCTGACCTCGCCCCTGTTGGCCATCTCCCACAGCGCCGAGGCGGTCTCGCGCGGGGACTTCTTGACCAGCGTGGACATCGACACCGGCGACGAGCTCCAGGACCTGGCCGACACCTTCAACCGGATGACTTCCCAACTGCGCGCCTATTCCGTTTTGCAGGTGGACCGGCTGATCTCCGAGCAGAGAAAGACCGAGGCCATCCTGTATTCCTCCAAGGACGGAATCCTGATGCTCGACAAGGAGGGCAAGATCCAGCTGGCCAACCGGATCGCCCGGGAACTGTTGGGGGTGGAATTGGCGACCGCCCTGGAGGGCAAGCCCGCGGCCGAGGCCCTGCCGGACTCCAAGCTTCGCCAGGCCGTCCTGCAAATCTACCTGGACCCCAAGCCCGACGCCTACAAGGAAATCGACCTGTCCACCAAGGAGACGCGGCGCTTCGTGCGGGTCGGGGTCAACCCCGTGGTCACCCCGGGCACCGGCGCGGTCCTGGGGGTGGTCACTTCCCTGCGGGACATCACTTTCGAGAAGGAGCTGGAATCCATGAAGGAGGAATTCCTTCATTACATCACCCATGACCTTCGTAATCCGTTGGGCTCGGCGATGGGTTTCATCGAGGTCCTGCTCAAGGGCCTGGTGGGCGTGCTCAATAAAGACCAGCAGAACATGGTTTCCTCCATCCAGCGCTCCATGAGCCGGCTGATGTCGATGATCAACAACATCCTGGACATCGCCAAGATGGAGTCCGGCCGCATCCGACTCCAGCTGCAGCCGGTGTCCATGCCGGGGGTGGCCTGCCGGTCCATGAACATCCTGGAGTCGCTCTACCAGCAGAAAAAGATCGCCGTCTCCATGGAGGCCGCCGAGGAATTCGTCATCCCCCTGGACCCGGACCTCATGGAGCGGATCTTCACCAATCTTCTGGGCAACGCCATCAAGTACACCCCGGCGGGGGGCAAGATCGTGATCCGCATCGAGGACCAAGGCTCGGCCCTGCGGGCCTGCGTCGAGGACTCCGGGGAAGGCATCCCGGAATCCTACCGGGAAAAGGTCTTCGAGAAGTTCGAGCAGGTGGCGGGCCAACGAAAGGGCGGGACCGGGCTGGGCCTGACCATCACGCGCTTTTTCGTCGAGTCCCATCTGGGAAAGATCTGGGTGGAGTCGGAGGTGGGCAAAGGCTCCCGCTTCATGTTCAGCATCCCGAAAAACCTGACGGTGGACGCCAACGGGGTCGTGAGCGTGGGCGTGGAGGCCGGGGCGGGGGGCGCGGCCGGGTGAGGGTTTGGGCGGCCGGGGCGGCGGTCCTTTGGCTTCTGTTGGCCGGTCCGGCCCTGGCCGAGGAATCCGTCGCCCTTCAGAGCGTGACCGTCCGTCCCGGCGACACCTTGTGGGGCATCGCCAACACCTATCTCAAGGATCCTAAGAATTGGGACCAGATTCTGGCTTACAACAAGAACCTCGGCTCCGATCCCTCGGCGGCCCTGCCGGGGATGATCCTCAAGGTCCCGGTCAAGCTCATCCGCGAGGACCTGCGCGCCGCCAAGCTCGTCTATCGGATCAATAAGGTCCTCTTCCGAAAAAAGGAAACGGCCGACTGGCAGGGGACCCGGGACAACCAGGACGTCTTCAAGAACGATTCGGTGCGGACCTTGGAGGATTCCCGGGCCAAGGTGAAGTTCCTCAACGGCGACATGCTGAGCCTGGACCCCAACTCCATGGCCATCATCAAGCCCCTCAACAAGGACTACGACGTCGAGCTCAAGGCCGGGGGGGTGTTCGTGGGCAAATCCAAGGTGGTGACCGCCTCGGCCAAGATTTATCCCAAGACCCAGGACACGCGCTACTCGGCGGAGGTCAAAAGCGACCTTTCCACGGTCGTGCGGGTCCACCAGGGCCGCGCCGCCGTCGAGGCCGAGGGCCGGACCGTGGATGTGGCCGCCAACATGGGGACCGAGGTCAAGATGGGCATGGCCCCCGGCGTGCCGGTGGCTTTCGAGCGCCTGCCGGAGTTCGAGGCGCGGGCCGCGGATTTCGACGAGGCGGTGCGGGTCTCCAAGGCGCAGATCTCCGCGGCGCCCCTGCCGGGAATGGCGGGCGCGGCGGCCCCGGTCATCCGTCCCAGCGGGGAGCGCGGCCCCGCCGTGGACGCGCGCAACATCAACTTGGACCTCGACAGCCTGCGCGTCGGCCTTCCGGTGTCCGGGTTCCACATCCAGTTTTCCCGCACGCCGGATTTCACCGACATGGCGCTGGACAAGGTGTACGAGGCCGACGAGAAGGTGGATTTCAAGCGCGACGGCCTGGCCGCCGGGCGCTACTGGGGCCGGATCGCGATGATCGACCTTCTGGGAACCAAGGGGAAGTATTCCGCCCCTCGGGTGTACTCCTGGGGCGGAACCGCCGCGCAGGTCAATGCCCCGGCGTCCCCCGCCTCCTCCGTGGTCCTGCTTCGCCCGGCCACCGACGAGACGGTGTCGGCCAAATCCTACCGGGTCATGGGCCGGGCGCGGGCCGACAACCTGCAGATCAGCGTCAACGGCTCGCCGGCGCGGGTGGACGAGGCGGGGAATTTCGCCGCCTTGCTTTCCCTCAGGGAAGGGATCAACGACATCCGGGTCGGCGTCACCAACGCGGCGGGGGAGAACTATTCGATCATTCGGCGCGTGACCTACCGGCCCTAGATTAAATAGACGAGCCGGCACCCTGCGTGATATCGTGGGTTACTCCCGGG
>CAYHPY010000036.1:0-32668 GCA_964358485.1 uncultured Elusimicrobia bacterium
CCTCCCTCCCCTTGGAACAAAATCACCCCCTCACTCGTATTAAAGAGTAGAGGATTTTTTCAACCGCGAGGAGATTGAGAATGGAAAACTGCGCCGCCCTTCCGGACGAAGAGCTTCATCGAACCTTAAAAGAACTCGTCAGAAACGAGCGCCGCCATTTGGGGAAAATTTTAAGCCGCCTCGGCGAGATGGACCGGCGCCGCCTTGCCCAAAAGATGGGATATCATTCGCTCTTTGAATACTGCCTCAAGGAACTTCGCTATTCCGAGTCGGAAACGGCCATCCGCATTCATGCTGCCCGGGCGGCCGCGAAATATCCGTTGATTTACCCGTTTCTCAGGTCGGGGAGGCTCTCATTGACGGCCATCTCCAAGCTCGCGCCGCACCTGACCCCAGAGAATTACCGAGGCCTTCTGAGCAAGGCCTTGGGCGCCACCAAACGGCAATTGGAAGCGCTCGTCGCCGAGCTGAATCCGGAGCCCGAGCCCCGGGAGAGCATTCGCGTCATTGCCGTCGGGCCCACGGCGGCCGCCCCCGCGGCCCCCGGCGCCGAGTGGTTCGGCTTGCCCGAGGATGGAGCCGGCTCGGCCGTTTCCCCGGCAGGGGCCGCCTCGGTGTTCGCCCCGCCGGAAACCAGCGCCCCCGCGGGGAAACCTCTCGCTTATTATCGCCGGGTTGAATTTACCTTCACGGCCGATGAGGAGTTGCTGAGCCAGGTCACGCGCGCCCGGGAATTGCTCCGCCACAAGCATCCCAAGGGCCGCTTGGAGGAAATTTTTTCAGAGGCGCTCCACGCTCTCTTGCCCCGGCTGGATCCAGGCCGGCGGTTGGCGGGGGCGCGCAAAACCGCGGGCCGGGCGGCCGCGCGGGAGGCCGGACGGGCGGCGGCCGTCCGAAAAATTCCGAATTGGGTCAAGAAAGAGGTTTGGGGAAGGGACTTCGGGCGCTGCGTTTTTGTGGGTCCGGGCGGCGTCCGCTGCGGCAGCGCCGACGCGCCCGAGTTCGACCACATCCGGCCTTTCGCCCGCGGGGGGCGCTCGGACGACCCGGGCAATGTCCGAATTCTATGCCGGGCCCACAACGATGCCGAGGCGCGGCGGATTTTCGGGGACGACCGGATGGAGCGGGCCGTCGGTGGAGAGTGGCGGCGTCCGGCCGGAGGAGCATGGCGGCGACCCGCCGGGGCGAGCTGAGGCTACTTTTCCAACGCCCGAATGGCCTGGCTGACCGCGCTGGGGGTGCGGCCGAAGAGGCGGGCCACCTCGGTGACGCCCAGGCGGGCCTCCTTCCAGATCCGGTACATGGCCTCGCGGCGAGCGGCGGCGACGTCCCGCCATTGGCTGCGGCCCAGGAGCTTGTCGGCGTCCATCCCGTGGCGTTGGGCGGTTTCGGCCACGATCTTGCGGGCCAGGGCCTCCGAGCCCCCATTGCCGGAAAGGGGTTCGGGCAAAGTCTCCAGGCGCGCGGCGTAAGCCTCGGTCCCCACGCAGAACCCGCGGATGATGGGCAAAACCCATTGGGCCTGGGACTTGAGCCTTTCCTTAAGAAGCTTGAGATACTTGAGGGACTGCTGGAACCGGCTCTTGCCCATGCGGCGCAGGACCTCGTCGGAATCGATCAGGGGCTCCCGGTGGCCGGCTTCGACATAGGCCCCGGCGCTGGACCATTGATAACGCCACGGCCGCTCTTTGAGGCCGGAGCGCACGGAGTTGAGGTGCACGTAAATCGTCATCTCCAGCAGGGCGGTTTCCTTTTCCACCACCAGGGCCTTGTAGCGGCCCTGGAACACATGGCCGCTGGTGCCGCGGGCCGAATTGAAATACTTGGTGTAGACCGTGTTGAAGGACTGCATCACCAGGGAAAGATTGGGGCGGCGGGTCTCCAGCAGGAGCTCGACGGAATTGTCCAGCAGGGAGTAGGCGTAGATCTTGAGGTCGTAGCGCTCCTTGTATTGGCGCAGGAGATTGAGGAAGTGGCGTCGGTCCTGGTTGGAAAGGAACAGATCCTGGCGGTTGTTGCCGCTCAGGACGATATGGTAGCAGGCTCCGGGGAATTGAAGGCGTCGGGGGCGTCCCATCGACGGCAATGATAGCAAATTTCCACGGTGTCAGGCATGAAGTTGTTCAAGAACCGCCCGCCCCGATCAACGCCCGCTCGTAGGCGTCGAAGGCGCTTTTGTCAAACAACACGAAAACCACTTCCCGGAGCGTCCCCGGGGACTTCTTGAGAAATTCGGCCACCGCGGCCACGGCCGCGGGCGCGGCCTTATGGACCGGGTAGCCATAGGCTCCGGTGGAGATGGAGGGGAAGGTCACCTTGGCGGCTTTTTTTTCCGCCGCCAGCTCCAGGCTTTTCCGGTAGACGTCCCGCAAATCCAGCTCCTCTTGGAAGCCCCCGCCCCGCCACACCGGCCCCACGGCGTGGATCACATGCAGAGCCGGAAGGGCGCCCGCGCCGGTGATGACCGCCGAGCCGGTGGGACAGCCCGCGCGGGGGCGAATCCGGTTGAGCTCCAGCATGATCGAGGGTCCCCCGGCCCGATGGATGGCGCCGTCCACCCCGCCGCCTCCGATCAATTCGGAATTGGCCGCGTTGACGATGGCGTCGGCTTGAATCTTGGTGATGTCGCCTTGCAGAAGGGAAATCGCCGCCTCGCCGATCGAAAGCTTCACCGCCGCCCCATGAGGCTGAAGAAGAGATAGCCCCCGACGCCGATCAGCAGCCAGAAGCCCTGCCAGAGATGCAATTTCGTCGTCTCGAACTGGTCCTGGGACATGCTTTTTTCCGCCCGGCGGCTCATCTGCTCCAGGCGGGACACCGCCGCACGCAGGCGCTCGTCGTCGCTCTCGGGCCGCATGCCCTGCATGCGGCCGATCTCGTCCCAGAAAGCCACCTCCCCCTTGGAAGGGTCCGCCGTCTGGGCGGGGCGGAACTTGACGCGGCTGCCCTGCTTGCGCAGGTGCTCCAGGAGCGCGGGCGTCACACCGTTGGCGTCGATGTAGTCGAACAACTTCTTGAGGTTCGGGGGCAGGTCCTTGTCATCGGAGGTGTAGACCTTGCCGTCGATCTTGATGACCGAGACCCGCTGGCCCTTGAAGATCTCCACCTCCTGCCCATGGACCGGCGCGGCGGGAGCCGGGGCGCCGGAGGGGCGGGCCTCTTTGGACCAGGAGGGCGGCATCACTCCGGTCCGGCGCCAGGCTTTCCACTCCTCCAGGAGCTTGACGGTGTAGCCTTCCTTCTTGATCTTGGCCATGAGCACGCGGACGTCGTCGGGAAGATTCTTGTCCCCGGCCTTGTAGGTGACTCCGTCTAGGACGATGACGACCTCCTGATCCTGGCCGGGGAGCTCCCCGGCGGGTGCGGCCGCGGGCTTAGGGGCCGGCTTCACCCCTTTGAAGCAGGCCCAACACAGGTCGCGCTCGGCCTCATTGGGCTGTCCGCAGTGATGACAGAGGACTTTTTCCCGGCTGGGGATCGGGGCGGGGTGCTGTTTCAAATCCCCAATTTCCAGGTTGTCGAAACGGTTGAGGTGGGAGATGGCGTCCTTGACCTCTCCGGGGAGGTTTTCGCCGCCTCCTTCCAGGCGGTCGAAGCGATCCTTGCTCACGGGGCCCGGTCGGCGGGGGACGCGGGGCGGGCCCTCGAAGAGGCCCACTCCCGGAGGCGGGCGATCCCCTCCTTCATGGTGACCGAAAGCGGAACCAGGGCCCGGGCCGAAGCCTCAAGGTCCGCCTGCGACACTTCCCGCTGAAGGGAAAAGGCGTCGTACAAGGCGCTGACCACGACCTGCTCGATCTCCGCGCCCGAATACCCCGCCGCGGCCTTGCCCAGGACATCGAGGTCGAATTTGGCGGGATCGCGCTTCTTGCGGGCGAGATGAATCTTGAAAATTTCCCGCCGTTCGGCCAGATTGGGCAAGTCCACGAAGAAAATCTCGTCCAGGCGGCCCTTGCGCAGAAGCTCGGGCGGGAGCTGTTCGATGTTGTTGGCCGTGGCGGCGACGAAGACCGGCTTTGTTTTTTCCTGAAGCCAGGTCAGGAAGGTGGAGAAGACCCGCGCCGTGGTGCCCGCGTCGGAATTGCCCGAGGATTGGGTCCCGGCCAGGCCCTTTTCGATCTCGTCGAGCCAAAGGATGCAGGGGGCCACGGACTCGGCGGTCTTGATGGCGCGGCGCATGTTCTCCTCGGATTGGCCCACCAGGCCCCCGAAGATCGAACCCATGTCCAAGCGCAGAAGGGGCAGTTTCCACAAGCCGGAGATGGCTTTGCAGGTCAAAGATTTTCCGCAGCCTTGCACCCCCAGCAGGAGCAGGCCCTTGGGCTGGGGCAGGCCGAATTGCCGCGCCTTCTCGGAGAAGGCTTGGCCGCGCTTGCCCAGCCAGTCCTTGAGCAGTTCCAGGCCGCCGATTTGGCCGAATTCCTCGCGCGCCTCGAAGTACTCCAGGAGGCGGGATTTGCGGATGATCTGTTTTTTCTCCTCCAAAATGACATCCACGTCGCCGGCGTCCAGGCGCGAGTCCTGGACGATGGCGCGGGCGATGGCGTTCTCGGCCTCCGAGAGGGTCATGCCTAGGGCGGCGTGTATGAGCTTTTCCCCCTCCCCGGCCTTGACGTCCACCTGGAACCGCCCGCCCGCTTTGGCCGAGGCGATCACGTCCTGAAACAGGGCCAGCAGTTCGTCGGCGCCGGGGAGGTCGTAATCGACGACGGTGACGTCCTTCTCAAGCTCGACGGGGATTTCCAGAACCGGAGAAAGCAGGATCAAGGTCTTGTAGCTGGTTTTGAGGTCCTGCACCAGGTCCCGGAGGGCGCGCACGATCCTTGGGTCCTTCATGAAGGAATGAAAATCCTTGAGGACGAAGAGCCCGGGCTGGCCGGATTTGGCCACGTAATCCAGGACGGCCTGCGGCTCCTTGACGGAGGAATCCCGCGCCTTGGCCGAGTCGCAGATGCCCTGGGTGACCGTCCAGGTGAAGACCTTCTTGCTCTGCTTGGCGCCGAGGCGCTCGAGCATCGCCTGGACCCGGGTTTCCTCCCAGGAGACCAGGTAGATCAGGGGATAACGGGCGCGGACCAGGACTTCGAGCTCGGCTTCCTGCTTATTGGGCATGTTCCGGCATTATAACGAATTTTGTATCCTCAGGCCGCTCATGAACCAAGCCGCGTTCCCCCCCGAGGATTTTTTCGTGTCCGAGGACCTTGCCCAAGCCCGCTCCCTGCCCGCCCGAGCCTTCACCGACCCCGAGTTCCTGAAGCTCGAGCTTTCGGCGATTTTCCAGAAATCCTGGCTCATGATCCCGGAGTCCTCGGGCGCGGGCCCCTCCATGGCCGATGGGTTGAAGATTCGCGGCTGCAGGGAGGCCGTCTCTCTGCTCGGCAAGCCGCTGTTCCTCCAGCGCGACTGGGGCGGCAAACTGCGGTGCTTTCCCAACGTCTGCACCCACGCCTGGTATCCCTTGGTCGAGGGACGCTCCCGCTCCAAGACCGTGGTCTGCAACCAGCACGGCCGGAGCTTCGACTGCGCGGGAAAATTCCACTCCCAACCCGGCTTCGGAAAGGGGGACCTCAAGGATTTCCCATCGGCGGAAGACCATCTCAAAAGCCTCCCGGTCGGGCAGTGGGAAAAATTCCTGTTCGCCGCCCTGGGCGAGCCCCCGGAAACCCTGTCGGCGCTGCTCAAGCCCTTGGCGGCCTCCACCGCCAAGCTCCCGGTCTCGGAGTTCAAACGCGTGTCCCGCCCCAACGAGGCCCGGGAGGTCGAAGGGAACTGGAAACAGCACGCCTGCAACTACATGGACAAGTACCACATCACCTTCATCCACCGGGCGCCGGGCGGCCTGGCCGACGCCATCGATCTGCCGGGCTATAAAACCGAGCTGTACGGGCGCTCCTCCCTGCAATGGGCCTACGCCCTCAACCCGGACCATGGATTTGACCCGAAGTTTCTCCCCGCGCGTTTCCGAGATCCGAAAGCCCCCGAGCGCCGCGTGTTCGCCCTGTGGTGGTTTATCTTTCCGAACCTCACCCTCAATTTCTATCCCTGGGGCCTGTCGGTCAACATCTACCAGCCCATCCCGGACGCTCCCGAGCGGACGAATTTCATTTGGCATCATTACGTTTGGGACAAGAAAAAATACGCCCGGCGCTCCGAGCTCTGGCTGGACACCCAGGTCGACGACGAGGACGTCCACGCCATGGCCCTGGTCCGGCCCGGGGCCGCGTCGGGGTTCGCCCCGCGCGGGCGCTTTTCCCCCAAGGAAGAGGCCGGGCCTCATTGGTTCCACCGCCTGGTCCACCAAGCCGTTTTCGGCGCATGAGGCTCCGGCTTAGAGCGGAGACCAAGCCCGCGGAAAGGCGCGCCGCCTTGGCGCCCGCCCACGCGGCCGAGCTGGTCCAGGCCGGCGTCGAGGTGACGGTGGAGCGCTCTTGCGCGCGCGCCTTCCCGGACGCCGAATACGAGCGCGCCGGGGCGCGGCTGGCCGCCGAAGGCTCCTGGCCCGACGCTCCCCCCGACGCGATCATCTTGGGCCTCAAGGAACTGCCCGAAGATACGGCGCCCCTGCGCCACCGCCATGTCTACTTCGCCCATGCCTACAAAGGCCAGCGCGGGGCCCAGGCCCTGCTTTCGCGCTTCGTCTCGGGGGGCGGCCGTTTGCTGGACCTGGAATTTTTGGCCGACGACGCGGGCCGCCGGGTGGCGGCCTTCGGCCGTTGGGCGGGTTTCTCGGGCGCGGCCGTGGGCTTGGACCTCTGGGCGCACCAAGTTCTTTTTCCGAGCGCCCCTTACCCGCGGCTGGAATCCTTCCCCAGCCGCGACGCCTTGCTGGCGTGGATGAAGCCCCGCCTGGAGGCCGCTTTCGCGGACACGGACGCTCCGTCGGTCCTCCTCTTCGGGGCCAAGGGCCGTTGCGGCGCGGGGGCGTTGGACCTGCTTTCGCGCGCGGCGCCCAAAAGCGAGGTCTTGGCCTGGGACAAGGAAGAGACCGCGGCCGGGGGGCCCTTCAAGGAAACCCTCAAGCACCAGATCCTGCTCAATTGCGTCCTGCTGACCGGCCCCACCGCGCCGTTTCTGACGGAGGAGATGCTCGACCGCCCCCGGCTTCTGAGAGTGGTCTCCGACGTCAGCTGCGATCCCTACAGCCCCCACAACCCGCTTCCGATTTACCGGGACACGACCACCTTCGAATCCCCGGCCGTCCGCCTCCGGCGCAACCCGCCGCTGTCCTTGACGGCCATCGACCACCTGCCCTCCCTGCTCCCGCGGGAAAGCAGTGAGGATTTCTCGGCCCAGTTGCTCCCCCATCTCAAGACCCTGGAGGCGGGCTCCGCGGTTTGGACGCGGGCCGACGAGTTGTTCCGGGAAATGGCCGGGAATGCGGCCGCGGGAGGCAAGTCATGAGCGTGGTCCATTGGCTGGGGGCGGGATTATCGTCGGGGGCGGGCATCCGGGAATTGGCCCGCTCCGGGCGGCCGCTGACGCTTTGGAACCGCACGGTGGAGAAAGCCCGCGCCGTTTTGGCGGGGCTCGACGCCAAATCCGCCGCCCGGGTGGAGGCCTTCGAGCCCGCCGCCTTAAAGCGCGCCCTGGCCCCGGGGGACATCGCCGTGTCCATGCTCCCGGCCCCGATGCACCCGGAGATCGCCCGAATCTGCCTGGAGCGCAAGGCCCATTTGGTGACCACCAGCTATCTTTCGGAGCCGATGCGGGCCTTAAACGGACCGGCCGAGGCCGAAGGCCTGAGCTTCGTCAACGAATCCGGTTTGGATCCGGGCATCGATCATCTCTTCGCCCACAAGCTCATGGCCGATTACCGCGCCTCGGCGGCTTTCGACCCGGGCCGGGAACTGGAATTCGTGTCCTATTGCGGGGGCATCCCCAAGGTCCCCGGGGATTTCAAGTACAAGTTCAGCTGGTCGCCCGTCGGGGTCCTGCGGGCGCTGACCAACCCGGCCCGCTGCGTGGAGGACGGCCGGGAGAAAAAGACCGCCCGGGTCTGGGACGCGGTGTCCCGGCTGGACATCCTGGGAGAGCGCTTCGAAGCCTACCCCAACCGGGATTCCATCCCTTATCTGCAGGAATACGGCTTTGACCCGGCCTGGAAGGTCCGGACCTTCGTGCGCGGCACCCTCCGGCTGGACGGCTGGGCCGCGGCCTGGAAGCCGATCTTCGATAAAATCCCGACGGCGACCCCCCAGGACCTCGAAAAGCTCAGCGCCGAGCTCTGGGACAAACACGCCTACCGGGACGGCGAGCAGGACCGGGTCGTGCTCTTCGTGGAGCTCAACGCCACGGGTGGCGGCCGACCTTGGGCCCGGCATTTAGCCCTGGACGAGTGCGGTTCGGGGGCCGACACCGCCATGACCCGCCTGGTTTCGCTTCCGGCGGTGTGGGCCGTGGAGATGGTGGCGGGGGGCCGGGCGCCGAAGGGCGTCTCGGGGGCGCCCAAGGACATCGCCGAGATCGACCGCTGGCTGGCCCGGCTCGGAGCGGCTGGAATCTCCCTGAAGACCGCCTAAAAAACCGCCCCCCCCGCCGCAAGCGGCGAGGGGGGCATTCTCAGGCGTGGTTCGTCAGCTGATTAGAGCTTGCGAACGTTTCCAGCGCGGGGGCCCTTTTCGGACTGCTCCACGTTGAATTCCACGGCCTGATTCTCGGCCAAAGTCTTGAAGCCATCGCCCGTGATGGACGAGTGGTGAACGAAAAGGTCCTTGGACCCGTCGTCCGGCGTGATGAACCCGAAGCCCTTCTGATCATTGAACCACTTCACTTTTCCGGTAGCCATTATGTTGTAATTCCTCTTATTCGCGTCTAGCTCACAAACGTCATTTGTGGCGCGGGGTACTTCTATCCCGTGCCTATATCATACCATGAGAACGGGGTCAAGTGAAGGGTTATTTTCGCCCGCGGGGTTCTTTTTTTTGGCGCCAGGGAGAAAGGCGGACTTGGTTGGGAAGCGCTGAACGGACGGGTTCGAACTCCAAGCGGCCGAGCGCTTCGTCCACCGCGGTCAAACGCACCTTCATCGGCGCGCCCAAGGCGGCGACGCCGCCGCGCCAGAGGCCGGACGCCCCGCAATCGCTTAGGACGATGAAGACCCCGGCGTTGGTGACATTGACCGCAACCCCGTCGAAGACCCGTCCGATCTCCCGGCCCATGAGGGCGGCCCGCGCCAAATCCACGGCCTTGCGTTCCGCGTCCTGAGCCAGACGCTCGCGCTCGGAACAGCGCACCGCCAGCGCCTCCAGGTCCACCCCTTCGGCGTGCTCGCGGGGCTTGCCCCGCAGGACGGCCTTGACGGCGCGGTGCACGACCAGGTCCGGGTAGCGCCGGATGGGCGAGGTGAAGTGGCAGTAATCCTTGGAGGCCAGGCCGAAATGCCCGCCCGGCTCCGAGGAGTAGCGCGCCAACTTCATCGAGCGGATGACCTGGGTGTTGGCGGTTTCCTCGAAGGGATGTCCGACCGCGGCCTTGAGCAAACCCTGAAGGCCCTCCACCGGATGGGCCACCAGGGAGGTCGGGGCGCGGAGGCCGAGCTTGCCCAGCTCCTCCTGGAGGGCCTGGAGCTTCTCGGGGGACGGATCCTCGTGGATGCGGCGCAAAAAAGGCGCGCGGGCATGGGTCAAGGTCCGGGCCACGGCCTCGTTGGCGGCCACCATGAACTCCTCGATGAGCCGGTGGCTGGCCAGGCGCGCGCGCTTGCAGACCGCCAGAGGATTTCCCTCGGCGTCGGTCTTGATCTGGTATTCGGCGGCCGACATGTCCAGCCCGCCGCGCTCCATGCGCAGGGCGGTCATGCTCTTGGCAAGGGCCCCCATGTTGCGGACGCTCTCCTTGATCTCGGGCGGCACCTCCGGGACGGGCTTGCCGTCCAGCTCGTCCTGGACTTCCTCATAGGTGAAGCGCCGCCAGGACCGGATCACCGTCTCTTCCAGGACGACCCGGCCGGGGGCGCCCTTGGGGTCCAATTCCAGCCAGCAGGTCAAGGTCAGGCGCGGAACGCCGGGACGCAGGGAGCAAAGATGGTCCGAGAGCTTGGGCGGCAGCATCGGGATCACCCGCCCGGGCAGGTAGACGCTGGTCCCGCGCCGGACGGCCTCGGCGTCCAGGGCCGTGCCCGGCTTGACGTAATCGGCCACCGAGGCGATGTGCACGCCCAAGAGCCAACCCCCGCCCGGCCGGGCCTCCAGGGAAACGCCGTCGTCGAAATCCTTGGCGTCGGCTCCGTCGATGGTGAAAATCGGGGTGTCGAACAGAACGCGCCGCCCCGCCCAATCCCCCTCGGCCGGGTCCAGCGGCAGGTCCCGGGCCTCGTCCAGAGCCTCTTGCGGAAAAACGGTCGGGATGTCCCGGGCGGCCAGGACCGCCTTGCGCCGCGCGGCGGGCTCCTCGGGCTTGCCCAGGATCTCGGTCACCGTCCCGCCGGGAGCGCGGTCCTCGGTGGGCCAGCGGTCGATCCGAAGGGTGGCCAACACCCCGGAGCGGGGCTCCACGCCTTTGGCGAAACCAAGAACTTCCAGCCCGCCCTCTTCGGGAATTCCTTCGGGGCAGAGCGCCCAAAAGCGCCCGACTTTCCGCAGGATGCCCACGGCCGTCGTCCGCGCTCGCGTCAGGACCCGGACGATCTCCCCGAAGCGCCGGTCCCCTTTTTGCCCGGTGAGGCGGGCCTCCACGCGGTCCCCGTCCATGGCCAGGCGCACCGTGGGGCCGCCCAGATAAAGGTCCGGCGCCCCCGGAACTTCCGAGATCAAAAAGGCGAAGGTTCCTTTATGTTGGATCTTGCCTTGAATCAAATCGCGGCGCCCGCCGAAATCCCCGCGGCCGCGGCCTCTGCCTCGCATTCCTGAATTATTGCATTAAAAAAGGCTAGAATCGGCCCATGACGCAATCGGCTCCCGCGGCGACTTTCCGGAAGCTGGCCGACAATATCGGCAAGGTCATGCGCGGGCAGACGGCCACTTTGCGCAAGCTCCTGGCCTCCTTCGCCGCCGGGGGGCACGTCCTTCTGGAGGATTATCCCGGGACGGGAAAAACCACCTTGGCCAAGGCCCTGGCCCGCTCCGTGGGGGCGGGCTTCAACCGCATCCAGTTCACGCCCGACCTGCTTCCCTCCGACATTATCGGCGTCTCCATCTTCGACCAGAAGGAGCAGTCCTTCCGCTTCCACGAAGGCCCCATCTTCACCCACATCGTCCTGGCCGACGAGATCAACCGGGCCTCTCCCAGAACCCAATCGGCGCTTCTGGAAGCCATGGGCGAGGGGCAGGTCAGCGTGGACGGCACGACCCGGCGCCTGGCCGACCCCTTCTTCGTCATCGCCACCCAGAACCCCGTCGAATTTCACGGAACCTATCCCCTCCCCGAGGCCCAGATGGACCGCTTCACCATGCAATTCGCCCCGGGCTACGTGGCGGCCGAGGAGGAAGCGGCCGTCCTGTCCGACCAGGAGCGCGCGCATCCCATCGAGAGCCTGAAGGCCTGCGTGACCCTGGAAGAAGCCATGGACCTGCGGCGCGCCGCGCTCCAGGTCCGGGTGAGCCCGGAAATCCGCCGCTACATCGTGGACCTGGTGCGGGAAACCCGGAAAAACCCGGTGGTCCGGCTCGGAGCCAGCCCGCGCGCGTCCCTGGCTTTGATGAAGGTTTCCCAGGCGGCGGCGCTCATGAGCGGACGGGATTTCGTGGCTCCCGACGACGTCAAGGAGATGGCGATTCCGGTGGTGGCCCACCGCGTGGCCCTGGACCCGCAGGCCAAGTTCTCCGGAACCACGGGCGCCTCCGTGGTCGAGGCGGCCTTGGCCGCCGTCCCCGTTCCGGCCTGACATGCTGCGGGGCTGGGACCGCCTCCGCTACCCGGTTCAGCGCGCGGCCGACGGCGCCCTGCAATGGCCGTGGCGCCATTGGACTCCGGCGGGACGCTTCCTCCTTTCGGCCCTCACGGCCGCCGCGGTGTTCGGCCTGGACACCAACCAAAGCCTGGACCACCAGCTCTTCTGCTTTTTAGCCGCCCTGGCGGGCGCCTCCCTCTTGGCCGCCCGGGTCCGCCGTCCCCGGTTCTCGGCGGAGCGCGCCCTGCCCCGGACCGCCACCCAGGGCTTGGCGATGAGCTACCGCGTCCGCGTGACCAACGACGGCCCCCGCCCCTTGGAAGGGGCGGAGGTGCTCGAGTTTTTCGAGCGAACGGCACCGAGCGGTCCGGAATTTTCCGCCCAAGCCACCCCGCCCGAGGCCGACTGGGTGGCGCGGCACTCGGGATTTGCCCGGTGGCGGGCCCTGGGCGCCAAGGCCCGGCCGGCCTCCGCCCCCGCTCCGGTTCCCCGCCTGGAGCCGGGCCAAAGCGCGGCCGTGGCCTGTTCCTTGACGCCCACGCGCCGGGGACGACTGGAGCTCAAGGCCCTGCGCCTGCAGTTGGCCGAACCCCTGGGAATCACCTGGGCGGCGGCGGTCTCCCCCGCGCCCCAAAGCGTCCTGGTCCTGCCCCGCCGCCATCCCGTCCCGCGCCTGAGCCCTCCCGGAGCGCGCCGCTGCCAGCCCGGGGGCGTGGCCAATTCTTCCTCGGTGGGCGATTCCCAGGAATTCATGTCCCTGCGCGATTACCGCCCCGGGGACCCCATCAAGCGCATCCATTGGCGGTCCTGGGCCAAGACGGGCAAGCCCGTGGTCCGGGAAGACCAGGACGAATTCTTCACGCGCCACGCTTTGGTCCTGGACACCTTCGCGGGACCCGCGCCCGGGGAGGCTTTCGAGGCGGCGGTTTCCACCGCGGCCTCGTTTCTCTCCTCGGTCCTCACCCAGGAATCCCTCGTGGATCTTCTTTTCCTCGGCGACAAGGCTTATTCCTTCACCGCGGGCCGGGGGCTGGGAAACGAGCTGGGGCTGTTGGAGGTTCTGGCCGGGGTCCGGCCCCGGACCGACGGGGAGTTCGAACAGCTCAGCCGGACGGTCCTGCCGCGCGCGCGGACCATGAGCGCCTGCCTGGCCGTGCTCCTCGGCTACGACGAGCCCAGACGAAAATTCGTCGCGGACCTGCGGCGCGCCGGGGTGCCCGTGCTGGCCCTGGTGGTCGAAGAGGCGCCCAAGGGGGAAAAAAAATTGGAGGGGGCCATCCGCCTTCCTCCCGCCGGCTTGGCCGCGGCGCTGGCCGGGGTCCCCTCGGGACCGGAGGCCTGGGCGCCATGACCCCTTCTGCCGGGCTGATCGGGGCGGCGCTCCTCCTCTGGGGACAGCAGACCGGCTCTTGGTTCGTCGCCCTCGCGCTGGCGGCGATCGTCGAGGGCCCCCGGCTCGTCCGCCGCCGTTGGGATTTTTCCCGCGAGGATTTTTCCAGGATCACGGATTTTTCGACCTTGCTCTTCGCCGGGCTGGCGGTGCTGTCGTTTTCCAAGGGCCGCTACCCCAGCCCGGCCCTTCAATGGCTGCCGGCCTGCCTTTTTCCGATCGTGGCCGCCCAAGCCTACAGCCTCGTCGGCAAGACCGATCTGACCGCGTTGTTCTGGACCTTGCGAAAGCGCGCCAAGCCGAAGGACCCCCGGGAGGGCGTCGATCTCCGCCTGCCTTACGCGACGGTATGCGTCCTCAGCGCAGGCTCGGCCAATTCCAAGGACCCGTATTTCTTTCCGGCCTGCGTCGTCCTGACCCTTTGGGCCCTGTGGCCGCTCCGCGGGCGGTCCGCGGCCCGGGCCTGGCTGGCCCTGGCGCTGGCCTCCGCCGCCGCGGGCTGGGGGGGCCAAATCGGCCTGCACCGCTTGCAGGTGTACCTGGAAACGACCCTTCCCAACCTGATCTTCGGCCGCGCCGAGCTGGGCCTGGACGCCTTCCGCAGCCGGACCGCCATCGGGGAAGTGGGCGCCCTGAAATTTTCCGATGAAATCGTCCTGCGCCTGGAACCCCTGAAGGGCGCGGCCCCCGCCCTGCTCCGGGAAGCCGCCTACAACCGCTACTTCGCCGGGACTTGGCACGCCCAAGGGGCGCCCTTCGAGGAGCTTGGGTCCCAGGCCGGTTCGACTTGGAACCTGGCACCGGAGCCGGCCCGGCTCGGAGAGATCCGGGTTTCTTTCTACCTCCCCTCGAAGCGCGGCCTGCTCCCGCTCCCGGGCGGAGCCTACCGGGTGACCGAGCTTTTCGCGGGCTCGATGCGCCGCAATCCCCTGGGCGCGGTCCATGTCCAGGACGGCCCCGGCCTGGCCGGCTACCGAGCCCGCTACGAGGGTCTCGGCCGCACCCTGATGGACTCTCCCCCGGCCAAGGCGGACCTGGCCCTCCCGGTTGAAGAGGAAAAACTCCTCAAGGAGCTGGCCGCGCGCCTGGCCCTGGACCCGGGCCGCCCCGGCGAAGCCGTGCGGAAGGTCCGGGATTTCCTGGGAACGGGCTTCGGCTACAGCCTGGTCCAGCGTCCCGTCCCAACGGGGTCCACGCCGCTGGAAAATTTCCTGACCCGAACCCAGTCCGGCCATTGCGAGTTTTTCGCCACCGCCGCGACCCTCCTGCTCCGGGCCGGGGGCGTCCCGGCCCGCTACGCCGCGGGCTTTTCCATCCAGGAATTCAGCCCCGCCGAGGGCGCGTTCATCGCCCGCAAGCGGCACGCGCACGCCTGGACTTTGGCCTTCGAGAACGGTTCCTGGCGGGATTTCGACGCCACCCCCGCCGGCTGGGCGGAGCTGGAAGCCCGCCGCGGCGCCTGGCTCAGGCCCCTGCGCGACCGCTGGGACCGTCTGGTCCTGGCCGTCTCGCGCTGGCGGTGGCGCCCGGCCGACGCCTCGCAAACCCCGAGGAAACATTGGCCGGCGGCGCTGGCGGCGGCCCTGGCGGCCGCCTGGGTGCTCCGGGGCCTGCGCCGGACCCGCGCCTCCGAGTCGGGCGAAACCGCCCTCCCGGCCCCTCCCGTGCCCGGGGCGGATTCGGAGCTTTACGGGGTCGAGCGCATTTTAGCCGGCCGGGGGCTCGGCCGGAGAGCCGAGGAAAGCGCCTCGGCTTGGGCCCTTCGCCTTTCCGGGACCCTGCCCCCGGAGCAAAGCCGGGAACTTTTTGAAGCGGCGCAACTCCATGAACGGCACCGCTTCGACCCCTTGGGACTAAAACCCGAGGACCGGGGCTCGCTCCGGGAAAAATCCCGGAGCCTGGCCCGCGTCCTCAGCGGGAAACAAGCCGCTTGAGCTTCTCGTAGCGGTTGTCGTTGAAGGACACGATCATATCGTCGTAGGCGGAATGGGTCGAAAGGCCCCGGAGGAGCCCCCGGCGGCGCTCGGCCTCCTCGAGTTCCCGCCGCGCCTCATCCCGGAGCCCGCGCCCGGCCAGCATCTCGACGATCATGAAGCGGGCGGCGAAGTAATTGGGTTCCAGGGCCACGGCCTTTCGGGCCAAGGCCAGGGCCCGGTCGCCCTCCCCGTTCTCGGTGAGGAGTTCGGCCATCAGGTGCGGGTACAATCCGTTGGTCGGGTGAAGGGCCGCGGCCCGCTCGAATTCCCTCAGGGCCAGGTCCGGCCTCGGCGGCTCGGCCTGCAGCCAGCACCTCCCCAAGACCTCCCTCCAATAATAATCGGCCGGGAAAAGGCGGACCGACTCCAAGGCCAGTTCCAACCGGCGCTCCGGCCTCTGCTCGCGCTTGAACAAGGTCCAATTGGAGGCCAGGATCCAATTCGGCAGCCAGGAAAGCAGGGACAAGGCCAGCCCCGCCAGGCACGCCGTCCGCCACGGCCGAACCGGGAGGGGCTCTGCGCCCGGGGTTTTTCCGGCCACGGCCAAGGCGGACAGGAAAAGAAAAAGCAGGCCCTGGAGATGGAACATGTTGTCGACCAGACATTGGACCGACATCGCGCAGAGCGCCCCCAGCGCCGCCTCCCGGGGCAGGTCCGGGCGCGCGCGGCCCGCCGACCAAGGCGCCGCGCAGAACAGCAGGGCCGCCGCCAGCGCCAGTAGGCCCGGAATCCCGGCCTCGGCCATGATTTCCAAGAATTCGCTATGGGCGTGGTCGGCGCTGAAGCCGTAGTTGGCGGCGCGCCGGGCCGGGAAATTGTGCCGGAGAAAGCCCTGCTCGAAATTTCCGAGGCCCTCTCCCAAAATGGGATTCCCCCCCACCACCGAGAGCGCCGCCTTCCAAATCTGCGGCCGATTGAAGGAGGAGCGCTGATCGGCCTTGAGCAGGTAATCCAGGCGTTCCCGCGGCAGCAAGGCCAGGACCCCCGCCCCGGCGAGGGCCGCCGCCAAAATCCACCGGGCCCGCCCCCGCCTCCAGGCCGAGAAGGCCCCCGCCGCGGCGATGGCGATCAGCCCCCCCCGCGAACGCGCCAGAAAGACCATGATCAGGCAAAAAACGCCCGCGGCGGCCAGCGCCCGCCCGCGGGCTCCGGCGGGGCCGCCGGGCCGCCCAAGAACCGACGCCACGGCCGCGGCGCAGGCGGCCTCCACGAAGACGGAATAGTTGTAATAAGGCGGCATGAACCCCGTGAAGGGGTAATTGACGTTGGGAATCAACAAAACTCCCAGGCCCAGCACGCAGGCCGCGGCGCACAAGGCGTCCAGCCAAAGGCCGCGCTCCCTTTCGCCCCAAGCCTGCCGGCAAAGGGCGAAAAAGGCCGCCCCCGAGACCCAGCGCGATAGGGAATAAACGCCCTTGAGGGGCTGATCCGAGAATAGGACGCTCAAGGCCGCCCAGCCCACCCAGAGCGCCCAGAAAGCCAGAGTCCGGTCTAAACGCGCCGGTCCCGCCAGGCGCGCCAGAACCCAAACCGCCGCCCCGGCCAGGGCGCCCGCCCAAGGAGCGCGCAAGCCCCCGGCCAGCAGGGAGGCCCCCAGAAGGACGAACAAGGCCCCGGGGAGACGGTCGGGCCGGGTCATCGGACCTGGAAGATCCGGACGCCTTCGTCCGGATCCCGGAATATTTCCCGGCCGCCCGCGGCGGCCAGAATCCGTTCCAGTTTTTCCGTCCCCGGTGGATCCAGCCTCCGGCTTCCGAAATCCCGTTTCATGAAAAAATCGTTCGGGAATTCGGCCACGAACGAGACTTTGTTGCGCTCGAGCCATTCCTTCATCGCCGCGGGCTCGTCCACCCCGGGCAAATGCAGGCAGGGCCGCCCGGTCAAAAGATGAACCTGCCCGTCCAAGGAGGCCGCGAAAACGGCCTCCGGCGGGGTGTTGCGGCGGATCCAATCGCGACTGCGCGTCGGAGCCGTATTCATGGGATTTCGGGTTTGCCCCAACGAGGCGCGGACGATGGCCGACACCGGCGCCGCCGAGAGGGCCACGCTCAAAAATCCGGCCGCGAGGGCCGCGCGCTTGCCGAATTTTTCGATCCCGGCGAAGGTCAGCAGGGCGGCCAAGGGCAGAACCGGGTGCAGGTACCGGGCCGATTGATAGGGCCAGGCCAAGTGGACCAAACCGTAGGCCCCCAGATACAAGGGTAGAACCTTCCCCGCGCCCGCCCAACCCCAGCGGCGGAGGCCTTCAACGACGGCCGCAAGGCCCGCCAGGGCCGCGGCGGCCGTCCAAAGTTCCGTCCCCATATTCGTTCCCAGCATCGCCGGCCATCGAAACAAGGCCCTCCCAAACGCCTCTTTCGTGTAATAAGGTATCCTTCCCAGCATCTCCCCCGACCAACCCAAGGTCTCCAGCATCTCCCCCACCCGGGTCTCCGAGCGTCCCGCGACCATGAAATTGCGCAGAATCCAGGCTCCCAGCACGCCCGATCCCGCTCCCGCGCAGACGGCGGAGCATTTCCACCGGCGCTCCCAGGCCAAGCCCGCGACCAAAGCGGCCAGGAGGCTGGCCCCGCTCAGGCGCACCAGGCCCAGATAGCCCGCCAAAGCGCCGAGGCCGGCCCAGACCCCGGGAGAATTCTTCGGCCAGGCCCGGGAAGCCAAAAGCAGAATCAAAAGGCTGAGCGGAACGTAGGCGATTTCCGAGAGCACCGTCGCCGAGGTCCCGACGGCCAGGGGATTGAGGGCGGCCGCCGCCGCCGCGGCCAGGGCCGTTTCCGGGGCCAACCGCTCCCGGCCGAATCGGGTGAGCAGCCAGACCCCCGCCACGCTCAGAAGCACCGCGGTCGCCTGATAGGCGGCAAATCCTTCCCCGGCCGCCAGGGCGGCGGGCAGAAGGAGCAGGGGAAAGCCCGGGGAATGGGTGTCCATCGGCGGCGCCCCCGGGACGTTGAGCTCGGCGAAGCGCCCCGTCAACAGGGAACGGGCCCCGATGATGTAGAAGGCGTCGTCGTTGAAGAACCCCACGAAGTACGCCCCCCGGCTGGTCCAATAGAGGGCGGCCAAGGGGACCAGGAGCAGCCAGGCCTTTTTGGGCACGCACTAACATACAAAATGCTTGCGGCCCGCCGCATGGCCGCAAGCCAATGATGGCGCCATCATTTCCAACAAAGAAATACTTAAAAATCTTGGATAATCAGAAATTAGGGTGGATATTTTTTTGACGGAATTTTTTCCAAATACTCGGCCTTTGACGACCCCGCCCATTGCCCAAACGCCGGGCATGAGCTATCCTTAGGGAGACGACCAATCGCACGCCGCCGAGGTCCCCCATGGAACTGCTGATCGCCGACGACGAGGAAAACATTCTGGAGCTGCTGCGCCGCGCTCTGGGAGGCGCGCACGTGGCGGTGACGACCGCCGAGACCGCCAAGGAAGCCGCCGCGCTCCTGGAAAAAAAACGTTTCGACATCTTATTGACGGACATCTGCATGGAAACGCCCACCGCGGGCATCGAGCTGGCCCGGACGGTCCGGAAGAAATTCCCGAAGACCGACGTGCTGGTCATGACGGGCTTCGGCAACATCGACCACACGATCAACACCCTCAAGCTCGGAGCCTACGATTTCATCCTCAAGCCCTTGGACCTTTATCTGGTGAAATTCGCGATCCAGCGCTGCCAGGAGCGGCGCAATCTCCACCACCGCATCGAGATGTGCGTGCGGGCCTCTTCCACGGCCGCGGCGTCCCTGCGGGCGCTGACCGAGCGGCTGGAGGACCCGGTTTACTGCCGGGCGGTTCTGGAGGAAACGGCGCACAACCTGGAGGCGCTCAAGGCTCTCGACTCCCCGCCCAAGCTGGAGTTTTAATGCCCGGTGGCGTCTAGGCCCCGGAACCGGGGGTCGAACAAGGGGCGGTCCTGGATGACGTTGGCCGAGCGGAGCTGGTCCTTTTCCACCTCGGCCTGTTTTTTATCCAGGGTGTTCTCGACGACTTTCTTGTAGCTCTCCACCTGCTCCAGGCGCAGTTTCTGGGACTCGGCCCGCGCCATGAACTCGTGGATGGTGACCCAGTCCACGACGGTTTTCCCCTTGGCCTTGGCGAAGGCCAGGACCTCGGGGTCCTTGCGCAGGGACGCAAAGAGGGGATCTCCGTCGAACATGGTCTTGAAGATCACGTCCTTCTGGGCCGCGCCGACGTCCAGGACCAAGGCGAAGCTCCGGTGGCCGCCGGCGCCGGGCAGGACGCGGCCGGTGTCGATGCGGCCCTCGGCCTGCAGGAGGTGGACCTTGGACATTTCGTGGGGATCGACGATGAGCATCTCGAAATTCGTGTAGCCCTTGAAGGCGGCGGGGTCGGGGTTGTCGCGGTCGCCCTTGAAGTTGAGGTCCAGGCCGCGGCCGCCGACGCGGGTGTCGAGCATCAGGATTTTGACCTTGCCGTTGTTGAGCGCCGACAGGTTCATCTGCTCGCCGACGCGGGCCTCGGGGCGGTTGAGCCTCAGCCATTCGGCGTCCGAGAAGACCATGGCGATCTCGTCGGCCTTGACCATGCCGGTCTTGATCAAATAGTTGCGGACCTCCCGCAGGATGCGGGTGTCCGAGAGGCTCAGCACGGTCAGGCCCGATTGGCCCTGGAGGGCCTTCTGCCCCTCTAGGAACGCGCGCACCTTGCCTGCCGGGGCGTCGGAGACCTTGACCACCGCCGACTCCTTTTTCCCGATGCCCAAGGTCTTGAAGTAAGCCGCCACTTCCGGGGGCAGGTCCGGCGCCAGGGGCTTGACCACCGTCAGGCCCTGGGAGACGGCGCGCGCCCGAAGCACGGCTTCTTTGATGGAGGCGAACTTCTCGGCCGCGCCCGCCCGGACGTCCAGGCGGACGTTGTCCGGCGGCGAGGAGCCGACCCCGCCCACCCGCACGCCCGCGCCGGGCTTGGTGATGTCCCGCCGCAGTTCGTTGCCCAGGGTTCCGGAGAGCAGGATGAAGCGCGACTTCTTGAATTCGGTGATGTCCTTGATGGTGGACACGGTGCGGTGCTTGTAGGGCAAGGTGAGGTCGGTCCCGTATTCCAGCTCCCAGAAGCGCCGGGTGGGGGTGTCCATGGAGTCGAACCACTGCCCGTTGTGGATGACGTTGACGTTCTTGGAGAGGTTGTCGAGGCGCACGTTGGCGGGGTTGTCGAAGTAGGCCCGGCCCATGTTCATGTATTCGTTGCGCACCCAGGAGGAGCCCTTTTCGGCCACCATGCCGGGGAAGCGCTTGTGGAGCATGGAGCGCATCGTTCGGGGCATCGGCCCTTCGGGCCAGAGCACCGAGGGCAGGACCGACCAGAAGAGCTCGTACTTCTGACCCGGCGGCAGGACGGGGTCGGTCATCAGGGATTTGAGCAAGGTCCAGGCGCGGACCCGGACCAGGCCGACCTCGTCGACCTTGACCGACGGGCCGCCGCTCTGGCCGACGGCCTTGAGCGCCAGGTTCTTGGCGGTCCGCCCGCTCCAGATCAAGCCGAGCTTGAGCAGGCTGGGCTCGCCCTCGATGCGCCTGAGCAAAGTCTCCACGGTCTTCTTGGCGGTGGCTTCGTCGCCGTAGAGGCGCTCGGAGCTGTTGGCGAAGGAGTACATGTCGTTTTTGATGTCCCGGTAGACCCCGTAGACCGGGTTCTCGGCGTAGCCGAAGGTCTCCAGGTACTGGGCGCGCAGCTTGAGCCGGTCGAGGGCCTTGGCCTCCCACCCCGGGGCCCCCTCCTCCACCAGCTTGAGGATGTCCTTGGCGTCGGCCTCGAACAGGGCTTTGGCGTGGGCCGCGTCCCGCGGGGAGGCGCGGTCGGCTTTTCCGGCCGTGGCCAGGTCCTTCTGGGCCGCGGCCAGCTCGAGCTCGTAGGCCTTCACCTTGGTTTCCAAGGCGTCGGCGGGCTTGCCGCCCTTGCGGGCGGTCTCGATTTCCTCGCGAACCGACCGCAGTTCCTTGTCCAAAACCTCGATGCGGCGCTTGGCGGCCTGCCGGAGCTCGGCGGCGCCCTCGCGGGCCTCGGCGAGCTCCTTGGAGCTTGACGCAAAACGCCTGGCCGCGGCCGACTCGGCCTTGGCGGCCTCCAGCGCGAGGCGGATTTCCTTGGACCGGGCCGCCAAGGTCTGGGAGGCTTTCCCCTGGGCGCGGCCCTGGGCGGATTCGGTTTTCTCAAGCTCCTTGGTCAGCCGGGAGATCTTTTCCTCGGCGCGGGAGTAGCGCTCCGCCGCCTGAACCCGGAGTTCCTCGGCGCGGGCGGTGGCTCCCTGCTTGTTGAGTCCCAGCAGGTTCTGCTGTTGAATCAAAGCCCGGGCCATCTCGCCCATAATCTGGGAGCGCTCCCCGGCCGAGGAAGGGGTCCAGGAATCGAGCTTCTCGATCAGGCGCTCACCGGCCTCGCGCACCAGCCGGGTCTGCTCGGGGCCCGGCCGGGAAGTTCCCGACATGGCCTCCTTCTGGGAATCGGCCGCGGTCCGAACCTGCTTTGCCAGCTCCGCCCCCTTGCCCTCCAAGCCCGCGTCGGCGGCGTTGCGCAGGCGGGCCCGCAGGGACTCGGCTCCGCTCCTCATGGTGCCGCCGGCCACGCCCTCGCCCAAGCCCGCGGAGTCCAGGAGGCTCATCTGCTCTTTGAGGAGGGATTCGATCCGGGCGACGGCTTTTTTCATTTGGGCGGGGGATTTGGCGGATTCGAGCTTGTCGGCCATGCCCGCTAACTGCTCGCTGAGCTTGCCCAGCTTGGCCAGTTCCTTGGGGGGCGCCGCCAAGGGGCCGGCGTCGGCCGCCTTCTGAAGCTCGGCGGCCAAGGTCCGGAGCTTGGCGTCCACGGCCAAACGCGCCTCGGGATGACGGGCCATGGAAAGCTGGTCGGCGGCCTTGAGCAATGCGTCGGCGGTCCGGCGGGCGGCTTGCCCCTGGGGAGAGGCGGGGTCCAGGGCTTCGGCGGCGGATTTGGCGCGCTGGGCCTCGGCGCGCACGCCCTCGGCGAGCTCGACGCTGCTCTTGCCCAGGCGGGCTTCCATCATCTCGCCCAGGCGCTGGATGATCTTGTAGGCTGAGTTGGCCTTGGAGATGCGGGCGGTGACCTCTCCGATGGTCAGCATCGGCTGGAGGGCCGCCCCGTCGCCCTCGTCGCCGAAGATCCAGTGCTTTTTGACCAGGTTCTTGCCTTCGAGCTTGCCCTCGGCGATCTTGGCCTTGAACTCCTCGTAGGTCATGAAATTGAGCTTGGAGCTGATCTTCTTGAAGGCGAGGAACTCCAGCCGCGCCTGGGCTTCCAGGTTGGACTGGACGGTCAGGAAGGTCACCTCCATTCCGTGGTGGGCCGCGTCGGCCTCGACCAGGGGCAGAAGGCCCTCGAAGGTGAGCATGGTCTTGCCGCCGCCGGTCTTGAGCATCAAAAATTCCCGCACCGGCCCGCCGCCCTTGCCCATCATGGCCACCAGGCCCAGGGAGATCATCAGGCCCTCGAACTGCTCCGGGCGCCAGGAGGGGAGGGCCGAGCCCTTGGAGTCGTGCAGGACCCACGGGGCGGCCTCCATCTCCTTGATTCCGGCCTTGATCGCGTCGGCGGTCGCCGAGGAGATGCCGCGGGAGGCCTTGAGCTGGCGCAGTTCGCCGCTCATGGAGGTCAGCATGTCGCTGAAGGTCCGGTGGTTGGGACCGACGGCCGGATCGGTCCCCTTTTGAGTGGCTTTCCACGCCTCCAGCTTCTTGCTGAAACCGTCCAGCAATTTGGCCGCGTTTTGATTCTCAGCGTGCTCGACCCGCATGGCTTTGAGGGTTTCGGCGGAGAGCTGGTGAGCCATGTCCACCTTGTTGAAATAGTTGAAGCGGGCCTCGATGGCGTCGACGTACTCGTAAATCCCCTTCATCACGGCCTTTTCCTTGGGCGCCAGCTCCCCGTTTTTCTCGGTCCGGAGCTTGAGGTCGGCCACCAGGTCCATATAGCTCTTGCCCTGCCACTTGTTGCCCGGGACCGACTGCCCCTCCATCCACTCGCGCAGGGCGCTGAGCATGTCCTCCACCGCCGCGTCCATCTTCGGGCTCTCCCCCCGAACCGACCGCACCGCCTCCATGAGTTTTTTTGACGCGGGCTTGACCAGCTCGTCGGCCTTGAGATAGGGCTCCAGGATCTTGGCGGCCCGGGCGGTCACGACCTTGGGGACCTTGGCCCCCTTGGCGGCTTCCAGATGGATGGTGAGGGCGACTTCCTTTTGGACGCCCGGGGTGACCCGGCCGAAGCCCGCCACCTTGGCCCCGGGCTCGGCGTTCAAGACCTTCTCGGTCAGGCCTTCCCGGGCTTTGAGGGCTTCCCCGAACTTCTCGCGGGCCTGGAGGCGGACTTCGTCGGAAAGGTGGAGGTTTCCGATCATGTCCTTGTCGCCCAATTGGGTGACCCGGTAGAACTCCATCGGGTTGAGGTCGGAGGCTTTGGCGCCCTTGCGTCCGCCCTGGACGGCCTCCATCAGCTCCTCGGCGATGCCCTGGCGCTTGACCTCCTTGGTCACCCGCCAGGTCGCGTTTTCCTGGACCTCGCCCAGCCAGCGCATGTTGAAGATCTTCTGCATCACCGGAACCTCGACCTTGCCGAGCATCGGGAGCTCCTGGTTTTCGGAGGCGTTGGCGTACTTGGCCCGCAGGCCCTTCTGGTCGTAAATCTTCTTGCCCTGGTCGGCGCGCATGAACTCCGCGGCGGCCTCCTCGTACTTGGCCGGAAAGACCGGGATCAGGAGCCAGGCCGGGGAGTCCATCCATTTCATGCCCTCCCGCTGGGCCACCTTGATGCGCCGCTCGACGTCCTCGATGTCCACGCCGCCGCGCCAGGCCCGCCATTCCGCCGCCTTGCCGACCGCCTGGCTGAAGAGGGCGTACTTGGCCACGTTGTCGGCCATGCCCAGCGGGAAGGCCGCGATCTGGCCCGCCCCGCCCCACTTGGCGCCCAGGGCCTGGAGGCTGAACCGTTCGGAGATGGGAATGCCGACCTTTTTGGCCATCTCCCCGACGGTCCCCATCACGCCGCGCTCGCCCAGGGTGCGAGCCGCGCCGGCCAGCGGGGTTCCCTCGAAAATGGTGGAGGGCAGGCCGACGTAACCCAAGGCCGGGTGGAAGGATTCGTTGGCCCAAACCACGCCGCCCTTGAAGCCCACGCCGGCGGCCTCCCAGGAGCTGTCGAAGGTGGTGTGGTCCTTATCGTTGGAGACGATCCAGAGGTCGAACTCGGGCACGTATTGATCCCAGAGGTGGCCGCCCACGGTGAAGGCGCCGGAGATGCCGCCGGAGAGCAAGGTGAAGGTCCCCTGGCGGGCCCCCGCGTTGACCAGGCGCACCCCGGAGTAGGCTAGGTAGCGGCCCACGACGTTGGCCGTCTTGATGTTCTGTGCGGCCGGGTTCAGGGAATTGAGGCGCGCGCTGGTGTGCAGGGCCACTTCCTCCACCACGCGGAAGGGAAGACCTAGCACCGGGATCTTGGCCGGACCCGCGGCGAGCCGGGCCACCCCGGAGAGCACGCCGCTGGCCAGGGGGGCGGCCAAAGCCAGGCTTACGGTCCAGGAGATGTAATTGCCGATGGTCTCGACGACGGTGTTGACCTTCTCGACGCTACCCAGCAGGTCCCGCGATTGTTTGAGCGAGGCGCTGACCCGCAGGGCCTCGGTGACCTTGGCCGAGCCGCCGAAGCCGATTTCCCGCTTGGTCTTGATGGCCTCTGGGTGCATGGCCACGACCGCCTTGCGGGCGCCCCAATAGTCCCCCGCGGCCAGGAGCTTGGCCACCTCGGGGTAGCGCTCGAGCATCTTGGCCACCTCGTCCATGTTCCGGGAATGCTCCCCGTCGATGCGGACCTTCCACCAGGCCTTAACCGCCCAGCCGCCCATGCCCCGGCCGGTCTGCACGCGCGACATCTGGGCGGCGGCGGGAATTTCCGCGAAAAGGGTGTAATCCAGCCCGAGCTCGGTGAGCTCCTTCTGGGCGGAATTGAGGGCCGCCTGGGCCACGTCCAGGTTTCCGGCGTAGTCGGACTTGACCAGGACCTGTTGGACCTGGAGGAGACGCTTCTTGATTCCCTCGGTGCGGGCGTAGAGCTTGGCTTGCTCGCGCTGGAGCTTCTCCTTGGTTACGGGATCCAAGGGAGAGTCCTTGATCGCTTCCAGCAGCGCCTTGGAATCCGGGGACTTGGGGTCCAGCCGCTCGAGCTGGTTCTTGGTGTGGAACATCTGCGTTTCCAGGAAGGTCAACGACAGCAGGCGCATCACGTGCTGTTCGTGGAGCTGCATGGTCCCGATGCGGGCCTCGGAGATGGAGGTGATGCCCTTGAGCTTGTCCATCTCCCCCTCGAAGCGCTGGAGCCCCGCGGCCGCCAGGCCCAGATAGGTCGTCCGGCCCTTCATCTTCTTCTCGACGATGTCGTAAACCGAGTAGGTCTGACCGTGGTGGGTGTAGGTCTTGGCCTTGGCCCAGCGCTCCAGGTCCCCCTCCAGGGAGAGGTTGGTGAACCACATGTCGTCCTTGTACTGCTTGCCCAAAAGCTCCGCCATGTTGATCATGCGATCGATGTGGTAGGCCTTGTCGAGCTCCTCGTGCTGGGACTTCAGGCGCCAGTAGGAGTACTGGATCATCTCGTGGCTGTAGCGGCCGGTCTCGGGGATGAAGGGGGCCTTGGCCGGACGGCTGATGTTCATGGCCCGCTGGCTCTTCTGCAGTTCCCGGTTGTAGGTGGTGACCTGGTGCTTGTTGAGCCGGAACGCCAACCCTTCCTTGTCCCAGAACTCCCAGCCGTCCTCGATCTCAACCTGCACGTAATTCTTCTTGGGCGGGTCCACCGCGGCGGCGCCGGTCATCATGGCCTCGCGCAGGGTGCCCAGGCGGAAAGTCCCCTCGGCGGAGCCGTCCTCGCCGTCCAGCGAGCTGAATTTCTCCTGGTAGGAGCGCAGGGCGGCGTCCACCGCCTCCCCCTTCTTGGAGCTGTAAGGCCCGCTGTCGCGCAGGCGCTTCATCTGCTCCTCGACGCCTTCCATCTCGTCCTGGGGGCTGGGCTGGGCCTTGAGATAGCGGTAAAGAACCTCGCCCAGAGGGGTCAGGCGGCCGTTGTAGGCCAGGTAGCTCAACCCAACCGCGTCGCCGTCCTTGTAGACGCCCAGGCCCTTCATGAAGCGCAAGGCGGTCTCGGTCTCCGATTCCGAGGGAGCCGCGGCCTCGGTGCCCGCGGCGATTTTACCGGCGAAAACGGAAGAGGGAAAAGAAGGAAAAAGGATGGCCCCGGAAAGGGCAATGGAAATGAACTTCTTGAAAAGAGGGGGTTTCATGGACTCGGCAATCCTATAAGAAGTGTAGCAGGAGAAGGGGGGTTTGTCAGGGCCCAATTACCCGGTCCCAAAGGGACCGGGAGTCCTATGTTTCATAGGTCTTTAGGCCTATAACAAGAAACCCTCCCGACGAGGAGGGTTTCTCGTATTTTGTTCCGTTGCCTAAATTCTTTTCAGTTCAATAGCTGTCCTTTTCACACGCCTTCTGCGCGTCCGCCGCCGTCATGCCCCACCAGATCACCGGCCCCAGGCAGTTGAGCTTGCGGTCCTTGACCTGCTCGGCCCGCGAGGCGAACCCCGCGAAGACCCCGCGGGTCCCATCCGCCTTGCCCGCCACGGGGCGAAGAATGGCCGTGTCGGTCAGGCTGGTCTCATTGGCGTGCTTGGTCAGGCCGTCGCCGTTGATGTCCAGCGTGCCCTCCGCGCCGTACGGGAAGTCGAAGATGTCCTTGGACCCCTCGGCCATGATCTCCACGAACTTGGTCCGGTAGACCTGCTTCTGGTTCTTGAAGTTGAACATCACGTACCACTTCCGGGGCTTGTCATTGGTCCCCTTGCCTTTCTCAACCCCATTGACGTAGAGGACGGCGTGGGATTTCTTGAGACCCTTGAAGACCTTGAGCTTCTCGGCGGGGTTGCCCACCTCGGCCTCATCCTGGAAGGTGTCCGGCTGGCCGCCCTGGGCCCCATCGAAGGCCGTGGAGCCGCTCGAGGTCCCCGTGGTCCCGGAATGCCCACCCTGGCCCGGGTCGGGCTTGGCCTCGCCGATGGTCTTCCAGAACTTGACGGCCTTGCCCGCGAATTGGACGATCAGGGTTTCCTCCGGCCGGTTGCCGGTGATGGAGACCTTTTCCTCGGAGCCCGTCACCTTCTCCAGGTTTTCCTTGGCCGCCTTGATCTCGTCGGGCTTGAACCCGGCCCGTTCCATGGCGTCGGAGAGCAGGATCTTGACCGAGAGCTTCTCGAGCCGGTTGTTTTCCTTGACGGAATAACCGACCACCAGCGGGATCTCGTTGCCGTTGCCGTCCTTCTCCTTGCGGGTCAGGTCGGCGTAGAGCGTCCCCTGGTCGGACTCGGAGGCCAGGTACTGCCCATGGACCACGCGGATGGCCCCGTAATCCTTGGAATCCCGGAGGTAGTTGGCGAAGATGTAGCGGCGGCTGATCATGTCCGCCGGGAAGACGAGGATGTACTTCTTCATCGGCGCCTGGGGGTCGCCCTTGAGCGCGTCGATGCCTTTGGCCGTGATCTTGTAGATCTTGATCTTCTGGCGGAGCTCGCTGCTGAGGGAGTTGTTGAGGTCGGTGTCGAGCTCGTACTCGCCGTCCTTGATGAGCCCGCCGTCGGGATTGCCCGTGGGAGGGTCGGCCCCGCCGCCCGGCTTGCCGCCCTCGGGCTTGCCGCCCTCGCCCCCGCCGCCCCCGGCGGGCTTATCGGGCTCGCCGGTGCTGATGGGCGGATCACCCTTGCCCTCGGCCACCTCATAGTAGCCCAGGTCGGGGTTGAAGCGCAGATGGTAGTCCTTTCCCCGGACATTGCCCAGGTCCGGCTTCTGGGCGACCATGGGGCGGCCGTCCTTGATGGAGACCACGGTGGCCAACAACTCGGGAGAAAGGTTCTCATTGCCCTTGCCGTTGAGCTTGCCCTTGATCGCGGCCGGGAAGAACAACAGGTCTCCCGTGCCGGCGGATTGGCCCAAAACATAGTAGTCCTGGCCGTTGACAGTGCGGATGTTTCCGGTCTGGACGGCCTGTTCGGCCCGCAGTTTGGCCAAGCTCTGGGTGGTGACGTCGAACTGGTTCTTATTGCCGGGGCGGCCGAAGTTGACCTGCATGTTCCCATGCTTGTCGGGAGTCATCTCCAGAGTGTACTTGCGCAGGCCCGCCTGGCGGTCGTCGAGTTGAAAAGTCTGGGACCCCCCGCTCCCGTTGATCCGGAAGGTCCGGCAGAAAACATCGGTGGGATAGGTGATGTCGCAGATGGCGATGTCGTCGTAGACCCCGTCCTTGTCCTTGGCGGTGTGCATCTTCATCGAAATCTTGCGGGAGGTGGGGTCCCCCTCCTGATAAACGTTATGGACGACGGCCCCCGTCTCGAAGAGGGAGGCCAGGTCGAAACCCGTGGATTGACCGGCCGCCGCCTTCTGCCCCGGCCCCTCCGGGACATTGGGCTTTTCCTCGATCTTGGTCACGTCGCTGACCTTCTGGTCCTTGGTCCGGCGGTCGGAGATGATTTTATTTGCCAGACCCGCCGCGTCGTTGTAGAAAGCGAAAGCCCATTCCTCGGGCTTGGAAGTGTCCGAGAACTGTCCGTGCCCGGTCTGCCCGGCCTTCTTCTCCCCCGCCGTGTAGCCGGCCATGTTTCCGACCAGCTTGTCCCGATCAAAACCGCCCATGTTGGCCTTGAGAACCGGATGATTGGCCGCCCAATCCGGGAGCTTGCCTTCCTCTCCCAGGACGTAATAAAGCTCCGCCACGGGAGCCTTGCCCTTGTAGGCGGGATTGGTGAAGGTTTCCTCCACCCAACGCTTGGCCAAGGCCTTCAGCCGGCCATCAGCTCCGTTGGCCCGGCTTTCCTTGTTCACGAAGGAACCCTTGCCCCCGTCTCCGCCCAGCAGAAAATCTCCGATCCGCTTGGCCGCCGATTCCCGGACCACCCCGCCCGGCTTCTCCTCGGCCAAAAGCTTGGCCAAGGCGTTGAGGGGTTTTGCCTCCTCCTCCTTGGCCGCCTTGTCGTTCTTGACGGGAGCGCCCTTGATGGCCGGCTCGATCGTGGAGCCGGGAGGAGGGGCCGGCTTGGAACTGGACGCGCCCTTGCCGCCCTTGGCGGCGGCGGGCAGGCCCGCGAGCAGGACGGCGATGGAAACGGCGAGGAAGCGAAGGGTGGTTTTCATAAAATGAATCTCCGGTCGGCGAGTCGGGAGCTCGTGCCGCATCCCTCTTAATATAACAGAAGGACCCATTTTTCTCCAGGGCCAAAGGACCTATATCCGCCAGGGGGCCAAGGGCCCAAAAAGAGGCCGCCCGGGAAGGGGGTTCCCGGGCGGCTCCTTTGGGGACGGATTTACTGTCCCGCTTTGGGCTCCCCGTCCAACGGGACGGT
This sequence comes from uncultured Elusimicrobia bacterium, assembly GCA_964358485.1. Lineage (GTDB taxonomy): Bacteria > Elusimicrobiota > Elusimicrobia > UBA1565 > UBA9628 > CAYHPY01. The sequence goes on from CAYHPY010000036.1 coordinate 29,598, forward strand.
CTCCCAGATTTGCCACGGCTGAGTCGTGTTGGCCCCGGCTTTGTTCCAACGCATCCCCGCCGGCGAATTATTCACCTTCTCCAGGACCGTTTTTTCGTCCCGGGCCTTGTCCACGCTCGCCTTCAGATCCTTCGCATTCTGATTGAGCCCGTCGGTCGCGGTTTTGGCCTCCTGCTCGGCCTGAGCTTTTTGGGTGGCGTCGCCGCTGAAGGAACTCGGGAGCTTGGTCTTGCTGACGTTGGTTTTCGCCCAATCCGCCAAGTCCTCCGCCGAACTCGCTCCCGTCGGCTTCGCCTGCCCCTTGTTGATCAAGCCGTCGGCCGTCTTAAAGGCCTGAGGCACATGCGTCGAATGCGCCTCGTCGATGGCTTTCTTGGCGGTCTTGATCCGGGTCATGAACTCCACATTCTGCTTGTGGCTGAAGCCATCCCCATTGAGCAGTTTATTGCGGAAGTCCACCACGTCCGAGCTCCAATCCTCGAGGCGCTTGGCGGTGCCCGCGTCGGCGGTGGAATCCTTGCCGACCAACGCCTTGTAGCGGACGACGGCGCCGGTGACCGTGTCTCCATTATCCTTCTCCAGAAGGGCGCCCGCCTTGGTGACATAGTCGTCGGCGTCCTTGATCAGGCCCGACGCCGCGTCCTGCCCGAGGGGAGCCCCGGCCGCTTCCAGGAGGGCCTTGGCCGCATCCATCTTCTTCTGATAGCCGCCTCCCCCGTCCACGCCGTTGGTGATGATTTCATTGGCCTTGTTGATCGTAGGATCAAAGGCCTTCGGGGCCAAGGCGATCGCCTGGTCCCGCCCCGCGTCGGATTTCTTGGCCAACTCGTCCGTCAGCGTCTTGGCCGCCTGCTCCACGCCGTTGATGGCCGAGTCCTTTTTCTCGGGAGGATTGGCGTTGGCGCCCGCGCTCACCACGTTGAGGGCGCTCTTGGTCAGCATGAGCGCCTCCTGAACGGTCTTGGCGGCGCCGGATTTCCCGGCCAATTTTTCCCGGATGTCGTCCATCATCACGGTCGCGTTGGTCCCATTGGACGGAACGGCGGGGTCCTTGCCGCAGGCCGGAGCGATGTCCTTTCCGTACAGGTAGGTATTGGCCCCGTTCATGTTCGCGATCAAGGACTTCAGGCCCTGACGGACCTGGTTGACCTCGACCGGAATCCCTCCGGCGACGGCCGCGCCGCCGCCCCCGGAAGGCGCGGCGGGATCCTTAAGAATTTCGGCGCAGATGCCGGCGATGTCGAGCCCGCTGCGGGCGCCCTTGATTCCGCCGACACCCGGGACGTCCACCACGGCGGGCTTGGTTTCCGGCTTAGGCGTCGCGTCGGTCGTGCTTCCGTCGGACTTCCAACAGCCCGCGCCGACCTTCAAGTTCTCCTGGCCTCCACCGGGGCCGCGGTAGATGTCCTTCTTGACGTCGATGCAGAACTCGGCCGAGGAATCGTCCTTGCCCACGCCGCCGCCGCCGCATGGCTTGACCTTGCCGGCCGGGATGGGGAACACCCCTTTATCGATGATGGTTCCGCAGAGAAAGGTCTTGGCCTTCTCATGGCCGTCCCCGGTCAAAAAGTCCGCGAACATCTTGGACACGGGCTCGGCGATGCCCTTGGTCATGAAGGTCTCGAACATCTTCTCCTTCATGTTGGGCCACATCATGGCCTTCTTCTTCTTGAGCTCCCAGTCCAGCTCGAGCTGTTTCATCGCGTTTTCCTTGGCGATGAGGAACTCCAGGGACTCGCCCTGCTGTTTGGAGCTCTTATCCTGGTTGCCACCGGGGGCCTTGTCGCCGCCGCCCTGGGCGCCGCCGCCGCCGCCGCCGTCGGCCCCGCCGCCGGGCAGGGCCTGGGAGGCCGCCGCCGCGGTGTCGAGGTTGGAGGCCGCGGAACCGCCGCGGTTCATTTCGCCGGCCGCTCCGGCGGCCGCCTTCTTCAGAGCTTCAAGCCCGCCGGTGTTCGGCCCGCTGCCGCGCGCGGCGGCCACGCCCTTGTAGCCGGGAGACGCGCCGACCTTCTGAAGGGAGTTGCTGCCCGCCGCGGTATTGGGCACGCCGCTGGCCGAGATCGCGGGCAGGGAATAGCCACCCCCGCCGCCGCCCGAGACCGCCCCCAGGCCGCGCAAACCGCCTTGCAGGGGAATCTTCGGCACGGGCAGGCTGGCCGCTTTCACGGCCTCCTTGGCGCCGCGGCCGGCCGCGTTGGCCAGGGCGTCCTTCCAGTCCCCGCCCGAGGCTTTCGCCGGGCTTGCGGATTGGGGCGGCGCCTGGGGCGCGGTGACCGGCTGGGGCGTGGATTGCCCGGGGCCCATGATCAGGGCGCTGGGGTCGCGCACGTTCAATGGAGTGATGACGTCCGAGCCGCCCCCGCCCAGGAGGCTGCCCGGGGCCAGGCCGCTGACCCCTCCTTCATAAGGAGACTGCCCGGTGCCGAAGCCCGCGGCGTCGCCGCGGATGTTCCAGCCTTCTTTAAAAGCGCCCTGCTCGGCGCTGTCGGGGCTCATCATGAAATGCTCGGCCAACGGAGCCATGAAGAGGGTCCCCAGACCGGCGAAGATGAAGGCGAGATCCTTCTTCTTGAACTGCTTGAGCCGGTCCACGAAGGAGAGACCGCCCCCGGCCAGCCCCTTGATCTTGAGCATGGGCTGTTTGCCGGAATCCTTCAGGGTGGGAATCTCGGGCTTTTTAAAAGGTTCCATGATCTATTCTCCTTAAATCTTCACCTTAACGGCTGCAATCCGCCGGCTCGCAATTTCCGCCACACTCCTGCGCCTGCAGGCACGAATAATTGTTCAGGGAGTTGCAGGTGGCCTGAAACTTGCACCGCAACACGCTGCACGGGCAGTAATACTGCTCCCAATACGCCTCGAACCAACAACCGTTGCAAACATTGTTGCAGTCCGTCCCCTCGCCCCAATAGCAGCGGATGGTGCGGCAATCGCGGCGCTGGCGCTCCCCGCCGAGATGGCTGATCTCCTGCGAAAGGGTGTTGATCGTTTTCCCGTATTTGTCGCGGGCCTCGGCGCAGCGCATCTGGGCCGCGATGGCCGCGTCGGCCTGGGCCTGGGCGCTGCCGCCC
>CAYHPY010000037.1:0-31637 GCA_964358485.1 uncultured Elusimicrobia bacterium
TGGATCGTCTGGGCTCCGGCGCCGGTCAGGGAGGAGGCTAGAATGGCAAGGGCGAGAAGCGCTCCGTTGAGCCTGGCCTTGGATCCACCCGCGGATGAAGTTTTCATTGTACGCCTCCTTTTGCAAAGTATAACCCTTGACTCTCGGGGGAGGGAGTTGCGGAGGGCCCACCCGGAGGGAGGCACTGGGCCTAGGAATAAATAGGTCCAAGGTCCTACTTGGCCCCGGGGCCGGCGAATTGGTATTCTTGAGGGCGTGCAGAAAACGATCCTGATCATCGACGACGACCAAACCTTGGTCGCCCCTCTGAAGGAAGGCTTGGAATCCCTGGGCTTCCGGGTCTGCGTGGCCTTCGACGGCCTTCAGGGAGTCCTGCAGGCCCATCAGGCCAAGCCGGACGCCGTAATCCTGGATTTCAACATGCCGGGCGGGGGCGGGGGAACCGTTTTCGAGCGCCTGCGGGGGGCCCCGGATACCGCCAGGATTCCCATCATTTTTTCCACGGTGATCTCCCTGGACGAACTCAAGGGAAAGGTCCGCGCCGACGGCCTGACTCATTTCCTGAGAAAGCCTGTGGCCCTGCGCCAATTTTTGGCCGTCCTCAACAAGATTCTCGGGGTGGCGGTTCCGGAGGTTTCGGGGGTCTCCGACGTGCTCCCACCGGCCCCGGCCCCGGTCTCCCGGGCGCCGGCCGTTGCGGCGGTCCCGCCTCCCGCGCCCAAGCCCGTCAAACCTCCGAAGTTCCATGAGTTCGAGGTCCGCGTCACCTACGCCGACACCGACAAGATGGGGATTATTTACTACGCGAACTACCTGCGTTATTTCGAACAGGGGCGGACCGAACTTCTGCGGTCCCTGGGGATTCGTTACCGGGACCTGGAAATCCAGAGGAAACTGTATTTTCCGGTGGTGGAGGCCAACTGCCAATACCTGGCGCCCAGCCGCTACGATGATCTTTTGGTCGTTCGGACCTGGATCTCGGACATCGGCAAGGCCAGCATGCGCTTTGAGTACGAAATCATCGACCAGGATTTGGGCGGCAAGCGGGCGGCCCGGGGCTACACCCGCCACGCCCTGCTCAACGACCTCTGGCGCCCGGCCCGGGCTCCGGAGGACCTGCGCAAGCTGGTCGAGCCCTATGTGGGGCAAATGTGAGCATGGAATTTAGAGGAGGCGCGAATGGCTGATCTTGGCTCCGTCCTGAAGGCCGCCGTGGCTCAAAAAGCGTCGGATATTTTCCTGGTGGTCGATCAGCCGCCCCTGGTCCGCTTCAACGGGGGCATGGCCGTGCTCCAGGGCTTTCCCCCGATGAACGGCCAGGACACCGGGCGCCTGATCCTCTCGAGCCTGTTCGAGGAACAGCGGCGCATCCTCTCCGAGAACCTGGAGCTCGACTGCACCTTCACGGCCCCGGGCCTGGGGCGCTTCCGGATGAACGTCACCACCCAGCAGAAAGGCCTGCACGCCGTCCTGCGCCTGATCCCACCGACGATCCCTACCCCGGAGGAGCTGGAGTTTCCCGAGGCCCTCTCCGCCTTGGCGGACCTGCCCCGCGGCCTGGTCCTGGTGACCGGCCCCGCCGGCTCCGGCCGCTCCACCACGCTTTTGTGCCTCATCGAGCAGATCAACCGCAAGCGCAGCGCCCACATCGTCACCATCGAGGACCCGATCGAGTATTTCCTCACGCCCCGCCATTCGGTCATCTGCCAGCGGGAGATCGGCACGCACACCAAATCCTACGCCGCGGGCCTGCATTCGGTCCTCAAGCAGAACGCCGACGTGGTCCTGGTGGGGGAGATCCTGGACCGGGAGTCCGCCGAGGCGGTCCTGCACATCGCCGAGTCGGGACCGCTGGTCCTGAGCAGCATGTCCACCACCGACTCGATGCATACCGTGGAGCGCCTGGTGAACCTGTTTCCGGTCGAACAGCATCGCCAGATCCAACTGCGCGTCGCCTCCAACCTCAAGGCCGCCATCTCGCAGGTCCTTCTGCCCAAGGCCGACGGCCAGGGGATGGTGGCCGCGCGGGAAATCCTGATCATGAATCCGGCCATTGAGAACGCCATCCGGGAGGGCAAGACCCCTCAGATCTATCCCGCCATCGAAGCCGGCGCCAAGCAGGGCATGATCAACATGGACCGCTCCATCCTCAAGCTGGTCCGCGGCAAGACGGTCACCGCGCAGGCCGCCTTGGAGAAGTCCCACCATCCCGAGAGCCTGCAGTCGGCGATGGCCGCGATCAAGTAGCGGGCCGCAAGGCCCGCCGCAGGTCCGCGAGGAAGTCTTCGACCGCGGCCGGGGTCATGTCCCAGGCGCACATCCAGCGGGCGATCCCCGCGCGCTCGTCCCAGGCATAGAAGAAGCGGCGCTTCTGCAGCCGCGACAAGACGGGAGGGGAAAGCCGGACAAACACCGCGTTGGCCTCCACCGGCTGGACGATTTCCACTCCCATGCAGCGCGCCCCGTCGGCCAGCAGGCGCGCCATGGCGTTGGCCCGCCGCGCGTTGCGCCGCCACAGGCCGTCCGAAAGCATGGCGTTCAATTGCGCGGAGAAAAAGCGCATCTTGGAGGCCAGTTGCAGGCTCTGCTTGCGCAGGTACGGTAATTCCCGGGCCAAAGCGGGGCGGCGGACGATGACGGCCTCGGCGGCCAGCGCCCCGTTCTTGGTCAGGCCGAAGCTCACGAGGTCGGCCCCGGCGGAGGCCTCGTCCAGGCTCGTCCCCAGAAAGGCCGCGGCGTTGGCCAAGCGCGCGCCGTCGAGGTGCAGGAGCAGCCCCCGGCGGCGGCAGAAGGCCGATAGGGCCCGCAGTTCCCTCGGGGTGTAGACGGTGCCCAATTCGGTGGCCTGGGTGATGGAGACCAGGCGGGGTTGGACGCGGTGCTCGTCGCCGCGGCCCGACAGGCGCGCCTCCAGGACCGCCGGGGTGAGTTTGCCCCCGGGGGCGGGGCAGGGGAGGAGCTTGACCCCCGCCAGGGCCTCGGGGGCGCCGCACTCGTCCATGTTGAGGTGGGCGCCTTCCGCGCACAGGACGGCCTCGAAGGGCCGGCAGGCCGCGCGCAGGGCGACGACGTTGGCCCCGGTGCCGTTGAAAACCGGGAAGGCCTCCGCCGCCTGGAACGCCCTGCGCAGGAGTTTCCGGGCCCGCTCCGTGTAGGGATCGTCGCCGTAAGCGATGAAATGGCCTCGGTTGGCCGCGGCCACGGCCCGCAGGACGGCGGGGTGGACCCCGGCGTTGTTGTCGCTGGCCAGGCTGATCGTTCCCGGAGGAGATCGAAAGGGGGAGTTCTTGGGGCGCATTTTCGTGGGGGATGTTAGCAAATGCGGAAAACCCGATTGCAGCGCGGGGGATGCCGCAGGGTGCGGCCAAGAAAGTTAAGAAAGTGGATACCTGGCACCAACGCCCGGTCAGGTGTAAGGGATGTGGGTCGACTCGAACGGCGCCTCGGTGTCGAAGTAGCCCTCGCTGGAGTACCAGTCCCACCAGACCTTGATCAGGGATTTGAGGATGCACGCCGCCGGGACCGCGAAGACCAGGCCGACGAAGCCGAAGGTCTCTCCCCCGATCATCATGGAGAGCAGGTAGGCCAGCGGGTGCATGTGGACGGAGTGCTTGGAGATGATCGGGACCAGCAGGGCCTCGTCGGCCATGCGGATGCCGGAGAACAGGGCCACCACCCAGAGCCCGGCCTTGACCGTGCCGAATTGAAAGCCCGCCACCATCCCGCCCACCACCGCCCCGACGATGGCCCCCATGTAGGGGACAAACGAGCTGACTCCGGCCAGGATGGCGATGGCCAGGGCGTAGTTGACGCCCAGCCACTCCAGGCCGATCCAGGAGGCGGTGGCGATGGCCAGCGCCACGATGAACAGCCCCCGGAGGTAATTTCCCAGGGAGTTTTCGATCTCCGAGAGCAGGTACAGGGACTGCTCCACGTAGCGGCTCGGAATGGCTTGGATGACCGCGTTAATCGAGCCCCCGCCGTCCATGAGAAGAAAGAAGGTGATGAAGGGGACCAAAAACAGCAGGGAAAGCACGGGCAGGACGGTGACCAGGTAGTGCGGAAGATTCTGGAACTGCTTGATGAGCGGGTCGTACATGTTCTGGCTGTATTTCTCCAGGGCCTCGGAGCCGATGGGCAGCCTGCGGGCGACGTAGCTGACCGCCTCGTCCATGGAGGCCTGGAAGCGGGTCATGTAGACGGGCGCGTTGGTCTGAAGAAGGTTCATCTCCCGCCCGATGGCCGGCGCCAGGGCCCCGCCGGCGACGCTCAGCAGGCCGAGCACCGAGGCGTAAAACCCGACGACGACGACGTCCCGGCGGATGCCCCGGATCTCGAAATAGGTGATGACCGGATTGACGATGTAGGCCAGGGTCGCGCTCAGGGCGAAGGGCGTCAGGACGTAGACGAGATGGTAGCCGACGAAGGCGGCGGCCCCCGCCACCATCAGGACCGGCGCCCAGGGGAAGGACTTCCGGGCGGCTCCGGAATCAGCCATAGTTGGTCGGCGACTGCTGGAGCATGGCCATTTTCGAGGCGTGGCGCAGGCGCGACGACATGAGCTGGGCCAGATAGGTCATGATCGTGACCCCGACGCGGGGGTAGAAGGTCAGGATTTCCTCGAGGTCGGACCGGTAGAGCAGGTGGATCACGGAGCGCTCCGAGGCCGTGGCCGTCGCGGTGCGGGGGAGCTGCTCCAGAAGCGCCATCTCCCCGAAGAAGTCTCCGGGCTCCAGGGTGAACAGCTTGCGCATCCTCCCGCCCTGGTCCTTCTTGGTCAGGATGACCTTTCCCGTCTCCAGGATGAAAAGGGCGCGGCCGATGTCGCCCTCCATGAAAATGACTTCCCCCTCCTTGTAGACCCGGGAGTGCAGGGATTTGACCAAATGGCCGAGCTCCCGGCCCCGGAGCTCCTTGAAGAGATCCAGAGAACTGAGGAAGGCCTTCTTTTTCTGGAGGGCCGGATCGGTGAGAAAGCGCCTAAGAAACCTAAGCAATCAGTCTTTGTTCCGGGAATTCCAGAATCCCGCGGCGAGGCTGGCGGTGGCCTGGAGGACTTGGAGCCAACCGGAGCGCATGGTCGTGCTGAAATTGTCCACCTCGTCGTCCACCCGGTAGGTCAGGACTTCGATGGCGCGGGCCGCCGCGCGGATCTGGACCAGGGTCAAAATGAAGAAGACGATGGCGATCAAAAACTCGACGGCGATGACGACCAGGGACACGGCGATGATTGTCTCCATTCGGAGGACTTTAACTTTTTCGCGGGGGGGTGTCAATCATGGCCGGCCCGGCAAATATGGTAAAATCGGCCCCGCTTGAACATGAAATCCGACACGACGGACGGCAAGGCGGCCTGGCCGGTCAACCTTCCCAAGACCGATTTCCCCATGAAAGGGGATCTCCCCAAGCGGGAGCCCCAGTGGCAGGCTTTTTGGCGGGAGCGGGGCGTCTACGGGAGAATGTTGGAGCGTTCCGCGGGGCGGCCGGCCTATGTCCTCCATGACGGACCCCCGTACGCCAACGGCCACATCCACATCGGCCACGCCCTCAATAAGATCCTCAAGGACATGACGGTCAAGTCCCGGAGCCTGCTGGGCCTGCGGACCCCGTATGTCCCCGGTTGGGACTGCCACGGCCTGCCCATCGAGACGGCCCTTCTCAAGGAGATGAAGATCCACCACCGCAAGGCGGTGGCAGACATCCCCGATTTCCGGCGGAAAGCCGAGGCCTTCGCGGAGAATTTCATCGGAATTCAGAGAGCGGAGTTCGAGCGCCTGGGCGGCCTGGGCGATTGGGAGAATCCCTATCGGACCATGGCCCCGGCCTTTGAGTCCCGGATTCTGGAGGCCTTCCGCCGGCTTTACGGCAAGGGCTACATCTACAAGGGCAAGAAGTCCGTGCCGTGGTGCGTGTATTGCGAGACGGCTTTGGCGGAGGCGGAAATAGAATATAAGGACAAAACCTCCGACTCGGTTTTCGTGGCCATGCCGGTTGAATATCCACGGGAGTTTCTGGGTACGGAGGTCATGATCTGGACGACGACCCCTTGGACTCTTCCCGCCAATATGGGCGCCGCTTTCCATCCGGACCTGGAGTATGTTCTGGTCGAGGTTAAGGTCAATGGGAACCCGCGGAAACTTTGGATGGCGGAGGCCCGGCGGGAGGCCTGCCTCGCGGCGATCGGCGCGACCGATGCCAAGGTCCTCAAATCCATGAAAGGCTCCGCCCTCGCACCGGTCGGTCCCGACGCCGGGCAAATTAATTTCGTTTACAACCCTCCTTTCAAAGGCGCGAACGGCGCTTACCAGGGGCGCGGCGTCCTGGCGGAATATGTCTCCGCGGAGGATGGAACCGGAATCGTCCACACCGCGCCGGGGCATGGCCCCGACGACTTCAAGACCGGTTTACGCTACGGCTGGGATCCGATCCGTTGCCCGGTTGACGGAGCGGGGCGTTTCACCGCCGACGCTCCTGAGTTCCAGGGGTTGCGAATCTTCGAGGAAGGCAACCCAAAGGTTTTGGAAGCTTTGAGGGCGGCCGAATCCAAGCCGCTTTTGGCCGAATCCAAGCTCAAGCACAGCTACCCCCACTGCTGGCGCTGCAAAAACCCCATCGCCTTCCGCGCCACCGAGCAATGGTTTTTGGGGGTCGGGCACGAAGGCCTCCGGGCCAAGCTTCTCCAGGCCGTGGACGAGGTCGAGTGGATCCCGGCCGAGGGCAAAGCCCGGATCTCGGCCATGGTGGCGGGCCGTCCCGACTGGTGCATCTCCCGCCAGCGCGTGTGGGGCACGCCCATCCCGATTTTGACCTGCCCCTGCCGCAAGCGCCTGGACTCCGATGAGGTCCTCAAATCCCTCGTTGAAGAATCCGCCAAAAACGGCGCGGGCTTCTGGTTCGAGAATTGGGGCCGAAAAATTCTGGCTCCCGGCGCCAAAGGCGACGGGGTGGAGTGGGGTTTCCTTCCGAAGGGGACCAAATGCTCCGCCTGCCAAGGAACCGAGTTCACCCGGGAAACCGACATCCTGGACGTCTGGGTGGACTCCGGCGCCTCCTGGCTGGCGGTTCTTTCCGAAGATCAGCGCCCGTGCGACCTTTACTTAGAAGGCTCCGACCAGCACCGGGGCTGGTTCCAAAGCTCCTTGGTTCTTTCGGTGGCCATCACGGGGCGCGCGCCCTATAAATCCGTTCTGACCCACGGCTTCGTCCTGGACGCCCAAGGGCGGGCCATGCACAAATCCGCCGGAAACGTGGTCGGCCCTCAGGAGGTCATCGGCAAGTTGGGCGCCGACGTCCTGCGCCTATGGGTGGCCTTTTCGGACTACGGCGACGACATCCGCATCTCCGACAAATTGCTGGAGGTTCCGACCGACGCCTACCGGCGGGTCCGCAACACATTGCGCTATCTTCTCGGAAACCTCTCCGACTACGACGGCTCGCGCCCCGCGGAGCTTCCGGAGTTGGAGCGCTGGGTCCTGCACCGATTGGCCGGCTTGCAGGAAGCGGTGCTGGAGGACTACCGCAAGTTCCGCTACCGACTCGCGGCCCGCTCTCTGGTGGATTTCTGCGCCCAGGATTTGTCGGCCCATTATTTGGACGTGCTCAAGGACCGGCTTTACACCTTCGCCCCGAATCATCCCGAGCGTCGCGCCGCCCAGTGGGTCATGCGGGAAGTCCTGGTCCGCCTGCTCGGCCTGATCTCCCCGATCCTCTCCTTCACGGCGGAGGAGGCCTGGCAGGAATTGCGCAAGCTCGAGCCGTCCCGGCCGGAAAGCGTTTTTTTGGAGGACTTGCCGGCGGTCGACGCTTCGTGGAAGGACGACGCCCTCGCGGCTAAATGGGAAAAAGTCCAGGCGGTTCGCGAGGCGGCTCTCAAGGCCCTCGAGGAAGCCCGCGCCGCCCGGCGCATCGGCAGTTCCCTGCAGGCCAAGGTCGTGCTCTCCGGGGGCGAGACGGGAAATCTCCCCGGCTTGAGCTGGCCGGAGATTCTTTTGGTGTCGGGCGCCCAGGTGCGCGGCGGAACCGGGGAACTCAAGGTCGAGGTCCTGGCCGCCGACGGCGCGAAGTGTCCCCGCTGTTGGCGCTGGCAGGCTGACATCGGCTCGGCGCCCGCTCATCCCGAGCTTTGCGGACGCTGCGCGAGTCATTTGTCTCATGTCTGAGGGAGCCGCGGACCGTTTTCTGGCCCGGGCCTGGGGCGCGCCCTCCCTGGTCCTCGGATTTTTCGCGGCCGACCGGGCGACCAAGATTTGGGCCTTGGATTGGCTGAGGGAGCGGGGTTCGGTGGCCGTGCTTCCGTTCTTTCATTTCACCTACGTGGAGAACACCGGGGCGGCCTTCGGGGTCGGAGCCCGGCGCAACGGTTTCTTCATCGTGTTCTCGGCGTTTCTGTTGGGCGCGCTTCTTCTGATGAGACGCCGCTGGCCCAAGGACAATCTCTGGCTGCAATACGGCTCCCTGCTGGTGGCGGCCGGGGCCCTCGGCAACCTTTACGACCGGATCTCCTACGGCTTCGTGGTGGACTTTCTGGATTTCCTGGTCTGGCCCGTTTTCAACGTGGCCGATTCCTGCGTGAGCGTGGGCGCGGGATGTTTGGCCTGGGGCCTGAGAAAGATTCCCTAGACAAAAAGAAAGAGCCCCGGGTTTCCCCGGGGCTCTTTCTTTTTCTTCTTCCGTTAAACCTTACTTGTGGGCGTCCGAGTTGACCTGCCAGCCGTAGTATCCGCCGAAGGCCATTCCGAGCGCCAGGCCCCAACCCACCGGGCCGAGGGCGAAACCGATCACCGCGCCCATGATTCCCCAGACCGCCATGTGCTTGAGGATGTTGATGGTGTCCTGGGTCTTGTGGGAGTCGTCCACCTTGGCGGCCTCGGGCTTGGCGGTGTCGACGCCCAGCGGCGGCGGGGGGGAGACCTTCATGCCTTTCTGCGGCTGAACCTCGGGCTTGGCGGCGCCCTTGCCGGAGTTATCGCCGCCGACGACCACGGGGTCCGAACCCTTGCCCGGTCCCTTGCCGTCGATGACCTGGCCCGCTTTGTCGGGGGTCGTGCCGGCGACTTCTTCAAGCTTGTCCTTGGTGTTTCCGGGCTTGTTGGCGCCGGGCTTCTCGCCTTCGACCGGGACCACCGGGGTGGGCTTCTTGGCGGCGGCCTCTTCATCGGCCTTCTTCTTGGCGGCGGCCTCTTCGTCGGCCTTCTTCTTGGCGGCAGCCTCTTGGTCGGCCTTCTTTTTGCGGGCTTCTTCGGCCTGCTGCTTCTTGCGGGCCTCCTCGGCGTCCTTCTTTTTCTTGGCTTCCTCGGCCGCCTTCTTCTGGCGGGCCGCTTCCTCCGCCTTCTTGCGGGCTTCCGCTCCGTCATCGGCCATTTTGGTGGGAGGATAAACCTTGATCTTGCTGCCGGTGGCGGTGAGGTGGGATTGGAAGTAGGGGGAGGCCGCCAGCTTCGTTCCCTCGCGGACCACGGTGGTCTTTTTTCCATCCACCACGATCGCGTAGGCAGTGAGCTCCGAGGTCATGACCGTCACCTGGGCGTACTTTTCGCCCGGGATCGGCTCATAGCCCACGGTCTTTAAGGAATAAAGCTTGGCCTTGCCGTTCTTGGCGTTGACGCCGCACTCGCGCCAGTGGCACCAGAGGGAGCGGCCGTTGCCGTTTTCATCCCGGAAGCTCAATTCGTTCCAGGCGCCCCAGCCTTCCGCGACGGGGGTCCACTTGGGAAGTTCCGGCGCCTTCTGGGCCGGGGCGGGAGTCGGCGTGGGGCGCGGGGTGGGGACCGCGGTCTGCGCGCCCGCGTTGACGACGGCGGTGGCGGCGAGGAAGGCGGAAATCACGGCGATCAATCCCTGCTTGTTCATCTTGGCTCCCTGCTTGATATCTTGGTTCATGCTAATAGGGTACACCGGGGACCGTGCGGGAACAAGCGACCAAGGGCCTAATTTGAAATAGGCCTTAAGGCCTATCCAGTAAAGCGGCCAATTCCACGTGGGAAGTTTGGGGAAAAAGGTCGACAGGTTGAACTGTTTTCAGTTGGAAACCGGATTTGAGCAAATAGCCCGCATCCCGGCTGAAAGTGGCCGGATCGCAGGAAACATAGACGATTCTGCGCACCTGGTGAGCCGTTAAAGCCCTTAAAACGGGAGTTCCCAGGCCTGCCCTCGGTGGGTCCACCAAAACGGCGCAGGAGCGGTCGGATTCCCCCAGCAACTTGGGAAGTCCGGCTTCGGCCCGGGCCGCGATAAAACGGGCGTTTTGGACCTTGTTTCGTTTGGCGTTTTCCCAGGCGTCCTTGACCGCCTCCCGGTTTTCCTCGATTCCCACGACTTTCGTCGCCGCCTTCGAGATCCAGACCGTCAGGGTGCCCACGCCGCAGTACAGGTCCACCGCCAAATCCCAGGGCGCCTCCGCGCGCTTGAGGAATTTCAAGGCTTGGGCGTATAGAATTTCGGCGGCTCCGGTGTTGACCTGAAGAAAGGCCCCGGGTGAGGCCGCGAAGGAATAAGGCCCGATTTTTTCCTCCAAGCCCTTGGCGCCCCAGAGCTTGCGCCAAACCTGTCCCACCACCACGTTGGATTGGTCGGGTTGGGCGTTGTGGTAAAGCGAGGTGATTTCCGGAAACGCCGCGGTCAACGAGGCGACGAACTCCGCCTCCTGCTCGCGGCGGAATTCCGGGGTCTTGGTAATGAGCGCGACCAGGGCCTTCCCGGAGGAGTTGGTTCGGATGAAGAGGTGGCGCAGCCAGCCGCGCTTGGTTTCGTTGTCGTAGATGGGCCAGCGGAGTTTGGCGGCCAAGTCCTTGACCGCCGACGAGATCCGGACCGAGAGCTCGGGCTGGACCGGGCAGGCGTCCTGGTCCACCACTTTGCGGGACCCGGGGCCGTAGAATCCGGCCGAAGGGCGCCCGCCGGGCTCCCGGGCGGGGGCGAAGGGAATCTGGACCTTGTTCCGGTAACCCCAGGGCAGGGGGGAGGCCAGGACGGGTTCGACCGGCGGCTGGGGAATCTTGGCGATGCGGCGCAGGCAATCCAGGACCATCTCGCGCTTGTTGCGCAATTGGCCCTCGTAGGAAAGCTGTTGCCATTCGCAACCCCCGCAGAAAGGGGTCGACGGGCGATCGGCCCGAAAGTGCACCGGGCAGGCCGGTTCCAACCGGTCGGGACCGGAGGCGAGCAGACGGGTCAGCCGGCCCTGAGCGAAGGTGGAGGAGGATTTTAGGAGCAGGGCTTGGACCTTGTCGCCGGGAACGGTGTAGGGCACGAAGACGACGGCGCCCCCGCCTTGGACCCGGCCGAGCCCCTGTCCCTCGGGGGCGATTCTTTCGATGTCGACGACGACCGTGTCGCCGGCCTGGGGAATCTTCATTTCGGAGGGATTCTACCAGTTTTGTACAATCCCACGATGAAGTTCATGGCCGCCCTCCTTCTGGCGTGCGCTTTCGGAGCCTGCGTGCCCTACACCGGACCGTTGCCGGCGGAGGTTCGCGGCCCCGGCATCACGGACGCGCCCTTTCTTGCGTTGGACGCGGGGGCCTCCCAAATCGAAAGCCTTCATTTCCAGGTCCGGGCCTATGGGGGCGACAAGGCCCAGAGGATTTCGGAGGTCGCGGAAAAAGCCTACGCCCGGATCATGCTCGACACCAACCTCTATTCCTTCCGTCCCGCGGGGCTCTACCAAATCGTCGTCTATGCCGACGCCGAGGAGTACCGGACCAAGACCCGACAACCCTCCTGGTCGGCCGGGGCGACTTTGGGCAACGCCATCTGCTCCTATGAGGGCCCGGGCTTGGTCGGAACGCTCATCCATGAGATGAGCCATCTGATCTATCATGAGTACATGGGCCGCGACCGGGAGGAGGAGCGTTGGGTCAACGAGGGGTTGGCCGTTTATGAGGAGGCGGCCGCCTTCGCCGAAACCTCCGGCGGGCGCGACCTGTTCGGTCCGGTGCGCGGGGCGGTGGCCCAGTCCCCCATGCCCTTCGAGCGCTTGGCGCGTTTCGCGCCCGCCACGGAGCGCGAGTACTCGGTGAGCGCCTGGTACGCGCAGGCCGAAAGCGTGGTCCGGCACATGATCGAGCGCGGCGGACGCCTGGGCTTTTCCCAATTCTTGGCGGCGTTGAAATCCGGAAAGAGCTTCGACGAGGCCATGGCCGCGGGCTTCCCGGGCAATTGGCGGAACATGGAAGAACTGGAGCGGGATTGGCGAAAAAGCCTCTAAGCGGCGACGAGCGGACCGCGGTCCTGCCCCTGGAGGGACTGCACTGCGCCTCCTGCGTGGCCCGCGTGGAAGGCGCGCTGGCCGCGGTCAAGGGCGTGACCGCAGCGAGCGTGGACCTCGCCAGCCGGACGGCCACCGTTGAATTCGGCCCCGATTTGACCGACCTCGGGATCCTGAGCCGGGCCGTTGAGCGCGCCGGGTACAAGGTCTTGGCCGAGGGGGTCGGGCGCGTCCAGGCCGAGGAGTTGGGACTGCAGGCCCGGCGGCGGGAGCAGACGGTTCTTCTCCGGCGCTGGATCGCCGCCGCCGTCCTCGGGGCGCCGCTGATGGCCGCGGACTGGCTCGAGATTTCGCCCTACACCGCCCTGCTGCTGGCCCTGCCCATCCAGATTTGGGCGGGCTGGCATTTCCACGCCGGGATGGCCCGCAGCATCCGCCGGCGGGCGGCGGACATGGACACCTTGGTGAGCCTGAGCACCTGGGCGGCGTTTCTCTTCAGCGCGGCGGCGGTTTTTTTCGGGGACCTTCTCCCGGCCGCGGCCCGCAAGCCCCAATGGGACGCGGTGGCGGGCCTGATCGGATTTGTCACCTTGGGGCGCTGGCTGGAGGCCCGGACGCGCGGGCGGGCCAGCGACGCGGTGGCCAAGATGATGAGGCGCTCCCCCAAGACCGTACGCGTGATCCGCGACGGGGCCGAAACCCTCGTTCCCGTCTCGGAGCTTTCGGCCGGGGACCTTTTCCGGGTTCTGCCGGGGGACCAGGTCGGGCTGGACGGCCTGGTCGAGGGCGGGTCCTCCACGGTGGATGAATCCCTCCTGACCGGCGAAAGCCTTCCCGTGGAGAAAGCCCCGGGCAGCCAGGTGTGGGGCGGGACGATGAACAAGACCGGTTCCCTGGAGGTCCGCGCCACCCGCGCGGCCCCGGAATCGGCCTTGGCCCGGATCGTGGAGGCCGTCCGCGCAAGCCAGGCGTCCAAGCCCGCCATCCAGCGGCATGTGGACAAGGTGGCCGGAGCCTTCGTGCCCTTCGTGATCCTGGCGGCGGCCTCCAGTTCCGTGCTCTGGGCCTTGCACGGACCCGACCCGCGGGCGCTCAACGCCCTGACGGTGTTCGTCTCCGTGCTGGCCGTGTCGTGCCCCTGCGCGTTGGGGCTGGCCACGCCGTTGGCCCTCATCGCGGGGATCGGACGCGCCGCCGAGCGCGGAATCTTCATCCGCAACGCCGAGGTCCTCGATCAGGTCGGCTCCCTGGACATCATTCTCTTCGACAAGACGGGAACTTTGACCGAGGGACGGCCCGAGGTCACCGATCAGATCCTTCTGGACGGGTCCTCGGAGGAAGTTTGGAGCCTGGCCCTAGCCGCGTCGGAGCGTTCCGAGCATCCCCTGGCCAAGGCCCTGGTCCGGCGGGCCCGGGAACTGGGGACTCGAGCCCTTCCGGTGGAATCCTTCGAGGCCCACCCCGGGCGGGGCGTGGCGGCGCGCATCGCGGGCCGCGAGGTTCTGGTGGGAAGCCTTCCCTGGCTCAAGGAGCGGGGAATCTCGCCGCCCACCGAGCGGGCTCAGGCCTTCCAACTGAAAACGGGCTCGATCACCGGAGTGGCGGCCGACGGAAGGTTTCTGGGCGCCCTGGTCCTGACCGATCCCCTGCGGCCAACGGCGCGGCGCGCGGTGGACGCCTTGAAGGCCCTGGGGCTGGAGGTGATGCTGGTCTCGGGGGACCGAAACGCGGCGGCTTACGACGTGGCCGAGCGGGCCGGGATCGGAACCGTTTTCGCCGAGGTTCTTCCCGAGGAAAAGGAAAAGATCGTGGCCCGCCTGAAGGCCGAAGGGAAAAAAGTGGCCATGGTGGGAGAGGGCTTCAACGACGCCCCGGCCCTGAGCCGCGCGGACGTGGGCGTGTCCCTGGCCGCGGGGACCGACGTGGCCGTCGAGGCCTCGGATTTGACCTTGATGAACCCGGACCTGACGGTCCTGGCCGAGGCCATCGAGCTCAGCCGCCGGGTGCGTCGGGTGATCCGGCAGAACTTGTTTTGGGCGTTCGCCTACAATATCGTCCTCATTCCCGTGGCCGCCGGAGCCCTCTATCCGTTTTTTAAAATCCTGCTCAAGCCGCACTACGCGGGGGCGGCCATGGCCTTGAGCTCGATCTCCGTGGCGCTCAACTCCCTTCGATTGCGGCGCGGGAAAACGGTATAATCGCCCCTATGGCGAAACGCGATAAAACCGTTTACGGCTATGTCCCCGAGCTGGCGCTTTGCGGAGCCGACGCCCCTTTGCCGCCCATCGAGACCTGGCCGAATCAGTACCGGGGCTACGAGATCAAGATCGAGATCCCCGAATACACCTCGGTCTGCCCGAAGACCAAGCTCCCGGATTTCGGCACGGTGACGGTCCGCTACATACCCAATAAGCTCTGCCTGGAACTCAAATCCTTCAAGTACTACATGCTCGGCTACCGCAACATGGGGATCTTCTACGAAAACGCGGTCAACCGGATCCTCGACGACGTCGTGGCCGCGGTCAAGCCCGTCTGGTGCGTGGTCGAAGGCGCTTTCACCCAACGGGGAGGTATGCGCTCGACCATCACCGCCCGCCATCCCCGAAAATAGCGATTCTCGAAAATGGCGGCGTTGTCAAAGCCGCGCGCTTTTGCTAGCCTGTGGCCCCGGAGGAGAAAATTTTATGCCTAAGACGACGATGAGCCTGTGGGTCGGCGGCGCGGCCGGCGAGGGAATCGCCTCCGTCGGCGAGACTTTCGTCCGCCTGTGCGCGCGCTCGGGCCTGCACGCCTACGCCTACAACTGCTACCAATCCCTCATCCGCGGCGGGCACGTCCTGTTCCAGCTCCAGGTCGGGGCGGAAAAGGTCTATACGCAGACCGACGATTGCGACATCCTCATCGCCCTCAATCAGGATACCATCCAGCGGGAGGCCAAGGACGCGGTCCGCGGGGTGCTCTTCAACTCCGACCGGCTCAAGCTCGACGAGTCGGCCCTTCGCCCCGGCTGCAAAGCCTTGGGCCTGCCGTGCATGAAGCTGGCCCCCAATCCCTTGATGCAGAATACCGTGGCCCTGGGGGCCGCGGTGAAATTTTCCGGCCTGGAATTTTCGGTCCTCGAAGAGCTCCTAAAGGAAACCTTTAAAAAGAAGACGGCCGAGGTTGTCGCTTCCAACGTCTCCGCGGCCCGGGCGGGATACGAATACGCGGAAAAGAACTTCCCCGACATGGACATTCGACTGCCGGCCTCCGACCGCCGGCATATGGTAATGACCGGCAACCAGGCTTTCGCCCTGGGCGCCGCGGCCGCGGGCTGCAAATTCTTCGCGGGGTATCCGATGACCCCGGCCTCCTCCGTCATGCACTGGCTGACCCCCCGGGCCTCCAAACTGGGGATGGTCTTCAAGCAGGCCGAGGACGAGCTGGCGGCGATGAACATGATCGTGGGCGCCGCCGTCGCGGGCGCGCGTTCCATGACCGCCACCGCCGGCGGAGGCTTCGCCCTGATGACCGAGGCTCTGGGCCTGGCCGCCATGGTGGAAGCGCCCTGCGTGGTCGTCGAGGTCCAGCGCGGCGGGCCCTCCACGGGCCTTCCCACCAAGACCGAGCAGGGGGACCTGTTCCAGGTCCTGGGCGCGGGCCAAGGGGATTATCCGAAAATCGTCCTGTCTCCCAACTCGATCGAGGACGCGTTTTACTCGACGATCGAAGCCTTCAACCTCGCGGACCGCTACCAGGTTCCCGTGGTCATCATGTCGGACCTCCTGCTCTCCGAACACACCGAGACCGTGGAGGATTTGGACCTGAGCCCGAACATCGACCGCGGGGTCTGGGCCGTTCCCGGTCAGAACAACGGCGGGGTCGGCTACCATGCCCGGTACATCGACACGCCCAACGGGGTCTCTCCGCGGGCGGTCCCGGGGCAGGAAGGCCTCATGCACGTCGCGGCCTCCGACGAGCACGACGAGCACAGCAACCTCATCTCGGACGTGCACACCGACCCCCTCAAGCGCATTAAAATGATGAACAAGCGCATGCGCAAGATGGAATTCGCGGTGAAGGATTTGAAGCCCACCCTCATCGAGGGACCGGCGGGCGCCGACCTCACCCTGTTGGGCTGGGGCTCGACCATCCACATCCTGCGCCACGCCATGCGGCATTTCAACAAGGGCGGCGCCAAGCGGATCAACATCCTGCCGGTGCGCAACCTTCATCCTTTCCAAAGCAAGGAGGTCCTGGAGTCCTTGCGCGGGGCCAAGAAAATCCTGGCCCTGGAGGCCAATTTCACCGGCCAGCTCTGCCGCCTCATCCGGATGGAGACCGGCTTTGAAATCCCGGCCAAGAACCAGATGCTCAAGTACGACGGGGAGCCCTTCTACCCCGGCTCGGTGATCCAGCGGATCGAGGAGGCCCTCCATGGCTGACGCGGTGAAGACGACCACGATGTTCCCGATTCCCACCAAGACTCCGCTTTCGGAGCGCAAGATCGGCAAGGCCGAGGACTACAAGTCCGAGATCAAGCCCGATTGGTGCCCCTCCTGCGGCGACTTCGGCGTCTTGAACGCCCTCCAGAAAGCCTGCGCCAACCTGGGCATCCCCAATAAGGACATCCTGTGCGTTTCGGGAATCGGCTGTTCCTCCAACTTGCCCGGGTTCTTTCGCACCTACGGCATCCACAGCCTGCATGGGCGCTCCAACCCCGTGGCCACCGGCGCCAAGCTGGCCAACCCGGACCTGACCGTGGTGGTGGCCGGCGGCGACGGAGACGGCTTCGGCATCGGCCTGGGGCATTTCATCCACAACATGCGCCGCAACATCGACATCACCTACCTGGCCATGGACAACCAGATCTACGGCCTGACCACCGGCCAGACCTCGCCCACGACCATGATCGGGACCAAGACCAAGTCCACGCCCGAGGGAAACATCGAGCATCCCTTAAACCCGATGACCCTGGCGCTGGTCTCCGGGGCCACCTTCGTGGCGCGGACCTTCTCCGGCGAGATCGCCCACATGACGGAGGTTTTCGCCAAGGCCATCCAGCACAAGGGCTTCTCCTTCGTGGATTGCTTCAGCCCGTGCGTGACCTACAACAAGATCAACACCTACCCGTGGTTCAAGTCCAAGGTTTACAAGCTCGAGGACAAGGGCCACGACCCCAAGAACTTTGGCGCCGCGATGACGGCCGCGCTGGAGGAGGAAAAGCTCCCCATCGGGGTTTTCTATGTGAAGGAAGGGGTGCCCTCTTATGAAGAGGCCGACCCGTCCATCGCCAAGCACGGCTCCCCGGTCAAGCAGAAGCTCGGTCTGACCCCCCAGGAAGCCGAGGCGCTCAAAGCAAGCTTCCGCTAACCTTTGGTGCCGGTGGTTGACTTACTTGCTTTGCTTGACTTGCGCCCGCCGCTCGGAAGTCAGGACCGACAGGGACTGGCTCCGGCCAGGATACTTCCCCGGGGCGGGGCTTAGGGCCTCAACTCAAATCCCCTCTGCCGGAAGTGCCGGTCGAAAGAGAAGGCCGTGTCGATCCCCTGGCGCTCCATGACGGCGAAGCTGGACGAGTCGACGAAGTCAAAATCCTTGTCTTTGTAGCGCCGAAACTCCTTCCAGGCGGCCTCCTCGTACTCCGGGGTCAGGGAAAACACGCGAACCGAATCGTTGGCGCGCAGGTTTTCACCGAATCGGAGGGCGACGGACTTCCCCAGGCGTTTGGTGAGCAAAGACACGGTTTCGGCGAAGACATAATTTGTCGTGAGTAGCGGGAGGTCGTTTTCCGCCAAGAAGTTGAGGGCTTGTGGGTGGGCAGGGTCTTTCCTGTCCGCCATGGCGTAGAACGCGCTGGTATCGACGAAGATTTGCCTCATTTGCCGTAAAGGTAATCTTTGTGGTTCTCGGCCACCGCCGCGCCGTCCCCTGCGCCCAGGCCGACCAGCTTCCAGATTGAGTCCTTTTTCCTGGGCTGACCCTTGGGGGGCTTCATCTTCTCATCGATCAAGTCCCTGACCGCCTGGGCGATGCTGCCGCCGCGCTTGCGGGCCCACTGCGCGAGAAATTGGTAGCGGGCCTCATCGAGGTAAAGCTGGGTTCGGTGATTTTTAAGCATAATACAGTATACAGCGGAATTGGTCATTTTTCCACCCCTCTCCCCATTAATACGAGTGAGAGGGGCTTTTTGTTCCATTTTGCCGTTGGAAGGGGGGCGTGCGCCCCGGGACGGCCGGGGCGGCCTGGCGAAGCCGGGCGCATTTGGAAAAATGGGGATTGGGGAAAGGGCGGCGGGTTATTTGGAGCTTGACGGGAAGGGGAAACGGGGGTTACACTGGCGGGATGGGGAGCGGACTTCGGAAAAGCGGGCTAGAATCTCCTAATGTTTAGCCCCGCCCTCCAGAATGGGGTCCTTTTCCAAACTCCGTGCTCAATACCAACCCGTAGAATGCGAGCAGAATCTTTTGATTCCAGCTCGGATTGGCCCGGCTTCCGAGAAGACGTCGTTGCGGCCGCGGGGGCCCGGCGCCCAACACATCCGGCCAGGAGTCCAAAGGGGAATGACCGCGAAACAAGGCCAGAGTTAACGCTGGCGGATCGATCTTCCCTTTGGTAGGGTGGTACCGGATGAGATACATTGACGACGTGAGAGCGATGTTAAGCCCCAAGACGAAGAAGCACTCGGAATGCGAGGATCATGAAAAGACGGGCCTTAGGTTTTGCGTTATGGAGGCAGTTCGTGAAAAGGCGTGATTTTGCTTCTTCGATCAGCGCAATCCGCATCCTGTTTGTGGGCCTGGCGCTGGCTGGGTGCAGGACGGGATTGACGCAGGCTGCAAAAGAAGGCGACATCGCTGCCATCCAGAAACTGCTTGATCAGGGGGCAAACATAAATGAAAACCCCACAGGAGGCGCTATCGCGGGACCACCCTTAGGCTTCGCTGCGTACCACTGCCGTATTGAGGCGGTGAAGTATTTAATAAGCAAAGGTGCCGATATAAATAATGCAACAGGTTACACAGGGTATGGATACAGCGGTGGAGGGTTGAGACCTTTGCATCTGGCTGCAAGCTCCGGTTGCACAGAGGCAATAAGCCTCCTTCTCGATGCAGGCGCTGACATCGATGTCAGAGCAAACAAGACCTTCGGGTCCGCTCTGGCAATAGCTGCATATCACGGCAATGTGAAGAGCGTGAAATTTTTACTTGAAAGAGGGGCTGATGCCGATAATGCGAGCCAAGTTCTCAAAGGATTGGCAGATGGCAGCATAAAAGGGACAGGCGGCAAAGAAGGCCTGGCATTGCTCCAGAAATTCGAACAGCAGAAGATCCCGGCGCGGCTTCCAGAAAACGCACATCCTTCCATCGCCGTCATATCCGATGTCGACGAGATGCCTGCGACAAAAGCGAAGCCGAACAAAAACTCCTATGCCATAGTCATTGGAATTGAAGATTATCGCCAGAAACTCCCAAAGGCTGATTATGCAGCAGCTGATGCGAAGACAATGACCGGATATCTCACGAAGGTGATGGGCTATCTGGAGGAAAACGTCATTACGCTTTTGAACGCCCATGCATCGAATGTCGACCTGGTTAAATATTTTGAAAAATGGCTGCCGAATAACATCGAGCCGAACAGCACCGTGTTCGTATATTTTTCCGGTCATGGCGCGCCCAATCCAACAACAGGCGATGCGTATCTCGTGCCCTACGACGGCGATCCGTCGTTCATCGATGAGACCGGCTACTCGCTTAAGAGGATGTATGCGGCCCTCGGGAAGCTCCCTGCCAAAGAAATCATTGTCGTACTCGATTCCTGCTTTTCCGGCGCAGGCGGCAGGTCGGTGATTGCCAAGGGTTCCCGGCCGCTGGTCATAAACCTCCCGCGCAATACGGCGCTGCCGAAGAACATGACCGTACTGTCCGCATCCTCCGGCGACCAGACGAGTTCGACCTATGATGAGAAAGGCCACGGCTTGTTCACTTATTTCATGCTGAAGGGCATAAAGGACGAGGATGTTGTCATGCGAGACGGTTCGCTCAAGATCGCGGACCTCCACGGCTACGTCAAGCCTCAGGTGGAGCGTATCGCGCGGAAGCAGTACAACAACGAGCAAACGCCGCAGTTCATCGAACCAAAGAGGGACTAGCGCATACAGCGGCATGGCTCATAGCCCCCGCAACAAAATCCATCTAAGTCTGCGGGTCACGCCTCGGAGCGGCCCTGACGCCCCCCTGAAATCGAGGCCCATTTCGATTGAGACTCGCTGAAACGCAAAGAAGCCCTCCATTGCTGGAGGGCTTCTTTATTGCCGCGTCAAATTCTACCGGTGTTAGACGATTTTCGCAACTGGCTGACAACGGAATCGGCTCTTGCGGCACCGCATATACCTGCGCACTTCCTACAAAATCCTAGCAAGAGGATTTTACACGATATAGAACGCTCCGGGATATAGGGGAACGCAATGACACCCCTCCCGTCTGCCGTGACTGTGCAAGAACCTGTCCTCGGCCGAACCATTGGATTGACCAGGCGGCTCGGTGAGGAGTAGACTTAAAGCCGCCGCTGGTCATCCCCGGCGTATGGTGCCTTCCGGCCGACCAGGGCCGCGGCCTTTGAGTTTGGTTTTGAGCCACTTTTCCAGGAGCAACTACATATCTTAGCCGGCGAACTTAAGGGTGTTTCCGGCTATGGCGCTGCAGCCATTGCGCGATGTCCCGTTCGTCGATATCACGGCCGGCCGATATCTTCATGACGAACTCGAACTTCTCATCCTCCCCCGCCCGAAGGTCCCTGCCGTTGATCCGAAGCATCAGGCGCATGGCCTCCAAGCCCGTGCGCTTATTGCCGTCCACGAAGGGATGATTCTTGAGGATGGAATGCCCCAGGGCCGCCGCTTTGGAAAAAACGTCCGGATAAAGATCGCCGCCGCCGAAGGACGCCTGCGGGCGGTAAACGGCGGACTCCAGCAATCCCATGTCCCGCACGCCCTGGGAGCCCCCGGACGATTCGATGACCCGGGAATGGAGAAAGAGGATCTGGTTGGGATAAAGGTACTTCACGCCTTGGCAAGACGCTGAAGCAGGCCCTTATCTTCTTTCAGGAGGTCCTCGATGTCCTGCCTCAATTGAGGGGAAACGATGTCCTCGGCGTGGCGCCGCAAGGCCAACTCCACGCCTTCGCGCACGAGTTCGGACTGGGGAATGCGGGTCCGCTCCGAAACTGCCTTGAGCGCCTTTACCGTTTTTTCGTCCAGTTTCGTTGTAAAAGCTTTAAGGGCCATGGCCGCCTCCTCTCAGTAAATACTGTAACAGATAAGTATTGTCATGTCAATACCTGCCCGAATTCGCCCCGGGGCCGAGTTCCTTAACCGCCGGACTTGCTGCCGTAGATGGCGGGCACGGCGTCCCGCGCGATGAATCTCCTCCATTTTGTCCGCAAGGCAAGCAAAGCAAGCAAGTCAACCACCGGCACCGGGGTTTTAGCCTTGATTTTGTAACTTAATCCCGGTAAACTTCGGTTGTTGAATACACCCGCCGAGTTTTGTATCTTGTCCGAAGTGCTTCACAGGACGCGAGCCGGGGCCCTGCCCCGGGAAGCCAAAAGCCCAGTTGGCGCAGTGGTAGCGCGTTCCCTTGACATGGGAAAGGTCATAGGTTCAAATCCTATACTGGGCACCATTTCACTTGACCCCCCCACGGGGGGGCAAGTAGCCGGGGGGGCATAGATTTGGCTTCTTCCGCTTCTTCCATTCCCGTTCGTACCCAAGCCGACCTCGACGCCCTCCGCCATTCCTGCGCCCACGTCATGGCCCAGGCGGTCCAGGAGCTCTTCCCGGGGACCCTCATCACCATCGGCCCGGCCATCGAAAACGGCTTTTACTACGACTTCGACGGCCCCCACCATTTCACCTTGGAGGACCTGCCCAAGATCGAGAAGCGGATGCGGCAGATCGCCGAAGGCAACCACCCCTTTTCCGGCCAAGAAGTTACCTACGAGCAGTCCAAGGCCTACTGGGAGGGCCGCAAGGAGAAGTACAAGCTTGAGATCCTGGAAGGGGTTAAGGACCAGACAATCACCCATTACACCCACTCCACCTTCACCGATCTCTGCCGCGGCGGGCATTGCGAGAACACCAAGGCCATCCGTCATTTCAAGCTCCTGAGCGTGGCCGGCGCCTATTGGCGCGGGGACGAGAAGAACCCCATGCTCCAGCGCGTCTACGGGACCGCCTTTTTCCAGAAGGACCAGCTCGACGCCCATCTCAAGATGCTCGAAGAGGCCAAGCTTCGCGACCACCGCAAGCTGGGCCCCGCCCTGGACCTGTTCAGCATCCAGGACCTGGCCGGCCCGGGCCTGATCTTCTGGCACCCCAAGGGCGGGCGCATGCGCCTGATCATGGAAGACTGGCTGCGCGCGGAGGCCCTGCGGCGGGGCTATCAGATGGTCTACACCCCGCACATCGCGCAGGTGAACCTTTGGGAAACCTCCGGCCACCGGAGTTTCTACAAGGACAACATGTTCGGGGAGCTGGAAGTCGAGAAAGCGGATTATCAGCTCAAGCCGATGAACTGTCCGTTCCACATCCTGATCTATCAATCCCAGCTGAGGAGCTACCGGGACCTGCCCCTGCGTTTTGCCGAGCTGGGCACGGTCTACCGCTACGAGCGTTCCGGCGTGCTCCACGGCCTGCTCCGGGTCCGCGGGTTCACCCAGGACGACGCGCACATTTTCTGCACCCCTGAAACCATCGAGGCCGAGGTCGAGGGCTGTGTCGATTTCGCCCTCAAGGTGTTCGAGACCTACGGCTTCGAGCGCTACGTCATGGAGGTCTCCACCTGGGACCCCGCCAAGAGGGGGGACTACTCCGGGGAGGCCAAGGACTGGGAGGCCGCCCAAGGGGCTCTTGAGGCGGTGCTTAAGCGGCGCGGTCTGCCCTACACCCTCATCGCGGGAGAGGCGGCGTTCTACGGCCCCAAGATCGACGTCAAGCTCATCGACGCCATCGGCCGTTCCTGGCAGTTGTCCACCGTCCAATTCGATTTCAACCTGCCCCAGAAGTTCGCCCTGGAATACGTCGGGGCCGACGGCGCGCGCCACCGCCCCTTGATGGTCCACCGGGCCCTGTACGGGTCCGTGGAACGATTCTTCGGGATTCTCCTGGAGCATTACGCCGGGAATTTTCCGCTTTGGCTGGCGCCGGTCCAGGTCAGAATCCTCACGCTGACGGACGCCCAAGAAAAGCCCGCCCGCGAGCTTCAGGAGCGCATGGCGGCGGCGGGATGGAGGGTGGAGGCGGATTTGTCGGTCAATTCCGTGGGGCATAAGATTCGCGAAGCGACTCTGGAGAAGATTCCGTACATGGTGGTCCTTGGTCCGAAAGACGTGGAAAGCGGGACTTTGGCCATCCGGCTCCGGGACGGGCGGCAGTTCAAAGGCCTGACGGAAAAAGATTTCCTGGAAAAAATCGGGGACGAAAGAGACCGGAAAATAACGGGGCCGAAATGGGCATGATAAAGATATTTCTCATGGCCGGGCTCATTCTGATCCCGGCCATGACAGAAGCGGCCTTTTTCGGTTCAAAAAAGGTCGAGACTCGAAATAAAGAGGAGGATGAGGCCTTCAACTCGGCCAGCGTCCTGTTCCAGGATGTCGGCCGCGACAAGCTCGCCATCGTCCGCTCCTTCGAGAATTTTCTCAAGCAGTTCCCCGAAAGCCCCCGCGCCGCCGACGCGGAATTTCTGGCCGGTGACGCCGCCATGCTCCACGCTCTGGAGATTCTCAAGGCGGAGGCCTCCGCCAAGAAGTCTTCCAGCGCCCGCCTTTTAGCGCCCAAGAATCCCGCGGCGATCTCCTCCCTGGAGAACGCGCGCAAGGCCTTCGAGCGTTGCATCGAGAAGGCGGGCGACGACGGCCTGGAGCCCACGGCCCAATACCGCCTGGGTGAGGTGGCCTACAACGAGAAGGACTGGGGCCAGGCCGTGGAGGAGTTCCGGCGCGTCGAGAAGGATTATCCCAAGTCCTACATCGTTCCGGAGGCCCTGCTGGGCATCGTCTATTCCGACCTGGCCCTGGAGCAGTTCAGCCAGGCCGAGGCCAATCTCTTTTTATTGGGCGAGACTTATCCCAGCTTCCTCAAGGAGCCCGCCGTCCTCTACGCCCAGGGCATCGTGGCCCTGCACAAAGGGGATTACGTCAACGCCGAGAAGACCTTGAAGCGCGTGAAGACCGCCGAAGCCCAGTTCTATCTCGGCAAGACCTATCTTCTTTCCAAGCGGGCGTTTCTGGCCGCGGCCGCCTTCGAGAACATGATCCGGGATTACCCGCAGTCGGACCTCAAGGAGGAGGCGCAGTTCTTCATCGGGGACTCGTTCTTCCTGGCCGAGGATTTCTCCGGCGCCATCTCCAAGTACCAGCGGTTCCTGGCCCTTTATCCCGAGAGCCCCCTGCGCGTGTCGGCGTTGTTTCGCATCGGCTCCTCGCATTTTCAGAAGAAGGATTTCGTCGAGGCCCGGGCCAATTTCCAGTCGGTGCTGGACCGCTATCCCAAGGATTTCTTCGCCCCGTTGGCCCAATATTTCATCGCCGAGTCCCATCTGATCGCCGACCAGGTCCGGGACGCCCTCTTCGCCTACACCCAGGTCATCACCCAGTATCCCGAAACGGTCAAGATCTCGCCCCTGGCGCATTACAAGCTGGCCTGGACCCAGGTCCAGGTGGGCGACTACCAGCAGGCGGTCCACACCTGCCAGAATTTCTTGGCGCTCTACCCCACCAACGCCCTGGCCAAAAACGTCTATCTCATCCAAGGCAACGCCTTGATCGCCCTCAAGCGCCACGCCGAGGCGGTGGCGGCCTTCCAGCGGATCATCGACCTGGCGCCGTCCTCGGACATCGCCGAGCAGGCCCTGTTCTCCATCCTGCAGAACCAGTTCAACCTGAAGGCGTACAACTCCATCCTGACCTCCTACCAGTTCATCTTCCGGCACCTGCCCCCTTCCAAATCCAAATGGCGGAGCTTGAGCTACCTCTACGCCGCCGAGGCCTACCTGTCCCTGAATCAGGTGGACGAGGCCAAGGTGATCTTCGAGATGGTCCGCAAGGTCTATCCTGACGAGCCGGCCGCCTTTTACGCGCAGGACGGGCTGGCCTGGTGCTATTCCTACCGGGGAGAGGACGGCCGCGCCCTGGAGGAGCGCCAAAAGCTCAAGGACATGATGGCGGTGGCCACCTCCACCTTCACCTTCTCGGGCCTCAACGAACTCGGCATCGCCGACAGCATGTTCAACCAGAAGTCCTACGAGGAAGCCTTCCAGCTCTACGACAAGTTCGCCAAGGAGAATCCCAAGGCGCCCGAGGCCCCGACGGCCCTCTACAAGGCCGGGATGTGCCTGTACCACCAGCGCTTCTACACCCAGGCTATCGAGACCTGGCGCAAGCTCCAAACCGATTACCCCAAGGCCAAGGAGACCTCCCAAGCGGTCTTCCAGGTGGCCGACACCCTGTTCCGGGCGCAAAAATATTCCGAGTCCAGCGCCGCTTACAAGGATATCATCGCCAACTACCCCCAGAGCCAAAAAGGCCCCTTCGCCCAATTGAGGGTCGCCCAGGCCGCCTTCAACGCCAAGGACGACGCGGGGGCGTTGCGGGAATCCGGGGAACTCATCTCCAAGTTTCCGGATTCCCCCGAGGCGGGAGACGCCCTGGACCTCATGGAAGGCGTGTTCGACCGCTCCAAGGGCGCCGATTACAAGGCGGCCCTGGCGGCCGTGGTCAAGGCCAATCCGACTCACGCCATCGCCGGAGAGGTCCAGTTCCGCCTGGCGCGGCGGGCCTTCGAGGCCAAGGACTTCACGGCGGCCGCCGTCGAGTTCCAGCGCTTCAGCGTCGATTTCACCAACCACTCGGAGCTCGTCAAAGCCCAGTTCTACCTGGGAGAGAGCCTTTTCAACATGGAGCGTTACGCCGACGCGGCTCCCGCCTTCGAGCGTCTCTTGAACAACTACGACCGCGATGAGCGGACCCCCTTGGCGCTGTTTCACCTGGCCAGTTCCTATTACGGCCTTAAGAAGCTCGAGGACGCGGTCCGCAATTACACCCGCCTCTCCGAGGAATACCCCGAATCCGAGTACAACAAGGCCGCTCAGTTCAACTTGGCCTTGTGCTACAAGACCTTGGGCAAGCTCGACATGGCCCAATACGCCTACACCAAATACGTCGCCGCGGCCGGGGCCTCCGACAAGGGCGCCCAGGCGGCCCTCTGGGAGATTTATTCCATCCAACGCGACCGGAAGGATTTCGAGGCGGCCCTGAGCACCTTGGAGCAGATTCGCGACGGTTCGGCCGCCGATTCGGAGGCGGCTCTGGAGGCCGGCTACCGGCTGGGGGAGATTTATCACTCCATGAAGCGGTCCGACGAGGCGGTGGCCGCTTGGGAGCGCCTGCGCCTGCTCAAGCCCGCCAATAACCAATTCCGCCTTCAGGCCCTGGTCAAGCTCGGCGAGGCTTACGAAAAGCTCGAGGATTTCGACCACGCCGCCCAGGCCTACGACGACCTGGCCCGCAACGCCTCCAAAGAGGTGGCCATTTCCGCGGGCCAGCGCGCCGCGGCCCTGCGCAAGCTCAAGCCGGCCGCGCCGAAGGCTCCCAAGGCTCCCGCCTCCGGGGTTCGCAACCTCCCTCCCGAGGAACGCGGGGAGACGATGATCGATTCCGGGGAAGCGCCCGCGCAACCCGCGCCCGCCCCCGCGCCGCGGACGCGCCGAGGCAAGGCTTCCAGGGCGGCCCCCGCGGCGCTTCCGGGGATGGAAACCGAAGAGCCGTCTTCCGAGCCCGAGCCGCAAGCCGCTCCGGCCAAGCCCAAGCGCAAGGCCGCCGGAAAGCCCGCGAAGAAGTCCAGCACGTCGGATCTGCCCGGCATGGGCAGCGACGAGATCCAGTGAACCGGAGAGGTTAACTCATGCTTGCCGAAATCCAATATCTTGAAATGTTCCGGGAGAGCTTCACCTTGGTCATCCTGCTCTTCTGCTCGGTCCTGTCGATCACCTTCATGATCGAGCGGATCCTTTATTTCCGCAAGGCCTCGGGCAACGGCGACGAAGTCCTGGCCCACGTGCACAAGCTCCTGGAGGCCGACAAGGTCCAGGAAGCCCAGAACTGGTGCCACCGCCAGCAATCGGCCGTCGGGCAGGTGATCCATTACGGCCTGCTCCACGCGGCGCGCCCCCGCAAGGACCTGGAGGATCTGTTGGTCACCAAGCGGCTGGAGGAGCGCCTGAAGCTGGAGAAAAATCTCGGGGTCCTCGGGACCTTGGGCAACACTGCGCCCTTCATCGGCCTGTTCGGAACCGTCGTCGGCATCATCCGCGCCTTCCGGGACCTGGCGGCGGCGGGCGGCGGCGGGCCCAGCGTCGTGGCCAAGGGCATCGCCGAGGCGCTGGTCGCGACCGCGGCCGGCCTTTTGGTGGCCATCCCGGCCGTCATCATCTACAACTATTTCATGAAGCGCGTGAAGGCCCTCGGCGTGGAGATGGAGGTCGCGGCGACCCGCCTGGTCGTGATGCTGGGAGCCAAATAGGACGGCCATGGCCGGCTCGAGCGGCAATCCCGAAGAACCGATCACGGACATCAACGTCACTCCGTTGGTGGACGTGTGCCTGGTGCTGGTCATCATCTTCATGGCGGTGGCGCCCTTCGCCCTGACCGCGGGCATCAAGGTTCTGGAATCCAAAGGCAAGGCCGCGGAAGGAAAGGTGGACGCCGACGAAAACGTCTCCTTGAAGATGACGGCCGACGGCACGGTGTCGCTCAACGGCGTCGCCGTGGACGCCGCGGCCCTTCCCGGGGCCATCGCCCAGGCCCTGGCCAAGAGCAAGGACAAGCTCGTGATGATTTCGGCCGACGACGCCAACAAGGTCGGCCAGGTGGTCGACCTCATGGACACGGCGCGCCAAGCCGGAGCCGTGAAGCTGGCCATCATGCAGAACGAGCGGGCCGCCGCGCCTGCTCCCGCGGGGGAGGGGAGCTGATGGCGGGCGCGCCCCTGGACGACGACGACATCGTGTCGGGGATCAACGTGACCCCGCTGGTCGACGTCTG
Source organism: uncultured Elusimicrobia bacterium (assembly GCA_964358485.1). GTDB lineage: Bacteria > Elusimicrobiota > Elusimicrobia > UBA1565 > UBA9628 > CAYHPY01. The sequence continues at coordinate 28,286 of CAYHPY010000037.1, forward strand.
CCTGGTGCTGGTGATCATCTTCATGGTCACGGCTCCGCTCATGTCGGATCCGATCATCAAGGTGGAGCTCCCGAAGGCCACCACCCGCGAGGGCGAGGAACGCGACAAGGTGACCGTGACCTTAGGCAAGGACGGGCGGCTGGCTCTGGACCAGAAGGAATATTCTTCCCTGGACGCCCTGGAAGTCGACCTGAAATACCGCCTCCTCATGAGCGAATCCAAGCTGGTGATCCTGCGCGCCGATCAGGAGGCCCTGCATGGAAAGCTCACGGATTTGATGGGACGGGCCAAGGAGGCCGGGGCCGCCGGCCTGACCATCGCGACCGAGGCGCGGCGCCGATGATCCCGCGCCTTCCGGTTTCGGTGACCTCTTCGATGGTCCTGCACGGGGCCATCCTGGTTTTCATCGCCAACCCGGGGGTCGTGCCCAAGCCCGCCCTGCGCGTGATCGGCAACGTGGACCTGCTCATCCCCGCACCCCGGCGTCCGGCGGCCGCGCCCTCCCAGGCCCCGGTCAAGCCGCCCAGCACCCTGGATTTCCTCAAAATGGCCCTGCCCTCCCTGCCGAAAATAATTTCTCCCGTCCGTCCGGCCGCGCTCGACGTCAAGCTGCCGGAAATCCGGCGGGCTCCGATCGCTCCCTTGGAGGAGCCCAAGCTGGAGGACCGCGGGCGCCTGAAGACGGCGCCCAAGATCGAAGCCCTCGACCTGGGAAAAAAACGGGTCGAGGCGGCCCGGGTGGAAGGCGCGCCCATCGACTCCCGCAGGTCCAAAAGCGCCCTGCTGGAGGCCCCGCGCCTGGAGGAGGTCGGGCGCCGCAAGGTGTCGGACCTGCCGGCGGCCATCGCGCTGGAGGAGAAGCGGCGCGAAGCCGTCGACATGAAGAGGATGGAGGCCCTGGTTCCTCAATTTCCGACGCGCAAGGCGCCGGCCCAGGCCATGGCGGTCCTGCGCGAGGCCACGCCCTCGGAACGGGCCCGCTTGGGCGACCGCTTGGAGACATTTGCGCCGCATCCGGGCCTGCAGTTGGCCCCTGAGCGCGTGCGCCCCCAGGACGTCCCGCCTCTGGCCAAAAAACTGCCCGTCGCCGAGCCCGCGCCGGCCCGGCGGCCCGCCCGCGCGGAATTGGCCGAGACCCCGAAAAGCGGGGTCGAGATCGAGGGTCCGCTCAAGAACCGCAAGGTGGCCTACTACGAAATCCCGGAATTTCCCGCCTGGGCCAGGGACCAGGGGATCATGGAGGCCTCCGTGGCCATTCGCTTTACCGTTTCGCGGGAGGGAGAGGTTCTGCCCGGCATGCGGGTGGAACAGACCTCCGGCTACGGGCGCCTGGATCGCCTGGCTATGGAGTCCTTGAAAAAATGGCGCTTCGTCCCCGGCGCCGCCGAGGACCGGCAATGGGGCGTCATCACCTTTCGATTCATCCTGGAGTGAAATTATGAGAATGAAATTTTTTCTGATCGCGGGGCTGGTCCTGGGGCTGGAGGCTTCGGCCCGCGCCTGGCCGAAGTGGCTGGGGGGCAAGGGAGGCCAGGATCGTTCCGCCTCCGAGGAAGAGTCCGGCGAAAAGCCGGAAGCCGGCAAGGAGGGGGAGGCCGCTCCGACGCCCCCCTGGCAGGCGCCGGGAGGGCTTCCCGGCATGGGTTCGCCCACGGTTCCCGCCCCCGACGGCGAGGCTCCGCCGCCCCCCGCTCCCGCCGCGCCCGCGCCCTCCTTGGAGGAGGGCGTTCCCTCCACCACAGGAAGCGGGGTGAAAACCGGAAGCGGGGAGAGCGGGCTTCCCACCGAAGTGGTCATCAAGGGGGAGGATTCCTCCTCGAAAGTCCGGGTCGCCAAGCCGCCGCTCCAGATCGAGATCGATCCCTACGAGTCCATCCGGCCGTCCTTGAAGCCCGACGAGGCCCTGCTGTTGGCGGTTTCCCCTCTGACGGTTTCCTGGCGGCGCACCCACCCGGAACTGCTCCGCAATGAGCGGGCCATCCAGCCCTGGCGGAGCACCTTCAGCCCAAAGCCCGGAATCGTTTTCCGGCCCAAGGACCAGCTCAACGAGGTGCTTCAGCGCAAGCTCGATTCCAAGGAGGCCGACAGCTACGGTTGGAACCTCACCATCGCCGACGAGGAAGGCCGGGTCTTCCATCAATGGCAGGGCTCCGATGACCCGCCCGCCGAACTGCTCTGGAGCGGCCAGAACGATCAAGGGGAGTGGATCACGGCCGGCCGGTCATATTCCGCGGTCTACGCCTTCACCGAGCCCGGCGGCTCCCAGCGCACGAGCGTGGGCAAACCGCTCCTGTTTCGGGGCATCGTCCATCAGGAAGACTCCGGCCTGCATGTCAGCTTGGACTCCAGCGTTCTTTTCGGATCCTCCAAGGGGGGGACGGATTTGGCCGGCGACAACGCCAAGGACCTGCTCCGGGCGGCCGCGGACCTGGTCAAACGGAAATTCCCGGGGATTCCGATCAATGTCCGGGTCTTTGCCGCCACCAAGGAGCTCGGGGAGGCCCAAGGGGCCGCCATCGTCGGGGCCCTGCTCCGCGAGTTGATGGTGGGGCCCCAAAACCTGTCCGTGGCGGGGGCCAAGGCCTCTTTCTCGGAACAGAGGGTGGAAATCGTCCTGCTAAATCGCTAGTATCTCCGCACGGGGTCCGGCCCGGCCGACCCCCGGGGAGGCCACATGGCGATCAACGTAGGAATCAACGGTTTCGGACGCATCGGTCGGTTGGTCATGCGGGCCGGCATCAAGAATCCGGCCCTGAACTTCGTCGCGGTCAACGATCTCTCGGACGCCAAAACCCTCGCCCACCTCTTCAAGTACGACTCCACTTTCGGGCAGTACCCCGGCACCGTCGAAGCCCGCGGCACCGACATCATCATCGACGGCAAGGTCATCAAGGTGGTGGCCGAGAAGGACCCCGCCCAGCTTCCCTGGAAGGCGCTCAACGCCGAGATCGTCATCGAGTCCACGGGGCGCTTCACCGAGGCCGAAAAGGCCAAGGCCCATCTGGTCGCCGGCGCCAAGAAGGTGGTCATCTCCGCCCCCGCCAAGGGCGAGGACATCACCATCTGCATGGGCATCAACGAAGACCTCTACGATCCCGCCAAGCACAACATCATCTCCAACGCCTCCTGCACCACCAACTGCCTGGCCCCGGTGGCCAAGGTCGTCGACGAGACCTGGGGCATCAAGGCCGGCCTGATGACCACCATCCACTCCTACACCAACGACCAGGTGCTTCTGGATTTCGCCCACAAGGACCTGCGGCGGGGACGCGCCGCGGCCCTCTCCATGATCCCAAGCTCGACCGGCGCGGCCAAGGCCATCGGCCTGGTCCTGCCCCAGCTCAAAGGCAAG
>CAYHPY010000038.1:0-31378 GCA_964358485.1 uncultured Elusimicrobia bacterium
TGACCGACGCGGAGCTGGCGGCCAAGCTGGATCCGTCGGACGCGGACGCTTGGTTCATTCTGGGGATGGCGCGGAGCATGCTGGGTGGGGATGCGAATCAGGCGCTGGCGGAGTTGGACCGCGCGGCGGCGCTTAAGCCGGCGTTGGCGGGGTTTCGTGACTCGGTGCGGGAGAAGTTGGGGAAGGTGGAGGGTGGGGAATTTATTGGCCCACGGGATGGCCATTGACAAGGGAAGATTATCCGGATAAACTTACCTTGTGGGTAAAATTGTAAAGAGACTCCTGGACCTCCGCCTTCCCCCGGGCCGCTCGGCCTTCCTTTGGGGCCCCCGCAAGGCGGGGAAAAGCTATTGGGTCCGCAACCACCTGAAGCCCCCCGTCCTCATCGACCTCCTGAAGACGGACACCTTCGCCGAGTACGCCTCCAGGCCCTCTTTGCTCAGGGAGCGCCTCCAGGACGCCAAGAGCCCGGTGGTCATCGACGAAATCCAGAAGGTCCCCGCGCTCCTGGACGAAGTCCATTGGCTGATGGAGAACAGGGGGCTGGGCTTTCTCCTCACCGGCTCGAGCGCCCGCAAGCTCCGGCGCGGGCACGCCAACTTTTTGGGCGGCCGGGCCTGGCGCAGGACCATGGTCCCCCTTTCGGCCACGGAGGTGGAAGGATTCGACCTGGAGAAAGCCATGATCTCGGGGCTCCTCCCCCCCCATTTTCTCTCCCCGGAACCCCTGGAGGACCTGCGCGCCTACGTGGCGGATTATCTCAAGGAGGAAATAGCGGCGGAGGCCTTGACCCGGAACATCCCCGCCTTCTCCGAGTTCCTGCGGGTGGCGGCCCTCACCAGCAGTGAACTGCTCAACTACACCAACGTCGCGCGGGAGGCGGGGGTGTCGGCCAAGATCGTTCGGACCTACTTCGACATCCTGGAGGACACCTATTTGGGGTTTCGGGTGCCCCCCTGGAAGAAATCCCGCTCCCGCCGGATGATCCTGGCGGAAAAATTCTATCTCTTCGACGTCGGCGTCGCCAACCACCTCGCCCGCCGCCAACCCCGAATCGGCGGCGCCGATTTCGGCAAGGCCTTCGAGCACTTCATCCTCATGGAGTTGCGGGCCTACCAGGCCTACCGCAAGCCCGACCTGCCCATCTCGTTTTGGAGGACCAGCACGGGCCAGGAGGTCGACTTCATCGTCGGAGATAAGGACCTCGCCCTGAAGATCAAGGGCTCCGCGCGGGTTCATGACGGCGCTCTGGCCCCCCTGGCGGCCTTGTTGGAGGACGGGCCGGTCAAGAAGCGGGCCATCGTCTGCCTGGAAGCGGAGCCGCGCCGCGCCGCCAAAGGGGTGGAAGTCCTGCCCTGGCGGGTTTTCATCGACAGGCTGTGGGCCGGAGAGTTGTGTTGAGCTCGGAGGAACGGGTAGCCGCCGCGGACCCGGGGACCAACCATGTCGGCTGAACGCTGCGAGAAATGCCGAGGGGAACGGATCCGCCGCTCCGCCGCCCCCTGGCGCCACGCCCTGCGGGTCGTGATCGGCAGCCACAAGCGCGTCTGCCTGGATTGCGGGGACAAATGGCACGTCTCCGAGGACAACATCGGCTCCTCTGGGCCCCCGGTGTCGCCCCATGAGGTCATGCTCCTGGCCAGCCTTCTGGCCATCGTCGCCGTCGTGATTCTGGACAGCGGCGGGGCCAGCCCCATCGCCGCCGTCAAACGCCTGGTCCGCTCCCATTACGACGAGAAATACGGCGCGGAGGCCAAGCAGCGGCTATGGGCGGATTGGGGCTGGCTGTATTTCGGAAACCGGGACGCCCAGAAAGACTACATCGACCACTCTAAGAATTAGCCGGCGCCTGCGGCCGCCCCAGTCGCGAGACCTCGTTGACCAACAAGCTGATCAGGGCGATGAACGCGCACTGGACCCCCTGTTGGCCCCAGGCGGCGGCCGAGGACCCGCCCTTGAAGTAATGGATCAACAGCAAGGTCGCCGAAACGATCCCCGCCGTCTTCAAAGTGTCGGCGCGCGAAGAATAAATTCCCGCGGCCAGCGGGCTCAACGCCAGCAACAGCCAGATGGGCGGCCAATAGGGCCCCAAAATGTAGACGATGATCGTGTTGACGAACACATTGGTGAAAAGCCGGGCCATGATCAAGCCGTGCCCGGCGCCTTCGCGCTTGATCAAGCGGATCATGGCCGCGTTGAACAGGATCCCGAAGACGAACAGGGCGACGGTGGCCTTGCGCCCGCGGCCCGCGGGCTGGGCCAGGAGGATTCCGACGCCGATCAGGAGAACAGCCAGCGGGGTGGCGTAGCGGCCCACCACCACGGCCATATCGCTTTCGTAGGTTTGGCTTTTCATGGACGCCGGCGGCGCGAGCCGCCAGCGTCCATTGTTATACTTTTTTCCCCCATTCCGTTGTCAAAATTCCGTCGTTATGCCCCCCTAGCGAAGCTTCCAATTCACCAACAGCGCGCGCTCCGGCAGGCCCGGCGGCTGGAAAGAGCGCAGATTGGCGTCGTAATTCAACGAGATCCCGCCGCTGAACCCGCTCACCGAAATTCCCTGGGTCCTCACCCCGTAGAGCCAGAACCGGTAGCCCGCGGACCCCGTGAGCCGCATATTGACCGTCCCCTGCTCCGCGAAAAAGACCCCCGCCACCAGGAGGTTGGCCCCGGTCTTGGTGAAGGTCACGCAGTTTCGCGCCAGGGCCGCGAAGGAGGCGTTGGCCGACGCCGCGATGGAGCTGGCCCCGACGTAATAAAGGTTGTCGTTGACGATGATCCGCCCGGCGGCGGAGGCGCAGTTGCCCGCCGTGGCGGCGCCCGCCACCGCGGTGACCCGGCCGCTCACGATCCCCCGGATGGTCAGGTTGGCGTTCTCGGCGTAGATGATGGCCCCCTGGGCCGGGATGGCGTAGGTGGCGCCCCCCACCACGGTGAAGGTCCCGGTCGAATTGAAGACGATGGTCTGGTTGACCGACGTCTTGTAGGTGTAGTGAGCGTCGTAGTAGGCGAAGTCCAGCGCCGGCCAGTTCACGCTGGGAATGAAGTTATATCGGTTGCCCAGCACCGTGACGCTCCCCGCGGAGGTGCCGCTGTAGTAGAGGTCCCCGTCGATCACCACCGAGGCCGCCCCGGAAAGGTTCCCCCGGACCACCACCGGCCCGCCGTTGAAGCGGACGTTGGCTCCCGTCACCGTCAGATTGCCGTTGGTGTAAAAGCCGCCGAAATAGTTCACGTTGGAGGCGCTTACGGTGAAGGCCCCGTTGACCATGGTCCCGTACTGGACCAGGTCCGAGTAGAACTGGATCATGGCCTCCAGCACCCGGGTGGTCTTGGGCTGGGCGGCGCTCCCGTAGGAGCCGCTGGCCTTGAGATAGAGGGAATGGTTGGCCGCGTCCGGAATGAAAGTCACCGTGGAGTAGCCGGCCGAGTAGAAGGTCTGCGGGCGGCTCAAGGAGTCCGTGTCGTAGTGCCCGTCGTAGGCGTTCTGGGAGAACTGCCGGAAATAATCCGTGGCCACGGCGTTGGCCATGCCGCTGGCCGTCTTCTGTTGGCGCTCGGCCACGGCGGAGCGGACCATCACCCGGACGCCGTCGATGAAATAGAGTCCGACCGGCAGGGCGAACAGCAGCACGACCAAGGCCATGATGAGCGCCTGGCCCGACTCCCGCCTACTGGCTCTTGAGCGGCAGCAGCGCCGGATAAACATCGGTCTCCACCTCGTAGTCCGTCTTGCCGTCCCTATTCTTGTCCAGGCCCAGCTTGACCCGGATCGATGTGATGTAGCGCCTCTCGTTCTTGGCGTCCAGGGAGCCGTTGCGGTTGCCCATGCCCGCCGGAGCCTGGGCGAAGTCCATCTCCCGGGCCGCGACGACGCCGTCGTTCTCCCCGGAGTCCGCGGTCCCCGCGTTCCCATCGATGCCCAGGTCGATCGCCTTGCCGAGGTTGTTGGCCTTGTTCCCGTAGTAGGTCAAGGTAAAGGTGGAGACTCCGAGGGCCAGCTTTTGGGAGGAACCCCAGGCCGCGCCGTTGACCCGGGAGTCGAGCCAAAGGGTCCCGCTGGAGAGGTAGAGCCTCCGGGCCATGTCCACCTGGAGGTCGCCGTCCTCGTCGTCGTCGAGGAGGTTGAAGCCGATCCGCCACTGGTCCGCGGCCGCCGCCAGGACGGAAACGTCGGCGTCCCGGTCGGCGTCCCTGTAGTTCGGCACCCCGTCGCCGTCGAGGTCGCCGTCTTCGTCGTAGGCCGGCGCCTGGTCGAGATCGACGACGAAGTCCACGTAGGTCGACGAGGCCACGCGGATCTCGTTGGCGTGCAGAAGGAAGCGCTCGATCTTCATGAAGGCCTGGCGGGTTTCCTCCTGAGCCCAACCGGCCGCGCCGACCGTGACCGTGGCCTTCATGGCGTTCTTAAGGAGGGACGCCATGGCCAGGCCCGCCACGGCCATGATGGCCATGCCGACGGTCATCTCCTGCAGGGTAAAACCGCGCCGGTTTCCAATCATGGCACGCTGAAGCTCCACGAGTCGACCGACTCGATCTTGTCGGCCGGACTTTGCGAAAAATGACTGCCGCGGATCTCCACGTCATGAAAACTCCCCGAGGCGAAGGCCGCGGGCGGAGTGTAGGAGACCGTCCCGGTCTCCGGGTCGTAGGCGGAGCCGATGGTGGCCGAACTCACCACGACCGCCCCGTCCAGCGTCATCTGGAGGCTCAGAGGGTTGATCCCGCTCTGGTTGTCCTGGAGCCGGACGGAGATCACCGGGAGTTGGGACCCCGCCATGCCGATGGGGGACTTATTGGAGACCGCCGGGGCGGAATTATCCGTGTCCGGGACCGAAAGCGTGAAGGTCCAGGAATAGGTGGTCTTATAGCCGGCGTAGTCCCCGGCTTGGATGACCGCCGTGTAGGCGGCCGAACTCAGGATGGGAACGGTGTTGGTCATGGAGTCGATCCAGACCACCCGGCCGGTCGTGGAATCGTAGGTGTGATTGACCGCAGTTCCCCCGACCTTCAGGGTGATGACGTCCGGGCAGATGCCGCTGACGGCCGTGGTCGCCAGACCCAGGTCGAATAAGTTGACCGCCACGAACGGCGCCAGGGTGTCGGCCGTGCCGGTCGGAAGCGGGTTGGAGGTCCCCGGAATCCCCAGGTCCAGCAGGAGGGTCCGGTTGGTCACCGGGGAGGTATAGGCGTCCTTGGTGGCCTGGGCGACCAGGAGGTTGGAACCCTCCACGAGCGCCGCGGTGACGTTCGGGGAAAAAACGGAAAAGGCCCCCGCCATGTCCGCGGTCCCCGAATCGAGCACGCCGGAGGTCCCGAGGTAGAGATTCACGGCCGCCAGGGGGTCCGTCTCCCCGGAGACGGGGAGGGGACTTCCGGAGTCGGCCCGGAGGGCGGCGGCGTCCGCGGGGTACGCTTTGTCGATGGCCAGGGCCCGCGCGGCGATCTGGTTGGCCGTCAGAGCCCGGTAGAGGTTGGCGTTGTTGGTGGGCGTGGAGAGCAGCAGGGCCAGGACCGCCTCGCTGGAGGGGTTGGGCGCCCCGGTGAACTGCTCGAGGGTGATCAACTCGGAACGAGAGCAAACCAGGCGGCCGTTGCGGTAGACCTCGAAGGTCACCTGCTTGGCGTGGGTGTCGGGCTCCTCGGCCACGGTCCGGCCGCCGGAGAGATAGGTGTCGTAGTAGTCCCCGTCCAGGTTCTGGTCTCGGTAGCGGATGCCCGGGTCGTAGTCGTCGATCAAATTAGAGTCGGAGTCGGCGAAGGCGATCAGGTCGGAATTCAGGCCGTCGGCGTTGGCGTCCGATGAGTCCCGCCGCATGAAGGAGGTCTTGACCTTGAAGCGCCCGAATTTGGAGGCCGCGAGGCTGGCGGCCAGGCCGTCCAGGACGGTCTTGTAAGGGTAGGACGCCTGGAGGCCGTAGTTGGACGACTGGCTGTCGGCCGCGAAAAGAAGGTAAAAGTCGATGTTCTTGAGGCGGGAAAAGCCCGTTTCCAGCATTCGGGTGCAAGTCGCCTGTTCCCGGGCCTTGAAGGCCGCCATGGTCCCGCGCTGGATGAGCCCCAGCAGGGACAGCCCGACCAGGGAGATGATGGCCACCGCCAGGACCGCCTCAAGCAGCGTGGAGCCGCGCTGGGAGCGGCGGCGGCGAAGGGGGGCATGCAAGAGCGTCCGCGCGGCCCCCCCGACCGACTCCGCCCCGGACAGGTCCGCGTCCAGGGACCCCATGAAACGGACCAGGGCGCGGAGGATCACCGCGGCGGGAAGCTTGCGTCCTCCGGTGCGCCTGGCCGCGAAGGAGAGGCGGCGCAGGGCGCGCAGGTCGCCCTGGGAGATCGTCACGGAAATATGGGCCTTTTTTCGCCTCATTTTAATTTGCACAAATACACAAATCGTTGACGTCAAAAACCCCGGGGGCGGTCCTCGCCCCGGGGGAGCCTACCGGCGCGCGGCGCGCGCCGCCTGAAGCAGCCGCTCGATGAGCTCTTCCTCCGTCCTCACGCCGGAGACGTCCACGTCCATCTCCCCCATCATGCGGATCAGGGCGCGCAGAATCAAGGTCTTGGGAAGCTTGTAGCCCTTCGTCGACTTCGCCTCCATTCCGACCTCCTCCAGGAAGCGGTCCAACGCTTCCGGCAAGGTCAAATTCAGCCGGAAATACTGGGATTTCGGGGTCCGGGAAAGCGCCCGGTCTCTCTTCAAGCGCGCCATGATGGAGAAGCTCATTTGCATAAATGAGCTCTTCACCAGTGTAGCCCCTGGCCGGGGAATTGTCAATCGGAGCGGACGCAATCGGCATATATCCCTTAGGATAACCGAAACCCCGCCCCGCCTCAACCCAACTTATTGTTAACTTTTCGGGCGCAGACGCAAAACGGCCGTGGTCCCCCGCCGGGGGCCTGCGCTCTCAAGGGTAAACTCGCCCCCGTGCTTTTCAACGATCCAGCGGACGACGTGCAGGCCCAGGCCGTGGCCGCCCTTGGACAGGCGGGTGCTGGCGAATGGCTCCTCCAGCCGGGGCCGCACCTCCGGGGTGATTCCCATCCCGTTGTCGACGACGGTCACCTCGACCCACGGCCCCTTGCGCGCGGCCGAAACCGAGAGGGCGCCCCCCAGGGGCATGGCCTCGATGGCGTTGTCGAAGACGTTGAGGAGCACCTGCTCCAGATGGCGGCGGCTGGCCATGACCACGGTGCCCGCCGGGACCGCGTTGGTGAAGGCGATGGCTTCCGGGTCGATGCCGGCGGAGATCTTCTTGTAGATCTCCCCGATCATTTCACCCAACTCCACCGGGGCCAGGGCGAGCTCGGAGGGCCGGGTGAAGTCCAGGAAATCGTTGAGGATCAGGTGGATCCGTTCCGCCTCCTCCTCGATCGTCTTGAGGCTGTCGGCGACGGCCGGCGCCCGCTCCCGGGCGCGCTCGGCGGTGAGCAGGATGGTGCTCAGGGGGGTCTTGAGCTCGTGCAGGGCCGAGGCCGCGATGCGCCCGGCCGTGGAGAGCCGCTCCAGCCAGGCGATCCGCCGGGAATACTCATCCGTCACCGCGCTCTGGGCGATGGCGGCCGACTCGGTGACCAGGGCCGACAAAAGCGTGGTGGTCAGGAGCAAGGACAAGCGCAGAAGGGAGGCCGGGGCCAAGGCGGAGGCCAGGGACGGCAGGGTCAGCCAGCCGTAGATCAAACAGGAAAGCCCCCCGACCAGGAAGGAATAGCCCGGCCTGCGGACCAAGGCGGAGGCCAGGATCACCAGGAAGTAGGCCACGTGGAAGTCGCTCGAGACCCCGCGGCTGGACGCCAGGACCACGCTGACGGCCAGGATGTCGGCCAAAAACCAAGCCGGGCTGCGCGCGCGCGAGGAGGGGCGCCCCCGGCCCCGCCAAAACAGCGCCGCCGCCGCCGCGGCGTAAGCGGCCAACAGCCCCCACAAGGGCCGGTCGCCGGCGGCCGCGCCGGGGTGATAAAGTCCGTGCAGGAGGAGGATCTCCAGGAGGATTCCGCGGAAGATCAGACAATGGGTCGGGCTCATGCCGAGGTTGTTATATAATAAACTGGACGATGCAAAAAATTCTTCTGATCGATGACGACGCGGCGTTCCGCAAAAGCCTGCGCCTGATCCTGGAGGACGCGGGCTTTTCCGTCGCCGAGGCCCGCAACGGCCGCGAGGGCCTGCGCAAGACCGGAGAGGAGTCTCCGGCCCTGGTCATCCTCGACCTGGTGATGCCGGGCTTGGCCGGCCCGGACATTTGCCTGTCCTTGAAGAAAGACCCCGCCACCGCCGGCACCCCGGTGCTGATCCTGACCGGCAACGACCAGGAAGGCCAGGACATCGCCTGCCTCGACTTGGGCGCCGACGACTATCTCACCAAACCGGTGCGCGGGGAACGGCTTCTGGCCCATTGCCGGGCGATTCTGCGCCGGAGCCTGCCGGCGTCGCCGCAGTCCGCGGCCGTCGGGGATTTGCGGCTCGACTACGCCCGGAAGCTGGCGACCCTCGGGGGCAAGGACCACGCCGGCCTGACCCCCAAGGAGTTCGACCTCCTCTACGCCCTGGCGCTGGCCAGCCCGGCCCCGCGCCAACGCGAGGAACTCTACCGGCAGATCTGGGGCAACGAACCGCCCTCCGAGCAAAGCCTGCGCACCGTGGAGGTCCATGTCCGCCGCATCCGCCTGAAGCTCGGCTGGAAGACGGACCAATGGCTCACCGCGGTCTCGGGCCGGGGCTACTCCCTCGCGGCCCCGAAACCGGGCTGAGGCCCACGATTAGCCGGCGGCCCATCGCCGCGGGACGATTAATTCTCGGAGGGCTTCGGCGGGGCGTCGGGATCCTGGACCTCGAGGATTTTCCAGCTCCCGCCCGATTCGCGCAATCGGACCGTGAACCGCTTGGGGCGGGTGTCGAGAGCCGGATCCCTAGGGCCGAGAGTCCCCGCCTTCTCGACGACCTTAAGGGTGACCTCTCCCCCCGAGTCCTTGGTCTCGGATTCGGCGGTCCGACTGATCCGCATCATCGCGCCCGAAGGGGTGTTGGCCATGTCGTTGGCCATGCCGGCCGCCGAGGGCATTTGGCGGCCCATGAAGGTGGGCGTGGCGCAGAACTCCTCGACCTCGGCCGCGGCTTTTTCCTCCACCATGGCCTTGAGCTGGTCGCATTTGCCGTAGCGGAAGGCCTCCGAATAGGCCGAGTAGGCCAGCAGGGCCGGGGATTTGTAAAGAAACTTCTGGTAGGCGAACCAGCCGCCGCCGGCCAGGAGCGCGAGCATGATGAGTTTTCCCATGCGCATAGACTACACCCTTTCGCCCTTTCCGTCCAGGCCCTTAGTTGAAGGCTCGAACGTTGAAAACGCAGCGCGTCCCGCTGTAGCAGGTCATCGTCCCCGCATTGACCCTGCCCGAAAAGCAAAAGTCGTGGCTGCCGGCCGATATCGTCAGGTTTCGATAACAGCCGTGCATGTTCAAGGGGCGCCCATCTCCCACTCCATGCGCCACAACTCCGACGCTGCTGCTCAGGCCCGAGGGGAAAGCCCCGTCCACCAAGAACGCCCACTCCCGATTGCCTCCTCCTCCCGGCGTTTCCGAGGAACCCTCGAAACACACGTCGAAAGTGCCCCCCGACAAAGTGACCGTCGAGCCCGAAATACAGGGCCCGAAGGCCGTTTGCGTCGTGGACAACCCGCTGAGGTCGGCGGACCCGAAACTCGTCGGCGACATTGCTCAAAGCGGGGCGGGTCCTCAGCCGCGCTTATCTATTGGAATCGGTCTGGGGCATGAGCCGCGAGGTCAACACGCGCGCCATCGACGTGGCCGTCAGCCGCCTGCGCCGCGCGCTGGGCCGCCGGGCCGGGGCCTGGCTGGAGACCGTCGAGCGCTACGGCTACCGCTTCCGCGACCCCCAAGATCTGGCTCGGTAGGCCCCGCCAGGAAATTGCGCCGTAACATCCCGCTGTTAGGCTATCGTGCCACATGAGCCAAGACTCCGAGCCGAAGCCGGGAAAGCGCCCGCCGCGGGCGGCCGCCGAGGCCGTCCGGGACGCCGTGCGGCGAATCCTATGGTCCCTGCAGAAGGTGGCGAACGCCAGCCTGCCGAGCGCGCTCGACGAACCGGCCGAAGTCTTCGGACGGCGGCTGGAAGAATGGGATAAGCTCTGCAAATCCGCCCTGGCGGCCGAGGGCTTCCTGGGCCAAGGGAAGGAAGAGCGGGCGCTCGAATTTTTGGAGCGTTCCGCGCGCGAACTGGAGAAGCTGGGAGAGCCCGCGACGGCTCCGGAGCTTGCCGAGCTCGCCGCCTCCGTTGAGAACGCGGCCAAGGTTTGGGATAGGACGGCGCGGGCCGCGGCGCGCGACGCGGGGGAAGCCGCGTGGCTGGAACTGGCCTTCGGTCTGGCCCTGGACGCCCTCGCGGCCCGGACCTCGGCCCTTGCCGACGACGATCGCAAGCGGATTTTGGACGGACGGGTGGCGGAGCTTCGGGCCCATCGGGAGCGGATGGGGGAATTTTCCCCGGCCGCCTCCCGCCCCCTCCGAAGGAAACGGCTGGCCGCCCTTCTGCGCCGGCGGACGCGCCGCCTCCGGGCCGAATTCCGCGCCAAGGAATCGGAAGCGGCGGCCCTGGCCGACGAGGCCGAAGGGCGGGCCGGTGACGGCGAGCTTCGGGCCCGGAACGCCGAGAGCCGGGCGCAGGACGCCGAAGCGGCAGCCGCCGGACTCCGCCGGGACCTGGAATCGGCTCGCGCGGATGGAGAGCGCTTCCTCCGGGAGAAGGCGGAGCTCGAACGGACCATCGAGACTCTCCGCGAAAATTTCGAACAGGAAACCCTCAGGGCGCGCGCCGCCACGGAGCGGGCGGCGGCCGGGGAAACGGAGGCCCTCCACCTCCGGGAGAAAGGAGCGGAGCTAGGGCGCAAGCTTTCGGAGCTGGAAAAGCGGACGTCCGCCGACGCCGGAATCCTCGAACAGGGCGCGGCCCGGATCAAGAACCTGAAGGAGGACGTTCAGGCCCTCCAGGAGTTGACCAAGCAGGCCGACGACCATTCCGCCGCGACTTTAGGGCGCGCCCTTTCGGCCGAAAAGGCCAAGGAGGCCCTGGCCCGCGAACTGGAGTCCGCCAACCTACGGGCGCGGGAGTTCGAGCAAGCGGCGCGAGCCGCCCACGATCAATCCGCCGCCGCCGGGGACTCCGCCCGGGCCCAAGAAAAAACTTCGGCCGAGCTCCGCGCCCGGCTGACCGAGGCGGAGGACAAAGCGCTCGCCGCGGAAAAAATTTACGCGGAGCGCGCCGAGGCCGCAGAGAAGCGGGCGGCGGAAGCGATTGCGCGGGCGCCGGCCCCCGCGCGGGAAGACGCCGCGCCGCGGCTGGCCGCGCTGGAAGCGGAACTGGCCGCCGCCCGTTCGGAAATCGGCGAGCTTCGGCGCTCCCTGGAAATCTCCGAATCCGAACTCCACCGCCTGGTCCCGCTGGCGGGGGAATCTTCGCGCCTCAAGACCGAGCTCGACCGCGGCCAGGCCCGCCTGGCCAAGCTCACCGCCGAGTTCGAGGCCCTGGCCGGAACGCGAATCCAATAACCCCAAACCGGCTCCAGGCACCCCCCCATCCCAAAGAGTTTCGCTGAAATTTTAAACATAATTCACATCGTCCAGACGATACGAATTATCCTTATTTAATAAATATTTTTTGCCCTGACGCCCCCCCCCGAAATACCCCGGCAAGCTTTCCCGGCGGCCATTCCCGGCGGCAGACGAACCTCTCCCGCCTGAGACAGCCGCCGGCCTCAATTGTTATACTTTTCTTACTTCATTCCGTTGTCGTTATTTCTGTTTTTATTTTTTCCGTTTTTTCATGCTAACCCCCCGCGACCGCTGCGTCCTCGACACCCTCCTTCCCTCCAACTCCCATCCCGTCCTGAACAAAGGCATCTTCGACGCGGGCTTCGACGAATTTTACCGGGATTTCGAGGCCAACACCCTCTGGACCATGCGCCTGGGATTTAAGGCGGCGCTGTTTGCCGGAGCGTGGATCGCCCCCCTGCTCATCGGCAAAATCCCCCCGTTGACCCTGCACGACCGGCCCACGCGGGAGGCGGCCCTGGAAGCGCTCGGGAAATCCCGGTTCTATCTTCTGCGCCAGCTCATGCTGGTGCTCAAGGCCATCTCCAGTTTCTGCTACGGCGCCAACCGCGATGTCCGCGACTCTTTGGGCTTTCCTCTCCAATTCGACGATCCCCGCGCCCAAGGCGGAGGCCCCCGATGAAATTCATCGGCGAGAAAGAGCGCCGCTCCTTCGAGGAGGTCTTTGACTGGGTGATCGTGGGCTCGGGCGCGGCCGGAGCCACCGCCGCGCGCGTGCTCAGCGAGACGGGCGCCTCGGTGGCCGTTTTGGAAGAAGGTCCCTGCGTGGACACCAAGGAGTTCAACGATCTGGCCTTCCCCTCCATCCGGCGCATGTTCCGGGACGCGGGCTCCCAGGTGGCGCGCGGCCGGGCCTTTATCCCGGTCATCCAGGGGCGCTGTCTAGGTGGAAGCACGGTGGTCAATTCCGCCATCGTCTGGCGGCTTCCCGACGACGTTTGGGCGCCCTGGCGCGACGAGTACCGCCTGGGCGACGCCCTCTCCCTGCCCGAACTGCACAAGCAATGGGATCAACTTGAGGACGAGCTCCACGCCAAGCCGACCCCCCCCGAGGTTTGGGGAGAGTTCAACCGCCTCATGGACGTGGCCAAGGACAAGCTCAAGGTCGGGGCGGCCCCCACCACCCGTTACGCCCGCAATTGCAAGGGAAGCGGGCGCTGTCTGACCGGCTGTCCGCATGGCGCCAAGCAAAGCATGCTGGTCAGCTACCTTCCCTACGCCGAGGAGCGCGGGGCGGCCCTGCTCACCGCGGCCAAGGTGGAACGGGTTCGCTTGGAGGGCGGCCGGGCGACGGCCGTCGAAGGCGATTTCCGGGACCCGGCGACCGGCCGGGCCCTGGGGCATTTCCGGGTGGCGGCCCGAAAAGGCGTGATCGTGGCCGCCTCGGCGATTCAAAGCCCCATGCTTCTGGCCCGCTCCGGCGTGCGTTCGCCCCACTTGGGAAAGCACTTCCAGGCCCATCCCGGCGCCCCCATGATGGGGGTCTTCGACCAGCGGGTGGACATGTGGCAGGGCGCCACCCAGGGCTACGACGCCGACCATTACCGCAAGGACGGGCGGATCAAGATCGAGACCATCGCCCTGCCCCCGGAGATCGTCTTCGCCCGGGCGGCCGGAGTGGGTTCCCGCTACCTGGAAAACATGGCCGCCGCCCCCCATTCCGTGATCTGGGCGGTGCAGATGCGCGCCCACGCCAAGGGGACGGTCCGGGAGTCCTTCCTGGGGGCCGACGTCCGCTTCGACCTGGAGCCCCGGGACATGGTCAACCTAAAAAAGGGTCTCAAATTCTCCGCCGAGCTGATGTTCGCGGCCGGGGCCAGAGAGGTCATCACCGGCATCCATGGCTTTCGGGAACGGCTCAAGAGCGCGGATGAACTTCCTCTTCTGGACGGGGCCCCGGACGACCCCTCCTGTTATTCTTTCATCATGTCCCATCTTTTCGGCACGGCCCGGATGAGCCAAAGGGAGCGAGACGGAGTGGTGGGGACCGATTTCGCCGTCCATGGGACCCAAAACCTTTTCGTCGTGGATTCCTCGGTGTTTCCGACCAATATCGGGGTCAATCCCCAGCACACGATCATGGCTGTGGCCATGTTGGCCACAAAGAGACTGGCCGAACGGAGAGCCCCGTGAACCTCGACTACCGGACCCTGACCCACTCCCGCCAGGCGGACCTGGAGGAAATCATCCGCGCGGCCTCCGGCCCCAAGCCCGAATCCCTGGCCGGCTGGGAATTCCGGGGCTACAATGTGCCCTGGTTCACCAAACTCTTGGGCATACAGAAGTTCATCAAAGGATATTTCCCGGCCGGTCCCGGCCGGGTAGAAGGCTACAATATCCCGGTGCGCCAGAACGGCTTCGAAAATCCCTGGGAGCATCTCCCCGACGCCGACGCTCCGAAGCGCTTCGGCTTTTACAAAGTCCTCCCCTTCGATCCGGCGGCCCGGGACAACTATTATCCGGCCTCCATCCTGCTCAATTACGGGGCCAGCGCCCACAACCCGTTCTACCGGGTGGAACGGGTCATCCGGGATTATCTGGTCCAACCCGATCCCAAGAACCCGGACATCGTCTTGGGAAAAGCGTACCTGGCTTTGGCTCCGGGGGCGCGGGTGTTTTCGAATTTCTTTGTGTTGGAACGGCTTAGGAAAACGGAATGGAAGCCTTGATCCCGAGCCGCCGAAAGGCGGCTTGGAGTCTATTGTTGCTTTTGTCTGTGGCCAATATGGCCACAGCCGCGACGATCAAAGTTCTAAGCTTTAACGTGGCGGGCATTCCCGTTGTCCATGAAAAATGGCCGGCCCGGAGGGCGGAGATCGCCCGGCAACTCCGGGATGCCGACTACGACATCATCGGCCTCCAAGAGATGTGGCCCGACAAGGACGCCATGGCCCTTTTTCATGAGTCCGGCTACCCGTTTTACGCCCGCTACCCCTCCTTGGGCGGCACCGGACTAATGATCCTCAGCCGCCATCCCATCATGGAAATCCGGGAACGGCCCTTTTCGTGTTTCCCCCCCGCCGCTTGGACCGTTTACCAGGGGGAGACCCTTTCCACCAAAGGGGTTCTCATGGCCCGGGTCCGCACCCCATCCGGGGAACTGGACGTCTACGACACCCACCTGGTGGCCGATTACCCCACCCATGACTACTCCGCGGTGCGCACCGCTCAGGTTTTCGAGCTGGCGGAAACCATCGCGGGGCTCTCCGGAGGGCGGCCCCACATCGTTCTGGGAGACCTCAACACCGGTCCGGGTGACGCCGAATACGAGGCCGCCCGCAAAATCCTGGGATTGTCCGACGCCTGCCGGACCGGGGAAATGGAACATTGCCCCGACCATGCCCGGGGCACGCGCATCGACCATGTCCTTTATTCCCCCGGACTCAAAGCCCTGGGCCGCGGCCGCCTGCCCTACGACCTTCCCCCCGGCATCGGCCCCACCCCGCTCTCCGACCACCCGGGCATTTGGGCGGAGCTCGGGCCCGCCGCTTCGGCCCTCTCGGTTTCCGGCCAAGCCCGGGCCGGCGCCCTGGCCGAAATGGAGGCCTTCCTGGACCGGAGCCTCAAACGGCTCTACTCCGACCGCAAGTGGTGGAGCTGGCTTCCCCTATACGGGACGGTCCATTGGCTGAGCTACGGACGAGAGATTGCGGCCATGGAGGCGGTGCGCTTCCGGGTGCAAAGCGCCGCCCTCGTTGCCGGGCGCTCCCAAAATAGGCAAAATACTCCGCGATGATCGCCTCCACGACCGCTTGGATCATGGGCCTGCTCAAAGCCCACGGCGCCGCCGCCGTGGTGGTCGGCGTGCTTATCGAGTCCATCATCGTCCCCATCCCTTCGCCCTTGATCATCATGGGAGCCGGCGCCATCCTCATCGACCCCGGCCTGGGCTGGGGCGGGGCGCTCGGGCCCATCTGCCTGAAAATCGTCATCCCCGGGGCGCTGGCCTCCACTGTCGGCTCCTACTTCGCCTACGGCATCGCCTACTGGGGCGGCAAGCCTATGATCGACCGCTTTTCCTCGTTCCTCGGCTTCGACTGGGACGAGATCCAAGGCATGGAAAAGCGCCTGGAGGGCCGGGTGGCCCCGATGATCTTCCTCCTGCGGGCCGCGCCCATCGTGCCCTTGTCTTTGATCTCGGCCGCGGCCGGGGTGCTCCGCCTGCCGGTCATGCTCTTCTCCCTTTGGACCTTGCTCGGCTCCATTCCCCGGTGCATGCTTTTGGCCTACCTCGGCTACCTGACCCGCGATACCTACGAGGGCCTGGCCGGCCGGATCAACCACATGGAGAGCCTGGTCTCGGCGGGCATCGTGGCCGTTTCCATGGCCCTGATCCTCTGGCTGAGGGCCCGCATGAAGGCCGCCAAGAGCCCGTCGGTTTGAAAGACGGGCAGATTCACCAAGCCGTCCGCGTTCTCAAGACCGAGATCAAGAAATGGCGCGTCCCCGTGGTGGGGGTCGTGGCCGACCACACCCGGGATCCTTTCCTGATCCTGGTCTCCACCATCCTAAGCCTGCGGACGCGGGACGCCGTCACCAACGAGGCCTCCGAGCGGCTGTTCAAGCTGGCCCTGACCCCGGCCGCCCTGGCCTCGCTGGAGAACGCCAATATCCAAAAGGCCATCTATCCGGTTTGTTTTTACCGGGTCAAGACCAAGACTTTGAAGAACTTGGCAAAGGATCTTTTGGCCCGCTTCGCGGGTCAAGTGCCCGGGACTTTGGAGGAACTGCTCACGCTCAAAGGCGTGGGGCGCAAGACCGCCAATCTCGTCCTGACCCTGGGTTTTCGCAAGCCCGGGATCTGCGTCGACATTCATGTCCACCGCATCTCCAACCGCCTGGGCTATGTCCGGACCAAAACCCCTGAGGAAACGGAGTTCGCCCTGCGCCGAAAGCTCCCCAAGCCCTATTGGATGATCTTCAACGACCTCCTGGTCCCCTACGGCCAGAATCTCTGCACGCCCCTCTCCCCCTGGTGCTCCCGCTGCCGCCTTTCGGCGATGTGCGCGCGCCGGGGGGTCGGGCGGTCCCGCTGATCATGGCCCTGCGACACCACGCCACCGATGGAGAGATCGCGGTCATCTTCGCCTTCGCCTTCGGGGTCATGGCCGTCCTGGTCCTGGGCCTTTTGCGCTGGGTTCACGCCTGGCGCGGCCGGGGCAAAATTCCCCGCCCGCTCTTTTGGCCGGTCCGGGATCCGGCCCTGGACCGGCGCCTGGTCCGCCTGCTCGACCTCGCCTGCTTCGGCGGCCTGCTGTGCATCGCCTACGGATCCCTGATCGGGCCCACCCACCTGGAAGTGACCCGGATCCGGTTGACCTCGCCCAAGATCAAGCCGGAAAGCGGGACGATCCGGCTCGTGCATCTCTCGGACCTCCATTCCGAGAAAAATCCCCTGAACGAAACCCGGACGGCCGAACTGGTCCGGGGCCTAAGGCCCGACATCGTCGCCATCACGGGGGATTTCCTCAACGACGAGGCCGGCCTGCCCGTCGCCCGGGAACTCATCGGCGCGGTCAAAGCCCCGTTCGGAGTCTTCTTGGTCCGGGGAAACATGGACATCGGGATGGTGGCCCCCGACGCATTCGAGGGCTTGGACGCCGTGGTCCTGGACAAGCAAGCCCGGCGCCTGTCGATTCGCGGAACCCCGCTCCGGATTTCCGGCCTGAGCGTGGGCCAGGAGCCGTATTTCGACAGGTTCTTTTCGGGACTCGGCGCCCGCGGGGACTACGAGGTTTTCCTGTTCCACTACACCGACTTGGCCGCGAAAGCGGCTGCGGCCGGGGCGGACCTTTACCTGGCGGGCCACACCCACGGCGGGCAGGTGCGCCTTCCGTTTTACGGGGCGCTGGTCACTTTGGCCAAGCTCGGCAAGCGTTTCGAGGCCGGGCTCTACCGTCTGGGCGGGATGGCGCTCTACGTCAACCGGGGGCTGGGGATGGAGGGCGGGAGTTCCCTGCGGGTGCGCTTTCTCTGCCGCCCCGAGATCACCCTCCTGGAACTTTCGGCCCCCTGACCCCCCCGAACGATTTCTCGACGGAAATCCGGGAATTTCGGGAACAAAAACCCCACCTCACTCGTATATAAGGGTGGACCCAAGGGCCCCGCGCGGCCGCCACACGCTTGAACCGCCGGCCCGGCCGGGGCTTTGGGTCACCAACTCTTTTGGCTAAAATCGGAATGCATCGGCTCAATGTCATATTCGGACGCCGCCGGGACGCGGCCCTTCGCGCCTGGTCCCGCCGGACCAACCGGAGCCTTTCGTCCTTGGTCCGCGAAGCGGTGGACCGTTTATTGGAAAAACCCGCCGCCATCAAAAACTGGTCGCGAAAAAAATGAAAAGTCGTGGAAACAAAATCGTTTTTTGAAATCTCGCTTTCGCCGGCGAAAGTAAATTATCGAATTAGGTATTTAATTCCAAGACTTCTTTTCTTGGGCGTGACCAGGAACGCAGTGGCTGGAGAAAGCTTCCGCCTCATGCCCGAGAAACGCCGCACTCAAGCCTCCCGTTGAGTCCGTTCAGGCGCTCTCGGCGATCGCCCGCTCCAGGTCCGCAATCAGGTCGGCGGCGTCCTCCACCCCTACCGAGAGCCGGATGAGCCCATCGGCCAGGCCCGCCTTGAGGCGCTCCTCGCGCGGGATGGAGCCGTGGGTCATGGAGGCCGGGTGGCCGATCAAGGACTCGACTCCGCCCAGGCTTTCGGCCAGCGAGAAGACCCGGGTGAGCGTCATCAGGCGCTTGGCCCGCTCCAGGTCCCCCTTGAGCTCGAAGGACACCATGCCGCCGAAGCCCGCCATCTGCCGTTTGGCCAGCCCGTGGCCGGAATGGCCGGAAAGGCCCGGGTAATGGACCTTGGCGACCTCGCGGTTGCGGGCCAGGCATTTGGCCACGGCCATGCCGTTGGAGCAGTGGCGCTCCATGCGCAGGTGCAAAGTCTTGGTCCCTCGCAGGACCAGAAAACAGTCCAACGGCCCCGGCACGGCCCCGACGGCGTTTTGCAGGAACTTATAGGCGTCAAATAGCGCCGGGTCGCTGGTCCCGATAAAGCCCCCGACCACGTCGGAATGGCCGCCCAGGTATTTGGTGGTGGAATGAACCACGACGTCGGCGCCCAATTCCAAGGGCCGTTGGAGGGCCGGGGTGGCGAAGGTGTTGTCCACCGCGGTCTTGGCGTGGTGCTTCTTGGCCAGGGCCGCGGCGGCGCGGATGTCGGTGAGCTTGAGCAGAGGATTGGAGGGCGTCTCGATCCAAAGGAGCTTGGTCTTGGGCGTGAACGCGGCCTCCACGGCCTTGAGGTTCGAGGCGTCCACGAAGGAGAACTTGATCCCGAACCGTGCGAAGACCTTGGTGAAGACCCGGTAGGTGCCGCCGTAAAGGTCGTTGCAGGAAACCACGTGATCCCCGGGGTTCAAGGCCTGGATCACCGTGGAGATGGCCGCCATCCCCGAACCGAAGCACAGGCCGTGCGCCGCCCCTTCCAGGGCCGCGAGGTTCGCCTCCAGGGCCTTGCGGGTCGGATGCACGCTGCGGGAATAGTCGTAGCCCTTGTGCTTGGCCGGCTCCTCCTGGACATAGGTGGAGGTCAAATAGACCGGGGTCATGATGGCCCCGGTGGCGGGATCGGGGGACTGCCCGGCGTGCACGGCCAAGGTGGCGAAGCGGGATTTCGGGTTCATGGGGCCAGGATACAAAATCGGGACGCCGGACTCCCGGGGCGGCCTCCAAAATTTGTTTACTCTCGTCCATGGCCAATGTGGACGTGGCGCTTCTGACCTTCGCCGGCTTGGTGGCCGCCTACGGCTTCTACCAAGGGGCCATCCAGCAGGTTTCGGAATGGATCGGCCTGGCGACGGCCATCCTCCTCTCCAAACCCGCGGCGGCCGCCGCCGCCCCCCTGCTGGCCGAACGCATGGGCTGGCCCCTTTACCTGACTTCCGTGGGCTTGAGCGCCGTCTCCATGCCGGTGGTGCTGATCGCGGCCACCTTGCTTTCTCGATTGATCATCAACGCCATCATCCCCGGCGACCAGCGCAACATGCCCGACCGGATCACCGGCTTGTTCCTGGGGGGAGGAAAAGCCGCGGTCGTCGCCTGGGCCGGCCTCTCGGTTCTGCTGGCTTTCGAAAAACCCCTCTCCAAGGTCCACTCCGGGATCAAACCCGCCCTGGGCGCCTCCAAGGCCGCGTCCTTCACCCGCGAGCACAGCCTCTTCGACGCTCCGGCCCTCTCCCTGCGCGAGAAGCTCAATGCCTTGGCCGCCATGAAGGACGACCCAAAGCTGTCCAAGGCCCTGCTCAAGGAGCAACCCGCCTTGAAGGCTTTGCTGAGCGACGCCTCCCTGAAAGTGGCCCTGGAAAAGGGCGAGACCGGGGCCCTCCTGGAAAACCCGGAGATCAAGAAACTGCTGGAGAATCCCAGGCTGGGAGAGACGCTGGAAGGGTTGGCGGGGCAGTCGAAATAGCCGTGCGGTGAGCGTCTAAGGCATCTTCTGGAAAGGCGCCGCCACATTGATCACTCTGGAAGAATCTCCACCAGCTCGATGTCGTAATACAAGGTTGCGTCCGGAGGAATGTTCGCGGGGTAAGACGACCGTTTGCTAAGCGAAGGAGGCACGATCAACTTGCGCCGTTCCCCCAACCCTCATCCCGGGCACGCCCTCGTCAACGCCCGCGATGACCTGGTTGCCGCCCAAAGGAACTTCAGCGGGCGGTTCTTGGCGCGGGTGCTGCAGATCAAAGTTCCATCGGCCAGCGTCGTCGTCTCGTGGATGCGGACGGACTGGCCGGGCAGCGCGGCGGGCCCGTTCGCAGCGACAACAATCTGATACCCAAGACCGCTTTTGGTCGTGACGCTCCCGCCGGGCGACGCGCATGAAGCCCAAACCGCCAACGCGAAAAACACAAGGATTAACCCGCGAGGCGTGCTATTTTGCTTCATGAAATGTCCTTGACCCACGCTGGTCCGCCAAATTTGCAAATGAGCAGATTCGCCTAACCTCGCCTAAAAAATTTTCCGGCAATTGAAGTGTTGCAGGAAAACCATCGCTTTTCAAAAGCCCCCACGAAATAAGTTATGGAGTTAAACTGCGCCTATGTCAGCCCAACCCAATAACCAAGCCGCCCGAACCCGCCCATCCCCATGCCCCCCTCTCGTGTTGCCGCCGTCCCGAAAACGCTCCCGGTTCCGTGGACCCTAAAGCAAACGCGACTTCCTCAGCCAGTTCGTCAGCGGTTCGAACTTAAAGCGCGCGGCATAACGCCTGAGCTTCTCCTTGTCGAGGTTCCACTTGCGCTCCCGCCTGTGCGGAAGCTCCACCGGCGAGCGCGGGATTAGCGCCAGGTAGACCAGATCCAGGAAGGCCTTCTCCGGCTCGGCGATCGGATAGCACGCCTGTCCCTGGCGTTTGGCCTCGTAGCCCCAGATCAGCCGCTCGGGCAGGTGGTGGATGCTGAACTCCCCGATGGAGGTCCGGTAGCGCTTAGGCGTGGCTGAGGACACGGCGTAAACGAGGTGAGGGATCTCCTCGACCACTCCGTAATCCGCGAGCGCGCTGTAGAGCGAGACATAGGCGGGCCAAGGCGCCCTCAAATACGGAACCGCCTCGTAGGGGTTCATGTCCGCCATGAGCTTGCTGACCCACACGCCTTTCTTGATCCGGCCGACCAAGTCCTGCCCGGCCAGACGAGTAAGCGCCTTGGTCGCGGCGGCGGGGGCGAGGCCGGTGAGCGTGATGATATCCGACGAGGTGAAGACTCTCAGTCCGTGCCGGTGGATCAGTTTGAGCAGCGAGGCCGCGGAAAGGCTCATTTGAGCATCTCGAGAAGCGCCTGCTCGACCTCCGCCTTCTGCCGCTCGAAGACGTCCTCCTTCCGATACAGCTCGATGAGCTCGCCGGCCAGGTAGGGCAGGACCTGCTCCTTGAAGTCGCCGAAAGTGAACCTCCCGACCTTGTCCGCGGCGCTTTCCAAAGTCTTCATCTCGAGGAGTTCGGCCGCGTCGCCCGGCTTGACCAGGACGACGCGCAGCAGGTGGTGGAGGTCGAAGAGGTCGCGCAGAGCGTATCGGGACGGAGAGGCAAGCGCCGCAATCTTCTGGGCTGCCATGCCCGAGCCATCGTAGAACTGCGCCGCAAACGGCGTCATCCGGTACCGCCTCAGCAGCTCGGCATCCGCCATGCCAGTAGAGCAACCGATCCGGTCGTGTCGTCGGCTGAACTCAATCTTGGTGGGCAAAGGCTCCCCCGCGCCGGCGTAGAGCGCCGCCTTCCACCGCTGGGTGGTCTCGGTCTGCTTGGGCTTACTGGCGGTGACGCGCGTGATGCCCTGCTGCAGCAGCGAGGCGGCGAAGGCTTGCCCTTCAAGGACGGAGTCCACGGCTTTCTCGAGGGTCTTCATCCGGACGCTGGAGACGACGTCCAAGTCCATGTCCTGCGAGAGGCGCGGCGAGCGGTGAAAGAAGCGGAGGCAGATGCCGCCCTTGACCGCGTAGTCGCGGCCGGAGAGCCTTGTCGCCAGATGGCGCAGCAAGGCGAGGTGGAAGAATTCACGCAGTTCAAAGGACCGTGTCGCCATAGGCCTCTTATTATATAACATGTACTTGCCATATATGTCAAGTTCTTAATATATAATAAGTTACGAAGAAACCACCATTTCCCATGGATTGACTTCCCCCCAATTCCCGCCCATACTAGACCCATGCCCCGCCCCATCTTTCTCCTTCTAGCCATTCTCCTCACGGCCCCCGCGCCCCTCCAGGCCCATTCCGGCAAAACCGACTCCTACGGCTGTCACCACCACGCCAAACTGGCCGACTACCATTGCCACTCCGGCCCCCTAGCGGGCAAGACCTTCCCCTCCAAGGACGACATGCTCCGCGGCCTTGAGTCCGCGCCCAAAGGCGCCGCCCTCCCCCCCCAAAAACCCGCGACGGCCGCCGAATTCCAAGGGAAGGTGGTCGGGGTCATGGACGGAGACACCCTCGAGGTCCTGCGCGACGGCAGGGCCGCCCGCATCCGGCTCTTCGGGATCGACTGCCCCGAGAAGCGCCAGCCTTTCGGCGCGGCGGCCAAGACCTTCGCTTCGGTGGCGGCCTTCGGCAAAGTGGTCAAGGCGACCGTCAAGGACACCGACCAGTACGGGCGGCTGGTGGCCGAGGTGGAACTGCCCGACGGCAAAATCCTCAACCAGGAATTGGTCCGGGCGGGGCTCGCTTGGTGGTACAAACGCTACGCCCCGGACGAAGCGGAACTTGGGGAATTGGAGCAAGAAGCCAAGCTCGCGCGCGCGGGGCTTTGGAAGGATTCCCAGCCTACGGCCCCGTGGGCCTTCCGGCGGACCGAGAAGATCGCAGGGCGCTAGCGACGCGTCGCGTCGTTGTGCCAGCGGAAGTGATCCCCGGATGAGGGGTCGGTCAACAGCAGGTCGGTCATGATGTCCACCAGCACCGACCGGTCCTTGATGGATTTGGACTCCACCAGGTGCAGGCGCAGGTGCTGTTTGTCCATGGCGTCCAGGACCTCGGCCAGACGATCCTTGGATAGGCCCTTGAGGACCGCGATCACCGCCACGCAGTCGGCCAGCTTGGCCTTGAGGGCCAAGGAAACGGGAAGGCTGTCCTCCTCCAAAGTCAGGGCGCAGGCCGGGCGCAGATAGACGGGCATGGCGATCTTGGTGCCGATTTCCTGAAGATAGCTGATGAGCGCCGCGATCTCCTGGACGGAGTCGGGCGTGCAGAGCACCCCCACCACCCGGATCTGGTTCTTGGGGGCGTCCTTGGGGATGGCGGCGGGCAGGTCGGGTTCCTTGGGCTTGGGGGCCGCCGGGGGCGGCGGGGGCGTGATTTCCAGCTCGCGCAGGACGGGCTCGGCCGGTCCATGCGGGGCGGGGTCGGCTTTGGGTTTAGGCGGGGATTTGCCCTTGGGCTTGGCCGGGATGGCCGGGCCGATTTCCAACTCGGCGGGAAGGACGTAGCCCTCGGGAGGGGCTTGGAAGACGGGCAAGGACGCGGGAGGGGCGGGCGGCGGCGCAGGCGGCGGGGGCGGGGCGGGCCGCCTGGGGATGGAGTGGCGGCCGGTGATTTCGCGCTTAGACGGGGCCGGGGCGGGAGGAGCGGGGAGCGGCGGCTGAGGGGCCGGCTGGGCCCCAGGGAGCTGCGGGCCCAGGATGCGGGCCAATTCGACGAGAATCCTGCGGAGGTTTTCCTCGCTGATCCCCGGCTTCTCGGAACGAGGCATGGCCCATTACGCGCCTTATTTCTTGTTCCACCAGGCCGAAAGCTTCCCGGCGGCCCAGGAGGCGCCCTGCTTGGCGCGGGCGAAGCCTTCCAGGGGGCCGTAGACCTGGCTCTCGAAAACGACGCGGGCGGCGGTTCCGCCGATGACGATGACTTCCTGCTGGACGCGCTCGGCGCGGGTCAGTTCCTTCTGAACTTCCTGCCGGAGGATTTCCCCTCCGGCCTTCATGAGATTGGTTCCGTCGTTGAGGGCCTTCTGCATCTTCCGGCTTTGATCGCGGATGCGGGCCTGGGTCTGGTCCACGGTCAGGTCTATGGCCGGCCCGGCGGAATTGGGGGCGACGGCCTTGGCCAGACGGCGGTGGCCCTCCAAATTGGCGTTGACCACGGCCGTGCCCCCCTGGATGGAATTAATCCCGATGATGAGGTTCGCCCGAAGATAGGAAGCCTCCAGAACTTCCGCGGAGACCACGGCCAGGCCCGCCATCATGCGGTCGCTCTTGGTTTTGATCCGGGCCAAGGCCTCGGCCTGACGGATGCGGGAATCCACGCGCTCGGCGCCCTCCTGGACGCCGACGGGAATGTAGGAGAAATCCCCCTTGCCGCCCGGATACACCCGATAGCGCACATAGCCCTTGAGGGTCATGCCCTCGATGTCGGGCGTGGCGTAGCGCAGGTTCCCGAAATCGGCGTATTCGCCCGCGGTGCCGGTGACCGAGCCCCCCTTGGTCAAAAGGGTGCTGCCGATCTTCTTGAGGAAATCCTCCCCCGCCTTGCCCACGGCGATGTTGCAGGCGTGGAAATAGATGTCGGCCGGCGCGGCGAAGGCGGCGTCCAGGCCCTTCATCCCGGGCAGGTCCGCGGAACCGAAAACCTGGCTGGAGCCCGCCGAGCCGTGGGAGTCGATCACCAGCTTGGAAATCTTGGCCCCGGTTTTCTGAATGGCCTTGAGCTCCGCGGTGAAGTCCGAGTCGAAGGCGACCTTCAGATGCAGGACCTCGGGCGTGGCGGAGACCACGGCGTTGGCGCGGGATTGGAACTCGATGTTCTTGTCCCTGCCGCCGTAGGCGTAGACGATGACTTGCTTCGGGACGCTCTTGGGAAGGATCGCGGCCGAACCGCCCGCGGTTTTATTGAGATAGTCCGCCAGCTGGGCAGCCGGAGAACCTGGGATCGGGGCGCTCCACTCGGCGAAAGCCGCCGCCGGAAACGCGCCCAGAAACAACGCCACAAAAGACCAGCGCAGGAGGGATTTTTGCATGGGGGGCTCCTTGCCCCAAGTATAACAGGGAGTTGGGTTCCGCGCCAGGCCGGGACTAAACCGGAAAATCCTTACGGCGACCCTTGATCCAATCCTCTTTAATCTCGAAAATTTCATCGTTCCATTGGTGGGGGCACTTCCTGCAGGAAAACGTGCGTTTGATTTTATGGACGACGACATAAATGTAGGGGCCCGAATCCAGCAGGGAGGCTTTCCGGACCTCGGGTCTATTCCAAGTGGGCTTGCGTTTTTCCGAGACCCAGCCCTCGTTGGAGCCCAGGAGCTCCCTCCCGGTGATCTCCCCCGCCATCCAAGCCCCGCATTTCGGACAACGCCGCATGAAGGCGAAGCCCGCCACGCCGACGGCGGCCGCGGCCAACAAGAGAAATGCGGTGCCCAAAGGCCCCAGGCCGGCGGCCGCGATCCAGCTGAACGGCGGCCCGAGGTCCGTCAAAAATTGATTCATGACAACCCCGCCCACTCCTCCGGCTTGAACCCCACCACCCCGCCCTTGGCCGTTATAACGAAGGGACGCTTGACCAAATTCCCGTTCTTGGAAAGCATGACCAAAGCCTCCTTCACCGAAAGCTTGGCCAGCTTGTCCTTGATCTTCAGGGCCTTGTAATCCTGGCCGGAGGTGTTGAACAGGCGCTTGAGCTCGCCCTTGTAGAGGGCCAGCATCTTCTCCAATTCCGCCACGGTCGGCGGGGTCTCGCGGATGGCCAGCAGCTCGTAGGAAATTTTCTTGGCGTCCAGATACGACAGCGCCTTGCGGCAGGTCCCGCAGCCCTTGTAGGAGTAGACTTTCATGGGGCCAGGATAGCAAAATCCCCCAGGGACATTTGCTACCCTCGGAAAATGCTCATCGTCGCCTGGGCCGCCACTTTCGCGGCCGCCTGCCTGACCTTGCTCTCGGGCTTCGGCCTGGCCACCCTCCTGCTTCCGGTCTTCGCCCTGTGGTATCCGCTGGCCGCGGCGGTGGCCATCACCGCGGTGGTCCACTTCGCCAACGGCTTGTTCAAGCTGGCCCTGCTTGGCCGCCACGCGCGCTGGGAGGTGGTCCTGCGCTTCGGCCTGCCCGCCCTGGCCGCGGCGGCGGTGGGGGCCAAGACCTTGCTTTGGCTCGCCGAGCTTGCGCCGCTGGCCTCCTACGCCTTGCTCGGAAAGACCTTTTTCATCGTGCCCGTAAAGCTGGCCGTGGCCGCGGTCATGGCTTTTTGCGCCGCCTGGGAGTCCCGGGCCCAGGCCGACGAAGGCGGGGGTCCCCCCTCCCTTTTGCTCGGGGGCTTCTTGAGCGGCTTCTTCGGAGGGCTTTCCGGGCACCAGGGCGCGTTTCGCAGCGCCTTCCTGATTCGGCTGGGGCTTCCCAAGGAAGCTTATGTGGCCACCGGCTCGGCGGTGGCCACTCTGGTGGACATCGGACGGCTGGGAGGTTATCTCCCTCTCTGGAAGTCCCTGGGGGATTCCGTTCCGACCTCTTTGCTGGCCGGCTCGATCGCGGCGGCTTTCGGAGGATCCTGGCTGGGCAAGCGATTGCTCGCGGGCATGACGGCCGGGGGCCTCAAGCGCCTGGTCGCCGCGATGCTCTGGCTATTCGCCGGCGGGCTTGGCTTGGGGTTCCTTTAAGGACAAGTGCCGGATGAAGAACTCCACCGTCTTCTTGTAATAGTCCACCCGGTTCTTGCGCTTGGTAAACCCATGGCCCTCGTCGGGATAGACCACCAACTCCGCCGGCATTCCCCGCTTTTTCAGGGCGTCGTAAACCAGGCGGCTTTCCGCCTCGGGGACATTGGTGTCGTTGGCCCCTTGGAAGATCAGCAAGGGCGCCGTGACGCGGTCCAGGAAATGGATGGAGGACCGGTCCCGAAACAGAGCGGCGTTGGCTTTCGGGTTGCCCATCTCGGTCTCGTACCAGTCGGCGAAGCGGTCCTTGCTGAGCTCGTAGTCCTGAACCAGGTCCGGCATGCCGTAGGCTTCCACGCCCGCCGACCAAACATCGGCGGACTTGGTCAGGGCGGTCAAGGTCATGTAGCCGCCGTAGGAGCCGCCCATGATGGCCGCGCGGGCGGGATCGATCTCCCCGCCTTCCTGAAGCCGCCGCACCACCCAGAGGATGTCCCGCAGGTCCCCCCCGCCCCAGTCCCGGTTGTTGAGGTCCAAGAATTCCCGGCCGAAACCGGAGGAGCCGCGGTAATTGGGAGCCACGACCACGAATCCCGCCTCGGCCAGGGCCTGGCGCAGGGGATGGAAATCATCGAAGGACTGCCAATCGGGCCCGCCGTGCACATCCACGATCAGGGGCGGCGGCGAGCCCAGGCGATGGACGCGGGGCCGGATGAGGATGGCGTGGACCCGGCGCCGGTCGAAGGAATCGTAGGCGATGATCTTGCCGGGGGAGAGGTCTTCGTTTTTGATGCCGCCCAAAAGGGACTCGGTCACGCGCCGGGGCTCGCCCTTGCCGGGCCGCAGGATCCAGGCGTCCGGAGGGCGGGCGGAGTCGCTCCACAGGTAGGCCAAGGTCCCGCCCGAGTCGTCCAGGTCGATGGCGTCGATGCGGCCGCGGGGAGCAAGCATGACCTGGCCCTTGCTCCGGCCGGTCATCCGGTAGAGCCCGCTGGCGCCGCCCTCGTTTCGGGTGAAGATCATTCCCGCCTTGGGGTGCATGAGGGCGTGCTCCACGTCCCAGGTTTCCGGCCCCACGAATTCGCCCCGGCCGCTCTTGAGGTCGATCAAATACAGTTGGAGAAAGCCCTTGGGATTGGTGGCCCGAGCCAACAGGCTCACGCCCTGGTCGCCGAACTGCTCGGGGTACAGGATGCCTCCCTCCACCGGAGCGGCGATGATCCGGACTGTCGCCGAGTCGGCGTCCACCAGCAGCAGGGATCCTTTTTGATCATCGCCGGAGCGGGTCACGGCGATGAGCCGCCCATCCCGGGACCAGACCGGGTTGTGGAGGGTCTCATTCTCCGCGGTCAACTGCCGCTCGATCCGGGTCTCCAAGTCCAGGACCATGAGCTGGAACAAAAACGGCCGTCCGGGATCGGCTAGGAAGGCGAGGCGCTTGGAGTCCGGGGAGAACCGGGGCGACGTCTCCGCCCGGGTGGAATGAGTGACGTTCTCCACCTTTCCCCCCGCCGCCGGGACCAGGTAGAGGTCCGGCCGCTCGTCGCCGCCGAAGTCCGAGGAGAAGGCCAGGGTCTTGCCGTCCGAGGAGTAGCGCAGACCCGAGGCCTGCTCCCCCAAAAACGAAACCTGGGTCGGCCAGCCGCCCTCGGAGGGGACCGTCCAGACCTCCAGGGCCCCGGTGATGTCGGTGATGAAGGCCAGGGTTTCCCCGTCGGGGGACACCCGGACCTCGGTCACCTGCCGGACCTGGGCCAAGTCCTCCGGGGAGTGGGGAGGGCGCTGGTGGTCCTGAGCCCGCGCTCCTCCCGCCAGCAAGGCCGCCAGGAGAAGGGATTTCACCGCTTCTTACCCGCCGCGATCTTGATCACGACCGAGCGCAAAAAGCCCGCGTACCAATCCAACGCCGCCAGGGAAATCCGCTCGTCCTTTCCGTGAACCCGCTCCCCGTCCTCGGGGGAAAGGGGAGGATCCAGGCCGTAGACCAGCACGCCCCGCGCCCGCAGCTCCTGGGAATCGGTGGACCAGGCCGCCATGAAGGGCATGACCCGGGCCGAGGGGGCGCTCTCCCGCCCGGCCGCCTCGACGGCGTCAAACAGCGGGGTATCCACCGGCATCGCCGCCACCGGCGGGCGCGCGGAGGGGTCGAAGCGGATCTCGACGGCCGGATTGGCCACCGCCAGGGCCAGGTCCGCGATGAAGGCCCGCGGGTCGCGGCCCGGCAGAAGGCGCGCGTTGAAGACCGCCTTGGCCTCGGCCGGGATCACGTTGCTCTTATACCCGGCCTGCAGGATGGTCGGAGAAAGGGTGTCCCGAAGCATGGCCGAAAACTCCGGCTGCGCGCGCTCCAACCGGCGGGAGGCGGCGTCGAGTTCCGCCGGCTCGGCTTCCAAAACCCCGCGCAGGGCGGCCCGCAGTTCCCCCTGGGAAAGCTCCGCCTGGGTCTCGAAAAAACCACGGGTGACCGGCTGAAGGTCGGCCTTGGTGCGATGCTCGGACAACCGGTCCACCGCCTTGGCCAAAATCGAGATGGGATTGTCGGCTCTGGGCACCGAGGAATGCCCGGCCTGCCCCCGCACGGTCAAGGTCAGGTCCAGGTATTCCTTCTCGGCGGCCTGCACCCGGATCTCCGACACCCGCCCGTCCGACCAGATCGTGTTGCCCCCCTCGTTGATGGCGTAGGCCGCCTCAAGATCGGAGCCGTGGTTTTTCAACAGCCATTCGATGTGCCGGTCCGTCCCCCCGGATTCCTCGTCGGCCTCCGCGAAAAAAATCAGGTCCCGCTCCAGGCGCGTTTTGGCCCGCGCCAAATGGGTCAGCAGGGCCAGCTCCACGGCGCACATGCACTTGATGTCGGCGCTGCCGCGGCCGTAAAGGTAGCCGTCTTTTTCCACGGGCTCGAAGGGCGGCGTGGCCCACTCCTTGGGATCGGCGGGAACCACGTCGGTGTGGCACATCAGGATCAGGGGCGGCTTGGCGCCCGTTCCCTTGAGCCGGGCGATCAGGCTGGCCCGCGTTCCTGTGGAGACGCGGATGACCGAGGGGATTTTTTCCTTGTCCAGGACCCCTTTGAGGTAGCGCGCGGCCTCCAGTTCGTTGCCCGGGGGATTGGAGGTGTCGATGCGGATGAGGGCCTTGAGATGCTCCCGGGTTTCCCGCTTGAAGCGCTCCAGGTTGTCCCGGCCCCAGGCGGGCGGAGCGCAAAGCAGGCAGAGCGCGAGGACGGCCCGGCGGTTCATTCGGGGATGATACTAAAAGCGCCGGAACGGCGCGACAACTGGTGCGAACGCTTTAATGATACACTGGCCGCGCATGAGCGTCCTGTGGGCCTTGCTGTTTCTCGCCGCTCCGGTTGGGGCGGAGGTGACGGCCTCCTTCCTGGCGACTGAATTCGAGGGAAAACCCATTTGGTACATCTCCACCCAGGACCGGCTGCATTTCGGATACCTGAGCGTTCAGGAGGACGAGGAGGGAAACCCAGGGGAGGTTTGGTACCTGGACGGCAAGGAGTTGGCCGCGGCGCCGGCGGGGGCGATCGATTCGCGCCCGGAGGGAAGCGCCGAGCCCCGCGTGGTCGTCGATCTAAGCCCTGACGGGAAGCGCTTGGCCTACGTCGAGGCGGCCTTTGACGAGGAGGGCCGCCAGGCCGGAATGAGCGTCGCCGTCAACGGCAAGGCGGGGCGGATCTACGAGAGCGTCCATACGCCGCTTTTTAGTCCCGACGGAGCGCATTTGGCCTACGCCGCGAAGCGGGAAGGAATTTGGCGGGTGGTCCTGGACGGCAAAGAAGGGCCCTCGTTGGGCTCGGTGAGTCCGTTCAACCTCGAATTCAGCCGGGCGGGGAACCTCGCCTACCTGGCCGACCGGGAGGGGACGCGTCATCTCTTCCTGGACCACAAGGCCGTCCGGCCGTGGCCGGGCTCCAAAGTGACTTTCAGCCCGGATTGGCGGCGCTTGGCCGCGACCCTCCACCAGGACGGCGCCCGGGTCGAGGTCGACGACGCCCCGGTCGGGCGCGGCTACCGCTCCATTATCGCGCCGACCTTCAGCCCGAGCGGCGCGCGTTTCGCCTTCTTCGGCCGTGACGCGGAGACCGGTCCCTTTCGGGCCGTGATCGACGGAACCGAGACCGGCCCCCCCCTGGACGAAGTAAAGATCGAAGACGCCTCACGGATTTACTTTCCGCCCGGCTCCGAGAAAGCCTACTGGTTCGGCAAGCGGGACGGGGCTTGGCGGCTCTACATCGACGGGGAGGCCCAGCCCGGCGCGTGGGACCTGATTCAAGGCAAGACGGCCATCGCGTTTGGCCCCGGGGGCAAGCGCCACGCCTATGCCGCCATCCGGGGGCGGGAGGTCTTCCTGGTCGTGGACGGGAAAGCAGAGCGGGCCGAACCTTTCGCCTTTTACCCGGCTTCGGGGATTTTCTTCGACAACGAGGAGGAGTTCCATTTCCTTCGGGTCGTGCCTGAGGAGTCGGTCGGCCTCACCTGCGCCGCAGGCGGCCCCGCAAGCGCCCCGCGCCTTTGCCCGCAGAAAGCCCGCAAGCTCTTCCCGCAGGCGAAGGCCCAATAAGCTATTCGTCCGATTCGATTATTGACAACTGCATAAGTAAAGGCCTATACTATCCGGCGGAGGGATACCAT
>CAYHPY010000039.1:0-31241 GCA_964358485.1 uncultured Elusimicrobia bacterium
AGACCAGGGGCGAGCGGAAGTTCACCCACAGCGGGCCCATGGGGTTGGGATAAGGCATCACCCAATACGCCAGCCAGGGCCGCCCCATGTGGATCAATGGAAACAATCCGGCGCACATGACCGCGAAAATCGTCATGGCCTCCGCCGACCGGTTGATCGATGTCCGCCATTTCTGGCGGAACAAAAACAGAATCGCCGAGATCAAGGTTCCCGCGTGCCCGATTCCGACCCAGAACACGAAATTGGTGATGTCCCAGGACCAGCCGACGGTTTTATTGAGGCCCCAGGTCCCGATGCCGGTCATGACCTGGTGCGCCACCAAAACCGTCCCCAGTCCCAGGGCGCCCAGCGAGGCGGCCAATGCCGCGTACCAGGCCTTGGAGGGCGGCCGGTCCAGGGGCTGGCAGACGTCGCGGGTGACCTGCCCCAGCCCGGCCACGCCGTCGATGAGAGGCCGCCGGAGCGACGAAATCTCGGGACTCGACATGATTAAACCCTCTTGTTCCTGATTTTGACCATATACCGAACCGACGGCCGGACGCCCAACTCCCCCAGGACCTGGTAGGCCCGAGGCCCGGCGGCCAGGCGCGAAACCCGGCTCTTGGGATCGTTGAGGTCCCCGAAGACGATGGCGTCGGCGGGACAGCTTTGCGCGCAGGCGGGGAGGACGTCCCCGTCCTTCAAGGGCCGGTCTTCAACCTTGGCGTCCGCCTTGGCCCCGTAGATCCGCTGGACGCAGAAAGTGCATTTTTCCATGATGCCCCGGGTCCGGACGGTGACGTCGGGGTTGAGGGCGAGGTTGGCGGCCAAGTCCTCGTGGGCGTAGTCGAACCAGTTGAAGCGCCGGACCTTGTAGGGGCAGTTGTTGGCGCAGTAACGGGTCCCCACGCAGCGGTTGTAGACCTGCATGTTGAGGCCCTCGGTGGAATGGACCGTGGCTAAAACCGGGCAGACGGTCTCGCAGGGCGCGTTGCCGCAGTGCTGGCAGAGCATCGGCTGGAAGGACACCTCGGGGCTGGCGGCGTCGGAATCCGGAGCGCCGGAATAGTACCGGTCGATCCGAAGCCAATGCATCTCCCGCCCCTTGGCCACCTCGGCCTTGCCGACCACCGGGACGTTGTTCTCCAGGTTGCAGGAGAGCACGCAGGCCGAACAGCCCGTGCAGGAGTTGAGGTCCACGGCCATGCCCCAGCGATGGCCCTCGTACTCGTGCTCCTTCCAAAGACTGCCCCCGTCCTTCTCCGCCGGGTTTCCGGCGCGATGATCCAGGGCGTAATCGGCGAGCGTCGCCTCGCGGGCTAAATTCCGGCGCTCGCCCATGAACGGATCGACCAGGTGGTCATAACGCTGGGTCTTGGCCAGGCGCTCCAGGCGCCCCTGCGGCTCGACGACGACCCCGGATGCGCCCCGCAGCGGCATGGCGTCGGCCCCGCCGGCGGGCTCGAATTCCAGGGGAAACATTTTGCGGGTGGGATAATTTCCGGCGATCGGGCCCACGCCCGAGCGTCCGTAGCCCAGGGCCGCCGCGATCGTGCCGGGGGCCTGCCCGGGCTGGATGTGGGCGGGAAGCTCGAGGCTCACGCCCCGCGCCGAAAGACGGACCACCCGCCCCTCCACCAAGCCGAGTTTCTTGGCGTCCGCGGGCGAGAACGAGGCCGCGTTGCCCCAGGTTATTTTCGTGACGGGATCGGGCAATTCCTGGAGCCAGGGATTATTGGCCTGAGCCCCGTCGCCCAAGGCCGCGCCCGCGTAGGCCACGAATTCGAAGTCTCCCGAGGACGCCTCGGGGGGCCGCAGGCGCGGCAACGCGCCCGGATTGAAGGTCCCCGGCGAAGAGGAGTTCGGCCGTTCCGTCAGGCCCGCGCGCACCGCGCCTTCCCAGAATTTCTCAAACGACCCGCCCTTGCCGGTCTTGGGCCAGACCTCGGCCCGCCAATGCCGGCGGATCAGGTCGTGCGCCGTTTCCGACCGGCCGTCCCAACGGGCCAGGGACTCGACCGCGTCCCGGGTTTGCCGCATCGGAGCGATCGTCGGCTGGGAAAGTCCCCAGACCCCGGCGTGCGCGGCGTCGTCGGTCCAAGTTTCCAGGGGATGGGGCTCGGGGGCGACCACTCCGGCCAAGGCGGAGGTCTCATCGGGACGGCCCGCCAGGCTCACCACAAGGCCGACTTTCGCGGCGGCTTGCCTAAAGCGCGCGGCTGCGGGATGATTCTGGGCCGGATTGCAGCCGCGGACGATCAGGACGGCCACTTCACCCCGCTCCATTTCGTCCAGGAGATGATCGAAAGAAAGGTCCCCTTCCTCGGCCAGAGCGCTCGCAGACCCAAGCTCGGCGACCCCCGCCTCATAGGCTCCCAGCATGTGATTGAGCCAGTTGGCCGCGGCCTGGGTGGCCGAATCCTCGGCCCCGCACAGGACCAAAGAGCGCTTGCGCTCCCGGCACAGGGCATCCGCGGTCTCCAAAAGCACCGACCGCTCCACCGAAGTGTTCGCGGCCGGGGGCAGCGGCCCGGCCCAACCAAGTTTCTGGGCCACGAGCCGGCCCAGGGAAACAAGGGTCCCGTGGCGCTCCGAAGGCCGGATCGGCACCCTCAAATCCGCGTTGGCCCCGGTCGGAGACAGGCGCGCTTCGAATTGCGCGTGCCAGGACATCAAATTGAGTTCGGCGTCGGGCTTGCGGCGCGAGGCCCACGCCTTGGAGAATTGAACGGGCGAGCCCCAGGTCCCCAGAAAATCCGCGTCGATGGAAACGATCGTACGGGCTTTTTCCAGGTGATAGGTCGGCACGGCCCGCCGGCCGTGCGTCAGGCCGTGGGCCTCCAAGGAGGCCGTCAAAGAAGCGTCGCCCAGGACCGCGCGCCGCAAACTTGGAAACCGCGCCCGCAGGCGGGAAAGCTCCCCGCGCGCCGTCGGGCTGGGCCACACCCCGGTCAAAAGGCGGACCGCTTTGCCGGAAACACGGGCGCGCTCCAGGGCGCGGACCACCGCCAAATCGGCCGCCCCCCAATCACCCGGATTGCCGCCGATGACCGGACCCTCGAACCGAAGCGAATCATAAAGGTCCAATAAGGAGCCTTGCCCCCGCGCGCATAGTCCTCCCTGGGAGGCCGGATGCTCCGGGTTTCCCTCCAGCTTGATGGGCCGGCCGTCGCGGACCTTGGCCAGGGCGCCGCAACGAGCCGGGCAGGCCCCGCAAACCGTCGAATACCAAACGGAGCGGCCAGGGAGAACCTCTTCGGCGGCCAACATCGACGGGATCACCTTATCCTTGGGAGGCTGAAGCTTGCAGCCTCCGGCCAAGGCGGCGAAGCTGATCCCCATCAACTGGAGGAATTCGCGACGCTTGAGGCCTTCGGCCTCATCGTCGCCCGGCTCGTGCGGAATCTCTTGAGCAATCATATCCTTCCTCACCAGTGGCAGGCCGCGCAATCCAGCGGGCCTCCCGATCTTTTCCAATGCGACGGGGCATTCCTCTTGTCCACGCGGTGGCAGTCGATGCACCAGCCCATGGACATCGAAGACACCTGACGGACGCGGGCCATGTCCTGGACAGGCCCGTGGCATTCCTGGCACCGGATGTTGTTGGCCACATGGACCCGGTGCGGGAAATGAACGTAGTCGGGCAGGTCATGGACCCGGTTCCAGGCGATCGTCGCCGGGGCGGTGCCGGTCCGCGTTTCCCAAACCGCGACGAGCTTGGCGATCTCCGTCGACGGCTCCTTGCTATCGGCGGTCTTGCGCACGACCTTATGGCAATTCATGCAGACCTGCGCGGGCGGGACCCCGGCCGCGTCGCTTCTCCGGGCGCCGTAATGGCAGTAGAGGCAGTCCATCTTGAGTTTTCCGGCGTGGGTCAAATGGGAATAATCGATGGGCTGAGAAGGAGCGTAGCCCTGGTTGTCTCCCAGCAGGCGATGATAGCGCCGTCCGCCCAGGCTCCAATAAAAGACTCCCAGCGAAATCACGACCAAGGCCCCGCCGACGACGCGGATGCCCAACAGCCACACCGCCGCGGCCAGGGCCAGTAGGAATAAACCCACGGCCACGCCGGGAAGCCAGGCCCCCCGCCCCTCGTCCGGCAGACGGATGCGGCTGGCGGGCTCATCGAGCTCAAGCTCCGGCTCGTCTTCCGGGCCGACCGGGCCCTTGGAGGCCTCCGCGAGATAGCTCAACAGCCCCTCGGCCTGCGCCTGGCTCAAGCCCGGGTTCTCCATGCGGACCCCGTTGAATTTTTTCAACAGCTCCTTGGCCTGGGCGTCGTTGTCCAGGTACCATTCGGTCTTGGTGAGCATGCCGATCACCCAGGCTTTTTCGCGGCGCTCGGCCACCCCCTTGAGGTCCGGACCCACCCGGTCGCCCCGCCCGACGGTGTGGCACTTGGCGCATTTGGACTGAAACAGGGCCGCGTTCTTGTCGAACGCCGAGGGGGCCTTCGGTGCGGGCTTGGGTTCGGCGGCAAAAAACGGCAACGGATCCAAAAACAGAACCAGAATGGAGAACAAAATAAATTTGTAGAAATTATTCATAAAATTTCAATCTCGATGGCCCCCGGAGGGCAGATTTGGGCGCACTCGCCGCAGCCCGTGCAGGTCTGGGCGTCCACGACGGCGGGGCGGCCCGGGGCCCCGAGGGAAATAGCCTTGGGCCGGACCGGGCACGCCTTCACGCAATAATCGCAGGGCTGGCCCTGCCCCATGTAGCAGCGGGCCTCGTCGATCCGGGCCAGGCCGATGCGCATCGTCGCGCCCGGCGCGGGCGCCACCAACGCGCCCGTGCGGCAGGCCTGGGCGCAGGGATAGCCGGCGCAGAACAAACACGGATTCTCCTTGGGCAGAATGACCGGAGTTCCTTCCTGACGGGCGCCCAGTTCCGGCCCGGCCTTGCGGATCACCCACTCCGGACAGCCTTTAACGCAGTCGTCGCAGCGCGTGCAAAGCTCCAGAAACCGCGCCTCCTCGACGGCCCCGGGCGGCCGGACGAATTGACGATTTAAAAACCGCGAGGTTTTCGCCGGCGCGACGCCGGCCGCTTCCAGGCTCTGCGCCACGCCCGAGGCCAGGGACCCGGCCGCGGACGTCAGCTCCGAGAGGGCCATCCGGAACAAGTCGCGGCGGGTGCAGGGAGTTTCGTTCATCTCACATCCCCGAGACCCGCATTTCCATCGGCTGTTTGAGCAGCCACAGGCTGGCCCAGCTGAAGGCCACCATCGCGGCAAGCATCGGGCCCTGCACGGCCAGGACCCCGCCCCCCCCGGCAACCAGCCGCCGCGCCGTTTGCGCGGTGATCCAAAGGGAATAGAGATGGCCGACCAGGACGAACAAAATCTGAATTTGCCACAGCCCTTCCAGGGATACCAACGGCGGCACCGTCCACAGGGCCGTGCCGAACAGGTTCCAACCGCGCCCGAAGGGATCGGACACCAGGGCCAGGAGCTTGGGGCCTTCCATTAAGAAGTGCTCGGCGTTGTGCGCCAGATGATAAAACAGCGCGATCGGCAGAAGGGCGTAGGCGAAACGGACCCAAAGATCCCGAAATTCGACCTTCCCCCAGCGCGCTGATAGCCAGGCCAGGGCCCCGTAAATCAGGCACGGCAGGACCAAGGAGGCGGCCATGAGAGCGGTGAACACCCCCGCAAACGACCAGCCGGTGGCGGCGCGAGCCGCTTCCTGGAGGGCCACCCAGGAGGGCGTCATGGTCAAGCCGTGAAACGCCGTCATCGACAACAGGATCAGGGCCAGCACCGCCTCGTCGGACCGGGGCTTTCCCTCCACCGCCAGGTCCGCCCCCCAGGGGCGCAGGCGCAGGGCCATGCTCCCGCCGGGGCAGGTCTTGAAGCACTCCGCGCACATCGTGCAATAGGTATTGAGCTTCATCGCCCGCGGGTATTCGAAGGTGGGACAGCCGTCCCCGCGCTCGTTGCCCTTCCAGCAATCGGCCGTTTTGCACTCCGCGCAGACCCCCGAGGAAGCCCGGACCTCCACGGCGGAAAACAGCGCGTAGAGCCCCGAGACCCGGCCCACCAGGCACGCGTAGCGGCAAAAAGCCTTGCGCTCGAACAGGAACGCCGAAACCACCGCCAGGCCCAGCATGCCCAACGCGACCCAGGCCGTCGCCCGGGGGATCAAGGTGATCCCCATCCCCAACTCGATCCAGGTCAGCCCGACGAAAAGCGCGACGGCGAACCAAATGTTGCGCAGGGGCTTGGGCCAGGGCAGGGCCAAGCCCTGGCCCGCCCCGCGCGGCCCCCAAAATTTCAGCCGTTCCGCCCAGCCCGCGAGCGCGTCCCACGGGCAGACCGTGCACCACGCCTTGCCGAAATAGAGGACCGCGAAAATGAGCCCGGTCCACCAGACCGTCCAGGTTAGCAGAGGCGCGATATTCATCGCCGGATTTTGATTGCCGAAGAGCCCCGCCGCGATGACCAGCAGAAACAGGGCGGCCAGCACCGCCCGGGGGAGGAAAGGAAAAAGCCGCCAGGACAGCAGGCGGCGCAGGGGAGGCCACGCCGTCAGTTCC
This sequence comes from uncultured Elusimicrobia bacterium, assembly GCA_964358485.1. Lineage (GTDB taxonomy): Bacteria > Elusimicrobiota > Elusimicrobia > UBA1565 > UBA9628 > CAYHPY01. Next base: position 6,517 of record CAYHPY010000039.1, read on the forward strand.
AATCGCGCGGCCATGGCGCCTTTTCCGGCCGTCCGGAAGGAGAGCCACTCGATCAACCCAAAAGATAGCAGGAGGACGGCGACCAGGGAGATTTGGTACATCCGGGTCGGAATGCCCCGCATGGTGTGGCTCATCCGGGGCGCCGCCGAAGCCCCGAAGGCGGCCGGCTTTTCGAGAAAAGCCGCGCGGCAATACGAACTGCAGAAGTGGAAGATCTTTCCTTCAAAATGAACCTTTTCGGCCCCTTCGGTCCGGACACTCATCCCGCACACGGGGTCCAGGCCCACAGCCGGAGCGCTCTCGGAAGGGGCCGCGGCGGTTCGAGCCATCTCATTGGCGTCTACGAAAATCGTGGAACCCTCCCGGCCGCGGTCCAGGGAAATGAGGCCCACGACGGCCAGGCCCAAAACCCAGGGCAGGAGCAGGCCCGCCGCTCCGAACCCGGAGGCGGCCGCCTTCGCCACGGGCGCCGGCCGGGCTTCAACGGCGAGGAGGTTCATGCGCTCCTCCCCCCCGCCGCGCGCGCCCGCTTGATGCGCACGGCGCGGACCAGGACGACCAGGCCCAGGAAGCCTCCCCCGAACAGACCCAGGTCCCGCCACGGGGAACCCGGCTCGCCCACCACCAGGGGAAAACGCAAGGTCGAGGTCCCATCCAGACCCGGGAGGATCAAAATCACCTCGTAATTGGCCTCCGCGGGATACACGACGTGGAATTTATGAAGGGCCATGTCCTTGAGGCTTTCCTGGGGCTCCTGAATCTTCTCGCTCAAGCCCAACGGGTACAGGCGGCGGGCCTCCAGCAGGACGGGCTTGTCGTACGGGGTGTTGGTGGCCGGATCGGTCACATAGACATGGAGCTCGGTCTTCTCTCCCGGCTTGGGGTTGCCGGGATAGCCCGTCATGGTGACTTCATAAGGACCCAGCTTGTCGCGAAGCTTGAGCACGGGCGCCTGGGGAAAGGAATTGTCGTAGGAGTAATGGGGAATGCCGATGATGTGATGACCGGCCGCCGGGAGGGCGGCCGCCAATACCAGGGCCAGGACCCCGGCGGCGGTCTTGCCGCCGGCCTTCGCCGCCCCCGCGGGGGGCTTGGGCGGAAGGCCGAAAGACAAAGCGCGGGTCGGGCACAAGTCCACGCAGACGCCGCAGGCGTCGCACTCCGGCCCGGTCTTGTCGCGCATGGGCTCCAATTGCATCGGGCAGGCGCGGTCGCACAGCACGCAATCAACGCAGGCCTTGGGATCGCGCCGCAGGCGCAGAATTCGCCAACGCGACAACGCGCTGTAAAGCGCTCCGCCCGGGCAAAGGGACGCGCACCAAAACCCCGGGGCGGCGGCGATTTCAAGCAGAACGATTCCCCCCAAAAAGGCCATGCCCGCGGAGAAGGCGCCCCAGGGGAAAGACAGGCGCCCCCCCTCGGCCCGGTCAAAAAGGACCGTGACGAAGGAATGCGCCTCGCGGCCCAGGATCGCCGGGGGATAGAGGAAATGCAGGATGGGAGAGCCCAGGAGCACGGCGCAGACCCCGGCGACGGCCAAAATCGCGTATTTGTTTCCCTTCCAAAACCGGATCTCGGCGGGCGGCAATTCCAGGAAAGCCATAAGCCCCCGCGCCCGGCGGGCCAACGGGAGGATCAACCCCATCGGACAGATCCAGCCGCAATATACCCGGCCCAGGAGCAGGGTCCCGGCCAGGGGCAGGATCAGGCTTAGCGCCAGGACGGTCTTCACGCTTCGGGAGGCCAGGATCGTTTCCGCGCCCGCCAGAAGATCAGTCAAGGACACCCCGAAAAGGCGGGCCGACCAGGCGGGCGTTCCCACAAACCACGCCGTCCGCCGGATGAGCGCCTTGCGGGGCCTGCGGCCGGCCACGCCCCCCTCCTCCCGGGGAAGACCGGCGGACATGAGCGCTTCGACTCCCCGGAGCGAAAGTCCCGCGGGGCTCCCCGCCCAGGAGGTTTCCAATTTCTCCATTTGGCGGGCCCAGATGTAATGGCCGTAGCGCGCGATCAAGGGAAACAGGACGATCGAAGCCAGAATGACGGCTTGCGTCGCCCGGCGCCACGGCCAGATTTTCCGCATCATGCCCACGCCCGGGCGCTGCGCACGCGGATGGCGCGCCCGCCGATCGGGTCATCCACGATGCAGGCCTCCTCGCAGAGCCCGCAGCCCACGCAGAGCCGTTCGTCGATCTTGGGGGCGTTCCGAAATCCTTGGGTGATGGCCGTGCCCTTGAGGGGACAAATCGTGTGGCAGGCCCCGCAGACCCCGGTCCCGTTATGGCTGACGCACAGGCGCTTGTCGACCACCGCCGTCCCCATGCGGACCTGGGCCGGGTCTTCGATCCGCGCCAGGGCGCCGCTGGGGCAAGCCTGGCCGCACTTCAGGCAAAGGTCGCAGGCGGCCTCTTCGCACACCAGATACGGCGTGGCCGCGGCCACGCCGGCCGAGCTCGGGGCCAGGCGGATCGCCCCGGTCTCGCAAACCTGGGCGCACACCTCGCATCTCAGGCACCGGGCCAGAAAATCGTTTTCCTCCAGAGCCCCCGGCGGACGGATGAGTCCCCGCCGAACGATGTCCGGCGGGACATGGGCCGGCGCCACGGCGCGGAGCAACCCCAGAATGGACCCGAAACCCGCGGCGGCCGCCGCCGTGCGCGCCAGGAACTGCCTGCGCGTCGAGCCCCGTTCAGACATCGGCGCGCACCCAGATGGCCTGAGGATAACGGATGCAGGCCCGCTCGCAGAGCCCGCAACCGACGCAATAGGCGGGATCCAGGACCGGAGTCTCATGCGGGCCGGTCTTAAGGGCCTTTCCTTTGAACGGGCAGGCCCGGATGCAGACGCCGCAGCAGCGGTGGTTGTAGGAGTAGCACAGATTCTCATCGATCTTCGCCTTTCCCATCCGCACCCGCTCGGGCACCTCCGACTTGAGCGTTTTGAGCAGCGCCCCCGTGGGACAGGCCGCGGTGCAGCGCAGATAGTCCCCGTCGGCCTTCTGGCAAAGATTGCAGGCCTGCTGGCGGGCGAAGATGACCGGAGTGCCGTCCTCGCCGGGCCCCGGGCTCACGGAGAACTTGGCCCCGTTGGCCTCGGTCAACATCTGAATGGCCTGATTGGGGCAGGCGTCCCCGCACCGTCCGCACCGGATGCAGCGCGACAAAAACTCCTCTTTCTCCAATGCGCCGGGCGGGCGAATGACGCCGGTCTCGGCGGCGGCGGGGCGCTCAAACGCCGCCCCGACCGCCAAGACCGCGCCCGCCGCGGCGGCGTTTTTGAGAAAATCGCGCCGACTGAAGGTGGACATCGGTTCCTTCTAGGCGATCCGCTCCAGCCGCATCGCCAGCTTCTTGTAATCGGCCTGGCCCGACACCGGATCCCAGGCCCGATGGCTGGTCCCGTTGACCAGCCACCGATTCTTCGCGGGATCGGAGCTGTCGGCCACCGAGAGGTTCCACGGGCTGAACATCAGGCCCGCGGGAACCTGGGAGCGCGCCGGCTTGACCGAGGAATCCAAGCCGACCGAGACGCGCGCCTCGTAGGACCCGCGCCGGGTCACGACCCGGACCTTCTCCCCGTCCTCCAAGCTCCAACGCTTGGCGTCCTCCTCGCTGACCTCGATGTATTGCTCGGGGACCAGCTTGCGGGTGGTCGGCCCCTGGATCGTCTTGGCGGAGTGAAAATGCTCGTAGACGATTCCCAGGCTCAGCCAGAAGGGATACTTATTCTCCTTGGCCGCGTCCTCGAGCTTTTTGGCCGGGTCCTCGTAAAATTCGTAATCGGGGACTTCCGGCGGCAGGGCGTTGTCCCGCGCCGCCGTCAACAGGTCCATGTTGTCGATCATGAAAGGCTGTTTCTCCGCGATCGCCAATATTTCCAGGTTCGTCAGCCCGGCCCGAATTTTAAGCCCGACCTCCTCCCCGAAAGTCATCAGTTTGCCGGTGATCTCCTTGAGCCGGGTATAGTCCTGCTCGCAGAGCTTGAACTTGGCCTTGCCTCCGGGGCGGGCGAAGGCGCCGTAGGGTTGTCCCGCCCAGCCCTCTTGTCCCAGGTAACGCCGCGGCGTTCCTCCCTTTTTGGCGCTTTCGTAGTTCGGCGCCGGCCATTGCAGGCCGCGCAGGCGGCGCAATTGCTCGTAGAGGCCGATGCCGTCGCGCTTCTCCACCTCCAGCATCCCGGTCAAATCCGCGTCGGAGCCTTTGGAGGCCTTGACGATGTCCCGGAATACCTCCTCCGGGTCGTAGAATTTCTGGCCGTAGCGGTTCTTGAGCTTTTTCTTGTACGGGAAGATTTTATCGGCGTCCAAGCCGAGCTTCTTGGCGATCGCCTTGGACTTGTCGATGGCCAAATCCATGTCGGGCAGGGCCTCCAAGAGGGGCTGTCCGCGCTCGTTCTTGCCCACCGAGACGCCGTCATTGACGTAAAGACGGCGCTCGCTTTGGATGTAAACGCCGCCGGTCCATTCGCCCCAGGTGATGGCCGGAAAGATCACGTCCCCGTAGAGGACGTTCGGGGCGTGGCGGTAGATTTCCTGGACCACGATAAACATCTTGGTGAGGGCGGGACGCACCAAGGTATGGAGATCGGGCATGTGCACGTGGGTCGTGTACATCCAGAACATGGCCATCAGATCGCCCTTGAGGGCCCGCTCCATCATTCCCATGATGAAGGGATTCTTGTGCTTGGCGGCGATGTCCAAGCGCCCGTCGGGCAGGCGCCAGCTCTTGTTGATCCAAGCCCGCCAAGGTTCATTATCAAGGCCCTTGTTGAACGGAAGGCGGCTGGTCAGCCCGCCCATGAGGCGCTCGCTCATGGCGTTGGGCTGGCCGGTTTGGGAATGGGAGCCGCAGCCCGGCCGGCCCAGATTGCCGGTGAGCAGATGCAGATTGATGATGGAGATGGTGTTGTGCTGGCCGTGCAGCATCTGGTTGTAGCCGATCCCCCAGAACGTGAGCACGCCGCCTTTGCCGCGCTTGCGGCCCTTGATGGAAGCCTCCGCCCAGAGCTTGGCGATGTTCTCGATCTGCTCCACCGTGACGCGGCCCCGATCGATGGGGCGCAGGCGCTCGATGACCTGCTGGGGGGAATAGCGGGTCTTGACCCCCTCGACGAACTCCCGCCAGCCTTCGGTGTGCTTGTCGAGCCACTCCGGAGACATCACGGCCTCCGGGTATTTCATGAGGATCACGTGGGCGATGGCGTTGAGGTACGAGATGTCTCCGTTGATGGTCTGGAAGTGAAACGAGTTCCGGGGATCGATCTCTTCCAGACCCTGGACCGTCCCGGTGCGGCGCGGATCGGACACCAAGGTCGCGATGCCCTTTTCGCGCTTGTGGTCGGCCACCCGCCAGAACAGGATGGGGTGAGCCTCGCGGGCGTTGTGCCCCCAGAAGGAGATGAAGTCCGCCAGCTCGATGTCGTCATAGGAGGTCGGCGGGGTGTCGGAGCCGTAGGAGTGGAAATACCCCGTGGCGGCCGAGGTCATGCACATGCGGGCGTTGGCCTCGATGGAGTTGGAGGTCAGGACCCCCTTCATGAGAAGATTCTCAATCCACTGGGCCTCCATGGTCAGCTGGCCCGAGCCGTTGAGCCCCACGGCGTTGCCGTCCCGGGCCTTGACGATCTCGGCGATCCGAGAGGCGACCAATTCCTCGGCTTCCTCGTAGCTGGCTTCCCGGAACACGGATTCGTCGAAACGCCCCTTGGTGGCCGAGACATGGCCCCGGAGGGGATCGCTCATGTCCTTTCGGATGAGGACCCTCTCGAGCCGGTCCCGGTAGATGGGCTCCTGGGCGTTGAGCCCCTTGATGCATTGAACCCCTTTGTTGGTGGGGTGGAGCTTGTCGGGCACCATGCCGACGATGGTGTCGCCCTCGACCTGGATCAAGGTCCCGCAGCCGACCCCGCAGTAGGGGCATTGGGCCTGGAGCTCGCGGCGGAATTTCCCGCCCATGACTTTCGCGGCTTCCTGGGCGCCGACCAATTCCCCGGACGCGTGGGAGAGGCCCAAAGCCGCCGCGGCGGTCCCGGTCGCCTTCAGAAAGTCCCTCCTGGTCAAATCCGCCTTGCCCTGGTCTTTATCCTTGTCCATGAACCCTCCGAAGTTGATTGCCTTGCGCCAATTGCGCGACCGTCATTTTTTGGAGCCGGCGCCACCACGATCGCTCGGCACGCTCCACCTCGCGGTGCAGGGCGCACGGCGCCGCGCCCCCGCACGCGCGCGCCTCGATCATGCATTGCGGCGGCCGATTTTCCTCCAGGCCCGCGGCCCGCACGACCTCCGCCAAATAGAGCCGCGCCGCCGGCCTGGCCAACCGATAGCCCCCGCGCGCCCCGCGGCGGCTGGAAAGGACGCCTTTGCGGGCCAGAAGCTGGAGAATCTTGGCCAGGTAGCTGGAAGAGACGCCAAGCCGCTGCGCGATCTGTTCCACCATGGAATACCCCCGCCCCTCGAATGACGCCAGGCAGGAGACGGCGCTCAGGGCGTGCCGAGCGCCATGCGGGAGGCTGAGTAATCGCGATTCCAGATTCATGAGTCCGATTTAGGGACGCCTGAACCTGTATATGCAACAAAACGGCCTACAACCCAGAGTTTTGAGTTCGGAATCGGACTCTAGAAATTGAAGGTCGCCTGCACGAATCCCCAGTCCCGGTCGGCCCGGCCGGTGGTGGCCTTGACGAAGGAGCCGGCGAAGAAATGGGAATAGCCCAGCCAAAGGCCCACGGTTTCCCGAAAGGTCCCCCTGAAGGTCAGATCCAGCTCGTTTCCGATGTCCTTGCCGCCCGCCCCGGTGACCGAGCGCGCGATGCGGGTCCCGGTCGCGTCGTACCAGGAATCGAAGGAGTGGTGAAGCCGGAAATGGTGGAAGTCCAGAAGCGCCCGCCAGCCCGGGACGACGTCCATGGATCCCGTGGCTTTGTAGTCATGGCCGTTCTTCCAGGAGAAGATGTCCTGGAACCCCTGGTAGAAATGCCCGAACGGAAACAGCGGGTCGAAGGTCTGGAGCTTGTTGTCGAAGGGATTGGAATCGCCGCTGGCGAAATCGTACTCCGCCCCGACGCGAGGCTTGAGGGCGTGGTCGAAGGTGTAGCCCCCGGTGGCGGCCATGGCCCAGGCCCGAACCTGCTGGCCGGCGTTTCGTCCGAATTGCCAATCCCCCTCTCCGGTGTAGTCAAATCCGGCCGCCGCCCCTTTCATCCTGACGCCGGCGGTGCGGTCGCTCCGGTTTCCCAACGTCCCGTGCTCGCTGGTGAAGGTGTTGTCGTTTTGATCGCGGCCGAGAAAGAAGAAATCGAACTCGTGCTTGGTCACGGCCGAACAGGAGGAATAGAGCCCCCAAAAATGGCCGCTGCGCCGCCCGGTCCCGCCGTCCTTGATGACAGTTTCGAAGGCGTCCACGAAGTAATTCTGGCCCCGCCACTTGAGCCGCCCGCCGTCCCAGGCCCGGCCGACATTGCTCCAATCCAGAGGGCTGATCAGCCGCCCATCGCCGTATTGAAGCTCCATGCGCCCCACCCGCAAATCCAAGGGCTCGCCGAACAGGTCGAGGGCGTCCAAATAGCCCTGGTGAAGATCGACGTTGGCGGTGTTTGCCGCGACCGAGGCCTCCGTCCCCCAGGTCCGCGAATCCTGGATTTGGAGATAACCCTTGACGCTTTTGCCGGTGTCGACCCCTAGGCCCAGGCGCGTCCGCAAGAGGGTGGTGTCCAGGCCTCTCTGCCGCCCGGCCGTCGCGTAGCTGTCGATGCCCGTGCTTTCCGCGCGGGCGCGAATTTGCCCGCCAAAGGAGAGCTTCGGCGCTTCCAAGGCCGACGCCCGCCCGGCGGCGGCGATGACGATGACGGCCAGTAGTCTATGAATCAATTTAATTCTCCTTTTCAAACGCCCCCGCTGCTCTCGCAACGATGCTGCCTTCGTTGGAAGGCTCCGGGCGGTAAGACCACCAAACGATCAAAATTGAAACTTCATAAAGAAGGTAGGTCGGCAGCAAAAGAGCCAGTTGCGAGAAGATATCGGGACCCGGGGTGAGAACTCCGGCCGTGATCGCCAACCCGAGGAGCACGTGCCGCCGGTAGGCCCCCAAGGAACCCGGGGCGACCGCTCCGATTTTGACCAGAAACAGCACCACCAAGGGCAATTGGAACATGGCGCCGAAGGCCATGGTCAGCCAACCCGCGAAACCGACGTACGCGTCGATCGACAGCATCGGGCGTAGGTTCGGCGTCGAAAACGTCAAGAGAAAGCGAGTCGCGGCCGGGATCACCGCCCACCACGCCGTCGCCGCGCCCGCCATGAAAAGCAGATAGGACGCGGGCAGAACCTGGAGCGTCGTTTTCTTCTCGGCGGGAGTCAGCGCCACGCCCACGAAGCGCCAGATTTCATAGATCACCAGAGGCACCGCCAAAAACAACCCGACGATGGCGGCGATCTTAAGCCGGACCATAAAGGCCTCGGTCGGGCTGAAAAAAACGAAGCCCCCGGCCGGCCCCGCCAGCCAGCCGATGATCCGGTCCACGAACCGGTAGGAACCAGCCGCGAGGATGGCGATCACGATCAACACGACGATCAGGCGGCTTCTCAGTTCGTCGAGATGCTCCAATAGCGGCTTGGGCTCGTCTTTCATTCAACCCCCGATCTGGCACATCACCCGGGCCGCGCCCCCGGGCGCGGCGGCCCGCTCGACCATTTGGTGGGCCTCCGGTTTTTTCCGGATCGTTTCCGCGATCAATTCCAGCAGGCGGGCCCGGCCCGCGCTTTCCCGCAAAGGGGTCCTAAGGTCGGCGCCGTCCTCGCCGTCCAGGCAGGGGACCAAGGTTCCGCCGGCGGTCAAGCGGAGCCGGTTGCAGGCCGAGCAAAAGCCGCAGCTCAGGGGGCTGATGAAGCCGATGGTTCCCCGGGCCCCGGGCCTGCGGAAATACCGGGCGGGGCCGTGCCCCTCCGGGCCTTGGTCCTGGGATAACGCTTCCAAGGGGCCCGCCCGCTCCATGATTTCGGCCTGCCCCACCCAACGGCTTCGGTCGAAAAATTCCGCCGCGCCCATCGGCATGAGCTCAATGAAGCGGACATGCAGGGGACTGGCGACCGTCAACTCCGCGAAGGCCGAAACTTCGTCCTCATTGAAGCCGCGAGCCACCACCACGTTGATTTTGACCGGGGCCAGGCCGCCGCGCAGCGCCGCCTCGATGCCCGCCAAGACGGCTTTGAGTTCGCCGAAGCGCGTGATCCGGGAAAACCGCTCCGCGTCCAACGAGTCCAAGCTGACGTTCACCCGCCGCAAGCCGGCCTTCTTGAGCTCGGCGGCGTGGTCGGCCAAAAGGACCCCGTTGGTGCTCAAGGAGAGCTCCCGGACGCCCGGCACGGCCCCAAGCTCGGCCACCAGGCCCGGCAGGCCGGGCCGGACCAACGGCTCGCCCCCGGTGATCCGGATCTTGGAAATCCCGGACAGGGCCAGGCAGCGGACCAGCTCCGTGATTTCCGAATCGGAAAGCATGGACGCCGCCGGCAAAAACGCCGGGGCCCGGACCGGCAGGCAATAGACGCAGCGCAGATTGCACCGGTCGGTGACCGAGAGGCGGAGATAATCGATGTCCCGGCCGAAGGCGTCCTTCACGGAGCCAACCCCCGGATTCGCTCGAAATCTTCCCGCGTGTCGATGTCCTGGAAGGAGCGCCCCTCCGGGTCCACGGCCCGGATTTCCTCCTCCAGAAAAAACCGGGTATTGACCACGTCGAAGAGCCGGCCGATCTCGAGCTGTCCGTCTTCAATGGCGGTCCGGATCACGCCGGAGCAGATTTTTGAATAAATGCCGCAGAGCGGCTGGCGTTTTCCCTCCCACACCGGGATGACGGCGTCGTAGCCCGAGCGTGCCTCCCACAGCTCCGAAATCAAGTTCGGCGCCACCAAGGGCATGTCGCAGGCGCAAACGAAAGCGCGGCGGGTTTCAATGGCCTCCAGCCCGGTTCGAATCCCCCCCAAGGGATGCCCTTCCAAATAAAGATCCGTTTCCACGCGAACCGACTCCTTCTCCAGGAACATCAGCTCGGTCCGCTCCTTGGCCACGACAAGCACCCGGGGCAGCACCCCCAGAAGAGACTCGACCACCCCGGACACCAGAGCCGCCCCCCGCCATGGCGCCAAGGCCTTATTGGCCCCGAAGCGCGAGCTCTTTCCCCCCGCCAAAACGATTCCGGTCAAATCCGGGATCATTTAAGCCACCTAAACGCCAACTCCGAACCGGCGCGGACCCGCGCGATCCCCTCCGGGGCCACCGCCAGGGCGTCGGCCCGGGCCGCCATCCCGAGCATGGCCGAGCCCTGCGGGCGGATGATTTCGAGGCCGTAGCCCTGGGGTCCCCGCCGGACCCGGCAAAAGAGGTATTGCCGCCGGTCCTTGGGTTTGGGGTAATCGTTGGCCGCGGTGCCGATCAGGTGGTAACTGGGATGCTTCGGGGAAAGCCCCTGCATCTTTTCGAGCGCCGGTCGGATGAACTCCTCCAGGCAGACGACCGCGGCCACCGGATTTCCGGGAACCCCGAAGACGGGCTTGGGGAGCCTGCCGGGCCTTTCCCAGAGCCCGAAGAGCAGGGGCTTGCCCGGCTTGACCGCCGTTTTCCAGAAAATTTCCCGAACCCCGGCCTCGGGGAACAACCCCCGGGTGAAATCAAAATCCCCGACCGAAACGCCCCCGGTCATGAGCACGGCGTCGGCCTCCCGCAAGGCCTTCTTGAGCGCGGCCAAAAGCGCGGCCGGCGAATCTCGAACGATTCCAAAATCCAGGCCCACGACGCCCCACCGGGAGAGCCCGGCCAAAAGGGCGGGTCCGTTGGAATTGCGGATCGTCCCGTAGGAAAGTTTTTGGGAAGAAGGGACCAGTTCGTCCCCGGTCGCCAGAACCGCCACCACCGGCCGGCGAAACACGGGGACCTCCATGATGCCCTGGGCGGCCAGCAGGGCGATCTCATAAGGCCGCAGGCGGGTGAATTTCTCCAGGAGGCGGGCCCCGGCGCGGACGTCCTCTCCCCGCCTGCGAATGTGGCTCCCCAAACCCGTCTTCCCGCGAAAAAGAATCTTTCCGGAGGAACCCGCGCGGACCGCCTCCTGCATCACGACGCTGTCGGCTCCCTTGGGAAGGGGCGCCCCGGTCATGATCCTGGCCGCTTGCCCGGGCTTGAGGCCGCCGTTGCGGGGGGAGCCCGCCCTGAGAACCGCGCCCACCTTAAGTTCGAGCGGAGCCTCGGCCGAGGCTCCGGCCAAATCCCGCGCCCGCACCGCGTAGCCGTCCATGGCGGAGGTGTCGAAGGGCGGCAGGTTGTCGCGGGCCCGGAGGTCGGCGGCTAAAACCCGCTCCACGGCCGAGCCCAGGAGGACCCGCTCAACGCCGAGGACGGGGGTGGCCCGCAGGATCCGCCGCAGGGCCTCGTCGGGAGATATCACCCCGCGCCCCCGTCGGCCCATTCGTAGTCCACCTTCCAGATAGTCGCCCGCTGCTTGACCTGCTCCACCACGAACTCCACCGCCTCGAAGGCCTCCCGCCGGTGCTTGCCCCGCACCGCCACGATCAGGCTGGGCTCGGCCACCGCCACCCGTCCCGTCCGGTGGAAAATAACGACCGAGACCTTCCAGGAGGCCCGGGCCTCGGCGGCGATCTTGGCCAACTCCTTGGCCGCCATGGCTTCATAGGCCTGGTAATGGATGGCGCGAATCGGGCGGCCGTCCTCCCGGTCCCGAACCACCCCAAGAAAGGCCGACACGGCGCCGTCCTCCGGGCTCTCGAACCGGAGCAAGGCCGCGTCCAGGCTGAGCGCCTCCGGGGTGACCAGGACTGCTTCAGCCGCCGCTGACGGGCGGCAGGAAAGCGATTTCGTCGCCATCGTTGACCTCCTGATTGAAATCGGCGAACTCTTCGTTGATCGCGGCCTTCAGGCCCGCCCGGTTGCGCGCGATCGGCGCCAGCTCGGGCCGGCGGCCCACCAACGCGGAAATCGTCGTCGGCCCTTCCCAAGGAAGGGTCAGCTCGCGGCGGGACACCCATTGCGCGCTTCCCGCGAAAAACAACAGACGGATCGACATGCGTTCTCCCCCCAAAAGAATCGGCCGGACCTTTTCCCGTTTGGTTGAAAAGGCCCGGCCAAAATTCGCCGGAGACTCTCCTTTCCAAGTCCACCCGCTTTCGGCGGGTTTCGGGAGGGCGGGGCCTTTCGGCCCGGACCCCTGGTCCCCGCGGTCATGGCTCCGGTGGAGCTTTAGACCGCGAGGCTCGGAGCGGTTCGGATTCCCTTAGGATTTTTTGTCTTCGATCTTCTCCTTGGCGTCGGCGTCCGCGATCTCGGTCGGGATGTCCTTCAAACCCTGTTTAAAGGCGTTGAAGGACCGTCCGATTCCCCGGGCCGCTTCCGGCAAGCGCTTGGTTCCAAATACGAGCAGGGCGATGGCCAGAATGACGACCAATTCTCCAAACCCTATGTTGGGCAGCATAAAACTCCTCCATCCTACGGGTGCGGCTGGATTTCTCTAATGCAACATTTATGCCATTGGCCCGCCAATTAGAGCCCTCAGGAGCAAGGTTCGCATTATCTCAATATTGACCCGAATCGCACGATTGCTCCGAAGGACGCCGGGGAAAGCATGGCCACGCCTTGCTTGGTAAATGCATAAGGGCGATACTTGATATTCTTCCCTCTGTTCAAGATCACAAATAACAGCATCCCCCCCATTAGGGGTCGGGCATGAATCCGATTCGGCGACGCGCCGGCTCGGGCGAAGCGCTCAACCCTTCGATGGCGCGAAACAGGCTAAGAATAATTTCGTCGTGTCCCTGGACCCTGCGGTCCAACCTTCTGAGCTTCGCCGCCAGTTCTTTGTGCTCCAAAAGCATCTGCCGCAGCCGGATAAAAGCGCGAACGACATGGATGCCCGCCGCGACCGCCACATCGCTGTTCAAGACACCGGCCAGCATGATCGCGCCGTGTTCCGTGAATACGTGTGGAAGATACTTGCGGTGCCTGCCTCGCCCGATCTTTAAGGTCGCCGATTGCGCCGGACCTGCTCGTTTAGGCGCTTGGTGGAAACGCCGTAAATATCAGCCAAATCCCAATCCGTCATGACCTTCTGGCCGCGTACAAGGCATATTCGCCGTTCAATCAGTTCCATGGAAATCAAGGGTGTCGCCATACCCTATATATACGAACGAACCCCCCATTTTGTTCCCGAAAAAAGAATTCCCATACCGCTCAATCGGGCTTGAGCTTGAACCCGATACCCCGGCGCGGCGGCTCCGGCCTCTCCAACGGCGCCATCAACCTCCGGAGGGCGTCGAACAAACTCCGGATGTTCTTATCGTGCATTTCGCTTTTTCTCTCAAGCTCCTCGAGCTTGGTCACGATTTCCGCGCTCCTGGAGACCATTCGCCGCATGTGCGCGAACGCCCGCATTATGGCTATGTTGACCTCGATCGCCCGCTCGCTCTGTAAAACACCGGAGAGCATGGAGACGCCTTCTTGGGTGAAGACCAGGGGCAATTTCCGCCGCCCACCCCGACTTTTTTTTGATATTGCAGATTGCAACATCAAAGAGGCGTTTTCCTCTTGAGTCAGCCGAAACATGAAGTCATCGGGAAATCGACCGATATTTCGGCTCACCTGCTGGTTCAACCGGCCCGTCGTCACCCCATACAAGCCCGCCAGATCGGAATCCATCATGACCCGCCGTCCTCGAACCGAATAAATGCGCCTTCCAACGTCTTTGAATATAACAAGGGAGGTTTTATCTGCCATACCCTTATATACGAGCGAACCCCCCATTTTGTTCCCGAAAAAAGAAAACGCGGCCCGGGAAAACCCGGACCGCGTCGTCAAAGCTTCGGAGGGTATGAGGTGCAATGCGAACCCTCCTGTACTTTTTGCGTCAGAAAAAAGTGCGGAGAGGGAGGGATTCGAACCCCCGAAGGGCTGTTAACCCTTAGCGGTTTTCAAGACCGCCGCCTTAAACCACTCGGCCACCTCTCCTTAATGCTGCCGGACAGGGGCCTGTGCCATCCTTGACCCTATGGGAATGGCGCGGCCGCCTCTCCAGAGCAAGATTATAGCTTGCCGGAAGGCGCCGACGCGCGGATTACCGCGCCGAACGAGCCGCGGCGGGCGCCGCGACTTTGGCCACTTCCGCGGCGAAGGCCGCGGCGAGCTTGGCGAAGCTCACCGAGTGCTCGGCCGTGCCGCCGGACTTGGACAGCGTGTCGCGGTCGGTGTGGATGTCGCGGTTCATGCCGTCGAAGGCCGACTCGAAGGCGGCCGAGGACGGATAGCCGCTGCGGGTCCACGAGGCGTGGTCGGAGCAGGCGTAGCCGCACTTGGTGGTGGACCAGGGAACCTGGGCGTAGGCGTCGATGAGCTTGCCCAGGAAATCGGTGACCCCGGGATCGACGTGGTCGGTCAGAAGATAGATCGCCTTGTCGGAGCCCTTGTAGTTGGTCATGTCGAACTGGATGACGGCCGCGACCTTCTTGCCCTGCTTCGAATAGGACGCGGCGATTTCTTTTGAGCCCCGCAGACCGACTTCCTCGGCCGCGTAGCCCATGAATTCCACGGTCCGCCGAGGGCGAAAGCCCGACGCGGCCAGGACCCGCAAAGATTCCGTCAGCACCGCGATCCCGGATGCGTTGTCATCGGCGCCGGGGGCGCGGTTGGCCTCTCCCCCCCACATGCCGTTGATCGAATCCAGATGCCCGCCCAGGACCACGATCTCCTCGGGCTTCTCGGAGCCGGGGATGGTGAGCACGACCGAGGCCTGCTTCCAGCCCGGATGCTGGACCAGGCGCGCCGTGGCGCCCGGGATGGAGGACGCCAGTTCCTGCCAGCGGCCCTGAATCCATTTGGCCGCGGCCACGCCCGACTCCGCGGAGTAGTAGCGGTTGTGAAAGGAGGTCAGCTTCTCGATGGTGGCGCGGAGCTCGCCTTCCCGGACCTTGGCGACGGCCGGGGCGGTGAACGCCTGCTGGTCGACGGTAAACGGCCCGGCCATCACGGCCGGCGCGGGACCCAGGTCCGCCTGGGCTTCCTCGGAGGAATCGTGAGCAAAAAAGCCGCCGCAGCGGCCGAACTCCTCATGCATGAAAGCCGATAGGGCGGGCAGGGCGGACTCCTCGACCCGGAAGACCGAGGCGCGGTCGCCGGTCATGACGGCGGGACCCAGGGGAAGCTTGGCCTGCTCGATCTTGGGCATGTCCTCGGCCGCCAGGGAAATCCAAAGGGCTCCGGTTTGGCGGGCGGCTTTGGGCTCATCTAAGGAAGAGGCCCCGGCGCGGACCTTCTCCAGCGCGGCGGAGGCCTTCACGCCCTGATCGAAATTCTGCGCGTCGTCCCGGGTTTCGGCGAAAACGCCCGCCGCGGCCCCGCCCAACAAAGCCAAGGAAAGAATTCCCGACAAGAGCCGCGTGTTCATGGAAACCCCCAAAGCCGCGGGACCAAAGGGCCCAGCCGCTTTCTAGGCCCAATGGTCCCATAATCCCGGGGGCTTGTCAATAACTAATCGGCCCACTCGCCCAGGTCCGCCAAGGCGGCTCGGGCGGAGTCGGCGACGGTCCGGTCGGGGTCCTCGACGGCTTTGTAAAGCTGATACACCGCCCGTTTTCCCCCCAGCCGGCCCAGGGCGCGCACGATCATGAGCTTCAAGTCCCGATCGGGCGAGTCGAACTGCTCGGCCAAGGACAGGGCCGCCTTTTGATTGCCGGATTTTCCCAGCGCCTCGGCGGCGGCGGCCCGCAGGGGGCTTCCCTTCTTCTCCAAAAGATTGACCAAATAATCCAGGCCCCGGTTGGAATCCAGGCGGGCCAGGTAGTAGGCGGCCAAAATTCCGGATTTGGAGCCCCGGGGGTCTCCCCCCAACAGCTTCTCCAGGACCTTGTCGCCCGCCTTCTCGCCCAGCTTGGCCAGGGCGTAGGCCGCCTGGGCGCGCAGGAAAAGGTCCTCGGATTTGAGGCCTCGTTCCAGAACCCCCAAGGCGCGGGTGTCGCCGATCTCGCCGAGCGCCTCGTAGGCGGACTGCGCCGTGTCGCCCCCGCCGGCCAGCAGTTCCATGATATAGGGCACGGCCTTTTTCTCCCGCATCCGCCCGAGCGCCGCGCAGGCCCGCTGGACCACCAGCCCGTCGGGGTCCTCCAGCGCCGACAAAAGAACGGGAAGCGCCCGCCGATCCCCGATCAACCCAAGGCTTTCCACCACCGACGCCCGCAAGACCTGAAGGTGGGCCGGAAGCTCCATGCGCAGGCGCAGGGTGTTCAAGTAATCCCAGGCGTCGGTCAACGGCACGACCGCGCGCTTATCCTTGAGCCGCCCCAAGGCGGCCACGACGGCCGCCGAATGCCTGGGCGGGGCCTTGCGGACGTCGAAGACCGCGATGAGAGCCGCGGCCGCCTCGTCTTCGTCGGAATCGGCGGCGCCCAGCGCCGTGATCACCCGCGTTTGGTCCGCCCCGGTCGCGGGTCCCAGGCGGTTGATCAGTTTTTTCACCTTGCTCGCGGCGGCGGCCGAAGACGCCAGCAGGCCCAACGCCAACAGGGCGGCAAAAACTCTCACGGCAGGCTCGCCCGCGCCCGCTCGAACACCCCCTCCGACCAAGCCCGGGTCTTTTTCGGGAAACGGTCATAATGAACCTCGTCTCCGCCGGTTTCGGGGTAGGCTCCGAGGAGTTTCCGGCTGTCGACCAGGGCGCAGGAGTTCTCGGCGGCCGTCTTGGCCAGATGCTCATAAAACTCATCGACCCAGCCCGCCTTGATCTTATAGCGGGGGCCATCCGCAAGCAACGGGGGCGGCCCGACCCAGAGGCAGGAAACGCCCGCCTCGGAGAGTTCTTTCATCAACGGAGCGGTCTTGGCGGCGGCGGCCTTCGGCGACAAAAAGTGATGGTTGGTTCCCAGCGCCACCACGGCCAGGCGCAGGCCCGCGGGGACCACGCGCCGCAGGCGCCAGGGACCGGGAGTGTTTTCACCATCGGGTTTCTGAGTCGGGGCGGCCTTGGGATGGGCGGGATCGCGGTGCAGCCACGTGTGCGGGCTGGGAGTCCTGGTGGCGGCTCCGTCCCCCGCCCAAAACCACGCCGACGAGCCCGAGACCGCGAAGGTGTGGACCTCCCAGCCGTCCAAGGTCCGCAGAAGTCGGTCCAGGCCGTCGCCGAATCTTCCCGCGGTGTGGGAATCCCCGATCAGCAGGATCGCCCCGCCGGAGGCGGACGCTTTCGAGACGGGAGCGCCCTGGGGCTCGGGCACCGCCTCGATGACGATCTGCCCGAGGGCGTCGGCGCTTAGCGCCAGGATCAGAAGAAGAATTCTCATCGCCGGTCCAAGTAGCCCCGCTGCCAGGCCAGAAATAGGATGAGAAGCCAGGGGACGGCGTAAAGCGCCCCGGCCCCCAGCGGCGACTGAACGCGCGAGCCGAGCCAGACGAAAATCAAGGCCGCGACGACGGCATAGGCCGCCAGAAACGGGGAGAAGGGACGCCGGCCGCCCATCAGCGCAGGACCGGATCATCGTCGGGAATTTCCGGGTTCAACTGGGGCGTCTGCGCCCGGTTGTCGCGCCGCGCGGCGTTCTGGACCCTCGGGGAAAGGTAGTCGTACAGGCCTTTGACGGTGACCTTCCCGTCGGGTCCCTGGGCCGCCCCGTTGAGGCCGCGCAGAAGGTAATAGGTGAAAAGGCCGTGGCCCTGTTTTTCGATCATGCCGGAGATCTCGTCCTGGGCGCTGGCCGTCAGCGAGACGATCTTGCCGTCGGCCTCGTCTTCGGCGGCGGCGATCTTGGTGACCAGGGGCCGGGTTCCCTTGGCCAGGACCGAGCGCCCTCCCGCGCCGGAAAAACACGCGTCGAGCGCCACGATCACGCGCTTGGCCTTGAGCGCGCCGAGCTTTTTATACAGGCGCTTGACCGAGTAGGCCGTGTCGCGCAGGTATTGGGGGTCCCCGTCGGAAGGGACCAGGTAGGCCAGGCTGGTGGTGGAATCCGGGGCCCCGTGGCCGGAATAGTAGAAGAAGACCGTGGACTCCGGGGTGACGTTGTTGGGCAGCCAGGATTCGATGTTTTTGGTGAGCCCCGCCTTGCTGGCCCGCGCGCCGGACAGGAAAACCACGTTTCTCTCGGGAAAGCCCATGGCCACCAGATGCGCCCTCACGGCCTGGGCGTCGCGCTCGGCGAATTTGGCTTCCGGCAGATCGGCATACTTTTCGATTCCCACGACCACCGCGTAATTCTCGGGATTCTCCTCAAGCGCGTAGCTGGGCTTGTCCACCGTTGAAACCAACGCCGGCGGGGCCTTGGCGGCGTCTTTTTTGAGCTTTTCCTCGGCTTTGCGCCGCTCGGCTTCCTCTTGATCCCGCCTGCGGCCCGCGCTCTCCACGGCCGATTGGACGATCTTGGCGACTTCCTCCTTGGTCAAGGTCTCCGCCTTCGGAGCCGGGGCCGGAGCGGGGGCCTTGGCGGCCTGAGCGGCCTGGGCGCCGCGGACCTCGTCGCGGATGATCTTGGCCATCTCTTCCTTAGTAAGGCCCTGGGCCGGAGGCGGGGCCCCCGCGGCCGGGACCGCCGCCGAAGTCGGGGCCGGAGCGGCGGCCAATGCCGCGACCGCCGACGGCCCCGCCTTGAAATCCTCCCAAACGGCGCGCCCCAGCTTCCACCACGACCGATCGGCTGGGATTTCGTAGGTCTTGAGGACCCGCGCGTTGTCGGCGGAAAGCACCATCAGCCGCCCTTTTCCCTGGACGGCCCAGACCGCGCAATCCGGGCATTCTTCCTGGGCCATGACCGGTTCAATGGAGCCCACCGGGGTCTGGCAATCCTTCTCCGGGGCGCTCCCGCAGAGAAACGCCGCCACCGCCGGGTCCGGGAGCCGCCCCACGATGAAGCCGATCTGAAAACCCTTCGGCTCTTCGGCTTCCTCGGCCGCCGGCTCGGGCGCCTGCTCCCGCGGCGCCTCGGGGGGCGGGGGCCGGCGGGGACCGCCCCGGGGAGGCCGCCTGCGGCTTTCTTGGCCAAAAGAGAACGATCCGGCCCCGAAAAGGAGGAGAGCGGCGAGCACGGCGCGGCGCGGAAAAACGCTCATCGTCGGGAAGGTCCCACCCTGGAGTTTAACCCCATCCGGCCTCCCCGTCAAGGCCGGGGCCGTTACGGCCCCGTCCCTTCCAAATTTGGTAATTTGTCCCGGTATGGCCCAAGACAGCTCCGAAGCCCTGGAACACCTGCTAGAGGTGGGCCGGCTTTTGTCCTCCAAGCTCGAAATGGGGGAATTGCTGAGCACGGTCCTGGGCCTGGCCTCCCGCGTGGTGGGATCCGAAAGCGCCTCCCTGCTTCTCCTGGACGAGGAAAGCCAGGAGCTCTATTTCGACGTGGCCCTGGGCCTGGGGCCGGAAGCCGCCAATTTCCGCCTGCCGGTGGGCCAGGGCGTGGCCGGGGCCGTGGCCCGCGACCGCAAAGCCCTCATCCTCAACGACGCCCGCTCCGACCCACGCTGGTCGCCCAAAATGGACGAGGCCTCCGGGTTCGTGACCCGCTCGATTTTGGCCGCGCCGATGGCCATCAAGGGCCGCCTGGTCGGAGTGGTCGAGGCCATCAACAAGCGCGACGGGGACTTCAACGAGGAGGACCTGCGGATGTTCGAGGCCTTCTCCTCCCAAGCCTCCGTCGCCGTCGAGAACGCCCGCCTCTTCAGCTCCCTGCGCGAGGAACGAGCCCGGCTGACCGTGGTCTTCACCGAGATGACCGATTCCGCGATCCTGACCGATTCGGAGGGCGCCCTGCTCCTGGCCAACGACTCGGCCCGCCGCCTGCTGGCGCCCGACGAAAAGGCCACTCTCAAGACCCTTTTGTCGGGCATGGCCGTCGAGCCGCCCCTGGAGGAAATCCTCTCCGGCCTGACCCCGTCGGTGGCCGTCGAGATCGTCCGCGAGGAGCCCAAGCGGCTGATCCTGGCGGGCCGGGTGACGCGCACGCACCTGGGATCGGACGGAGGCTCCCGGGGGGACGGCGGCCCCGAGGGCTTTCTCTGGATTCTCCGGGACGTGACCGAGGAACGCGCCAAGGAATTGGTCAAACAGACCTTCCTGGCTTTGATCTCCCACAAACTTAAAACCCCGCTGGCCGCGATCACCGGCTTTGCCGAGCTCCTGTGCTCGGACCTCTCCGACAAGCTCGAGCCCGCCCAGATCAAGGGCCTCAACGCGATCCTCACCCAGGGGCGAAAGCTCTCCGACCTGGTGAGCCGCCTGCTCAACTACGTGACCTTGGATGCCCCCGGCGGGGCCGCCCCCTCCAAGCCCTGCGACGTCGACGAGGTCCTGGCCGCGGCCCTCAAGAACATGACCGAGTGGCTGGGCGAGCGCGGCGGGCAGGTCTCTTACACCCCCTCCGGCGCCATGGTCATGGCCGACCCCTATCAACTCCGGGAAGTTTTCAAGAACCTGATCGAAAACGCGGTGAAGTTCGATTCCAAGGCCGAGCGCCTGGTCCAGGTGGATGTCAAAAGCGAGGAAGCCGAAGTCCACATTTTGATCAAGGACACCGGCCCCGGCATCCCCCCCGAGCACTTGGAGCGGGTCTACAGCAAATTCCACCAGATCGAACAGTCCTTCACCGGGCAGGTGGAGGGCTGGGGCCTGGGCCTGGCCTTCTGCAAGAAAATCGTGGAACAGCACCGCGGCCGCATCCGCCTGGAATCCCGCCTGGGAGAAGGCACCACGGCCGTCGTCACTTTACCCCGAGCCCCGGCGCAATGACCTCCCTGGGGCGGCTCAAGCCCGCGGACTTCGCCCCGGCCCTGGGCGGCGCCGGGCACGGCGAGGCCTACCTGGAGATTTCCGAGTCCACGGCCCTGCGGCTGGAGGACTCCCGGATCGAGGACATCGCCGTCTCCACCGAGCAGGGCGTCGGCCTGCGCTACCTCAAACGCGGGGGGCGCAATATCGAGACCGTGTTCGGCAGCGCCAACCGCCTGGACGCCGAGGAAGCCCGCAGCCTCTCCCGGGCCCTCCTCCCTTCCCGCCCGGAAGGGGGCCCCATCCTGCCGGAAACCCTTTCCCTGTATCGCCACAGCTTCCGGGTGGACCCGCGGAGCGTGCCCCTGGCCGATAAAATCTCCCTCCTACGCCAAGCCGACCGTGTGATCCGCTCGGAGTTTTCGGGCATCCGCCAGGTGACGGCGGTCTACGGGGAGCGGGCCAAGGAATTCGCGGTGCTGGACTCCGAAGGGGGCGCCGCGGGCGAGTCCCGGGTCACGGTCATGTTCTCGGTGACCGTCGTGGCGGAAAAAGACGGGATTCTGCAGACCGGCAACGCCATGGTGGGCGCCCTGCGCGGCTATGAAATCCTCCTGGACCAGGACCCCCTGGCCGCCGCCCGCCTGGCCGCGCGCCGGGCCGTGGCCAAGCTCTCGGCCCCCAAGGCCAAGGCCGGGGAATTTCCGGTGGTGCTGGCCAACTCCGCCGGGGGAACCTTCATCCACGAGGCCATCGGCCACTCCCTGGAGGCCGACCATGTCCAGGAGGGAAGCTCCCCGGCCTATGTCGGAAAGATCGGCGCGCAAATCGCCCCGGAATTTCTCTCCGTGATCGACGATCCCACTTTGCCGTTCCAGCGGGGAAGCTTTCGCTTCGACGACGAGGGCGTGCCGGCCCGCGCCACCAAGCTGGTGGACAACGGCGTCCTCAAGGATTTTTTGTACGACCGGGTCACCTCCATGCAGGACGGGAAATCCCCCAACGGCCACGGCCGCCGCGAGTCCTTCCACAGCCGCCCCATTCCAAGAATGTCCAATCTCTACATCGCCCCGGGGCCGCACGACCCGGCCCAGATCCTCAAGGAACTCAAGGCCGGGGTCCTGGTGACCCGCATGGGCGGCGGCCAGGTCAACACCGCCACGGGAGAATTCGTCTTCGAGGTGGACGAGGGCTTCTGGGTGGAGGACGGAAAAATCCGCCACATGATCCGCGACGCCAACCTCCTGGGCGTCGGGCCCGAGACCTTGAGCTCGATCTCGCGCCTGGGCTGGGACATCGGCTGGGGCATCGGCACCTGCGGCAAGGATGGGCAGGGCGTGCCGGTCTCCGACGCCCAGCCCACCATGCTTCTGCCCAAGATTCTCATCGGCGGACGGCACGATTAGCGGGGGCTTTTCCCGACCCCTGACACTTCCCATCGCTTGACCTTCACGGCTCGAGCCGGTCGGCGCAGCGGCCATTTGAGTTGACGTTTTTGAGCGCCTCCCGCGGCGCCGCATTGAAAATCTTGGCCGCCTCCGTTTCCAAGGTCCGAAAAAGGTCAGATTCTGAAGAGCGCTACAATTGTTTTTCTGGGCCTTGACGCCTCCTGGGGCCGGGGTTACACTTTGGTTTAGGCAGGAGCCGAGCCTCGCCCCTATCGCTCGGCCTTTGTCGGGAGGTCCGTTGGGCGCCGAGGGTTTCGGGCCGTTGATGGATTCCAGGACAGACCGCCCATTCGAACCGGGGCTGATAAGTCCAATTAGGTCCGAGCCGCGACACCCACGAAGACGCCTATTCCCCTTGGCCATGGGGGTTGCCATCCTCTTGGGGCCTTGCGGCGCCCAGGCCCGCGTTATCGAGCCGATCGTCCTTCCCGTCAAGACGGTCAAAGTCGTCGCCCTTAGATGCAATAACAGCGAGGTCGCAGGGAATTTCAATCTTCCCAGCTTCCTGAATTCGTTTTCAAACGCCTCCCCCGCCCTCGCCGGCGCGCCAACCTTCAGTAGCGGCAACCAGCGCCTCACCACCTGGGGACGCGGCTGGTTCTCGGAAAACGACCAAACCTTCGAAATCAACCGGGATCAATCCCTGACTTGGACGGACGGTGAGGGGAACCAATTCACCTTTTTCAAGACCGCGGGCTCGACCGTACCCGCCTACGCCGTTCCCGCCGGGCTCTTTGTTTCCCTGGAGGTGGTGGCTTACTCCAGCGGCGCGCCCACCTCGGTCCGCGAGCGCGATAAGGACGGCGCCAGCCGCCTCTTCACTGTCCAAGAATCGACCTCCGTCCTGCGCTTTTCCCGCCTCACCGACCGCAACGGCAACACGGTGGACTACGCCCGTGACGCCACCGGCCGCCTGACCCGCGCCACCGACATTCACGGGCGCTTCTTCGAGCTTTCCCACGACGCGGAGGGGTTCGTCTCCCAGCTCACGGACTCCGGCGGCCGGACCCTGACCAATGCCTACGACGCCCAGGGCCGCCGGACCGGCGAAACGGGCCCGGACGGCGCGTTCGCCTACGAGTACGACACCGAAAACCGCATGACCAGGATCACCTACCCCAACGGGGGCGTGACCGACTACGCCTACGACGCCCAGGGGCGGGTCCTGACCAAGGACGACGGGGGAACCGCCAACCGCCTGACCTACGCCTATTTCGCCTCCAGCAACACCATCACCGACGCCCTGGGCCGGGTCACGGTCCAGGAATTGGCGTCCATCCAGGGCGTGCGCAAGGTCACCCGCATCATCGAGCCCTCGGGCGCCTCCACCTCCTTCACCTACGACGCCAACCTCAATCTTTTGACCCAGACCGACCCCCTGGGCCGCGTCACCCGCTACACCTACGACGCCCTGGGCAATGTTACGGTCACCGAGGACCCCGCGGGCGGCCGGACCTTGGCTTCCTATGAGCCGGCGTTCAACCAGGTCGCCTCTTTGACCGATCCTTTGAGCAAGACCACCTTGATGAGCTACGACCCCAAGGGCAATCTCACGAGGATCGAGGACCCTTTGTCGGGGGTGAGCTTGAAGGCCTACGACGCTTTCGGGCATGTGTCCCAAAGCCGGGACCCCTTGGGGGAGCCGACGGACTTCACCTATAAGCCCGCCAACGGAGCCTTGGCCTCGGTGAGCGATCCTTTGAGCCGGACGACGGCGCTGGCAACGGATGCCTTGAGCAATGTCACCCGGAACACCGACCCCGCCAACAAAGCCACCAACTACGAGTACGACCTGGCGGGCAACCTGACCCAAGTGACCGACGCCTTGGGGGGCGTGACCGCGTACGCCTACGACCCCGGCAGAAGCGCCAAGCTCCTGGCTTCGGTCAAGGACGCCAAGAACCAGACGACCGGCTTTGAATACGACGCGCAGGGAAGGCTCACCCGGGTTGTCACCGCCCTGGGGCAGAGCAAGAGCTCGGACTACGACGCCAAGGGCAACCTGACCTGGACGCTCAACGCCCGGGGCCAGGAAATCACCTATTCTTACGACAACCGGGACCGGCTTGTCGCCAAGACCATGCCGGAAGGCGTCGTGAGCTACGCCTACGACGCGGCGGGCAACATGACGCGGGTCCAGAACCACAACGGCAGCGTGGTGGAGCTGGCCTATGACGCCTTGAACCGGGTGACGCAGTCCAAGCAGACCCTTCCCGGGGGCTATCAGGCGATCATCGGCTACGGCTACGACGCCAACGGCAACCGGACGAGCATGACCACGCCGTGGGGGAACTTCAGCTACAACTACGACGATCTAAACCGCCTGACCAGGCTCACCAACCCGCAGGGGCGGGTCTTTGAATTCCAGTACGACGCCGCCGGGCGCAGGACCAGGCTGACCTACCCCAACGGCATCGAGACGGCCTACGAATACGACGCGGCGGGGCAGGTCTTGAGCATCAACCACCATAGGACGGCGGACCAGGGGGTGGTGGCGTTTTCGAGCTATACCTATGACGCGGCGGGCAACCGGACGAGCATGACGGA
>CAYHPY010000040.1:0-30975 GCA_964358485.1 uncultured Elusimicrobia bacterium
CTGGGGCGTGGCGCAACCGTCATCGACCTGAGCACGAGCCTGCCGTCGTCGACGCGGTCCCGGGCGCCGCGCCTCGCCGAGCGCGGCGTGCGCCTGCTCGACGCGCCGATGACCCGCGGACCCGCGCAGGCCGCCTATTCTCCGGCGGAGATCGCGGAGCTGGGAGAGCTGTAATCGGCCGACCTCGAGCTCAAGCCGGAGGAATTGGTTTTGGACGAGGTGTCCAAGGCCCAATGCTCCGATGCCGCCGTCAGGAAAAACGTGGACTACGTGGTGGAGGCCGCCAAGCGTCCCATCGGGAAGAAAGGCCGCAGGGTGGTTCTGCGCTTCTCCGTGTCCCCGACCGAGGTTCTGGGCGAGGGGGGGAAGGTCTCCGGTCTGACCCTGGAGAAAAACGACCTGATCCCGGACGGGAGGGGCTCGGTCAAGGCCAAGGGTTCCGGGAAATTCGAAAAAATCTCCACGGGGCTGGTTTTCCGATCGGTCGGCTACCGCGGGATCGCCATCCCGGGGGTGTCCTTCGACGAAAAAGCGGGGAAGATTCCGAACGCCGAGGGCCGCGTGCTCGACGGGGGGAAAAAGGTCCTGCAGGGCGAATACGTGGTGGGGTGGGCCAAGCGAGGCCCTTCCGGCCTGATCGGCACCAACCGCGCCGATTCCGTGCTGACCGTCAACGCGGTGTTGGCCGACGCCAAGGCTGAGAAGTTTTTGGCCCCGAAGGACCGTTCCCCGGAATCCATTCCGGCTCTGCTCAAGGGGCGGGGGGTCCGCTTCATCAGCTTCGCGGATTGGAAGGCGATCGACAAGGCGGAACTGGAGAATGGCAAGGCTCGGGGCAAGATCCGCAGCAAGTTCTCCAATGTGGAGGACATGCTCAAGGCGGTCAACGGCGCGGTTCCGGCCGCGAGGTAGGACAACCCGCCGGACGGCCGCCGCGGCCGCGGCGAGCGTCGCTCCGGCTTAGTAGCGCGGGACCTTGGGGTCGATGTCCGTGGACCAGGCGTCGATGCCGCCGGCCAGGTTCTTGACGTCGGTCCAGCCGTTCTGGAGCAGGTAACCGGCGACCTGGGCCGAGCGCCCGCCGTGGTGGCAGTGGACCACCACTTCCCGGTCCTTGGGGATCTCGGCCAAGCGCTCCCGGAGCCCGCTCATCGGGATCAAGGTCGAGCCTTCGATCCGGCAGGTGTCGTGCTCGTGGGGCTCGCGCACGTCCAATAGGAAGTGCGCGGCTTTCTTGTCGCGGCGGGCTTTCAAGTCCTGAACGGAAATCTCGGTGACATTGGGCATGGGACGATTATATCATGGCGGCCGCGGGGGCGGTCCCGGGAATAAACTATAATTTCTCCATGGCGAACCTGGAGAGAGGGCACATCACGCTGGGCGGCATCCGCGTTTACCGCGTGGCGGGGGGGACCGGACCGGCGGTCTTCCTCCTCCACGGCATGGGCGCCTCCTCCTACTCCTGGCGTCATCAAGTCGAGCCTTTGGCCGAGCGCTTCCGGGTCTTCGCTTTCGATTGGCCCGGCTATGGGCGCTCCGACCAACCCAAGGGCTACGAATACTCCCCGGATTCCTACGTGCGCTTTCTGGAAAACTTCATGGATGCCCACGGGGTCAAGTCGGCCTCCTTGGTGGGCAATTCCATGGGAGGCTTGGTGGCCTTGAAGACCGCTTTGGACCGGCCGGGGCGCGTGGACCGGCTGGCGCTGGTCGGCACGCCGGTCTATCCGGGAAACAAGCCCATGCTCCTCTGGCCGACCACCTGGCCCGTGATCGGCCCGGTTCTGCGGGAACTCTTGGGCTTGTTGGGTCCCTGGGCGGTGGAACGGGTGGCCCGGTCCGTGTTCTTCGATAAATCCGTGGTCACCCCGGAGATGGTCGAAGAATACAGCATGGCCCTGCGGACGCGCGAGGGCCGGCGCGCCATCGCTGATTTCCTGCGCAGCGCCATTCCGGACGATGTGGACGCCTACTTGGCCCGCTACAAGAACATGTCCCACCCCGTCCTGGTCCTTCGCGGCGAGCATGACGAAATCCTTGACCAGTCCAGCGCCGAGCGCTTCACCGGCGAGGTCCCGGGCGCCAGGGCCGTTTACTTCAAGGACGCCGGTCACGCGCCCCACGAGGAGATCCCCGGGCCGGTCAACGAGGCGTTGGTCGGGTTTTTGGCCGCCGCCGCGGCCTGAATTGGTTCGGGAGCGCTACTTGCGCTCGATGACGTAGACGGCGACGCGGCCTTGGAGGCGCTCCTCGATCTTGGCGACGGCGGCCTTGGTTTTGGCCAGGGAGGCGGCCGCGGATTTTTTCGCGGCGCGGTCGGCGGTTTTGGCCGACATGTTTCCGGCCTCGGCCTGCGCCAAGGCCTGTTGGGCGGCGGGCAATTCCGCGGCGGCCTTGTCCGGGTCGGAGCCCAGTTCGTCCAGGCAGGCCGTTTGGAAACCCCCACAGCCGTCGCTGCAGGCTTGGGGGGGCTTGATGCGGGTCACGATTTCGATGTGGCCGCTGACGGCGTTGTAGTTGCAGGCCCGGGGCGACCAGATGACGATGGCCCCGATGGGCAGGGGCCACGCCGGCCGGGGGAGCTTGAGCAATTTGCGCTTGAGCAGGGCCGGATTTTTCTCCACGAACTGGCGGAATTGCTTGGCGTGGGCGCCGGCCCCAGCCGTGTCCAGCGTGCTCCGGTCGACGACCCCCATTTTCTGGAGGGCGGATTTCACGTAGGAGTAGCAGTAGCCGGTGAAGCCGATTTCGTCGCGGCGGGTGATCCGGGCCAGTTTGTCTCCGTCCTTGAGGTCGGCCCCGGCGGTCAAAGGCGGGGGTGAAAGGCCGACGTCGGTCATTTTGTCCGAGGCGGACGACTTCACCCCGCCCGGGTCCTGGGACGGCGCCTTGCGGCCGCCGGTGCTGGGCGCGGCACGGGTCGGCGGGGCCGGGGTCATATCGGCCGGGACCGTCATTTGGGCCATCAGCGCGCTCTGGACTTTCTGGATGCGCTCATCGACCTCCGACCCGGTTTTGTTGGGGAGCTTGGTGAGGCTGACGGCGACCGCGTCCAAGAGGCGCAAACAGGCGGGGGCTGCGGCTTGGGGCGAGCTCGGAGGCGGGGCATCGCTCAAATCCAGGTAGGCGCCCTCCGCCCGCAGGCGGCCGAGACAGCGCTTGTAGAAGCCCCGCCGGTCGTAGGCCTGATTGCGCGCCTCCCCCTGGCAAGCCTTGACCAAGGCCTTCTCCCCGGCGTCCAGAGACCGTCCGGCGCGGGCGTTGGGAAGAAATTCCTGCTCGACGATCGCCCCGGCGTCCAGATCGTCGGCCATCTGGTCCACGCCGAGGGCGTAGACCTCCCGGGAAAGGTTGCCCGGGCCCGCCTGCACGCATTCGGCTCGGGAGACCAGTTCCTCCAATTTGTCCCGCCGGGCCTTCCCCTTGGAAAGATCGGGTTCCTTGAGAGCCGCCAAAAATCCGTCCAACTCCCGGGGGTCAGGCATCGCTTCGTTTTGGAGAAATGATTTTCCCGCCTGGAGGAACAGGAGTTCGTAGGTCTGGTCGAAAGATTGAATGTCGGCGGCGGAAGTCCGGGGAGGCGCGGGGGGCCGTCTTTTTCGGGCCTGCTGGGGGGCGCCGAAAACCGGGAGAAGCAAAACCAACAGGACTCCGAGGGTGGCCCGGGTCATGCCTTGAGTGTAGCCGGACAACCCGGAAAGTCAAGGGGAGGGTCCGCGGCGCGGGACTTCCGCGGGGGGCGAGGGAAAAATTTGACGGGCCCCTGGCGCAAACGGGGCCGCGGGCCTATACTAAAGGATCATGAAGCCCATTTGGCTGGCGGCCGCCCTTTGGGCCGCGTCCCCGGCGGCCGCCGGCGAGCAAGCCGAGCTGATCGCCTGCTTCGAGGAACTCCGTCCCGTCTCCGACGGTTTCGGTTTTTCCCTGGGGGCCTGGGAGCGTTGGCCTTCCGTCCTTTACCCGACGGTCGCGGTCCCCGCCAAGCGGGACGGGTTCGAGGGTTTTTATCTGTATACGGAGGACAGGGCGTACTTCTCGGATTTTTCCAAGGTTCCCCGGGAGGAGCGCACCGGAACGGTCCGCTGGTTTCCTTTCGAGTTGGCGCCCGTGCGGGAGGGGCGGGGGACGTTCCGCTGCGCCTACGAGGCGGTGGACGGCAACGACCGGACCGAGATCCGCTGCGACTTCACGGATTGGCAGGGGCGGACCATGCCCGCGGGGCGGTATGCCGCAACCAAGCCCCGCGAGAGTCCCTTCTATTATCCGGTCACGGTCCGGGCCATCCCTTCCGACTCCTCCAACCACGCGGCCTTGAGGGCGGCGGTCCTGTCCCGGATCATGAGCGTGACGCACCTTTACTCCAAGGAAGCCGCAAAATACGGCAAGAGCCTCGAGGCGCACAAAAATCGCCTGGCCCGGGGTCCGGGCGCCCTGACCCAGGCTGCCGGCATGATCGGTTTGGATTTGGATTGGAACCGGGAGCCTCCCGTTCCTCCTTCCCGGGAGCCGGCGCGACGGGCCTTGGCGGCCTGCAAGGGGATGTCGATGGCTCCCGATCTCGCCGGGGCCGCCGGGACCGAGCTCAGCCTCCTGGACAACTTCAACCTGCCGCGTTAGCTCCCGCCGGGGGGCCCGCGCGCCCGCGGGAGGCCTGATTTAAAATCGGGCCTTGCGGAAAACGGGAAAATCCTTTATACTACGGTCCCCGCGCCGAGGGGGAGGGACGGGCCGCATCCGTCCCCGGAGGAGTTCCCTCATGATTCGAAGCCTCGGCGCCGTCCTCGTCTCGTTCCTTCTCGTTCTTCCCTTGATCGCCCGCGCGGGCACGAGTCCGCAATACCTTGAAGTGACCGGCCGCCTCGTCGATAAAACGGGCAAGGTCCACACCGGGAGCGAGAACCTGCGCTTCGAGGTTTGGGATTCGGGAGTCGGCGGGACCAGGATTTGGACCGAGACCCGCAAGGTCAACGTCACCGCCGGGGAATACAAGGTCCTTCTCGGCCGGATGGAGCCGATCCCCTCCCTCAACGAGCTCAGCAGCTATCGGGTCGTGGTGGAAGCTCCCGCGGGGACCGATTCCATCGTCACCCTGCGCAATTTGACCGTCCGGCCCCCGGAGGATTCCTCCGAGTCCGCTCCTTCCCGCACCACTAAACTCCAGCAGGAACTGGAGCGGTCTCGGCGCGAGGTTGCGGCTCTTCGGGAGCGGATCGCGGGGCTCTCCAAAACCCGGTCCTCGGTCCCGTCCCTGGAACCCCTGGCCGAGGACGGCACGCCTTTGGCCTTGCGCGACTCGGTTTCCGACGGGTCTCCCTGGTCTCAGGAAGCCTACGAAACTCCGGAGGAAACTCTCCGCAAGACCGCCAACATCAAGCGGGCGCTGGAGAAGGAGAGCCGGATCCTCAGGAAACGGCTGGATCGGGCGATGAAAGAGGCGGAAAAGAAGTCCGGGAAAAGATAGCAACGGCCGGGAACGGAATTTAGGGAACGGAACAAAAGAACCGGCCTAAAAGTTCTGGATCGGCGCCCGGAGCTACTGCGGCTGCTCGGAATATATCCGGGCGCCGAATTCCGTCGCCAGCTCGTTGTCCAGGGTGTCGGCCACCCGGGCCAGGGTGTCGACCATATCGTCGAGCTCTTCCTGGCTGATTCCCAAGGTGTGCCTCTGGGCCACCAGCAGGACCACGTCCTTGTCCGTGCTCAGGGTGCAGCCCAAAAGATTGTTGTTGTGGTCCAGAAGCTTGCGGTAGAAGGGGAGCAGGTTTTGGGTCGGCATGTAGACGATGGGGCTGACCACCCGGATGAACGGCCCCGTCTGCGAGTCCTGGACGAAAATGTAGATGATCGCGCTCCCCCGGTTGACCCACCAGCCGTTGCCGCTGGCCGATTGAAGCTTCTGCTGGTCGGCGCTGATCCCGATCTTGTTGTAGAAATTCTGGATGAGGCCGGAGACCTCATCGACCGTCCCCTTGCTCACCTCGTCGCTGCCGAAGAAACCCATGATCAGCTCCTTTGGGACCCGCATTTCGGGCAATACGCCTTGCCCGCCGGAATCTCGGCCTTGCACGCTCCGCAGGCGGCCGCGGCGCCGAGCGCCGCCGCCGACAGGGCCGCCGCCGGCTGGGCCGGCGCGCCCGGGGCCTCTGCCTCCAGGGCCTTGCGCTCCGCTCCGCAGTTGCCGCAGAATTTTTCCTCGGGAGAGCGGGCGCCGCAGAGGGGGCAGTAGCGGGTGGCGGCCACCGCCGACCATTCCGAGACCAAAGACCTTAATTTTTCGTGGAGGAGCTCCGCGGGGATGGCCAGGCCCACCTTGTTGGCGGCACCCGCGACCATCGTGTTCATGCCGACGACCATGGCGTATTCGTCGAAGAGGGGGCCGCCGGAATTGCCGGGGTTGATGGAGGCGTCGGTCTGGATGAAGCGCCGCCCGGCGACGAGTTGGTTGAGCTGGCTGATGATCCCCCGCGTGAGGCTGTATTCCAGGCCCAACGGGCTTCCCAGGGCGAGCACGGTCTGGCCGACTTTCAGGGATTTGGTGTCCCGGAGGGGAGGGACCTTGCCTTTCTTCTCGGGGATGTGGAGGAAGGCGACGTCATCCTCCTTGAAGGCGCGCAGGACCGGGCAGGAGAACTCTTCGCCGTTGTTGAGTTTGACCTGGACGCGGGTGTTGAAGCCGACCACATGGGCGTTGGTGGCCAGGATGCTGCCGTCGGCCACGAAAAACCCCGAGCCCATCGAGTCGGCCAATTTAATGACCACGACGGTCTCCTTGAGGTGCTCGAAGATCTCCTCGGGGGCCATCCGGCGGGGTGTGGTCACGGTCTTAGTATAGCCCCCCTTTTCGTTCGGCGCAACGGGCCTTCGGGGCCTTCGGGGCGGGGTCCATCAGCGGATTCGCTTTAGGGCCGATCGCGCCCGTTCCCGGGCCACGGGATCCGCGCTTTGGGCCGCCTGGCGCAGGGCTGCCCCGGCGGCTTTTCCCATCCGGGCCAAGGCCTCGGCGGCCTTGAGTCCGACTTGGGGGTCGGGGTCGGCCAGCGCGCGCGCCAGCGCGGGGGCGGCGGTTCGGGCCGTCGGTCCCAGGTCGAAAAGCGCGCCGGCGGCGTGAAACCGGGTCATGGGGTTCGGGCTGCGCAGGGCCCGGGTCAGGCCCGGGACGGCCGCGGGTCCGAATTTCCCAAGGGCCTCCGCCGCCAGGAAGCCGGCGTAGGGGCGGTTGCCTTCCAGGATGGCGAGAAGGGCCGGCAGCGCGCCCCGCGCCCCGGGTCCCAGGCGGCCAAGGGTTTCGATCGCGCGGGCCGAAAGCCGGGGATCGTCGGCGTTGCGGGCCAAGTCCGCCAGGGCCGGGGCCGCCGAACGGGCTCCCGGGCCGAGCTGGCCGAGGGCCTCGACGGCCCGCAGGCGGAGAAGGGGTTCCGCGCGCGGGTCGGCCGCGGCGGCCGTCAGGGCGGGGGCGGCGCCGGCGGCTTGAGGTCCCGCGGCCCCCAGAGCCGTCACGGCGTTGACGCGGACGAGCGGGTCGTCCGACTCCCGGGCCGCTTCGGCCAGTATCGGGAGGATTTCAGGGAGGTTGAGTCCCATGGCCGACAGAGTTAGGGCCGCCTCGAGCCGAATCTTCGCTTCGGCGGAGGCCAGCGATTCTTCCAGGGTTTTCCGGGCGCCAGGGTGTCCCGGCTCCAGGGAAACCAGCGCCGCCGCGGATTTGATGCGGACCATGGCCTCGGAATCGTCCAGGGCCGAAGCCAGCGCCGGGCGGGCCCCCAGGGCGGCTTCCCCGAAGGAATGGAGAGTCCACGCCGCGGCGGCTCGGACCGAAGAGTCGGAATCTTTGAGCCCCTCGGCGCAGGCCGAGACTCCGGCCGGGCCCATTTTTTCAAGGGCTTGCCGGCAGGCCACGATGAGGACCAGGTCGCGGGCTTTGAGCGCGCGGCCCAAGGCCTCCAGCAGGGCTCTTGAAGAAGGGGCGGCCTTGGGGCCGAACCGTCCCAGGGCCGCCGCCGCCTTCAGGCGGGACGGCGCGTCCGCGGAGCTGAGGGCCTCGGAGAGCACGGGCACGGCCGATAGCGATTGTTCCCGGCCGGAGCCGATGAGCGAAAGCGACGACGCCGATTCCAGGCGGACGGCCGCGTCCTTGTCCTTCAAGGACCGGACCAGGCCCCGGACGGCTTTGGGAGACGGGGCGGCCTCCACGCGGCCCAGGGCGGCGGCGGCGTTGTAGCGGAGGACCGGGTCCTTGGATTTCAGGGATCGCACCAAAGCGGGGAGGTGCTTGTTTGAGACCGGGTCGATGTCGGCCAAGGCGTCGGCCGCGGCCCAACGGACCCAATCTTTCCGGTCCTTGAGGGCGGCTCGAAGCGCCGGAACGGCGGGGAGGGCCTCGTCGCGCAAGGCCCCCAAGGCCTGAGCCGCTTTGGACCGGACGTTCTCGTCGCGGTCGGAGCGCAGGACCCGGGTCAATTCTCCGAGCGCGGCGCGCGCCGGCGGGCCGATGATGCCAAGCGCCCGCGCGGCTTGGAAGCGAAGCACGGGGTCTCCGGCCGAGAGAGCCGCGGTCAGGACCGGGATCGCGGCGGAGGCGGTCGGGTCGATTTGGGCCAGGGCGCAGGCCGCCTGGACTCGGACGCCGGGGTCCGCCTCGGTCAGCGCGGCCACCAGCGGCCCCACGGCCTCGCGGGCGGCCGGACCGATGTTTCCCAGCGCCTGGGCCGCGGCGCCCTTCAAGGCGGGGGCGGCCGAAGGAGACCGGATCAATTCGGAGAGGGAGCGGACGGCGGGGGCGGCCAAGGGCCCCATGCGGGCCAACGAGGAGGCGGCCGTCAGGGCGCCGTCCTCGGCCCCTTGGCGGTTTAGGGCCAGCGTGATTTCCGCCCGGCCGTTGGGATAGACGAGGGCCGGAACCTCCGCCGTCGCCGGGGGAAGGGGTTCGCCCGAAGTCCTGAGGGCTTCGATCAGAAGGGGGACCGCGTCGGGGCTGTTCGGGTCGATGGCCGCCAGCGCCGCCGCGGCGGCTTGTCGGGCCGGAGGGAGGGGGTCGGCGAACCGCTCCCGAAGAGCTTGGGCGACGGCGGGGGCCTGGGGCGAGCCCGGGGCCAACTGCGCCAAAGCCCCGGCCGCGGCGGCCCGCACCGAGCCGTCGGAATCCTGGAGCGCCGTCATGAGAACCGGAAGGACCTCGGGCGCGCCGGGGTCGACCGCCGCCAGCCCGAGGGCGGCGAGGTAGCGCACGGAGGGAAAGGGGTCCCGGAGCGCGCCTCTGAGGGCATCGACGGCTTTTTGGGAATCGTCCCGCCGGGGGGGTTTCCCGGAGAGCATCAATTTGGGAACGGCCTCCGCCGCGAGGACCCGGAGAAACGGCTCCCGGGCCGACAAGGACTCCGCCGCCGCCCGCAGGGCTTCGGGGGAGGAGGGCGCGATCGCGGCCAAGGCCACGGCGGCCGCGTGGCTCGGGGAACCCCCTCCTTCGCGGATGGATTTCACCAAGGCCCCCCGGGCCTGGGAGGCGCGCGGCCCGAGCTTTCCCAGGGCTAGAGCGCTCATCGTTCGCAAGCCCGGATCCCGGTGCGCCAGCGCCCGGATCAAAACCGGAACGAATTCCACCGAGGCGCAATCCAGGAGCGCCAGAGAATTGGCCGCCAAGAAGGCCACCCCGTCCCGCTTGTCGCGCAGAGCCGGGCGCAGGGCTCCCACGGCGGGGGCCGCCCCGGGGCCTTCGGGGTCCAGGCGGCCCATCGCGCCGGCCGCGAGGGTCCGAAGGTAGGGATTGGGTCCCTCCAGAGCCCGGATCAATTCGACCAGGAGGGAGGGGTCGGAGGGATCGGCGGAGGCCAGGATGCCCGCCGCCGCCGCCCGGCGCAGCGGATCGGCGCCCTTGAGTTCGGCCGTCAGGGAGGCGACCGCGGCTTTGGAGGCCGGGGCGACCGCGGCCAGGGCGCCGGCCGCCCGCAGGCGAATCCACGGATCGGCGTCGGCGAGCAGTTCGATCAGGGCCGCGGAAGCGGGTTCCCCGCTCGGACCTAGGTCCGACAGGGCCCGAAGGGCGGTTTCCCGGGTTCGCTTCTCCGGGGACCCAAGCGCCGAAATCAGGACGCCGAGCGTCGCGGCGGGCGGGGGGGAGAGGCGGACCGCCAGGGCGGCCGCTTTGAACCGGAGGGAAATATCGCCTTCCCGCATGGCCTGCTCCAGGGCGGCGGCGGACTCGGGGGAGCCGGGATTGAGGCGCGCCAGGGCCCCGGCCGCGCAAATTCGCTCCGAAGCGTCCGGGGCGGCGGCGCCACGGGCCAGGAGGGGCGCGACCCTCTTGGCCGCGTCGTTTCCCGCCTCGCCCAGGGCGCGCGCCGCGCGGCAGCGATGCTCCGGGTCCTCCGACGACAGGGCGGCGGCCAGGACCATTTCGGCCTCGACCGGCAGACGAGGTAAAGAATAGGCGGCGGCCTCGGCGCAGGCCAGGCGCAAGGCCTGGTCCCGGCCTTTGAGGCATTTCCGAATCGCCGGCCCCGAATCGGCGAGCCAGGTCAAAGCCTCCAGGGCGCGTTCCCTAACCGTTTCCTCGGGGCTTCCCGCGGCCCGGAGCAGTTCCAGGGTCAGTTCCCGCCGAGGGGCGGCTTGCAGGGAATCGAGCTCGCCCAGGGCGCCCCGGCTGAGGCTTTCATCGGCGGCCAGCAGGCGCAGGCCCAAATCCCCCGCGGCGGCGGGGGAAACGGCGGCGCACAGGGCGAAAAAGAAGGCGGGCAAGCTCATGGGTTTCTCCGCGCGGGCGGCGGGCCGGCGCGAGGCCGATTATATATTACTTCGATTGACCGCTTCCGTCGGGAATTGATATCCTCCTACCTAGTCCGCCGGACCATTTTCAACGATGAGCAAGGGGCCAACCCCGGACCAATCCGCCGCCGGTTCCAAGCCGGCCTCCGCCCCCGCGGCCCTGAAATTCGTCTACTTTCTTCTGAGGAGCGTCGTCTTCGGTTTCCGCGTGGTTCGGTGGGTTTTGTTGGCGGCGATCCTGTCGTTTTTCGCCTCGGTCGCCCTGGGAAACTTCCGCGACGTGGGCAAGAACAAGGCCCTGACCGGATTTTTGGAGAAGGAGCGGGCGCTGGAGAGACCGGCGATCGAATTCCTGCAAACCACGATTCCGACCAACTTCAAGGGCGTGGACGTCTCCCGTTGGATGCTGCTTCTGGGAATCTATCTGGCCTCCGTCGGCATCGGGATGGGCGGCGAGCGCATCGACGAGCGGGCTTTCCTAATGAAACGCCGGCTGGATGGCGCGCCCGTCCCTCGCCCCCAGGCGGCTTCGCCCGTCCAATCCCACCACCCGCCCCGGGGGGCGCAGAAACCGTCCAAGCTGGAGCGCGACGCCGAGGGACTGGTCAAGGGCGAGAAAGTCGACCGGGAAAAGCTCCTGGAAATCTACGCCCAGGCCAAGAAAAGCCTGGAACAGCAAAAGCGCCTCCTGTCCTTCCTGTCCATCGACGTCGTGGACTCTACCGGAATGAAGAAAGGGGAGGCGCCCGAGATCGCCGAGCTGGATTTCCGGCAATACAAGCACCTCGTGGAAAAGGCCCTGGAGGAAAACGGTTTTCTCAAGGCGACCTGGACCCCGGATGGCGTCATGATCTGTTTCGGCAGCGTCCTGGACTCGGTCCGGGCCGCGGAGCAGATTCTCACCGACCTGGCGGAGTTCAACCGCAAGGTCAAGGCCATCAAGGCGGACTTCAAGCTTCGCGTCGGAATCAACGCCGGCGAGGTGTCCTACGACGAGGATATGAAAATGGAGGAGATGACCGACCGGGTCATCGACATCGCGGGGCACATGCAGAAACACGGGGCCGTGGACGCCGTCTGCATCAGCCGCCAAGCCATCGAGCCGCACCTCAAGGAGTTTTCGTTCCAGCCGGCGGGTCGCGAGGTGGACGGCTGCGAGGTCTTCGAGTGGCGCCCGAACCCGACCGCCTAGACCGGGCCGCCTAGGGCTGGAGGCCCTTCAGGACGGCGGGGAAATCCGTTTCGATTCCGGTGGCCCCCGCTTCCCCGGCCCGCAGCATCGATTCCGGGTCCAGGGCCGTGTAGGCGGTGACGGACATGCCGTGTTTGCGCGCCCCGGCGGTCAATTCCGGCGTGACCAGGCTCAGGTCGAGGTCAAATCCCGTGACTCCCTCGGCTTTGAGCCGGAGGAATTCCTCATCGCCGGCCGGGACGCCTCCGTAGAGAATTTCCGCGCCCCGGACATGCTTGAGGATGTCGGCGTAGGATTTGGCCTCCACGCCCCGGTAAATCCGGATCGCCTCCGGCCCGACTCCGGCCTGGCGCATGGCCTTGGCGATGGCCCGGCCCATGCCCGCAAGCTTGGTGTCGAGCATGAGGGGTCCTCGTCCCTTGGCGGCGGCCAGAGCCTCGGCCAAGGTGGGGACCCGTTCCCCGGCGTAGGCGGGATCGAACCAGGAGCCCGCGTCGAGGCTCTTGATTTTCGAAAGGCGCATTTGGGACACATGGCCCGCGCCGTCGGTTGTCCGGTCCACCCGTTCGTCATGCATGAGGACCGCGACCCGGTCGGAGGTCATTCGGATGTCGACCTCGGCGGCGTCGGCCCCGGTTTGGAAGGCGAGGTGGATGGAGGCCAAGGTGTTCTCGGGCGCGCAGCAGGAGGCCCCGCGGTGCCCGTAGATTTGCAGGCGGCGAGGAAGGCGCCGGGTTTCGGGCGGGGGCGGTGGGCCCGGGCGTCCGGGCTCCCCGGAGACGCCTCCGAGGGCGCGGATCTCGCCCATGGGCAGGAGGCGGTCGGTGAAAAGCAACCCCGAGAGATAGACCGGCGCCGTCTCTCCATCGTTGTCCGCGAACAGGAGCAGGGATTTCAGCAGGGACCACCGGCAACGCTTTTCGGGGCCATCGGTGATCCGGCTTCCGAGGAAGGCTCCGTCCACGAAGAGCTGGAGTTGCCCGGTGCCTCCCGAGCCCAGGGCGGATTGGACGGCCACCGCGATCCTGCGCCAAGTCCCGATGCCCATCGCGCCGAAATAGGCGTTGCCGAGCCCCAGGGACAGCCCCCGTTCCATGGTCCCCACCTTGGCGAATAGATCGGCGTCGTCGGCGTTGGCGGGGTCGGTTTGCAGGAGGGCGCGGTAGTCGGGTCCGCCCTGGGGCCAGAGGGCGTCGAAGATCAAGGTGTAGTTCGACACCAGCCCGTCCCGGCGAAAAACTCCGTTGGGGGGGGAGGCGTGGGTGAGTTCCAGGCCCTGCTCCTTTCCGGCGGCGGGCAAGGCGAGAACCGTTTTCCTCCCGCCCGGAGGAGGCGCCAGGCCCTCGGCGGAGGCGTCGACGATCCTCGGCTCGCCGAGCCCGCGCCACTTGAGTCGGGCCGGGCCGGAGGAGGCGGCCAACGGCGCCGCGGGATCGGAAAAATTCCAAGTCGTGGGTCCGGCCGGGGGGAGGCGAGCCGCAGGCGCGGCGGCGCAGCCGGAAAAAAACAGGAGCAAGGCGGCCGGGAGGGGTTTTACGGAAGCCACCCTTGGGAGTCGGGTGGGAGTTCCATCCAACCCCGGGGGCCGCCCTTGTATAGGAATTTGTCGCCCGATTGAAGGACTTGCGCGTTCTCGGCCTCGGAGAGGAAGCTGGTTTCGGGGAGAGGTTTGGCGGGCGGCACTCCCCCGGGGCGGCCGAAAGGGGGCGCGGCGATAAAGTCCGCCAAGGCCGAGGCCAGGGCGAGATACCCGGCGGGACGGTCCATGACCTGGGCCCGGCCGGGGGAGGAGGGCTTTCCGGGGCCTATGAATTTGACCGCGGCGGGGACCATGGTGATGCGGGGCATGGGGATGGCCCGCAGGTCGGGGGCCTGGATTTTGGTTCCCGAGAGGGCGGCGCCGTGCTCTCCCACCAGCACGACCGCGACCCTTCTCCCGGACGATTCCAGGAGGGAGAAAAATTTCTCGAAGTCGTCGAACAGGGCCCGGGCGTTTTCGGCGTAGTAGCGGGCCTTTTCCTCCGAATTCGGGCGTTTTTGCCCGGCCCGGTGGGAACCTTGATGCAGGGAGATGGTGTTGAAATAGACCGCGGCGCGCTTGGCCCCGGAGGCTTGGCGCAGGCTCCACCAGCGTTTGAGGACGGCGAGATCGGAGTAGATTGGGGTTTCGTCGAAATTGTACTTGGCGGGCGGCAGGTCCTCCACGGCCATCGGCGGGGGCGCTTTCCCATGGATCGTGAGGATTTTGGCCATGTCGTCGTAGCGGCCGTCGTGCGAGGCGGCCGCCCAAGTTTGGTAGCCGAGCTTTCGGAACTGCTCGAAGAGATAGCAGGAGTCCGAGGCGGCATTGAACAGCAGGGAATGGGGAACCTGCCCGCAGGGCGCCCGGAGCAGGCGCAGGGCCGCCGGATTGCTGTAGGAAGTCGCGGAATTGAAGCGCGTGAACAGCAAGTCAAACCGGGTTTTTAGGAAGGGGTGGTCGGAGAGTCCGGCCAGGTGGAGATCGTCCCAGGAGAAGGAGCAAACGTGCAGGAGAACGACGTCGAAGTCTCCCGCCATCGAAGCCGGAAACGGAACTTTCCGCCCGCGCTCCTCCGAGTAGAAATTTTCGACCAGGCTCAAATGCCTGTCGCCTCGAAGCGTGGAGGGCTTGAGGACGGGAGTCATTGCCAGGCCCAAGAGGACGACCGGGGTGAGCCGGACGCTCTTGGCCTGCGCCGCCCGGCAGACGGCCAGCAGCAGGCCCAAACCCGCCACCACGGAAAGATTGACCGCCCCGGAAAGAAAGGACAGGAGATAATCCGCCGAGGGGGTGATTTGGGAGGCGAAGAGGAAGCGGAAAACCTCCCGGAAGGGGGGAAGGAGCGCTTCCCGCCAGAGCAGGACCGCGGCCAGCGGCAGGGCAAGGGCGGGCCGGAGCCTCTTCCATGTTCCCGCCCACGGCCCCGCGGTCCTTTCCGGGAGGATGAGGGCCAGCGCCAGAAAGACATTTCCGGCGAGCTCCGGGAATAGGTGGCCCGTCTGAAAAAGAACGATTTTTCCGAGGAAGTAGAAGTGCCAGCCGAAGGTCATTCCGAGGCACTCATTATATCACTTGGGGAGGCCCATGCTGTCCAGGGCATTTGGGTCTTCCGGGGTAGGCCTTTGGACCTATTTTGGATGTGGGTCTTTTGTTCATTTTTGTTTGGGCCATCCGGCTCATACGGATCGGGGCGGGTTCGCGGTATGATCTATGACCAATGCAAACCGATCCCGCCGCAGAGCCCGCGCTCGCATCCTCCGACCGGCCGCAGACCCAGTCCTTCACCGACGCCCTTTTCAACATGAAAGAAGCGGTCATCGCCTTCAGCCTCATCATGAGCCTGCGCTATCTGGTCTGGCGCGCCGCGGTGACTCTCAATCTCGCCTCCCCCCTTCACTCCGCGGTGAGCGTCATTCTTTTCGCGGCGGAAATCTACGGCTATCTCTCCATCGTCCTGTATTATTTCCAGGCGCTCAAGCCGGTGGAGAACACGGCTCCGATCCCGGAACGGGATCAGCTGCCCACGGTGGACGTTTTCGTCACCATTTACAACGAGCCGACCCACATCCTTTATAGGACCTTGGTCTGCTGCGAAGCGCTGGATTATCCCAAGGAACGGCTCAAAATCTGGGTGTGCGACGACGGCGGGCGGGACGCGGTTAAGGCCATGGCCGATAAATTCGGCTTCGGCTACCTCACCCGCGCCGACCGGCTGCACGCCAAGGCCGGAAACCTCAACAACGCGATGGCCTCGACCTCCGGGGAATTGATCGTCACCCTGGACACCGACCATTTGCCGGTCCGTTCTTTCCTAAAGGAGACCGTGGGGTTCTTCCTCGATCATAAGGTCGCCTTGGTCCAGCTCCCCCATCATTTCTACAATCCCGACGTCTTCCAGCACAACCTGCACCTGGACAACGACCTGGTCCATGAGCAGGACCTGTTCTTCCAAGTCATTCAGCCGGGGCGCCAGCGGTCCAATTCCGTCATGTACGCCGGGAGTTCCTCGCTCCTGCGCCGCTCGGCTCTGGAAGCCATCGGGGGCTTCCAGACCGACTGCGCCATCGAAGACACCCACACCAGCATGAAGCTCCACGCCAAGGGTTTCCGCGGGGTCTATTTCAAGAAGATCCTTTCGGGCGCCTTGTCCCCGGAGAGCTTCCAGTCCTACCTGACCCAGCGCAAGCGGTGGACGCGCGGCGGGGTTCAGCTTTTTATTCTGGATA
This sequence comes from uncultured Elusimicrobia bacterium, assembly GCA_964358485.1. Classification (GTDB taxonomy): domain Bacteria; phylum Elusimicrobiota; class Elusimicrobia; order UBA1565; family UBA9628; genus CAYHPY01. The sequence continues at coordinate 16,199 of CAYHPY010000040.1, forward strand.
ATCCCTTTCTCTGTCCGGGCTTGAGCCCCCTTCAGCGGATCGCGTACTTTTCTTCGGTCCTCTACTTCTTCCACGGCTGGGCTCGGCTGGTCTACCTCCTGGCCCCCTTGAGCTTTTTGATCGGGGACCTGAACCCCATCGTGGCCGACACCGGGACCTTGGTCGGGTATTTCCTGCCGCACTACGCCCTCTGCCATTTGGCCTTCATCCTGACCAGCCGGGAGTTCCGCAACCCTTTCTGGTCGGACGTTTACGAGGCCGCCTCGGTGTTTTCCCTGAGCTGGACGGCGGTGGCCGCCGTGCTCAAACCCGAAAAACTCATTTTCCACGTCACCCCGAAGGGGGAGAAAATGGATCGCCCCCACCAGATCCATTGGGAGTTCGTGATCCCGCACATCGTCCTGCTCGGCCTGCTTTTGGGGGCGGTCATCGTGGCCACCAACCGGATCATGACCTCCCCGGACCTGCGCCTCAACGCCTACACGCTGAGTTGCGCGTGGGCCGTATTCAACATCATCCTCCTCGGTTGCGCCATCGAGGGAGCCCGGGAACGGCCCCAATTGCGCCGTTGCCAGCGCATTCCGAGAAAAATCCCCTGCGAGTTGAGCTACCACGGCCGGGTCTACGAGGGGACGATCCGGGACATCGGCGAGGAGGGCGCGCTGGTCTGCCTGGATGAGCGGGACCACATGCCCCCGTTGGTTCATCTTAAGATTTTCCCCGATGGGGCCGATGGGACCGCGTATTCCCGGGAACAGCTCCAGATCGAGTGCGAGGTGATTCATCAGGAGCTTCCTTTGCTGGGGAGCAACCGGATCGGCCTGCGGTTCACGGACATGGACGCGCAGGAGCGGGACTCCTTGATCCGCCGGATGTTCAGCCCTCCTGACGCCTGGAGCGACCACACGCGCCCGTTTATTTCCTCATGGTCGGCTTTCTGGCACATCGCCAGCTCAGTGCTGCGCGTGCGCGTCCGCCGGCGCAAGCCCCAGCGGCGGGCCCGGGCCCGGATGAAAACCGACATCTCCTGCACCCTGGACGCGGGCGGGGTGATCGTCAAGGGACAGATCCGGGACATCAGCGTGATCGGTGCTCGGGTTTTCATTCCGACTCTGGCCAGTCTTCCTCCGGAGGTCGAACTGCAATTCTCCGGGGCCAATCGCGGCCTGATCGAGATTCGCGCCCAGACCGTGCGGTCGGCGCTCGGCGACAAGCAGCCCCCGGAGTTCGGGCTTCGATTCCTCAAGCCGCGCCACATCGATCCGGTGGTTCTCGAAGAGCTGGAAGACGCCGTCAGTGGTTAGGCAGTGACCATCCGCCGCCTGATCGCGGCCGCTTTGACGGCCGCCGGTCTGTTCTTCGGCGATTCGCGCGCCCAAGCCTACGCCCCCGAAGGCTATCCGGGAGCCGTTTGGGGCAACGCCTCCCGCGAGTTCAGCGGCCTGGATGGAACCGGCACGATGGGCTGGGTCCGCCAGGGGGTGGATTGGTTCCATCTTCCGGGGGACATCCCGGTCAAGACGATGGCCTCTTATCGGTGGCGCATCCGCAGCCTCAATCGCGATTTTTACAACTCCAACGGTCCGGGATTGGGGGTGGAGGCCGAAATCGGCCCCGCCGACCTCGGGGTGGAAGGCCGGTGGATTCGATATCCCGAGCGGGACCGGAATTTCCGCGAGGCCGAGGCGTTTCTGGGATTTTACAAGCAATGGTATCCCGGCGGGCGGGACTTGGGGACCGTGTTGGGCCTTCCGTTCTCGATCTGGGGAAAACTGACCCACGACTTCGAGGGGGAGGAAGGTCCGGGGGCGATGGGTTGGGTCCGCCAAGGGGTGGAATGGTTCCGCCTTCCCGGGGACATTGTTTTCAAGACCCAGGGTTCCTACAACGTCCGATTCCGAGGGGAGAACAGGCGGTTTTACGACACGCACGGTCCGTCTCTCGGCGTCGAATTCTCCCGGTCCCCGTTTGACCTGGGCTTCCAGCACGATTGGCGGACTTTTCCCGAGCTCAAACGCTCGACCAAGTCCTTCCAGGTCTACCTCAGCTGGTTCTACGCCTGGGACCTCAAGACCCTGTTCTGAAACTCCGCTGCGACCTCCACCTCAACGGCGGCTCCCGCAAGCTGCATTTACTCCCCGGGCCCAACGAAACCGGGGAGCACTTGGCCCTCAAGCTGGCCGCCTATCTCCTTTTTTGGGACCAGGATCCCGCCGTGGACCCGGGCGCCAATCATCCGGCCCTCCTGGGTCAGGAGTTCGTTCCGGATTTGCTGGCCGTCAACGACGCCGGAGAGGCGTCCGTGTGGGTGGAATGCGGCAAGACCACGGTCAATAAAATTTCCAAGGTCACCCGCCGTTTCCGGCGGGCCCGCCTCGTGGTTTTCAAGGCCACGGAGCGGGAGGCTCTCCAGATGCGGGAAGTCCTCCAGGGCGAACTTGAGGACAAGGCCGGGCTGATCGACATCCTGGCCTGGCCCGCCGGGTCCTTCCGGGAGTGGCATGGGGCCCTGGCCGACAAGGTCGAGGTGTATGGCGAGGCGGGGGGTCTGAGCCTCAACCTCACCGTCAACGAGCATCCCCTGGCCCTCGACTTTAAGAAGTTCTAAAACAAGAGGCAATCGGCCGCGATGAGGGCCAGCAGGGACAGCGCGAGTAGAATGCGCGCGACCGCCGAGGACGCCAGGCCCAGGCCCGCGCCCAAGGCGGCGCGGGAGGCCTCCCGGAGGGTCCGGCCCGCGTAGAAGAGCTCTCCCAGCAGGGCGCCCGCCAAGGGGCCGCCCAAGAGTCCCGGCGGCCCGAAAAACGCTCCGACGGCCAAGCCGAGCGCGGCTCCGATCATGCCCGCCTTGGTGGCTCCCCCCCACCGCGCGCCCGCCACGCCGCCCAGCGCGGTGAGCCAAAGATCGGCCCCGATCAGGACGCCCGCGGCCGACACCGTTCCCCAAGACAGATAATTCGGCATTAAAAGTTTGTGGGACAAGGCGGCAAGAAAGATGAGGCTCGGCCCCGGCATGAAGGGGAGGATGGTCCCGGCCAAGCCGACGGCCAAAAGGGCGCAGAACAGGGTCCAGATCGCGATCTCCATGCCGCTCACGGCCCCATTGTCGGTTTTCGCCGGGGCGCGGGTCAATGCGCTTTTTGTAAACTTTTCCCTCGATGCCGATTCTTTCCCGCATCACGCTCTACCCGATCAAGTCCCTGGACGGGGTCGAGGTCGACCAGGCCGAGGTTCTTTCGGGCGCGGGGCTCAAAGGGGACCGGGAGTGGGCGCTCTTCGACGGGGCGGGACGGTTGGTCAACGGCAAACGGACGGCGGCCGTTCACGCCGTCCGGAGCCGATTTTCCCCCGATTTGTCCGAGGCGGTTTTTCAAATCGGCGGCCGGGAGAGGACCTTCCGTCTTCCCGGCGACGCGGGGGCGTTGGGTGACTGGCTTTCGCCGCATTTCGGGGAAGCCGTCCGCCTGGAACGGGCCGATGGAGGCTTTCCCGATCACGCCGACTGTCCCGGACCCAGCCTTTGGGGGGAAGGCACCTTGGAGGAGGCCGGCCGCTGGTTTCCCGAACTCGCCCCGGACTCCCTGCGGAGGCGTTTTCGAACCAACCTGGAAATTTCGGGAGCGGAGCCCTTCTGGGAGGACCGCCTCGTGCCCGGCGCGGGCGAGGGCGTCCGGTTTAAAATCGGGGCCGTCACCTTCGAGAGCCTCAAAGCCTGCGCCCGGTGCGTGGTGCCCACCCGGGACCCGGAAACCGGGGCGGGCCTGACCGGGTTCGCGGCCCGGCTGGCCGCCCGCCGGGAGGAAAGCCTCCCCGCCTGGGCACCCAAAGCCCGGTTCGACCATTATTACCGGTTGGCCGTCCTGACCGCGGTCGTAGGCGGCTCCCCCGGCGCCCGCCTGCGGGTCGGCGACTCCCTCGAAATTCTTGACGGTTGACGGGAAAAGGGAAATTAAGTCGAATGGTCAGCATGTTTTCCCCGGCCCCGGTTTTACTCGTCCTGCTTCTCGCCGCCCCGGCGGGGGCCTTCGAGACCAAGTTGTCCCCGGAAATGCAGCGCCATGTCCAGTCCGGGCTGGACGCCATCTACCGGATGGAATTCGACGCGGCGGAAGCCTCGGCGCGAAAAATGATCGCGCTCAACCCCGCGCATCCCCAAGGCAGTTTCGCGCTGGCCTCCGTGGCTTGGACGCGTTACGTTTACGAAACGGAGGAGACCGACCAGGACCTGTTGGACCCCTACGAAAAGCAAACCTGGGAAGCCGTGTCCGTCGCCGAGAAGTGGCTGAAAACAAATCCCAAGGATCCCGAGGCCATGATGCTCATGGGCTCGGCCTACGGGCTTTCCAGCCGCCTGCTGGTCATGCGCCGCGAGTGGCTCAAGGCCTACTGGAACGGCCGCAAGGCCGTCGGGCTTTTGCGCGAAACCGTGAAGCTCGCCCCCGATTATTGGGACGCGTATTTGGGCATCGGGATGTACGATTACTATACCGACGTTTACCAACGCGCGGTCAAGGTTCTGGCCAAGATCCTGTTCGGGGGAAGCCGCCTGCGCGGAATTGAAACCCTCAGGCAGGTGGCCGAAAAGGGCCGCTACTCCAAGAACGCCGCGCGCCTTTTGCTGGTCGAAATCTACAACATGGATAAGTTCGGCGCCAAGAATCCCGCCGTGGCGGTGTCGATGATGAAGGAAATCCGGGCCCAATATCCGACGAGCCCCATGCTGCACGCCGCCGAGATCGTTTCCTTGTACGAGTCCGGGCGCCTGGACGAGGCGCTGGCCGGGGCCAAGGCCTATTTGAAGGCGGTCAAGGACAAGAAATACCGGCCCATCGACCTGGCCAAGGGCTCGGTGATGCTGGGGACGATCCTCTGGGGGCAAGGCCATCCCGGGGACGCGCTCGCGGCGTTCCTGCGGGGATCCGAGGTCCGCTACAAGGGCAAGCTCAGCCGTTGGGCGGTCTGGGCCGCGATCCGGGCCGGACAGGTCCAGGACACCCGGGGGCGGCGCGAGGAGGCCCTTGTCCTATACAAGGCCGCGGCCTCCGAGCCCGACCTTTGGGGATTCCGCTTCGCCGCCAAGGAAGGCCTCTCCAAGCCCTTCCGCGACGCCGGCGGCCCGGGGGCCATCCAACCTCCATGAGCGACAAGGCGTACGTTTGCGCGCAGGGGCTCCGCCGGGAATTCGGAGAGACTTTGGCCGTCCGGGACATCAGCTTCGACGTTCCGGAGGGGGCCGTTTTGGCTCTCGTGGGTCCCAACGGGGCCGGAAAAAGCACGCTCTTGAGGATGCTGGCGGCCCTGATGGAGCCGACCCGGGGCACCGCCCTCGTCGGGGGCGTCGATGTCCGCCGCCATCCCCGCGGGGTCCACGCCCTCCTGGGTTTTCTGCCGGATTTTTTCGGCCTCTACGAAAGCCTGACCGTGGAGGAGTATCTCCAGTACTTCGCCCGCGCCTACGGCCTGGGGGAATTCCAGCGCATGACCCGCGTGCGGGAATCCATGGAGGCCGTGCGCTTGAGCGACCGCCGCGCCCAGAAGGTGGGCGAGCTTTCCCGGGGCATGCGCCAGCGCCTGGGCATCGCGCGGACCTTGGTCCACGACCCGCCCCTTCTGCTTCTGGACGAGCCCGCCTCCGGCCTGGACCCCGAGGCGCGGCACGAGCTCCAAGGGCTGTTCCGGGGGCTGGCGGCCAAGGGCAAGACCTTGATCGTCTCCTCCCACATCCTGGCCGAGCTGGAGGACTACTGCACCCATGTGGCCATGCTCAGCCGCGGCGAGCTGGTGGCCTTCGGCCCGGTCAACGAGGTGCGCCGGTCCTCCGGACGGGGCCGGCTGGTCATCCTGCGCGTGCGCGGGGAAATTGAAAAGGCCGGGGAAATCCTGGGTCGGCGAGACGATGTGACCGATTGGAAGATCGCCAAGGACGAGGGCCGCTTCCTGTTCTCCGGGGACGACGCGGGCCTGGCCCAAATCCTCAAGGAACTGGTGGGGGCCGGGGTGCCGGTGATCCATTTCGGCGAGGAAAAGGGCGGCATCCAGGACGCCTACCTGGCCTTGATGGGGGGGGAGGGCTGATGGGTTGGTGGGCCGAAGTCTACCGCTGTTCCCGCTCGGAGCTCAGGCCGGCCCGAATTTGGGCGGGGCTGGGGGCCATGAGCCTGTTGTGCGCGACCATCGTGACCGCCGCCACGAAATCCACCCGGGACGGGGGCTTATTTGAGACCTTTCTGGGCATCCAGGCTTTGCTTCTGCTTTTGTACGGCACCCATCGGGTGTCGGTGAGCGTTTCGGCGGAACGCTCGGACCGGACCTGGGATTTCCAACGGCTGACTCCGTTGAGTTCCTTCGACTTGGCCGCCGGCAAGCTTCTGGGCGCGCCCCTCTACGCGTATTTTCTGGCGGCGTCGGTCCTGCCCTGGTTGTTCTGGGGCATGCTCGAGCCCTCCATGTTCGGGCCGATGGGCACCTTGCCCGCGTTCCTGTGCCTGCTGGCCGTGGCCTACCTGACGCTCTCCACGGGCCTGATGGTCTCCGCTTTTTCCGAGACCCACGACGCCGGAACGGTGAGCGCCGGAGGCGGGATGGTGGGTTTTGCCGGCATCATCCTCTTTTACTCGTCGGTGGCCACGATGACGGTCAACCAGTCCGCTCTCCAAATTCCTTTTTACATGATGCGGGTTCCCGTCGGGCTGTTTCTGATCCCGTCCTACCTGGCCTTCGGGACCTGGGCTTTCCTGGCCGCCAAATGGCGGATCGGCAAGGACCTGCTCGATCCGGGACGCCTTTGGCGCTTGCCCGCGTTCCTGATCTTTACCGCCTGGTACGCGCTCGGCTGGGGCGGAGGGGAGTTCAGCGGGACTTCCAAGACGCTCGGTTCCGCCGCGGCGCTCGTGGTCTGCGTGTTCCTGCTGTTTGTTTCGGCCATCATCAACCGCGAGGGGGCCGAGCATTGGAAGCTCTGGCTGACCGAGGCGCAAGGGCGCGCCGACCGCACCCCGGTTTGGCTGGCCGGTTGGGCCACCTTGGTGCTGATCTGCGCCCTCTTGGGGCTCATCGGGCCGGACCGGACCTTGGCGCGCATGCTCATCATCGTGCCCGCCTTCTTGGGGCGCGACCTTTGCTTTCTCCAGTGGTGCCGCCTGACCGAGAGCCGCCAGCCCGAGGCCATGGCCCTGGTGTTCCTGGCGCTGGGCTACGCCCTGCCCCCGATCCTGGTCGGGGTCCTGGCCTCCGACTTGGGCTGGTTTCATTGGGTCATCCCCGCCCTCTCGGAAAAGTCCTCGTTCGTCGCCAACGTGTTCCCCTCGTTGATCCACCTCGGGGTGATGGCGGCCGTCCTGCGGGCGCGGGTCGGGGCGTTGGTTCGCTAACGGTCGGAGTCCGGACGGACTTCCGCGATTTTGTCGAAGAAGCCATCTTCGTGACGGAATTGGAACTCCTCCTCGGACATCGACTCCAGGAGCCGGAGGTTGTTCCGGGCGGTCTCGTAGTCCGGGTCGAGCTTCAGGGACGCCCGCAGGATCCCGATGGCCTCCTCGCGGCGGCCCAGCCGGACCGCGGCCAGGGCCATTTGCCCCAGGGCGCGCTTCTCTTGAGGATGGCCCCTGAGCAGGCGGCAAGCCCGCTCCAGAGCCGCCATCCCCTCCTCGGTCTTTCCGTCGGCCAGCAGGATAGCCCCCTCCTGGGCCGACTTGATGCCGTCTTCCTCCTGCGAGAGGTTTGTGGGCGGCAGGAAGGAGAAGTCCACTTCTTGGATCGGATTTCCCAGGCTCCGGCGCTCCTCGCTGATCGCCTCCCGGGCTGTCTTGCCGCCCAACTCCGACTGGGGAAGGTCGAGCCAAGCCCTGACCCGCTCCCGCGACCACCGCCGGAACTCCTCGGGCGCCAAGCCGAATTTCGCCGTGGCTTCGGCGCCGATCTCGTCCCGGAGACGGTCCAGGATGCCCCGCTCCACCGGCCCGGCCGCGGGTGGGCGGGCGGGCAGGGAAAGGTTCCAGAGCGCGGTCAACAACTCCAGGGCTTCCTTGGCGCCCTGGACGGAATCGGCTCTTTCCAAAACCCTCTTGTCGAGGGGATTGACGATGCCCCCTCGCGCGATGGTTGCGCGCATGCCCGCCTCCACGCTTTCGACCGTCAGGTCCTCTGCCCCCCACCGTTGCAGGAGCATCGCCAGCCGCGCCCGGACCCGGTCGATCCCCTCGGTCTGCCAATCCGTCTTGGTTAGGAAGAGATCCAGGGCTTGGCGGTGGGTCAGCCCTTCCCCCGGGTCCTTGCGCCCGATCTCCTCCAGGCTCCGCTCCAGCCTGCCGCTATCGTCGGCCGGAAAAGTGGCCGCGGCGGAGAAAAGCAGCCAATGGTCCTCGAAGGCCACCACGCCGCCGATCAAGTAGTCCCCCGGTCGGGCCTGGGCCGAGGCCGTTTCTTCCAGAACCCGGTACTCCCGCCCCTCGGGCCGGGATTTGAGGATGAGAGAGGTCCCCGGTTCGGCGGCCTCGACCCGGAACAAGCCGAAGCGCCGCTCCGTCAGGAAGCGCCGGTAGACCGCGAGCTCGGATTTTTTCAGCCGCAGGGGATTGAGCCGGAGGAAATACTCCAGCGGCGTGGCCTTGGCGCGGGTCATCGTCCGGGTCAGCAGGAACCAGTCGTGGAGCAGGGCTTTGACGCCGTCCAGGCGGGCGCCCTGGAGGTTCCGGGGGTGGCGGAGGAACTCGTCCATGGCGTCTTCTAGCTCCAGCTTGATCATGCCGTCGTTGAAGATCCAGCGCTGGAACCGGCTGAGCTGCTTTTGGCCTTTGGAGCGGGGCATGGGGAGATTTTAGCCGATCTTGCGGGCGCTTATTCTAGTGGGCTGGCCGGATTGGATGCGAACTCCGGCTTCCCCTACTTCACCAACATCGTAAAAGACCGCAGGAACGCCTCATAGGCTTGGCGGTTCTCCTTGAAAACCTCCGGAGGCGCGCGGAACTCAAGAACATAGAAGCCCTTGCGGGCCGGCACGACGAGGTACTCCTCCTCCACCGCGACCTGCTTTTCCGAGGTGTCGGAGACCCGCACGAAGTCGAAGGTCGAGCGCGTAAAGCGCGTCGCGGCGAGTCCTTTGTAGACGGCGGGAGAAGGAGGCGTCGCCTTCTCCCCGGGCAAATGGATGTCCCCATCCAACATTCCGACGGCCTTGATGAAGGCCTTCGGCGTGGAATGGGTTCCGTTGCCGGGAGCGTAATATACCGCGTCGATGCTCACGAGCCCGCCGCCGGGCGCCTTGGGACCGACGATGTTCACCCCGAAGGTTTTGGAAATCTTGGCGGAATAGTCGGGATCGTGGTGCGGCCACCAACCCTTGGGCGCGCGGCAGTCGAAGTATGGCGCCACGCCGCACTTGGGGGTTGCCGGCTCGGGCGGGGTGCCTCCCTCTCCGGCGAATGCCTCGGGCACGGAGAATATGCAGATAAGAACCGCATAGACGGCCGGGAGCCTCTTCATGGCGTTGCCTCGGAGGGTCACGGCTTGCCCGCGGGCTTGTCCTTGCCCGGGGAGGGAGGCTTGCGGCCGATGCCTTTGAGCCAGAAGTCCAATTCGCGTTGGAAGAGGGCGCGGGTTTCGGGGGAGGTGATGTCGAGGTACTTGAAGGGGGCTAGAGACGGTCCTGGGATTAATCTTCCCTTTTCGTCAAGGGGACCAATTGCGAAGCCTGCTTCCAGTAAAGCGCCGGCAGTGCTTGCAAGGAGGTAGAATTGTTGCGCCGTTCGGGCCTCCCTGTCCTTTTGCGTGACAAGAAACTCAACATGGGTGGCCTTCGGGGTTTCCGTTGACCGTTCCAGGAGGACGGAAAAACTCCTACGGTGCCCATCTTCGGAGACTTTCGGTTTTGCCCACTCTTCTTTGATCGGAGAATTCTTCTGTATCCGTGGGAACCTTGTAATTCCCACGAATTTCCCCGTCTCCCCCAGCGCCAGCAACTTTTGGATGGCGGAACTCAAAGTAATCGGGGCACTGGATTTTGATACGCTCGGCTCTGCCCCGTTGACAAAGCGAGGTAGGAGCAGCATACTTAAGGGAACCCAAAGAGGCCTCATTTTGAAATCCAAGTCTACAATTTTCACGTTCATGGCTGCCTTGGTCCTGGTATTGGCCACTCCGCTTTTTCCGGCTAATTTATCACCGGATACAACAGATGATGAAGAAGCTGCGGGAGATGTCAGGGCAGGGGATTCTCAAATCGACGACGCCTTGGCCGGCGTAGAAAAAATCAATGCTCCCACCCCTACACCTCCAACCCCCGCCGAGCAAAAGAAAAAAGAAGAGGAGCTTGCCAATCGCGACAAGCAAGTCGAAAAGCGCCTCAAGGAAAAACCCAACAGCCCCCAGACCGCCGCCTCCGCCGGAAACTATTTCCAGGCCCGCGGCCAAACCGATAAAGCCATCGAGCAGGCCGAGCGCGGACTCAAGCTGGCCCGTCCCGGCGGGGACCCGAAATTGACCGCGCGTTTGCTCTTGTCGCGGGGCTTGGCGCGCTATTTAAAGCGGGATTACGAGTCCGCCCACGCCGACGCCAAGCTCGCCCTGGAGAAAGACCCCAAGAACTGGGCGGCCTACGAGCTCTACATGTACTCCCTGGACAAATGGCCCAAGGGCAAGCGCTCCCCGGCGATAGCCGCGGCGGGCAAGGCGGAGGGCCTGAAGGCCAAGGAAGAAGGGGCCCAGGACGCCAAACTGCGCCCCAACAGCGGCATGACGGCGCGAACGGATACCGTGCTGCTGGCCGGCGGCGGGGTGGCGCCCACCACCGAGGATGCTGCCGTGGACCGGGAGCGGGCCCAGCGCCTCTTGGCCCTGCAGACTCCGGGCCTGGCGCGCACACCCGAGGAATGGCAGGCGCGGCAAGACGCGGCGCCGTCGGCGGCTTATGAGCTTTTGATGCAGTCGATGCGGGCGCGAAAAGCGGGGGATTTTATCGCGGCGCGCAATCTGGCCGAGGTGGCGGCGCGGGCGGACCCTGCTGATCCGATGGTCTACGCCAACCGGGCCTTAATTTTAAGCCAGATGGGAGACGCCCCCGGCGCGGTGGCGGATTTGTCCAGGGTGATCGCGCGCGGCTGGAAGTGGGGGCTGGCTTTTCGGATGCGGGCCGACGCGTTGTTTAAGGCCAAGAAGTGGCGGGCGGCCATGACCGACGCTGAGTTGGCGGCCAAGCTGGATCCCGCTGACGCCGATGCTTGGTTCATCCTGGGGATGGCGCGGAGCATGTTGGGCGGGGATTCGGCCCAGGCTTTGGCGGAACTCGACCGCGCGGCGGCGCTTAAGCCTGCTCTTGCCGGGTTTCGGGACATGGCGCGGGAACGGTTGAAAGGACGGCCGTAACGGCCTTCCCGACGGACCAGGCCCGCCAGGGTCGCCATGGCCGCTCCGGCCCGCTACTTCACCAGCATGGTGAAGGACCGCAGGAAGACCTCGTAGGCTCCGTGGTTCTCCTTGAACACCTCCAGCGGCGCGCGGTACTTGAGCACGTAGAAGCCCTTGTGGGCCGGGACGACGAGGCACTCCTCCTCCACCGCGACCTGCTTTTCCGAGGTGTCGGAGACCCGCACGAAGTCAAAATTCGAGCGCGTGAAGCGCGTGGCGGCGAGCCCCTTGTAGACGGCGGGCTCGGGCGCGCTCGCCTTCGTCCCCGGCAGGCCGATCCGGCCGTCAAGCCGGGCGCCGATTCGAATGAAGCCCTTTGCCGATGAATGCGTGCTGTTTCCAGGAGCGTAATAAACCGCGTCGATGCTCACGAGCCCGCCGCCGGGCGCCTTGGGGCCGACTATGTTCACCCCGAAGGTCTTGGAAATCTTGGCGGAATATTCGGGATCGTGGTGCGGCCACCAACCCTTGGGCGCGCGGCAGTCGAAATATGGCGCCACGCCGCACTTGGGGGCCGCCGGCTCGGGCGGGGCGCCTCCCTCTCCGGCGAATGCCGCGGGCGCGGAGAAGATGCAGATAATAACCGCATGGAGGGCAGGAAGAATCTTCATGGCGCCGCCTCGGAGAGCCCGAGCTTTTTTCGGAGAAAATCGAACCATTCCTCGTCCTTCTGGTATTTTTCCATGAGAACTCCGTATTTTTCCAGTTTCCGGCCCATCGATTCGGCCAGGTTTCTATTGCGGACGGCGTTCCAGGGCTCCCCCGCGACAAGCGCGTAGTCCTTGCGCATGCGCTCGTTTCCGAAGACCATGGACGCCACCCGATCCTGCGGGAATTTGCTGCCGTAACCGGCGTCCAAGTATACCTGTCTTCGGTCTACGCGCAGGCCGCGGACCCCTTCCCACAAATAAGCTTCATGAAGCCGGACATCAAGGAGGCTGAGCTCTCCTTGGTAGGGAGTTCCACGCTTGGCGAGCTTCTCTTCCACGAACAGCGCTCCGCTCGCCGCCGCCCCGACCTCCTCTTCCAGCGTCGTCATATCCGCGGGGACGGCGTGGCGCCGGAAGAACGCCGCCTGGGTCTGGTGCGTCGCCTCATGCACGAAGACCGGCCCCAAAGTCCGGGTCAGGGCGGCCAGCGCGGTCTTGTCCGCGGCAAGGCGTTCCGCGCTCATGACCCGCCCAGAGAGCCAGGACTCCAGATATCCCAGGCTGAAATGGATCGTCTCTCCGTCCCACAGAGCCATGTGTTTGGGATCGTCGAACCTCTGGAAGGCCAAAGAAAGCTTGTTGAGCGTCTTGCCGCCGTCCATTTCCGGGGGGCGCTCGTAAAATTCCAGAAGCCGGGAGCCGATTATGGTATCACGCAACTCCTCGAAAAGAGGACCCCTCAGGGCCGCGGCGATGGCGCTCGCCTGAGGGGCGGAAACGCTTTCAGGAGGCGGCGCGACCGCTCCGGGCGCCGCCGGGGCTTGCCCGGCAGCAGGAGCGTCTCCTTGCGCGGAGGCCCCCCGCAGACGGTTCAGACAGCCCTTGAGTTGCGCCAGCAGTTCCTCCGGCAGCTCACTTTCGAAAACCTTCGCCAAGCGCGCCGACTCCTCGGGCCCGGCTCCCGTCAACTCCCCGGTTCCGCAGGCCTCGCGCATCCATTCCCGGTATTCGGCGGTCCGGTCGCCGAGGTCCAGTTTGAGCCACTCGGGCCGCGGACGCCTTTCCCGGAAGCCGGCCTCAAGACCTTCCCAAAGGAGAACGGCCCGCTCCATGGTTTCCAGCCGTCCAGGGGACAACTTGCCCGCCCGGGCCAAGCGCAGCGCCCAGTCGTGGACCTTCTCCGGCTCGGGTCCCAGGCCCATCGCGCACAGCGGGGAGTCGTCGCATTGCAGGAGACGCCGCAAGGATTTGCGCACTTCATGGCTGGAAACGGATTCGCCTCCGGCAATGGCGCCGAGGTCGGCCAGGGCCGCCGTCCGGGAAAGCAACTCCCCGGCCGCCATGGCGTCCGTGCGGCCCAACGCCTTCAAGACCCGCCCGCCGCCTTCTTTGAAATATTCCGCGCAGGAGGCCGCCGGCTCCGGGAGGAGCGCCTTGAGGGCAAGGTTGTCGCGGCAGGCTTGGACGCGGGCGGCGTCGGCGGGGGAAAGGCCCTCCGGGACGGGCTGGGCGAGGACGGCGGCTGAGGCGAACGCGGCGGCGGCGAGGAGGACGCGGACCAATGTAGGGCGGCGGAGGCTCATGGTTTGCCCGCGGGCTCCGAGGGTTTTTCCTTGCCAAGAGAGGGGGGCTTGCGGCCGACTCCTTTGAGCCAGAAGTCCATTTCCCGCTGGAAGAGTGAGCGGGTTTCGGGGGTAGTGATGTCGTAGTACTGGAATGGGATCAGCGATGGTCCCGGGATCCATCTTCCTTTTTCATCCAGAGGAGCGAAAGAGAAACCTGCATCAAGCAGCGCGCCGGTTGTGCTTATAAGAATGTAGGTTTGTTGTTCCCTTTTTGCGGGCCGGTCCTTTTGGGCGACAAAAAACTCAACATAGGTGGCTTTAGGGCTTTCCGTTGATCCCGCAAGGATCACCGAGAAACCCCTGCGGTGGCCATCCGCGGAGGCTTTGGAGAATACCCACTCATCCTTAACTGGCGAATTCTTCTGAATTCTTGGAAATCTTGTAATCCCGGCGAATTTCCAATCCTCTCCCTGAGCGAGCAGCCGTTGGATGGCGGATTCCATGGTGGCGGGGGCGCTTGATTTTCGGGCGCTCGGTTCGCCCCCGTTGACAAATTGGGGTATGAGCAGCATACTTAAGGGAAACCAAAGAGGCGTCATTTTGAAATTCAAGTTTACAATTTTCCCGCTCCTGGCAGCTGGGGCCCTGCTCCTTGACACCCCCCTCTTCCCGGCTAATGATTCCCCGGATTCCATTGATGATGAGGAGGAAATGGGGGGGAAAAGAGGTGCGGGGGACCCCCAGATCGACGAAGCATCCAAAGAGGTGGATAAGCTCAACTCCCCCACCCCAACTCTCCCAACCCCCGCCGAGCAAAAGAAAAAAGAAGAGGAGCTCGCCAAACGCGACAAGGAAGTCGAACGGCGCCTCAAGGAAAAACCCAACAGCCCACAGACCGCCGCCTCCGCCGGGAACTATTTCCAGGCCCGCGGCGAAACCGACAAAGCCATCGAACAGGCCGAGCGCGGACTCAAGCTGGCCCGCCCCGGCGGGGACCCGAAATTGACCGCGCGCCTGCTGTTGTCGCGCGGCTTGGCGCGCTATATTAAGCGGGATTACGAGTCCGCCCACGCCGACGCCAAACTCGCCCTGGAGAAAGATCCCCAAAACTGGGCGGCCTACGAGCTCTACATGTACTCCCTGGACAAGTGGCCCAAGGGCA
>CAYHPY010000041.1:0-30773 GCA_964358485.1 uncultured Elusimicrobia bacterium
ACCAAATAAAAACCGGGGGGGCCGGGCTTCCGGGGGGGGCGGGGGCGTCTCGATGGGCTCGAAGCGGATCTTCGGGGGAATTTGTTCGGGCGGCGCAGCCGGGGACGGGGCCTCCGGAGCGGGCGCCGCGGGTTCGGGAGCGGCCGGTTCCGGGGCCGGGGCCTCCCCTTCCGGGACGGAGTGGAACACGATGTCCGGCGGGGGCTTGCGGTTGAAGGCGCCCTCGTAATCGGGCAATTCGGGCTTGGCCTTGGTTCGGGCGAGCTTGCGGAAATAAGCCTTGGCGGCGGCGCCCAATTCACCGGGGCGGCGCTTTCCTTTCAGCATGTTGCCGAAGAGATAGACGGCGTAGTCCTGAAGATTGAATTTTTCCTTGCGCCCCTCCACCAGGGACCATTTGAGGGAATTGAAGGTTGAATCCTCCCAGTCGTTCTCCATGGCCAGACGCACGAGGTCCGCGCCGATATCCCCCGGAATGCCGTTTTGCGTCATCTGGTGATAGCCGTTGGCCCACACCCCGATGCGTTCCCCGGGTATTTTTTTCCGGTAGCCGTAGAGCGCGATGCCCTCGACCACTTCGGCGGGGGCGCCGCGGGAGATGGCCTGGTAGGCGGCGAAGGAAACGTCGGCGATTCGCTCCCAGGAGGCGTCGTCGAAATGGCCTTCGACCATCATCCGGAGCACGACGGGAATGCCTTCGGCCTTGCCTGGCCGCACCACCTCCAGGCCGTAGGCCGCGAAACGCGCGGAGACCGCGTCCATGAGGGCGGAGCGTTCCTGCGGGGTGAAGCCCGGGTCCCGGCTCAAGGCCTCGGTGAGGCTTTCAATCACGTTGCGCCGGGGGGCGCGGGGCTGCGCGGAACTCTCCGCGGGAAACAGGAGGAAGGCGGCCGACAGAACGGCGGAGATCACGGAGCCCCCGCGCCCGTCCGCTTGCGGATCTCTCCTTTCATCTCCTCCTCAAGATCTTCCAGCTCCTTGATTTCCTGCTCGATGAGGCGTTCCCGGGAATAGGGCTTGCTCTCCGTGATCTGGGTCTTTTTCGCGGGTGGGGGCGGAGGCGGCGGCGTGGGTGGCGCCGCGGGCGCCGCGGGCGCGGCGGCCGGAGCGGAGGTCGGGGTGGCGGGGGCCGCGGGGGCGGCCGCGATGACGGGAGCCGGAGCGGAGGCGAAGGACAATTTGAGTCCCGATTTTTCCAGCCAGCGCCGGGCCACGTCGGATTTCACCGCGAAATTGACCGAGGTGATGGCCAGGCCGTCGGCGGCTTTCCGTGACATCAAGGTGTTGACTCCGATGATCCGGCCCCCCGCGTCCAGGAGCGGGCCCCCGGAGTTGCCGCGGTTGATGCTGGCGTCGGTCTGGAAGGCGTTTTTGCCCTTGACCTTCCCGAGGTCGGAAACCAAGGTGCTGACGACACCCGTCGTCAGGGTCCACAGGCCGCCTTGCTCGGGATGGCCGATGGCCGCGACGCGGTCGCCGATCTCGACCAAAGAGGGATCGCCCAAGGCCAGGGGTTTGGCCGCGGGGGTCGTTTCCAGCTGGAGCAGGGCCAGGTCCAAGCCGGAATCGAAGGCCAGGACCCTGGCGGGGACCGGGTCCCGAAGGTCCTGGGAATGGTCGCCGGTCATCTTCTTGGGTTTGAGGTAAACCCGGATCGTCTCCCAGGGCTTGCGGGTGGTGTCACGGATGACGACATGGGCGTTGGTGAGAACCCGGCCGGCCCCGTCGATGATGCTGCCGCTTCCCAATTCCCCGGAGCCGTCCTCCGTGGCGCAGAGAATCAACACGACCGAGCCACCCGCTCCCGAGTAGATGGCTTTGGGATTAAATTCCGCTTCGGGCTCGGCGGGGGCCTGGACTTCGACGACCTTCGCGGGTTGAGCGGGGGCCGGGGCTGCGAGAACGGTCGTCTGCGCCGCGGCTTGTTCCCGAACTCCTTTGAAAGAGGCCGAGGCAAGCTGGCTGTAGGCCAGCCCGGCCAGGAAATGGGCGCTGCCTTCCTCGGCCGGGGGGAGGGCCTTTTCCATCCAGGAACGCCGGACGTTGGATAGGCCCTCGTCAAGGCGGGCGGTTTCCGGGTCCGGGCGGTAGGCGCCCGCGTCCGCCGGAAGGGCGGCCGAAGGCAGGGGAGGGGTCAGCTGCCGGCAATATTCTCCCCAGCCGGCCTTGACCAAAGCGGCTCCGCCGGGGGTCCCGGCCCGGCCTTCGAGCAAATCCTTGACCCCGGAGGAAAGGGCGGGGGAATGATTCAGGGCGGCCCATTGGCGCAGGGACGCCAGGGCCTCTTCCTTAAAACCTTTCTCCAAGGGGAACTCGAGGGCCTGGGAGAGCTGAGAGACCGCAAGGGCCTGGTAGACCTTGCGAAGGGCGGCTTCCTCGCGGGAATCGGCGGCGACCAGTTGGCGGGGGCGCAAGAGCAAGGTCCGGTCCAGGAGGCGTTGGTCGAGGTCCTCTCCCTGGTCGGTGGGGATGCCCCCGCGGACCGCGGCGACGGCCGCGGCTACCCGGGCCCGGCGGACGGGGCGGGAATTGAGATAGCGGGAGATTCGGTTCATCAAGCCGGAGAGGCCTTCGGCCTCCCGGCGGGGAGCCGCGGAAAGGTCGGCGGCTCCGACGAAAAAGAGTGCGGCCATGACGGCCCGGAACGCTCGGCGTGCATTCATGCCCCCAATTTAACAGACGGGTATTGCTTTGTCAAGCGGACCGGGAATGTTAAAATGGTCACACATGGCCAGGGCCAAAACCGTCGGGCGCTACCTCTTGAAAGGCGTCCTTTCGGCCGTCCTGATCGCGGGGGTAATCTTGTTTTTGGCTACCTACGCGTTGGAGTCCTTCCTGCCCCCGGAGCGTCTCCGGGCGCTGGTAATCGAGCATGGAAGGCGTGCCTTGGGCATGGACGTCCGCCTCCGAGAGGTTTCGGTGGGCTGGTTTTCGGGGATATCTTTGGGTGGGTTGGAGATCGGCTCGGCGGCCAGTCCCTTTGTCCGGGCCGACGGGGTGGAATTGGGCCTGCGCTGGCTTGCGTTGTTGAAGCGGGAACTGGTGGTCGGGCGGGTCTGGATCGGGGGTTTGGACCTGCGGCTTCTGCGCGACGATCAAGGGCGGATGATCCTGCCGGGGCATCCCTCGGCGGAGCCTTCCGCCGAGGTCCCTGCCTCCAAACCCCCATCCCCATTCATCTTAGAGGTTTCCTTCGCCGAGGTCTCGGGTGGGCGCCTGATGGTGGAGGGGAAAAAAGGCGATACCTGGGAGTTCTCCGGGATCGAATTGACGGCTCGCGACGCGCGCTTGGAGGGCCCTTTCGCCGTGAGAGCCAGAGGACGGGCCGCCTGGACCCGGGCCGGCGGCGCCCCCGCTTCCGTCGTGACGGAGGGCCTATTGGATTTGGCCGGGCTTAACCCGGAAAAAATGTTTTACCAGGCCAAGGACATGGACCTCCGGCGCGGTCCGTGGAGAATGGACGGTTGGTTGAGGCTCCGGGACTTCAAGAAGCCGTCCCTGGAATGGCGTGGCTCCCTGCGGGCCGACAGCCTGCAGGGAACCGAAATCGGCGTGCCCGTGCCGGGGCTCATTCTTCCCCGTGGCCTGCGTCTCTCGGCGGATCTTTCCTGGCAGCCGGGAATTTTGACGCTGACGGGCCTGAAAGGAGAAGTTCCGTCGCTGGGTCTCGGTCAGGCGGGGGGCCCCGAGGGGCGGGTGGGGGTCAAGGCGCGTGGGGCGGCCGTTTTTTCCCCGGGGAAATCCCCCGCCCCATCCGGCAGAATCGAGCTCGAGGTGGAATTGCCCCGGATCGAGAAACGGGCGGAGAACTGGCTGGGGCGAAAAGCCCCCAAGCTCTCGCTGCCTCCGGCGGTTTGCCGCCTTTCCGGGGAGGTCTCCCCGGCCGGCTTTGACGTCAAATCGGCCGACTGCACTGCCGGGCGGGCCGCCGCCGCCGCCACAGGCCGGGTCCGGGGACTCCCGCCGAGGTCCTTCGAACTGCGGACCTCGCGGGGGAAAGCCGAGCTCGCCGAGGTTCCGCCGTTCATCCCTCCCGGGGCCAAGGTGGACGCCCTTTCGGGCCCGGCGACTTTTTTCCTCTCGATCCTGGGGCCCCCGGGAAGCGTCCGCTGGGAAACCGCGGTCAGCCTGCCCAAGGGAGGGGGCAATTACGCGGGCTTGGAAATCTCCGATTTGCGCGCCGACGCCCGCCTGAGCAACCGGCGGATCTCCATCGGCCCGCCCTTCGAGGGATTGCTCCTGGGCTCGACCTTCCAGGGCACGGTGGAAATCTATCTCCATCCGACCGCGCCCGCGGTCGCCGTCAACCTGTCGTTGGCCTCTCTGGAATTGTCGCCGTTGTTCAAAGCGCTCAAGGAGCGGGCGGCCGCGCACGCCGGGAACGCTCCGTCCCGCAAATTCCCCAAACGCTGGTCGGTGAGCGGCGGCCTGGATATCGGGGAGCTCCGTCACACCGGCCTGACGGCCCGGAAGGTGCGGGTGGATTATGCGCTCACCGTTTCCTCGGGGCTGTCCGATGTGGCGGGACGGGCCAGCCTCAAGGCCGCGGGGGGGCGCCTGCTCAAGCTCGAGGGGGCTTCGAGCGAATCCTCCGCGCTGAGGGCCCTTCTGGTCCCCCTGATCGTGCTCCAGAAAATCGGAAACGCCGGGCCCCTTCAGCTCCTGCCGGATCTCAACGACGTGGAGTTCCACGAGATCTCCGGGGAATATGATTTCAAGGCGGGAGTCATGGAAGTCCGGTCCTGCACCCTCAAGGGCCCCAAGCTGGAACTGCGCACCCGGGGCACCCTGGATCTTCCGACCGGCAAGATCGCGTTGACGGTGCAGGCCGACGTGGCCCGCCTGCCGACGACCCTGGAGTTCGACGTCTCCGGGACCGTGGCCAAGCCCGTCACGATCTTGGACAAGGGAAAGCTGTTGACCGAGCCCGTTCTTCAGCTTTTGAAAGGGGAACCTATAAAGAAGATTTTCGAGAAGGTTTTCCCGGAGTCCAAGCCCCAAGCGCCTAAGTGAGCTGGCGGGGCGGCAGCCCCGCTGTGCCGGCCTAGCGCGCGGTCCTGAAGGACAGGTAGGTCCGCCGGCCCTTTTGAATCCGGACGCCCTTGAAGCGCTCGGTCAGGACCGGCTGGCCCGCGGCGTTTTGGAACTCCACCGCGACCTCGTGGACGCCCGGCGCCAAGCGCAGCCGGGCCATGCGGATCTGGGAGGGCAGCGTGGTCCAACCTCGGGTGTCGGCCACCTCGGTGGCCGCGGCCCCCACGTTGGAGGTGATCTTGGTGAAGATCGCCATACCGGAATTCTTTCCGTATTTGTCCTCCGCGGCCTTGGTCGCGGCCTGGGCGATGATGTATTTGATCATGGCCCGGGCCAGCGCCCGGGCGCGGATGGCCCCCAGGCGGTCGGCGAGGTCTTTGTAGGCGATGGCCGAGATGTCCTCCGCGAGTTGGGTGGGGGCCGAGTGTTCCCCGGTCCGGACCTCCGAGCCCGCGACCAGAAACGGGTCCTGGACGTATTCCGGGAAGGCCACGGTGATGGCCTTGCCGGTGATTCCGGCGGCCAGGGCGTTCTTGAATTGGGCGGAATTGGCCTCTGGGTCGTTCTTGGCCTTGAGGGCGTTGACCGCCAAGGCCGCCTCGTTCCAGGCCACCTGGAACGTCTTGGAGATTTTCCGGGGGGCGACGCCGTTGTAATGGATGAAGACCAGCTCCCCGACCTCGCCGTCCGGGGGGAGGTCGAAGGAGGGCTTGAGGGTGTTGTAGGCCTTGCCGTACCAGTCGTAGGCCGCGTCGGCGGCCTCCAGGGAGACCCGGGCGTCGTCCTGCTTGTCGGCGTCCAGGTAGAGCAGATGGTCCAGGTAGCGCGCGAAGGCGTCGTCCTTGTAGGACCTCCGGGATTTGCCGCGAGAAAGGCCGTCCAGGTAAACTTCGACCTTTCGGGATTCGACCAAGGCCTCGTCCGGCTGACCCAGAAAGACGAAATTGAGCGCGCGAAAAACGTTGGTCAGGGCCCGCTCGTAGGCTTCCCCGCCGTAATCCATGGTCATGTCGTTGAGGAGCATGGTTCCGGCGGCCTTGGTCGCGCTCTTGGTGTAGAGCTCGATCATCCGGTTCTCGGCTTTCTCGAAGCTGGCGTCGGACTCCCGGAATTTCCCCGCGTGGTGCTGGAGCAGGCCCAGGTCCAGGTAATACAGGACCAGGTTCTTTTTCGAGTATTCGGTTTCCTTGACGGACTCGAGGTAGGACTGCGCCGCCGGGAAATCGCCGGCGGCCAGGTGGGCGTTGAGGGTTTTCTTGGAGAGGTGGGAGGGACCGCAGCCCGGGAGCCACGCCGCGGCCGCCAGGACCAGCGCGGCGCGCTTGGCGGTCATTCAACTCACCAGGAAACTTTGCTTTGCTTGACGAACTTCTTGATCTTCTTCTGGCCGTTCCAGGAAATCTTGTTGGTCTTCAAATCCAGGAGCTTGAGGTTGATCTGGTAGAGCATCACCGATTTGCCGCCCTCCTGGTCCTTGATCGTGTTGATGGCGCCGCTGAGCATGAAATCCGCGCCGGCTTCCTGGCCGTGCTCCTTGCGGGTGTCCTCGGAAGCATTGGCGTCCTGGTCCAGGCGCTCGTCGCGGACCTCGCCCCGTTCGGACTTGCTGGCGACGAATTCCACCTGGCCGGAGTTGATCAGGGCGCGCTGAAGCTCCTCAACGAAGGTGTCCACGTTGATGTGCTCGTGGCTCTGGTTGCGGACCGAGCCGACGATGACGGTCGGCTCCTTGCCGCCGGCGGTCTTGGCCTTGGCCAACCACGGGCGGGCCAGGCAGTCGGCGATCATTTCCTCGGCGGTCAGGCGCGCGTCGGTGTCGTTCCAGCGCCCGCTCAGGTCCTTGACCTCGTCGACCTCGATCCTCTTGACCTGGGTCGAGGCTCCGCAGCCGATGGAGATCGGCAGCATAAACGCCAGAAGATATCGAAAAATCATGATTCCAAATGAGGCGCCGTCTCCCGCCCCGGCGGAAATCCGCCGGGGCGGGGGGACGACGTCGGTTTAGTGCTTCGCTTCCTCGGCCGCGACTTCGTCGAAGGCCTTTTCCGCGTTGGCCCGGACGTAATCGCGGACCTTGGAGTCGAGCTCCTTGGTGTCGTCGAGGGTCTTCTTGATCGCGGACATGTCGAGCTTGGCCAGGGAGTACAGGGTCCCGTCGGCCGGATCCTTCCAATGGTCGATGATGACGACCCCGTGGAGGGTGGACTTGGCGAACACCTTCAGGGTGTTGGAGACGTGCTGTTCCTCGCTGGAGGACTTCATGTCGCCCGCCGTGGTGGAGGCCATGTACTTCTTGCCGAGGGAGGAGACGTAGGTATTGAGGGTCTTGTTGATCTCGTCCCGGGCATGGTCGTCGGCCGAGGAACGGGCCAGGGCGGGGTTGCGGATTCCGGCCGCCATCCCCACTCCGTAGAAGACTCCCGCGCCGCCGTCCTTGAAGGCTCCGGAGCCTTTGTTCACCCACTCCGGCCCCGCGGCGACGGGGGCTTGCGCCGGCTTGGAGCTCACGCAGCCCGCCAGAAGACCGATGGACAGGGCCCATACGGCGGCGCCCACGCGCCCGGCATTCGTCGAGAAACCTCGCATGTTAATAGTACCTCCTTGGATCGAAAAAGCGCACGAACAGGCTGAGTGTATCATCCCGAATTTCCTTTGTCAAGGAGACTTGGGTCACAATCCGTAACACCCCCGCTGGGCTTTATGATACGATGCTCCGGCATGAGAGACGAAAAGAATCTCGTCTGGCTGGACCTGGAGATGACGGGGCTCGAGCCCGAGCGGGACACCATCATCGAGATCGCCACCGTCGTCACCGATAGCGAGCTTAAGGTGCTGGCGGAGGGCCCCGTATTCGCCATCCATCAATCCGAGGAGGTCCTGGCGGGGATGGATCCCTGGTGCGTGGAACAGCACGGCAAATCGGGGCTCACCGAGCGGGTCCGGCTCTCCGGGGTGTCGATGGCTGAAGCCGAGGAAAAGACCCTGGCGTTTCTTTCCATCTGGTGCCCCCCGAAAACGGCTCCGCTTTGCGGCAACACCATCGGGCAGGACCGGCGGTTCCTGGTCAAATATATGAACCGCCTGCACGAATTCTTCCACTACCGCTCCATCGACGTGAGCACCGTCAAGGAACTGGTCCAGAGATGGTATCTCGGGGACAAATACGTCTATTCCAAGACCAAACAGCATGAGGCCCTGGAAGACGTCCGGGAGTCGATCCGGGAGCTGCAGCACTACCGGAAGACGGTTTTTAAGTAGCTAGTTGCCGTCCGACTTTCGCTCGTGCCCTTCGACGCCCGAACAGGCGCACCAGTCCGGATGGGGCATGCCTTCCCGCCAGCCGCTGTCTTCCAGCTCGGTTTTGACCCAGCAGGGATAGCAGAGCATGAGCCGGTTGATCGGCTTGTCCAGGCCGCACCGGCGGCACATCCCGCGGGACGGGGGCTTGCGTTGGGCAATCCTGTCATCGGCCGGAGCCTCTTTCTTGAAGCCAAGCGGAGTTTCGACCGATTCCACGGCCTCGGTCTCGGGCGTCATCGTTTCAGTCTCGGCGAGCATCATGGTCCTACCCCCCTGTCGCACCGTTTGCACCAGCCGCCGATGCGCCCCGCCGGGGCGCGGCGGGAGAGCTTGGTCGGCGTCCGGCAGCCCGGACAATAGACTTCGATCCCGGCCACGTCGATGGCCGGGTAATCCTTCTCGAAAACTTGGCAGCTCCCGTGGCGGGGCTGAAGCCATTTGCCGTCACGCACGGCCGGGGGCGCCCTCCTTAAGGAGGCTTTCCAGCTCATAGGGGAGGGAGAAATGCACGTTCTCCTCCACCGTGGCGAATTCCGAGACGGTCTGGACCCCGTACTGGTCCCGGCAATGCTGGATGGTCTCCTGCACCAGGACCTCCGGGGCCGAGGCGCTGGCGGTCAGGCCCAGCACCTTGACGCCCTTGAGCCATTCCGCCTTGATGTCGGAGGCCCGCTCGATGAGGTAGGATTGCACCCCTTTGGAGAGGGCGACTTCCCGCAGGCGCAGGGAGTTGGAGCTGTTGGGCGCTCCCAGGACCAAGAGCAGGTCGATGTGCCCCATCATCGCCTTGACCGCGTTCTGGCGGTTTTGGGTCGCGTAGCAGATGTCGTCCTTGGGGGGGCAGACGAGTTTGGGAAAACGCTTCTTAAGGACGTCCACGATCTCCCGGGTGTCGTCCAAGCTCAGGGTGGTCTGGGTCAGGTAGGCCACCTTCTCCGGATCGGGGACCGTGACCTGCGCGGCGGCCTTGGCCGAGCCGACCACCTTGATGGCTTCGGGGGCCTCGCCGATGGTGCCGATGGTTTCGACATGGTCGTCGTGCCCGATGAAGAGGATGGTGTAGCCCCGCTTGGCGAAGGCGATGGCTTCGAGGTGGACTTTCGTGACGAGCGGGCAGGTGGCGTCGATGATTTTAAGCTTGCGGTCCTTGGCTTCCTGGACCACCGTGGGGCTGACCCCGTGGGCGGAGAAGATCAGCCAGGAGCCGGCGGGGACGTCCTTGAGGTCCTCCACGAAGACCGCGCCCTTGGCGCGCAATTCGTCCACGACGTAGCGGTTGTGGATGATCTCGTGGCGGACGTAGACCTGGCCGCAGACCTCCAGGGCTTTTTCCACCACGTCGATGGCCCGCACGACTCCGGCGCAGAAGCCGCGGAGCTTGGCGACGAGCACTTTTTCGATTTTGATTTTTTCGTTGGTTTCGTTCATGGGAATTTCCTGGCTACCTCGCCGCACCGGCCTGCGGCGGGGCCGGGGCCTTTCGCCCCAGCCATTCCGCCACGCGGGCCGCGATTTTCTCGGAGGACAAGCCGACGCTGTCGTAAAGCAGGTGGGGGGCGCCGTGGTCGATGAAGGCGTCGGGGATGCCCAGGCGGAGCACTTCGGCCCGGGCCGACCCCAGCGCCTCCAGCACCGCGCTGCCGAATCCTCCCTGGAGGGCATTGTCCTCGACGGTGACCAGATTGGGGGTCCGGGCCGCCGCTTCCTTCAGGAGTTCCTCGTCCAAGGGCTTGACGAAACGCATATTGATCACGCCGGCGGAGATGCCCAAGTCGTCGAGGCGGGTGGCGGCCTCGACGGCGGGATGGACCCGGTTGCCGACGGCCAGCAAGGTCACGTCCCGGCCTTCCTTGATCCTCGCCCCCTTGCCGATGGGCAGGATTTTGGGCTCGGCGTCCATGACCACACCCACCCCGGCTCCCCGCGGGTAGCGGATCGCGCAGGGCCCGGTGAGCGTCATGGCGGTATGGAGCATGTGCTGGAGCTCGTTCTCGTCGGAGGGCGCCATGACGGTGATGTTGGGAAGCATGCGCAGGTAGGAATAATCGAACACCCCGTGGTGGGTGGGCCCGTCCTCTCCGACCAGGCCGGCCCGGTCCAGGGCCAGGATCACCGGCAGGTTCTGCAGGCACAGGTCGTGCTCGATCTGGTCGTAGGAGCGTTGGAGAAAGGTCGAGTAGATGGCCACGACCGGCCGATAGCCCTCGCAGGCCAGGCCTCCGGCGAAGGTGACGGCGTGCTGTTCGGCCAGGCCGACGTCGAAATAGCGGCGCGGAAAGCGGTCCCGGAAGGCGTCCAGGCCCGTCCCCTCCGGCATCGCGGCGGTGATGCCGATGATCCGGGGGTCGCGCTCCGCCTCCCGGAGCAGGGCCTTGGAGAAGGCGGCGGTGTAGCTGGGGGGAGGGGCCTTGGTGAGCGGGGTCTTGAGGAATTTTCCGGTCGGAACATCGAATTTCCCCGGTCCGTGCCAGGTGTACTGGTCGTTTTCGGCGGGGGTATAGCCCTTGCCTTTCTTGGTGATGCAATGCAGGAGAATGGGGCCCTTGAGGCCGCGGATGTGCTTGAGCACCTCGACGAGCTGCTCAATGTCGTGCCCGTCCACCGGTCCGAAGTAGGCGAAGCCCATCTCCTCGAAAAGCATGCCCGGAAACAGCAGGACCTTGGCCCGCTTGGCCACCCGGGTGATGGTGGCTCCCCAAAACTGGAACCGCGCCAGGAATTCCTTGACGGATTGTTCGGCTCCGCGCACCGCGCCCAGGGTCTGAAGGCGGGTCAGGAAAGTTCCCAAGGCTCCGACCCGGTCGGAAATGAACATTTGGTTGTCGTTAAGGATGACCAGCAGGTCGCTCTGGAGCATCCCGGCGTTTTGGAGGCCTTCATAGCTTTCCCCTCCGGTCATGCATCCATCCGAGACGATGGCGACCACCCGATTCTTCTCTCCCTTGAGATCGCGGGCGGCCGCCATGCCCAGGGCCGCGGAGATGGCCGTGGAGGCATGGCCGGCGCCGAAGGCGTCGTACTCGGACTCGGAGCGCTTGAGAAAGCCCGAGAGGCCGCCGAATTGACGAAGGGTCCCGAACCGGTCCTTGCGGCCGGTGAGAATCTTGTGGACATACGCCTGATGGCCGGTGTCCCAGACCAGGCGGTCGCTGGGGGTGTTGAAGACGTAGTGCAAGGCGACGCTGATCTCGGTGGCGCCCAGACTCGAGCCAAGATGGCCGCCGAGTTTGGAAACGGTTTCCAGGAGAAGCTTGCGGATTTCCCCGCAGAGCTGGGGCAGTTTTGAGGTCGGAAGCTTTCGGAGGTCTTCCGGGACGGAGATTTTTTCCAACAATTCCATTATCGATCCCTCGCGATGACGTAGTCGGCCAAATCGGCCAGAACGGACGCCTTGGCCCCGAACGGGGCCAGGGCGCGGCGGGCTTGACGGGACATGCGTTCGGCCCGCCGGCGGGCGCCTTCAAGTCCATACAAGGATACGAAGGTCAGCTTGCCGTTGTCCCGGTCAGAACCTTTTTTTCCGAGCTTTTTCTTGTCTCCAACGACGTCCAGGATGTCGTCGGCGATCTGGAAGGCCAACCCCAGGGCGCGCCCGTAACGGGAGAGGGCGGCGCGCTCCGCGCGGGGGGCGCGGGCCAAAATAGCGCCGGCTTCAACGGAGGCGACGATCAGCGCGGCGGTTTTGTGGAGGTGGATGAAGCTCAAGGTCGAGCCCAGGCCTCGCGCGCGGGGGGCGCCTTGGCGCAGGCGGCCCTCCGATTCCAGATCGGCGACTTGGCCTCCCACCATCCCTTGGGTTCCGGCCCCGCGGGCCACGGCGCGGATGAGCTCGGCGGTTTGGGGGCCGTCGAGTCCAGCCTTGGCCGCGGCCAGGGCCGCCGCCTCGAAGGCCAAAGTCAGAAGACCGTCGCCGGCGAGGATGGCCATGGCCTCCCCATAGACCTTATGGCAGGTGGGGCGTCCGCGGCGGAGATCGTCGTCGTCCATAGCCGGGAGGTCGTCGTGGATCAGGGAATAGGTGTGGATCATCTCCAGGGCGGCGGCGCAGAGGAAGATGTCGCGGCCTTGGCGGCCGCAGGCGCGCGCCGCCTCGGCGACCAGCATGGGCCGCAGGCGCTTGCCGCCGGCGAAAATGGAATAGCGCATCGCCTTGCGGATCGTCTCGGGCTGGTCGGGATGACGGGCCAGCAGGCAATCGAGGACTTCCTCGACGCGGGCGGAGGCGCCGCTCAGGGATTCTTTGAGCCGGGAGGACATCGGGTCCGCGGCGGGAGCGGACGCGGCGGCGCTCATCGGGGCTCCCCCGCTTGCGCGAGTTCGGGGCGCGCCAGGAGTTCGGCCAGAAAACCGGCAAGAGAACGGGCCGCCAGGACCTGCCGCGCTCCAAGGGAGGCGAGCAGGGGCCAATCCTTCCACCGCCCCAGGGCCCAACGGGCCAGGGCCGCGGGTCCGACGTCCTCGGCGGGGGGATTTTCGGGAAGGCGCTGGTTCACCCCGTCCAGGATGACTCGGACGGCCAAAAAGCCCGCGCCGCGGGCCGAAGCCCAACGGCGGAGGGGGGCCGTTTCCATGTCGACGGCGCAGGCGCGGCCGCCGGCCGCCAGGGCGCGCTTGAGGGCGGGCAAAGTCAGGGGGGCGTCGGCGTGCGCGATTTTGCCGAAGCGGAGGTGACGGCCTTGGGCCGCGGCGATTTCCTGGGCCGCCTGGAGGATTTCCAGGGGGCTGCCCTGAAGGTCGGCGACCAAGTCCCCGGTTTTGAGCGCCGGTTGAAGCCCTCCCGCGAATCCCGCGCTCACGACCCAGGCGGGGGTTCCCAAGCGGGGCTCCAGGGCCGACATCGCGGCCTGCACGGCCGTGGGTCCCATGCCCGTCTGCAGGAGGACGACCCGGGCGCCGCCCCAAAGCCCTTCCCAGAGGCGCGCTCCCTTGGGGCGAAGAGCCAGGCGCCGGGCGATCGGGCGGGCCTCCCAGCGGGTGGCGGCGCAGATCAAAGTCGCCTGAAGGTCCCGGGAGGGGGAGGCGGGCCTTTCGCCGGCGGAAAGGGCGCGGGGGCTCACGCGGGCACCGGCCTTGGGGCGTAGCCCTTTTCGACGAACCAGGAAACGGCGTCCTTGAGCGCGCGTCGGGCGTCGGACACGGGAAAACCCAGTTCCCGGCGGGCCTTGCTCGAATCGAACCACATGAAGTGCCGGGCCATGCGGACCGCGTCCAGGGGCGCGCGGGGCTCGCCGCCCAGTGCCCGGGCGCGGGCGGTGTCGACCGCCCCGTAGAGCCAGGCGACCGCGTAAGGAGTCTTAAACCTGGGGGCGGGAATTCCGGTTTCCTCAGAAAGGATGTCCAGAATCCGCTTGAAGGTGAGGTTTTCACCGGCCAAGATGTAGCGCTCCCCGATCTTGCCCTTGAGGGCGGCCAGGTAATGCCCCAACGCGGCGTCGCGGACGTCCACCAAATTGAGGCCGGTGTCGATGTAGGAGGGCATGCGGCCGCTGAGAAAGTCCACGATGATTTTCCCCGTCGGTGTTGGTTTTATGTCAAGCGGGCCGATGGGGGCGCTTGGGTTGACGATTACGATTGGCCCGCCTTGGCGGGACAATCGCAACGCCTCTTGTTCCCCCAAATACTTGGACTTTTTATAATCCCCAATAATCTCTTCCGTTCCCGAGTATTCGTTCTCTTCCGTTGACGGAACCTTTCCGTCGGGAGGACGGACGGCGGCCACGGAAGAACAATAAACGATCTTCTCGGCTTTCGCCTGCGTTGCCGCCGTTAAAACCGCCTTCGTTCCTTCCACGTTCGTTTTGTACATTTCCGTCGGATCCGGAGCCCAAATCCGATAGTCCGCGGCCAAGTGGAACACGTAACGAGCCCCGCGGCAACCGATCTCGAGGGCCTCCGGATCCAAAAGTCCTCCCTCGACGATCTCGACCGGGAGCCCTTCCAAATTTCTTTTGTCGGAATTCTTCCTAGCCAGAACCCGCACCCGGAGATTTTTCTCCGCCAACAGGCGGATCAAGTTGGCCCCGACAAATCCGGTCCCCCCGGTCAGAAAGGCGATGTCCATCGGGCCTTGTCGTCTCAGCGGCCGGAACGAGGTTCCGCGGCCGCGAGGGCCTCCTCGTAGGTCGGCGCGTTTCGGGGATAGGCGGCGCGGGCCTTACGGGGCCCCTTGATGGTCGCGAAATCGACCGCGAGCTCGAAAAATTTCTTAAAGCTGGAGAAACCGTCCACCACGGCCGAGGGTTCAAAGCCCACGTGCACCATGCAGTTGGCGCACTTGGGATTTCCGGACTTGCGCCCGTAGCCGTCCCAGTCGGTGGTCTCGACGAGTTCCCTGTAGGTCTTGGCGTAGCCGGCCTCGGCCATCAGGTAGCAGGGTTTCTGCCAGCCGAAGACGTTGCGCAGGGGGTTGCCCCACGGGGTACAGTCGTAGGCGCGCTTGCCTTCCAGAAAGTCCAGGTAGAACGGGCTGTGGTTGAAGTCCCAGCCGTTGACGCGCCAGTCCTTGAGGGTTTCGCGGAACCAGGCCTGGGTCTGCTCGTTCTTGAGGAAGATGTCCTGCTGGGGGGCCTTCTCGTAGGCGTAGCCGGGAGAGATCATCATCCCATCGGTGCCCAGGGCCATGCAGTCGTCGAAGAACCGCCGGAACTCCGCCGGGTCCTCGCCGTGGAAGATGGTGGAGTTGGTCATGACCTTGAAGCCCTTGGATTTGGCCAGCTTGATGGCGTCCACGGCAACCTTGAAAACGCCGTCCTTGCAGACCATCCGGTCGTGGGTGGACTCGGCTCCATCCAGATGAACGCTCAGAATGAGATGGGAGCTCGGCTTGAACTTGTGCAGGTTTTTTTCCAGCAGGATGGCGTTGGAGCAGAGGTAGACGAACTTGTCGCGCTCGATGAGGCCCGAGACGATCTTGTCGATGTCGGGATGGATCAAAGGCTCGCCGCCGGCGATGGAGACTACGGGGGCGCCGCACTCCTCGGCGGCCTCGAAGCATTCCTCGGGGGTCAGGCGCTTGCGGAGGATGTCCACGGGGTACTGGATTTTTCCGCAGCCGGCGCATTCCAGGTTGCAGGCGAATAGGGGCTCGAGCATCATGACGACCGGAAACTTCTCGGTCCCCTTGAGCTTGTGGGAGAGCATGTGGCGGAGCACTGCCATTTGAAGAGGGAAGGGAGAGGGCATTAGTTTCCTCCGGCCTCGGCCAGCGGGGGCCGGGCGGTTTCTTTGAGATGGCGCTGGTAGGCGCCGAGCGCTTGAATCGGGAAGTAATTGCGGTACATCGTGTACTCCAGATAGAAAACCTGGGGAAAGCCCGTTCCCGTGTACTCGGTTTCGTCCCAGGTGCCGTCTTCCTTCTGATTGGAGATCAAGTACTCCACGCCGCGCCGGACGGGCTCCCCATGGATGCCGGCCGCCATGAGCCCCATGATGGCCCAGGCCGTCTGGGAGGGGGTCGAGGGGCCGCGTCCTTTCTGGGCGGGGTCGGCGTAGGTGAGGCAGGTTTCGCCCAAGCCGCCGTCCTCGCGCTGGACCGACAACAGCCACTCCGCCCCCTTTTGCACGAAGGGCTGGCTCATGTCCTCGTCAATGGCGGCCAGGCCCCGGAGTGCCTGCCAGGTTCCGTAAATGTAGTTGACGCCCCAGCGGCCGAACCAGGAACCGTCCAATTCCTGCTCGGATTTCAGGAAGGCGGCCGCCCGGGCCACCGAGGGATAGCCTCGGTCGTAGCCGATGTAGCCCATGAGCTCCAGGACCCGGGCCGTGATGTCGGCGTAGGGCGGGTCGATCATCGCGTTGTGGTCGGCGAAGGGAATCTTGGTGAGGATGGCCTTGGTGTTTTCCTTGTCGAAGGCCGCCCAACCGCCGCTGGAGGACTGCATGGAGAGGGTCCAATTGAGGCCGCGCAGGCAGGCCTTTTCGCGTGCCAAGGACAGGGGCTCGTCCAGGTAGACGTGGCGCAGGGCCAGCATGACCATGGCCGAATCGTCGACGTCGGCGTAGTAGGCGTTGTTGAACTGGAAGCACCAGCCGCCGATGGGGCCCTTGGGATTGGTGTATTTCCAGTCCCCGGCGATCTTGATTTCCTTGGAGATGAGCCAGGAGGCCGCCTTGACCAGGGCCGGGTGGTTGCGCTCCATGCCGGACTCGGCCAGGGCGATGACGGAGATCGCGGTGTCCCAAAGAGGCGAGATGGAGGGCTGGATCTCCAGCTTCTCTGCGGGCTCGGCCGCCAATTCGAGGCGGTCGAGCATCTGCAGCTGCTCGACCAGCCGGGGGTCGGTGTCCGGGTAGCCCAGGCACTTCATGGCCATGACGGTGTTGACGATCCCGGGGTAGATTGCTCCGAGGCCGTCGGAATCCTGGAGGCGCTCCAGGATCCAATCCTCGGCCAGGCGCAGGGCCCAGACGCGGATCCAATGGCCGCCGCGGCCTTCCAGGGTCTTGAGGCCGTTATCCCAAAAGAGGAAGAAGTTGGTCCAGGAGAAGAAGCCGTGGGGAGCGACCGCCTCTTTGAGCGGGATGTGCCGCCGGGAATCCGGGAAGAGCTCGTCCAGGACGGCGTTGGGCGGACAGGAGATATGCGGCTGGAACGCCCACACGATGGAGAGGGGCACCACGATGGAACGCGTCCAGGCCGACATCTCATAGATGTTGAAATAGAACCAGTTCGGAAACAGCATAAGCTCCGGCGGGATGGTGGGCACGCCCCGCCAATCGTACTGCCCGAACACGGCCATGTAGAACTTGGTGTAGGTGTTGACCTTGTGGATGCCGCCGAGGTCGCGAATCTTCTTGCGGGACCGGGCCAGGATCGGGTCCTGGGCGCTGGTGCCGGCGAATTTCAGGGCCCAGTAGGCCTTCACGGTGGCGGAGATCTCGGCCGGCCCGTTC
Organism: uncultured Elusimicrobia bacterium; assembly: GCA_964358485.1. Taxonomy (GTDB): domain Bacteria; phylum Elusimicrobiota; class Elusimicrobia; order UBA1565; family UBA9628; genus CAYHPY01. The sequence goes on from CAYHPY010000041.1 coordinate 17,227, forward strand.
TTGTAGATCGGCCAACCGCCGTCGGGGAGCTGTTCGGAGAGGATGTGCTGGGCGAGTCTTTTGACCTTGACGGCGTCGCCGCGCCCGAGGAAATTGAGCAGCATGATGGTGTCGGATTCCAGGGTGGTGTCGGCCTTCAATGGCCCGCACCAATAACCTTCCTCGGGGTTTTGCTGCTCGAGAAGGGCGTTCTGCGCCCGGAGAATGGTGTTTTTGAGGTCTTTGGGAATCTCTCCCTCTTTGGCGGGGGAGGCCAGGGAGGGCCGGAGGTTGTCCGCCCAATCCTTGGGCTTCCTATATTGGCCCCCTTTGGAGGTGAGCCAATCCGACACTATATTCTTGATCATAATCGTCAATTATACACCAAAACGCCGCCGGCGATCAATAAATAACGGCAAACCTTGCCATGTCCGGGGATATTTCTGTATACTCGGCCCACTCGCCGAAGACTTTTTTCGGGAAAACGGAGGAATTCCATGGTTTTGAGCGGCTCGGTTCGAAAGGCGGCGGCGGGAATTTTCGCGGGAATGACCCTGTTGGCGTGGGCCGCCTGCGGGCCCAAGGAGAAGGTGGTGCGGATCGCGGTCGCCGTCCCGCTGACCGGCGACATGGGGACCGAGGGGCAGGGCCTGCGCCGGGCCGTGGAGCTGGCGGTCGAGGAAGCCAACGCGTCCAAGCGCTTCGACTTCAAGCTGGAGGCCGCCCCGTTCGACGACCGCGCCGATCCGAAGGAAGCGGTCAACGTGGCCAACCTCATCGTCTCCGATTCCCGGATCATCGCCGTGGTCGGCCACTACAATTCCGGCTGCGCGATTCCGGCGGCCAAGGTTTACGCCCGGGCCGGCATTCCGATGATCAGCCCCGCGGCGACCAATCCCGAGGTCACCCGCCAGCAGATGAGCTCCGACTGGGTGGGGCCGAAAATCGTTTTCCGCGTGGTGCCCACCGACGACGTCCAGGGCTCCGAAGCCGCGCGCTTCATCCACGGCAAGCTCGGCAAGCGCCGGGTGGCCCTGCTTCACGACAAGAGCCCGTACGGCCAAGGGTTGGCCGAGGAGTTCAAAAAAACCTTCCTTTCGTTGGGGGGGAAGCTCTCCAGCGAGGACGGGATCTCGATCGGGGACAAGGATTTCAAGGCCCTGCTGACCCGGATCAAATCCGCCGACCCCGAAGGGGTCTATTTCGGGGGGCTCTACACCGAGGCCGGGCTCATCGTCAAGCAGATGCGCGAGCTCGGCATGAAAGCCGCGTTTTTCTCCGGCGACGGGGCGAAAACCCCCGGCCTTTTCGACGTGGCGGGCGAAGCCGCCGACGGCGCCTATCTGACCATCGTCGGCATTCCCGTGGAGCTCCTTCCCAGCGCCCAGAAATTCATGAGCGACTACAAGGCGCGCTGGACCGGATCCTCGGAGGAGATCAAGCCCTTCGACCATTTCGGCTACGAGGCGGCGCGCATCATCTTCGAAGCCATCGCCAAGGCCGGAGCCGACCGCGCCATGGTGACCGAGGAGCTTCGCCGGACGAAGTACGAGGGGATCCTGGGCACCACCGAGTTCGACGCCAAAGGCGACACCAAAAACTCCATCATCACCATGACCCAGGCGCGGGCCAAGGACCGGACATTCCCCAAGGTGAACTGATCTGTTTGTTCAGCAGCTGATCAATTCCCTGACCCTCGGGGCGATCTACTCCCTGATCGCCCTGGGCTATACCCTGGTCTACGGGATTCTCTCGATGATCAACTTCGCGCATTCCGAGGTCCTGATGATCGGGGCTTTCATCGCGCTGGCCTTGTCGGGTCTGCTGCCGCCCGAGACCGGCCTGCCGGGTTTGATCCTGCTGTTTGCGGCCAGCATGGTCGGAGCCGGGGCGCTCAACGCGCTCATCGAGCGCTTCGCCTATCGTCCGATCCGCTCCGTGTCGCGCCTGGCCCCCCTGATCTCCGCCATCGGGGTTTCCATCGTCCTGCAAAACGTGGTGTTTCTTTGGGTCAGCAATCAGTCCCTGCGCTTTCCGGCGGTGGTGGGCATGCGGCAGTTCCAATTGGGGGAGGCCACGGTCAACTCCCTGCACGTCGTCATCCTGGCCTCCGCCCTGGGGCTGATGGCGGTCCTGCATTACTTCATCGAGCACACCAAGATGGGCAAGGCCATGCGGGCGTGCTCGGACGACATCGAGGCCGCCGGGCTCATGGGCATCGACTCCAACCGGGTCATCGCGGCGACCTTTCTGGTCGGGGGGGCCCTGGGCGGGGCGGCAGGAATCCTCTACGGCATGAACTACGGCTCGATCAAGTACAACCTGGGATTCCTTCCGGGCGCCAAGGCCTTCACGGCGGCCGTCCTGGGGGGCATCGGCAACATCCGGGGGGCCGTTCTGGGCGGGTTCATCCTGGGGACCCTCGAGGTCATGGCCGCGGGCTACATCCCCAACGGCGCGCAATGGCGCGACGTGATCGCCTTCGGGATTTTGATCATCGTCCTGTTGTTTAGGCCCTCCGGCATCCTCGGGGAAAAGACGGCGGAAAAGGTCTGATGTCGCGCCTGCGCAACCTCCCCTGGAAATGGATCGCGCTCGGCGCCGCCCTGGCCCTGCCCCTGCTGGCCGCGGCCACCGGCCGGGTCTACCTCACCCGCGTCGGCGGCATCGTCGGCCTTTACATGATCCTGGGCCTGGGCCTGAATTTCACCTTGGGCTATGTGGGCCTCTTCGACCTGGGCTACGTGGCCTTTTACGCCGTCGGAGCCTACGCCGTCGCCGTTTCCGCGAAATTCGGCTGGCCGCTTCCCGCGGCGGTCCTGCTGGCGGTCGTGGCCGCCACCCTGGTCCGGCTGGCCCTCGGGGTGACCATCCTCCGGCTGAGGGGAGACTACCTGGCCGTCGTTTCCATGGGTTTCGGGGAAATCGCCCGCCTGACCATCAACAATCTCGACGCTCTCACCAACGGCCCAAAGGGCCTGCAGGTGGCGCCCCTGCGGCTCTTCGGCGCGCCCCTGGAAAACGTTCATTATTATTACGCGATCCTCGCCTTGGTCCTGCTGTCGGTGATCGCCTCCCGGCGGCTCGAGGATTCCCGCCTGGGGCGCGCGTGGGTGGCCATTCGCGAAGATGAAATCGCGGCCAACCTGGCCGGAGTCCCGGTCGCCAAGCTCAAGCTGTTGGCCTTCACCATCAGCGGCGCTTTCGCCGGCCTGGCCGGGGCGGTCTTCGCCTATTGGGAGGGCTTCGTGACCCCCGAGTCCTTCGTGTTTTGGGAGTCCATCCTGGTCGTTTCGATCGTGGTCCTGGGCGGCATGGGCTCGATCTCCGGCGTGCTCCTGGGCTCGTTCATCCTGAGCGGAAGCCCCGCCTTCATGCAGGCGTTTCTCTCGGCGGATTGGATCAACTACCGCTACCTGTTCTTCGGGCTTATTTTGGTATTGACCGTGCTGTTCCGCCCGCAGGGCCTTCTGCCCTCCGCGCGCCGGGAGGCGGAGCTCGACCGATGACCCGCCCCTCGCGCGCCCATCCGGGCAAGGTTCTGCTCAAGGTGCGCGACCTCGCGCAGCATTTCGGGGGGCTCAAGGCCGTCGACCAGATCAACCTCGACGTCCATGAGGGGGAGATCGTCAGCGTGATCGGCCCCAACGGGGCGGGCAAAACCACTTTCTTCAACATCATGACGGGCGTTTACCCCGGCTCCCGCGGGACCATCGAATTCCAGGGCAAGTCCATCCGCGGCCGCTCCAGCCCCGACATCACGGTCCTGGGCATCGCCCGCACTTTCCAGAACATCCGACTTTTCGGAAACATGACCGCGCTGGAGAACGTGATGGTCGGCCGCCACGGACGGACCTCCCAGCGCCTTCTGGGGCCCTTGCTTCGCCTGCCCTCCTTCCGGGAGGAAGAGGCGGGCATCGAATCGTTCTCCAAGGACTGCCTATCGTTTGTCGGGATCCTTTCCTCCGGAAACCTTCTGGCCAAGAATCTGCCCTACGGCCTGCAACGGCGCCTGGAAATCGCGCGCGCCCTGGCCACCGAGCCCCGCCTTCTCATCCTCGACGAGCCGACGGCCGGTATGAATCCCACGGAGAGCCAGGAGCTGGTGGGGCTGGTGCGCCGCATCCGCGAGCGGGGGATCACGGTCCTGCTCATCGAGCACCACATGCGAGTGGTCATGGACATTTCCGACCGGGTCATCGTCCTCGACTACGGCGTCAAGATCGCCGACGGGCCGCCCAAGGAAGTGGTGGCCAATCCGCGGGTCATCGAGGCCTATCTGGGGAAAGGCGAATGAAGCGGCCCGCCAAACGAATCGACGGCGGCCCGGTCCTGGAAATCCGGGAACTGCAGGCCGTTTACGGAAAAAAAATACGCGCCCTCAAGGGAGTCTCCCTGGAGGTGCGGGATGGGGAGATCGTCGCCCTCGTCGGAAATAACGGGGCCGGAAAAACCACCCTCCTCAAGAGCGTGGCCGGCCTGCTCAAGCCGGAGCAGGGGGAGGTGCTGTTTCACGGCGCCTCCCTGGCCGGAATGCCCGCCCACCAGGTCACGCGCCTGGGCATCGCCTTGGTTCCCGAGGGGCGGAGGATATTCCCGCGCTTGACGGTGATGGAAAATCTGGAGATGGGCGCGTATTTCCGCGAGGACTCGGACCTGGACAAGGATTTCGCCCATGTCTTTGAATTGTTCCCGATCCTGGGAAAAAGGCGCGCCCAGCTGGGCGGAACGCTCTCCGGAGGCGAACAGCAGATGCTGGCCATGGGCCGGGCGCTCATGGCGCGGCCGTCCTTGCTTATGCTCGACGAGCCCTCGATGGGGCTGGCCCCGGTGGTCGTGGACCGGATCTTCGAGATCATCGCCCGGATCAACCAGGAGGGCGTGACCATTTTCCTGGTTGAGCAGAACGCCAAGCGCGCCCTCCAGGCCGCCGGGCGCGGCTACGTCATCGAGACCGGCAACATCGTTTTGGCGGACACGACCGACGTCCTCCTTCGCGACGCCTCCGTGCAAAAAGCGTACCTGGGCCTATAAGCGCCCCGGAATGCTATAATTTTCGCGCGCCGTCCCGCATGCGGCGGGACAGGCCGTTAACTGATACAATTTACGCCGCCCCGCATGCGGCGGGACAGGCCGTTAACTGATACAATTTCGCCGAGGTAGCTCAATGGCAGAGCAATCGCTTCGTAAGCGATAGGTTGTGGGTTCGAGTCCCATCCTCGGCTAAAATTTTGTCAAACACCCATCCGGCCGCCCACCTCGAAAGGCTCATCATCGTCGTCTGCGTCTTCGTCTGCCCCCTGCTGTTTTTTACCAACCTGACGCGCAATCCCTACGTCACCCAGATCAGCCTGCTCAACGTCGGGGTTTGCGCCGCGCTCGCCCTCCGCCTGGGACGGCAGTCCTTGGAGGATTCGGCCCTGCGCCTGCCGCGCACGCCCTTCGATCTGCCCCTGGCCGTCTGGCTGGGAGTGTGCGCGCTGAGCTGGGCCGTGGCCTTCTTCGGGCACGTCCCGTTTTTTCGGCCCGCGATCGGGGCGGAGGGCCTGCGCAACGGGGTCTTCGTCCTGGCCAACACCGTGGCCGCGTTCTTCCTGGCGGCCTCGGTCGCGCGCGAATCGGCGTGGACCAAGCCCGACGAGCCCGCCCAGAGTTCGGGCTTGGGCGGCTGGGTCGCGTTCACCCTGATTTGGGGGGTGCTGTGGACGGCATTTCCCTCCATGCGTTCGCCGGGCCGGTCCGGTCCGGGAACCTGGGCTTTGGTATGGGACGGCTACGGCGGCGCGCTTTGGCTGGGAGGCGTCGCGGCCGCTTGGTGGCTGTGCCGCAAGGGCCGGTTGTTGGACTACATCCATCTGGCCCTGGCCACGGGTTTTTTGGCCTCGGTCTACGGCATCCTTCAGTACTTCAACATCGAAATCATTTGGCCCAACGTCCTGAATCCCTACGGGGGGCGCTCGGTCTCCACTTTCGGAAATCCCAACTTTCTTTCTTCCTACATCGTGGTCATGGTGCCCTTCGCCCTGGCCTTGTTTCTCCAGGCCCGGGACATGGGGCCCAAGCTGGTTTACGGCGCGACCTTCCTGGCGCTTCAGGGCGCGCTCCTGTCTAGCCTGACGCGTTCCTCCTGGGGCGGGGCCCTGGCCGCCCTTGCCGCCCTGACGTTTTGGAAGGAAATCCGCGCCCGGGTCGCTTCGGAGCCGCGTCCGAGCGGGCTTCTGCTGGGCCTGGCGCTGGTCATGGTGCTGGCCTGGCCGCAAAGCAAGGTCGGCGGGGGCTACACCCCGAGCGTGCTGGGGCGCCTCACCGAAATCCGGACTTTCCGCCAGGCCGACGGCTATTACAGCCCCTGGCATCAGCGCGTCTTGATCTGGTCGAGCGCCTGGCTGATGGGGGCGGAGAATCCCGTGACGGGGAAGGGCTGGGGGGTTTTCGAGCTTTTCTATCCCTTCTATCAGGGGGCCATGCTCCGCCATACGGATTTCTACCACCGGATGAGGACTCACGCCAACAACTCCCATAATGAAATTCTGGAGACCTGGGCGCAAACCGGGATTCTGGGGCTCGGGGTTTTGGCCTGGATGTGGCTCGTCTTCTTCCGGGCGGCCGCCTCCCAGGCGCCCCCGGGAAAAACCCCGCTTTCCTGGATGGGACACGCCGCCGCGGCGGGCGCGGCCGGGATGCTCGTGGACAATCTCCTGAACGTCTCCCTTCATTTCGCCGTTCCGGGCTTCATCTTCTGGTGGGCGGCGGGGACCGCGATGGGGCGCCTGGACTCGGGCGCTCCCTGGAGGGAAGTCCGCTCCTGGCGCGCGGCGGCGGGGGCGGCGGCGGTCGCCCTGACGCTGGGGGGCGTCTCCTGGTATTGGGTCCGGGCCTGGAATCGGGAGGTGCATTATTTCGCCGGCTTCAAGCTTCTGCGCCAGGGGGCCATCGGCCCCGCGACCAAGGAATTGGAGCGGTCCCGGGACTGGGGGCCGCGGGAAGTCAACGCGATCTACGAATTGGGCAACGCCTACGCTCGGTCCGAAAAATTCGACCTGGCCATGGAGACCTACGGCAAGGCGCTGGAGGCCAACGCGGGCTATGACGAGATCTATTTCAACCGGGCGACCATCCAGGCCCTGCGGCTCAAACAGAACGCGGAAGCGTTGAAAAATTACCAGGTCGCGGCCTGGATCAATCCGCTTTCCAACGAGGTCGTGTCGGGCTTGAGCGCCCAGTATTTGAACGCCCCCAAGGAGCATCTCGAGGAGAGTTTGGACCTGCTCAAATTCGCCGTCCGGACCTTTCCGGACAACGCGAGCCACTGGAACAATTTGGGCTACGTGGAAAGCCTGCGCGGGGCGTTTTCCGAGGCGCAGGCGGCCTATTCCCGCGCGTTGTCCCTGGACCCCGGGATGGTCGTCGCCGAGCGGAACTTGCTGGCCGTCTCCCGGCAAGCCGGCGGTCCGCCGCCGCCGGCGGTCCAAGGTCTCATGGAGCTGCGACAGCTGGAAGGGTTGCTCGCGCGGGGGGAATATTCCGAAGCGGCGCTGAACCTGGCCGAGCGCGCCGTCCGCAATCTTCCCGAAAGCCCGAAGCCCCGTTTTTTCCTGGGCTCGCTGATCCTGGTCCGGGGCCGGGCCGCCGAGGCGATCGGCCACCTGGAGTGGGTCATAAAACGCGAGCCTCGGCATCTCCAGGCCCGCCTCAACCTCGCCAACGCCTACCTGACGATGTCCCGCCGCGAGGAGGCGGCCCGGGAGTTCCGGGCGGTTTTGGCCTTGGATTCCGCCAACGTCCCGGCCCGCAACGGCCTCAAAGCCCTCGGCTTGGCGAATTAGCCCGCAAATCCCGCGAAATAAATCAGCAATGGCGTAATTCAATAATATCGCCGATGCGCGCTATTGGGTTGTTTCTTGCCGCCCTCTTATTGGGAGCGGCGCCGTTTTTCGCGCGGGCCGGCGAGGAAGACATGGAGGGCCTCAGCCGGGCCATGCGTCTGGGGATTCATTTTTATGAGCGCCGCGAGGACGGGCAGGCGATGGACCGGTTCATGGAGGTCCTGACCAAGGGCGAGCCCTCCGAGCGCGCGCTGGCCAACGAGTACATCAATCTCATCACGCAGCGGATGAACGCCGGAGGAAAAAGCCCGGAGGCGCCCGCGCCGTCCCGGGCCAAGCCCTCCCGCCTGGTCGTCGAAGACAAGGCTCCGGAACCGTCCGCCTTGGCCGCGCCGAAGGCGAAAAAAGGCAAGCCCGTTCTCGCGGAGCCCGAGGAGGAAGCCGCGCCCGAGCGGGAGGAGGTCGTCGTCGAGGCCGACGTCCGCAAGCCTTCCGCGCGCCGCCGCGCCGCCGAGGAATCGGCGGCCGAAGAGCCCGAGCCCGAGCCCGAACCCGAGGCCGAACCCGCGCCCCGCAAGCCCAAATTCGACAAAGCCCTGATGGCCCAGGAAATCCGCGCCAAGATCCGGGCCCGCCGGGAAAAGCATCTCAAGCGCCTGAAGGAGGTCGAGGATATTCAAGTCGTGCTCATGGACAACGGAGACCCCCAGGCCGTGGGCATTCCGACCCCTCTTTTTTTCCAGAGCGGAACCTCCTTCGAGAAGGGAGCGCGGCCCATTCTGGAAGACCTCACCGGGCTGGCCTACACTTTGTCCGGCGCGCAGATTCTCGTCCTTCCCGAGGGAACCGCGATCGGCGATTCGAAAGTCCTGGACATGCGCCGGACGATGGGCATCAGCGCACACCTTTATTCGGAGGGGATCTCTCCGGCCCGGGTCAAGGTCAATCTCCTCAATTCCCAGGTCGAGATCCCGAAGCCCCTGCGCGACTTCAAGGGGATCATCGTCGCGTTCTCCTACAACCAGCCCATTAATCTCGTGGTGGAAAGCCCCATAGGAGACTCCGCCGGCCCGCCGCTGTCGCTTGGGACCTCCCCTTCCTTGATCGATCCCTCCAAAGGGGAGGGGACGATCGTGGAGTTTTCCGTCCAGGAGCCGTCCTCGGGGCTGGTTTCCTGGAAATTCCAGCTCCTTCAGCCCTCGGAAGGGGAGGATGAGCTCTCCCCGCTCCAGGAGGTCCGGGGCGGAGGCCCCGTCTTCCACCAGATCTATTGGAATGGGCGGAAAAATTACTTCGGCGCGGTCTTGCCGCCCGGGCGCTACGAATGCGTGCTGACGGCCACCGACGGCAAAAACCGCCAGAGAACCCTCCATCGCTGGATCCAGCTTCCGGATTCTCCTTTGGCCCGCAAGGCCCCGGGATCCGCCCGGGAGTCCGCGCTGGCCGGGCGCAAACAGGGCGCCCCCGCCGCTGAGTTGGGTGAGGCCGTGGCCCAGCCCCTGCTGTCCGGCGCGCGCCCCGCCAAAACTCAGCCGGTCGATAAATCCAGAAAAACGCGCCGGGCGCGCCGGGCCGCGGCCCCCAAAGGAGCCGCGAAGAAATCCTCCCCGGGCACCTTCCTCGTCGAATTCGCCGCGGAGCAGGCCGAGCTCTCCGAGGAATCCGGCTCGGTCCTGGGCGACGCCGCCAAGGCTTCCCAGGAGGATCCGGAGTCTCGGATCGAATTGATGGGGTATTCCCACTCGGCCGAGCCGGAGGCCGAGGACTTGGCCAAGAAACGGGCTCAGGCCGTCGCGGGGGCCTTGATCAACCAATATAAGGTGGAGCCCGGCCGGATTCAGGTCCGCTCCACGGTGGCGGAAACCCCGGTTTCTCAAGTGCGGATCAAGATTGGGGCGGGGGAATCCTAAAATGGATGCGGATGCCCTGATCGAACAGCTCGCCTTCGGTAAAACCACCCCGAAGCTCTCCACCTGCCTTGGGCTTTTTCTGAGCCCCGAGGTGATCTATCTGGCCCAGGTCCGCATGGACAAAGGACGGCCCGCGGTGGACCACCTCGTCCGCATTCCGATTCCTCCGCCCCCGCCGCCCCCCAAGCCCCCGGCCGGCGCCCAGGGCGGCGCTCCGGCCGGCGCCACCACCTCCGCGACCTTCGCCACCGATTTCCTGGCCGATCCCGCGAAGGTGGTGGCCTTGATCCGCCAGGCCATGGCTCAGAACCGCTGGAACAGCACCGATGTCGTGGTGACGCTCTCGCACCACCTGAGCCTTCTGCGCTATTTCACCATGCCCGCCTTGGAACGGCGCTTTTGGGCGGGCGCGGTGCCGGTTGAGGCCAAAAAGTACATTCCCATCCCTTTCGACACCTTGAGCTGGGACTTCCAGATCCAGCCCCTGCCTCCGACGCCCGACGGCAAGCCCCGGCAAGGGGCCCTGGTGGGCGTCACTTCCAGCCGGAACACCCCGAACATCCTGGATTTAATCAAGGGCCTGGGGCTCAACCTCATCGGCCTGGAGGTTGCTCCCTGCTCGGTGCTCCGCCTCTGGAACGGCATCGACGCCGCGCGTTCCCAGACGCCCTTCGCCCAGGTTCACTTCGACGAGGGGAACGTCCGGATCATGATTTCCGACAAGGGAATCCCGGTTTTTTTCCGGGAGGTTTTCCTGGGACCCGAGGCGAGCACCTCGGATTCCCGGAAGATCGACATCGCCGGCTGCGTGGGTTTCGCCCAAAAGCAACTGGGCGTGGCGCCGCTGTCCTCGGTGAGCGTCAGCGGCACCTCCTCCCAGCTGGGAGCCTGGCAGGAGACTTTCACCCAGGAACTGGGAAATCCGGTCGCGGCCCAGGACCCTTCCGCCCAAATGGGCCTCAAGGGCGGAGATTGGGGCGCCTTCGCCGCCATCGGCACCGGCCTGCGCTACATCGGTTCGACGCCCCTGGTCCTCGACCTCTCCCCCGCCGCCAAGATTTCGGAGGCGGAGAAATTGGCCGCCAAGGTCATCTTCGGCGCCTCCACCGTGGTCTCCGTCGCGCTCCTGGCCGTGGGTTTCTTCCTTCAGTCGGTCTGCCAGGTGAGGACCCGGGCCTTGCGGGCTCTGGCCCAGCCCGCCGACATCGAGGCCGCCTTCCAAGGCAAAAGCACGACCGACATCGAGACGCTCCTTAAATCCATGCAGGATCAGGCCATGGCCTTGCGCCCGATCGAGAATCTTCAGCAGGAGCGCATGAGCCTCATCCTCCGGGACTTGGTCGAAAGCCTTCCCGAGAAAGGGTGGATCACCTCCGTTGAAATAAAAAACCTGATCCGAACCCAGGGCGGGGTGGCCGGCCGGGAGATCAACTTCACCGGGCACGTCGTCGGCGCGAGCCTTTCGGAAGAGGAAGACATGGCGTTCCAGCTCAAGGACAAAATCGCCAAGACGCCGGTTCTTGGGAAACTTTTTCCAGAAATCCAAATGACGATTTCCCGAGCGCCCACCAAGGAGGAGGGCGCGGGCACCGACCCGGAGGGGTTGCGGCGGTCGAGGGAGGAAAGGACGACTTTCACGGTGGTGGGCAAGGTGAAAAAATGAGGGGATTCGGGGTGGGGCGGGCATGAAGATCGACGTCAAGGAATTATTCGGCGGGCTCCAGGAGACCGTCTCGCTCGTGGTTTCCGCCGTCCGCGAGAAAGGTCCCAAGCATTTCGCGCGGCCCCTGGCCGCCGCGGGGATCTTTATTTTAGGCGCCTACGCCGTGGTTTACGCCCCGTCGGGCAAGCGGCTCAAGCGGCTCAACATGCGGCTGGAAGCGGCCGAGGCGACCTCCCAATACGCGGATTCCTACGCGACCTCCCGCGACCAGCTCAACCGGCTGTACAACCAACTTCCGCCCATGAAAGCCCGCGATCAATGGCTGCTCGACACTTTGATCGACTCGATGAAGGCCGAGGGCATCATCTCCGATTCGATCATTCCGCCGACCGAGGAGGAAGGCGGCGGCCTCATTTTTCAGAGGGCGGACATGAACTCGACCTTGACCTTCGCCGAATTCTTCGCGTGGCTCAACCGGATTGAAAATTCCAAGCCCGTCATCCACGTCGACAGCATCCGCGTGGCCAAGAAAGGCGAATCGCTGGGAAAAAACGGGGTTCAATGCCGGATTTCCACCGTCATCCCCAAGGGGAGGCTCACGCAGTGAGACCCCGCGCGACTCTCGGCTGGCTGGTCGTCGTCGCCGCCCTTGGGGCGGCCGGCTACATCGTCTACCGCTCGACCGCCCTGAGGGGGGACGGGGCGGGGGAGTCGGGGAAAGGAAGAACGCCCCCGGCCAATCTCTTATAGGACCCGGCCGGCAAAAGCGCCAGCCCCCTGACCAATCCCATCTCCGGAGGGGTCGCGGCGGCGACCCCCGCCGCGACCGTCGCGTCGACCGGGCCGGTCGCGGCCGGGCTTCCCGTCTCCACCCAACCCGCCGTGCAGGTCGCCGCCGCGGCGGTCCCGCCGGGAGCGCCCGTTGCCGTTCCGGCCGCAGAGGTCACGGCGGCGGCTGCGGCTCCCCCCGAAGCCTCCGTCCCGGCGCAGGAACCGGTTGCCGCCGGGACGGCAGATCCCGCCGGAGCGCCTGCGGCCGCGTCCGACCCCGGAGCGCCGTCCATGTCCCTTTCCGCCGGGGAGGCCGCGAAAAATTCCACCGGGACGGCGGTCGTGGTTCTGCTTTCCCGCGACCCCACCCTCTCTCCCTACGACATCTTCCGCCAGGAACAGCTCGAACTCGAGAAGCTGGTCAAGCGGCGCGAGGTGGATGCGGCCGCCGAGAAGTCGGCGCCCGTCAAGAAGCGGGAGCGCCGGATCGACGAGGGGATCAGCCTGCAGGGGATCATCACCGACGCCGACGGCAACACCAAGGCCATCATCAACGGGGAGGTCGTTGGAGCGGGCGACACGGTCGCCGAGGACGCGAAAGTCCTCAGAATCTCGCCGCAGGAAGTGCAGTTCCAGCGCAACAACAAGAAGTTCCGCAAGAGGATCAGCAAATGATTTCGTGGAGGAACATCATGATTAGACAACGCGGGCGGATCCGGCGCTTGGCGGCCGGGGTCGCGTCCTTGCTCCTGGCCCTGCAATCGGCGACTCCGGCATGGTCCCAACGCAGGGGCTCGGAGCCGCAGGCCAACCCGGAGTTTCAGTCCGGGGGAGAGGGCCCTTCCGCCGGCGGCCCGGTGGGCGGCGAACCCCAGGGAGGAGGAGCTCCCGCCGACGAGGACCAAACGCCCGCCGACGCCGGCGCGGAGGAAACCCCGGCCGCGCCCAAAGGCGGAGGCCTTCAGATCGGCGCCGTCGCCGCGCCCCGCGCGGCCCCGGCCGCGCCCCTCAATCCGCTGGAGTTCCGGGTGACCGTCCGCGTCAAGGGCGCCCCGCTGGCGACCTTCCTGGACACCATCTCGGCGCAGGCCAAAGTGAACTTCATCATCACGGAAGGACTGGAGACCCGGCAGGTCACCGCGTTTCTGCAGAACGTCACGGTCCGGGAGGCCCTGCAGATTCTTCTGGAGATCAAAGGGCTGACCTACCAGCAGATCGGAAAGAGCAACACCTACGTGATCTCCCAGCGGTCCAAGGCGGCCGAGCCGTCGATCACCCGGATTTACACCCTCTCCTACATCCCCCTGATCAACCTGGACGGGGAGGGGGGGGGCGCTTCGGGGGCGGCCGCCTCAAGCGGCGGCACGGGTCCCGCTTCGGCCGCCGCGCCCTCCAGCG
>CAYHPY010000042.1:0-30521 GCA_964358485.1 uncultured Elusimicrobia bacterium
CGTGGGCCCCGAAGGCCCCGAGCGCCACGGTCAAAAACATCAGGACCGCGCCGGTTTTGACCCAAAATTCGCTCGTCATGGCGCTCATTATAGCACGGCCAAGTTGCTATAATTGCGCGCCGATGGAACGCCGAATTCTCGCGCTCTCCGTGTTGGCCGCTTTGGTCGCCGTCCATGTCGTTTCGGCCATGCGGATTCCGGTGGGCGCCTTCAACGACGACGCCCTTTTCATCCTCCTGGCCAAGGCCCTGCGCCAAGGCGCTTTCGCCTGGCCGGACGCGGCGGGCCGGCCCCTGAGCGATCCCCTTCCGGGTTTTCCCCTCCTATTGATGCTCCCGGTCTGGGCCGTGGAGCCCGCCTGGGGCCTGCTCCGGGGCGTGGGGGTGGCCGCCGCCTGGGCCTGCGTGCTCCTGACCTGGAGAATCGCCCGGCGACATCTGCCTCCCGCCTGGGCGCTTTCCGCCGCGGCCCTGGCCGCGGTCAACCCGGTCCTGGTCGGCCTCGGCGGCTTGGTCATCCCGGACACCGTCTTCGTCGCTCTGGCGCTGGCCCTTTTTCTTCTACTGCCGGAATGCGCCTCTTCCCGCAAGGCCAGGATCGCCCTGGCGGTCGGGGCGGGTTTGGCCGCCCTGATTCGCCCCCAGGGGGTCGCCCTGGTCTTGAGCCTGGCCGCCTCCTTGTGGTATATCCGCGGGCCGCTCCTGGGATTGGGGTTTCTCATTTCCGGCTTCGTGCCGTTGGGCCTCTGGAGCCTGAGAAACGAATATCTCGCCGCCTCCATGAGCGGATTTTGGGACAATTGGCGGTCCCAGATCGTCCGGTTTCAAGACCCGTCCCAGCAAACCGACCACGCCGGACGCATGATCGCCAGCCTTTTCGGAGAAGGCTTCCTGGGCTTGGCGGATTTCGCTTTCCCGCTTCAATTTGGGGCCGGGGCCCTGGTCCTGGCCCTGTCCGCTCTCGGAACCGCGCGCCTGCTCAAGCAATCCAAGGATCGCGGCGGCATGGGGGTCCAGATTTTCGCCATGGCGGCGTTTTGCGCCCTGCTCCTGTGCCTGCACGCGACCTGGGAGCTGACCGAGGCCCGCTACCTGCTCCCGCTCATGCCCCTGCTGTGGATTCTGGCGCTCGGGGCGGCCCGGCCGAACTTTTCCGGGAAACCGGCCCTCGCAGGAGCCGCGCTGGCCCTGCTGCTGCTTCCCGCCCTCAGGGTGGACCTGGCTTTCGTCCGGGCCGGGGCGGTCGCCGCGCCCTCTTACCAACCCCGGACCATGGCTTGGCTCCGCAGGCGCCTGCCGCCGAAAACCCGCCTGCAGGGCTCGGCGTTCCACACGGTGACCTTGCTGACCGGCCGGGTCTGCACGCCCCCTCCTCAAAATGTCCGCTCCTCGGCCGAGTGGCTCGCGGACGCGCGACGGGAGAAGGTGGAGTTCGTCCTCTCCGCCATCGAGCCTTTCGGGGCGGAATTTTCCTTTCCTAGGCTGGCCTGGCTCAATGAGCCGCAATTGGCGGAGTGGGCCCGCAAGGAAGGCCTGCCCGAGGTCTTCCGAAGCGAGGAGGAAGGCACCGCGATATACCAGCTCGGTTCCAATAACGCATCCCCGTGAAACGGCTCGCCTGGGCCGCCGCGGGACTCTCCATCGCCCTGCATCTCTGCGTCTCCAAGGGAAACCCTCCCGGCCTCATCGAGGACGATTCGGTCAATATTCTATTGGCCCGCTCCCTGGCCGGCGGCGCCTTCGCCTTGCCCGACGCCGGGGGCGTTGCGATCACCGATCCTCTGCCGGGCCTTCCCCTGCTCCTTCTGCCGGCGGCGGCCCTCGCCCAGCCGCACTGGGGATGGTTGAGGGGAGTCTCCCTGACAGCCCTGGCGGCGGCGCTTTTGTTTGCTTGGCGGCTGACCCGCAAGCTGGGAGCAGACGCGGGACCCTGGATCTTCGGCCTGATCGCGGTCAACCCCACGCTGGCCCGGCACGCGGGCTTGGTCCTGGCCGACATCCCGTTTTTAGCCTTCTGCCTGGCCGTCTTCGACGGCCTCGTTTTTCCTGGGAAGCGCCCCTCCCTCGGCCGTTTGGCGGCCCTGGCCGGGGGCGCCGCCGCGGCCTCCCTGATGAGACCTCAGGGTTTTCTGCTGATACCGGCGGCGGCCCTGGGCCTGGCCCGCTCGATCGGCGCGCGACGCGCCATGCTCTGGTCGGCCGCGGCCGGGCTCCCGTTGGCGGGCTGGCTGCTGCGCAACGCCGCCGTTGCCGGAGAGCCCACGGCCTACGCGTCCCACTGGTTCTCCCAAGCCGCCTTCCTGGCCGATCCGGGCGCCGCCATGAGGCACGCGGCCGCCCTTTGCCGTTCCCTGCTTGGGGAAGGTCGGCTGGGTTGGTCGGGGCGCGGCGGGGCCCTCCTGGGCCTAGCCGGTCTGCTGGCCGCCGGAAGAGGAGCCTTCCTTCTAAGACGCGCCTCGAACCCGGAGGGCGGAGCCGGACTGGCCATGGCGGCCTTCGCGGCCCTTTACCTGGCCCTGCACTTGACCTGGGGCCCGGCCCCGGCCCGTTACGCCCTGCCGCTGGTCCCGGTGCTTTGGATTTTGGCGGCGACGGGAACCGCCGGCCTTCCTCTTTCCGGCGCCCGCGGCCCGGCCGTCGCGGCCCTGGCCTGCATCGCCCTGATTTCCGCCGCGGACCTGGCCCAGCGCGGGATCGGCCGCCCCGCCGCGTTTCAACCCGCCACCATGGAATGGATTCGCTCCCAAACCCTCCCGCAGGCGCGCTGGCAAAGCCTCCGCTTCAACGCCTTGATCCTCTGGACGGGGCGGACCGCCCTGCCTCCGCCCCTCGATGCGGGAACGGCCGCCTCCTGGCGAGACGCCGCCGCCCGCGACGGCGTCGAGTACGCGTTGGTGGAGGATTCCTTCACCCCGGGAGGATACCTTCCGGCCGGGGTCCAGGCGCTGGCCCGGGGAATTCCCGTCTGGGCCCGGGAATTCGGCCGCGAGATCTACCGCAATAAAGAAGAGGGCACGACCCTCTTCAGGCTCGGGACGCCGGACGCCTCGGCGGACGGCCGCCCAAATCGCGCCAACATTTCAGGAAGTCGGCCGGCGGTTCGGCCCTAAACGCCACCTTCCTCCCGGTGACGGGATGCATGAACTCAAGGTTCAGGGCATGGAGCATCAGGCGCGGAACCTCGATCCCCGCGGGCGCGGCCGAGCCGAAGGAGGGGTCCCCCAGGACCGGATGCCCGGCCAAGGAGAGGTGGGCCCGGATTTGGTGGGTCCGCCCCGTCAAGGGGCGGGCTTCCAACAGGGAAGCGGCGTCCAAGGCCGAGAGCAGGCGCAGGCCGGTGCTCGACTCCCGTCCGAACGGATTGGCCGTGACCCGGCGGCCGCGAGGAGCGCGCCCCACGGGCGCGTCGATCACCAGCTCCCGCTCGGACACCTTCCCCAGGACGACGGCCAAATAGACTTTCTTGACCAGCCGCTCCCGGAATTGAAACAGCAGGCTCTCGTAGGCCGCCGGAGTCTTGGCGACCACCAGGGCTCCGCTGGTGGGGCGGTCCAACCGGTGCACGATGCCGCACCGGGCGACCTTGGCCGCCGCGATTTCGGGGCGCTCGGAGTAAAGGACCCCGGCCAGATTCAGGATGGAATCTTCCATTGCGGCCCGGGGTTTGACCAGCCAGCTCCCCCCGAACGGGTGCATCAGCAGGCCCGCCGGCTTGTCCAGGATCAGGACCGCCTTGTCCTCGAAGAGAACCCGCCCCTCGAGCACGGAGCCGTCGGACTCCGGAAGGGCTCCCGGAAAACGGACCAGGATCTTGTCCCCCTCCGCGAGGATCTTGGAAGGCTTGGCGGCCGTCCCGTTGACGAACACGCAGCCCCGGATGGCCAAATCCTTGAGGTGCGCCCGGCTGTACCCCGGATAACGGTCGGCGAGGAATTTGTCCAGACGGATCGCGCCGGCCTCGACGATCAACGGCCCTTCATTGGACATGTTTGACTCCCCTCCGGCTCAACAACGCGCCGGCCGCCGCGATCGACAGCAACGAAATCCACTGAGAAACGTGGAACGGCCCGAACGGCCCCCCGCGGTCGTCCCCCCGGACGAACTCCAAGGCGAAGCGGACCGCCGAATAAAGGACCACGTACCCCAGAAACACGCTCCCTTCCCGAAGCGCCCCCCGCCGCACGCGCGGCAGGACGAACCCGGCCAGAAAAATCGCGATCAGCGCGTTGAGCCCCGATTCGTAAAGCTGGACCGGATGGAGCGGCACGCCCCACAGGCGCTCCGGCAGGGAACTGGCCGCATGCTCCGGAAAGGCCAACGCCCACGGCAGGGTAGAGGGACCCCCGTAACAGCAGCCGGCCGCCAGGCAGCCGAGCCGGCCGATGGCGTGGCCCATGGGCAGGGCCACCCCGAAAAAATCCGCGGTTTTGAGGTAATCGAATTTCAGGCGCCGCCGGGCGACGACCCCCATCGCCAGCGCGCCCAAAAAGCCGCCGAAAAAGACGAAGCCGTAGCGAAAATCCCCGATCAGGCGCAATTCCCCGGAAATAAACCGGGGAAGTTCCACCGCCATATAAAGCAGTTTCCCCCCCGCGATCGCGCCGAAAAACAGGCAGTAGATCAAAAACCAGAACCCGTCCTCGTCGAGGCCCATCTCCGGCGCCCGCGCCCTCAGCCACAGAATGCCGGCCAGATAGCCCGCGGCCACGAGGGCTCCGTAGGAGGGAAGGGCGAAAAACCCGAAATCGAACAGGATGGGAAACATCAGGCCGGCCTCCGCCGCGCCAGGTAAACGACCGCCGCCGCGTAGGCCACGCAAAGGGCCTGGGCCCAGGTCAGCCCGGTGCTTGAAAAGGCCGCGCCGTCGGCCCGGAAATTCTCAAGGAAAAAGCGGATGAGGCAGTACCCTCCGATGTAAGCCCCGGCCAGAACCCCCGGAGCCCACCGACCGGAGTCCGCGCGGGGTCGGGCCCAGACCCAGAGCAGGGCGGCCAGGGCCAGATCGGCGGCCGCCTCGTAGAGCTGGGCGGGGTGCAGAGGCCGGCCCAATAACGCCGGCGCGACCAGGCCCCGAGGGTCGCGGAAGGTCACGGCCCAGGAAAGCTCCGGGGCGGGGCGCCCGTAACAACAGCCCGCCGCCAGGCAGCCGAGCCTCCCGAACGCGTGCCAAAGCGGAGCGACCAGGCACAGCCCATCCAGGAATTTCAGGAAAGGAAGTTTTTTCCGCCGGCAATAGATTCCGCACGCGGCGGCCGCCCCGGCGAAGGCGCCCATGGCCGAGAACCCCGTCCGAAGGGAAAGCAGGCCGCTCCAAAACTCCGGGGAAAACGGAGCCGTGTACTCGGCCAGATGGAGCAGGCGCCCCCCGACGAAGCCCCCGGCCAGGACCAGGTTGAGCAGGGCCCAAAAATCCTCCTCGCGCTCCAGGCCCATGAGCTTGCGGCGGCGGGACATCAGCCAAAGGGCCGCGGCCCCCCCCAGGGCAATCAGGGCGCCGTAGGAATAGATTTTAATTGCGCCGAACTCGAGGAGGACGGGAAACATGGCCTAGGAGGAAGACAGGGTTACAGTATATAACTTAACGACAGCCGTCGGATTCGGCCGTCGTGGCGGGCGGAGGAAAGCGGTACTCGATCTCGCCGGGACGGACGTAGCCGAGTTCCCGCCGGGCCAGCCGCTCCAGCGCCAGCCCGTTGCCGCGCGCCGCGCGCAGGCGCCGGGATAGCCGGGCCTGCTCGCAATCCAGCTCCCCCAGTTCGCGGCGGAGCTCCCGCAGTTCGATCCAGTTGCTGACCATGCTGCGGAATCCCTGGTTGCCGAACAGGGCCCCGAGGATGAGAGCGCTCAAGACCAGGC
This sequence comes from uncultured Elusimicrobia bacterium, assembly GCA_964358485.1. Classification (GTDB taxonomy): domain Bacteria; phylum Elusimicrobiota; class Elusimicrobia; order UBA1565; family UBA9628; genus CAYHPY01. The sequence continues at coordinate 5,856 of CAYHPY010000042.1, forward strand.
GCGGCCAGGGCCAGGTTCTCGGTTTCACCGGGAAAAGGAACGGCCTCCGGCGTAGGAGGCGTCCCGTCCCAGCTCCGACTCGATGCGCAGAAGCTGGTTGTACTTGGCCAGCCGCTCCGAGCGGCAGGGCGCGCCGGTCTTGATGGCCCCCGCGTTGAGCGCCACCGCCAGGTCGGCGATATAGGGGTCCTCGGTCTCCCCCGAACGGTGGGAGATGATGCTGGAAAATCCCGCCTTGCGGGCTTTGAGGACGGTCTCCACGGTTTCGGAAACCGAGCCGATCTGGTTGAGCTTGATCAGGATGGAATTTCCCGCCTTTTCCCGGATTCCCCGGTCCAGGCGGTCCGGGTTGGTGACGAAAAGATCGTCTCCCACGACCCGGACCTTGGAGCCTACGGCGGCCGTCAGGGAGGTCCAACCGGCCCAATCGTCCTCGGCCATGGGGTCCTCGATGGAGAGCAATTTGTAGCGCGAAATCCAGGAGCGATAAATGCGGGCCATCTCGGCGGAGGAGCGCCTGCGCCCCTCGAACCGGTAATCGGGTTTTCCGCCCCCCTTCCCGAAAAACTCCGAAGCGGCCACGTCCAAGGAGATTCGGGCCTTGCCCCCGTATCCTGCCTTGCGGATGGTTTGTTCCAAAATGCCGAGGACCTCGGCGTGGGCCTTGATCCGGGGCGCGAAACCGCCTTCGTCACCCACCGAGACGGCCAGGCTCTTGGCGGCCAGGGTTTTCTTGAGGACATGGTAAATCTCGGACCCCGCCCGCAGGGCTTCTTTAAAGGAACGAGAGCCGACCGGAACCACCATGAACTCCTGGACGTCCAGGCCGCTGTCGGCATGGGCGCCGCCGTTGACCACGTTGAACATCGGGGCGGGGAGGAGCCATTCCTTTTCGTCCAGGCCATAAGCCTTTCTCAGCCAGCGGTAAAGCGGCAAGCCCCGGGAGGCGGCCGCGGCCCGAGAGACCGCCAGGGAGGCGGCCAGGATCGCGTTGGCGCCCAGGCGGCCCTTGTTGGGGGTCCCGTCCAGGGAGCACATGCCGGCGTCGATGCCCGCCTGGTCCTCGGCGTCGCGGCCTTTCAGAAAACGGGAAAGCTCCCCATCCACCGCGGCGACGGCCTTCAAGACGCCCTTGCCGCCGAAACGGCGGGGATCGCCGTCCCGGCGCTCCAGGGCCTCGTGCACCCCGGTAGAGGCCCCGCTGGGGACCGCCGCGCGGCCCCGGGAGCCGTCGGACAGAAAGGCCTCCGCCTCCACGGTCGGCAGTCCCCGGGAGTCCAGAATTTCGCGCGCCGACAGCGCCTTGACGCGGGCCATCAGAGTTTCCCCTGGAGCAGCTTCTTGCCGTCGGCCAGCAAAGCGTCGAGCTTCTTGGCCGAGCCCGCCTCCGCGTAGACGCGGACCACGGGCTCGGTCCCCGAGGAACGCAGGCCGAGCCAGGACCCGTCGCGGAGGATGAATTTAAAGCCGTCCGAGTGGTCGATCCGCCATACCGACCCTCCCCCGAGCTCCAAGGGGGGCCGGACGCGGAGCCTTTCCTCCAGCTCCATGACCTGGATGTTGCGCTCCATCCGATGGTTGAGCCGGACGTTGTGGAATTCGCCGACTTTCTTGAACAGGCGGTCCCGGATCTTGGCCAGGGATTGGCGCTCGACGGCCGCCAACTCAAGGAGCAGGAGGCAGGCCAGCACCCCGTCCTTCTCGGGCACATGGCCCTGGATCGAAAGTCCGCCGGATTCCTCCCCGCCGAGCAGATACTGCCCGGACCGCAGGAGCTCGCCGATGAACTTGAAGCCCACCGGGGTTTCCCGGGTCTCCAGCCCATGGGACTTGGCCACGGCATCCACGAAATGGGAAGTCATCACGCTGCGGGCGACCTTGCCCTTGAGGCCGCGGTTGGCCACCAGGTGTTCCAGGACCAACCCCAGCGCCTCGTTGGCGGAGATCCAGGTGCCTCCGGCGTCCAACACGCCGAAACGGTCCCCGTCCCCGTCGCAGGCCAAGCCCATTTGAAGGCGGTTCTTGGCCATCGCCCGCGAGAGCCCCTCCAGGGAGGACTCAGTGGGCTCCGGGGACCGGCCGCCGTACATCACGTCCCGATCCTCGTTGAGGCCGACGGTTTCAAATCCCAGGGACTCCAGATAGGGACGCAGATAGTTCCGGGCCGAGCCGTGCATCGCGTCCACGCCGACCCGCATCTTGGATTTTTTCAGGCTCTTGACGTCCAACAGGCGGGACAACTGCTCGAAATACTCCTTGCGGAAATCGACGTTCTCGATCCAGGATTCCCGAAGGGACCGGTCCAGGGGCATCATCTTGATGGCTTGCTGGCCGAGCAGTTCCACCCGCCTTTCGATGTCGTCGGTCACCTTCGGGGTCGCGGCCCCGCCCCAATAGGGCATCCATTTAAATCCGGAGTAGTTCCCCGGATTGTGGGACGCCGTGATCATCACGCCGCCCACGGCCTTGCGGCGGATGACCGCCCAGCCGATGGCCGGAGTGGGAATGTCCCCCGCCGAGACCAAGGTCTTGACGCCGTCCAGGGCCAGCACGCCGGCCACCTCATGGGCGAATTCCTCGGATAGAAAACGGGTGTCGTAGCCCACGATGATCGTGGGGACCGGGCTTTTGGCGCCCCCGCCCAGGAAGGCCCCGTAATCCGGGCTGTTGAACCCGTACTCCTGGTTCTCCTTGACGTAAGCCGAAACGGTGTGGGCGACCTTGCGGACGTTGGCGAAAGTGAAGTCGTCGGAGATGATTCCACGCCAACCGGAGGTTCCGAATTTGACCATATAAGCTCCCAGGGAGGGTCCACGATCGGCCCTCGCGACGATGGCGCGGATAATACTAAATGCGGGCCGGGGGCACAATGGTGCAGTCGTTCGAGATTCCCGGGCCGAGGCCTTCGGGGGAAGGGGTTCTTCCCTAATTTCTCCTGAGTTTACCTTTCGTCCGAAGGCGGCGGAGATTCGGAGGAGCCTGACTCGCGCCTTCGGACCCATAACCCGATGACGACGAGGAGAGCCGCCCCGGCGCAAACCAGCAGGATGGATTTACCCCGTGGAAGCGGCCCTTTGCGGGAGAAACCCCGTCCCGGCATTCCCGAATCGGAGCCGACCGGTTCCGCCGCTCCCGAACCACGACTATCGAGATCGGCGAGGGTCTCGGTGTATAACGCCGAAAAAGCCGGGTCCAATTCCCGGGCGATTGCCAGATCCCCGGCCACCTCCACGGCCGGGCGCCCGAGGGCCGCCTTGGCTTGCCCGCGGGCCGCGAAGGCCGCGGCGCTGCGTGGGGCGAGCCGGGCCGCGGCTTCGGCGTCCTCCAACGCGCCGGCCCAGTCCCCGGCGCCGCGCCGCGCCTGGGAACGCGCAACCCGGGCCTTCGCGCTCTTCGGATCGGCGGCGACGGCCCGATCCAGGAGCCGCAAGCCCGCCTCCGGGTCCAGTTTCAGGCGCGCGAGGCCCTCGTTGACGAGCGCGGCGGAGCGCAGGGGATCCGGCGCGCTCAGCCCCGGCCCTTGCCCCGGGCTAGGGGTGGCGGAAGAATCCGGGCCGCCGTTCCCTTTTGTCTCCGGACCGGGACCCGGGAGGGCGGCGGCATCGGCGGCGCCTTCCCGGGAAATTCGCGGGGAGGGTTTGGCGTCCCGATTGATCCGCCCCCGCGTCATTAGCGCGAGCTGGCACGCCTTGACGTTCGCGGGGGTCAATTCGCAGGCCCGAGCCGAGTCGGCGTAGGCTTCTTCCACCATGCCCCTTTTCTGCTGAACCTGGGCACGCAGCGCCAGGCTGTCGCCCAGCGCCCGGGGATCGCGGCCCTTTTCCGCCAACTCCACGCCGCGGTCGGCGAAAGGCAGGGCCCGGTCGATCTCCCCCACGCCGAAGAGGGCCTTGGTCACCTCGCGCTGGGCCTTGGGGTTGTCGGGGCGCTTTTGGCCGATGGATTCGATTTTCTTGACCTCTCCTTCCCGCTCCCGCTTGAGTTCTTCTTTTACGGCGGGGGGGGTGGAGGGGTTGGCGATTTGCCGGTCGGTCTCCTTGATTTTCTTGATGGGAACGTTAAGATCGTTCTCTTCGGATTCATCATCCGAAATGGGCACCGGGAGTGAGCCTTCCGGGTTACCTGCAAATATCGGAGATAACCCAACCAGCATCAAGAAGACAAAATGGTAGGTCACTTATCCCTCACTTGCTTCGGCGGATTCTTGAGGAAGAGAGCCAATTCCTGCCTCGAGACAATCTGAACCTCCGGGGCATCAGGAGGCAGTATCTGCTGTTCAACTTCTCCCACGAAGCCGGTCCCGCGCAAGGCATTGGTCACTACGCCCACCAAGTTGCAGCGCAACTTGTACCCGCTCACGAATTTCTTTTCTTCGTGCTGCGCGATCTGCGTCTTGGCGAGTATGATGGCGACAGCCTTGGCTGGTTGGTCTTCCTGTTGATCATAGACCACCATGAAGGAATGCTCATGTTGGTCTGGCGAATCCTTGCTCTTGTGCAATACTGATTTAGCCGGAACCTCTCCGCTGAACCCAAGATTCTCCGCTGATCCAGCATCAAGCTTCTTTTTTTTTCCGTGCTTCATCACCAGCTCAATCAATCCTTCCAAAGACAACCCCTTCTCATCGGCCTCTACGCCTTTAGGCTCCTTATTGACCGTTGCCTTCGTCGGTTGCCTCTCCTCGGCGCAAAGGGAGATAGCAAGCAGGAGCACTGGCACCGTCAACATCGCGCGCGCGATGAGCGCGAACTTATCGCACGATAAGCGGATTGTGTAATTAAAATATTGTTTTTTCATTTTAAAATACCCCCTTGGGGCTTCTCTCCTGCCGGTTTCGAAAGGTCAGCTTCCTGCCTAGGCGGTTGTTTGAGCCGGAAAGTCTTCAGAAGGTGCTCGAAGTGTGGGAGGTTCGCTTTGTAATCCTGTTCCGCGACATCATAATCCAAAACCCAGTAGCCGTCCTTGACCGGGATTACGGCCTTGGCGCTAACCACGGATACGATTCCCGGGGGATGCCTATCGAGAGGGATTCCGGGGATTGGATGCTCGCGCGTCCAGACGCTCTGTTTAATGTAGCGGAAGGCTTTTTTCCCGGCTACCGTGGCCGTAGATACGGGGATGAGGGGCGGCCGTGGGGGCGGATTGATTCCCAAGAACTTGGAAGTTTCCACTTCCCGTTGGTAATCGCTTCCAGTCTCTTCAGCAATGAAGTTAGACGCGGCGTCCGGGTCTCCCGCATTTTTCCGGAAGCTTGCGGAGAGGCTCGGCGGGTAGCCGCTGACGAGCAGTCCCGGTCCGACTATGAGCATGCTCGGCCGAGACCGGTCCTCCCAGTCGGCCGGGATTTCGCAGTCGAAGTTCCCGCCGGGCTGTGACCAGGAAGCATAGGCCTGGGTGTCCGGACCGGCGAATGCCGTAGACGCCTGCCCAAAAAGCAACATGACATTAAAACAAAGAATTGGCATTCTCAATTGGCGCCACCTCTCAATATTTCGGGATCGATCCTGGTCAAGTGCCTCCAAGGCGCGCGCAGGGAATCTTCAGCGTACCTGTCAATGGCGGCCAGGGCGGCCGCCTTCTTCGCTTTCCGGCCGGGAGTCGCCTCGGGCATCCCATCGATTTTGCGGATTGCGGCGGCAGCGAACCGCGTGGCCCACTGACGGAATTCCCGCTCCCGAGCGTCTCTCCAGTCCTGATGCGCGCGGTCGGCGCGTTCATGAAGGATAAGGTCCTTGGTTAAATTGGAATTCTCCTTCGTCAAGGGTCGATCGAGAGCCTCTTTCCCTGCCTTGACGGATTTGATCCCGACTTGCTCGTAGGTTTTCGCCATGATCTTGGCGAATTCATCCGGGTGGGACTGCCATTTAGCAAGCGCGGCCGAACCTCGATCCAAGTTAATCGCTCCGCTGTTTTTTTGCTGATAACGGGTATAGAAGCGAAAGGCGATATCAAAGGCGTCCGATTCGTCCCTGAAGGCATTATCGCCTCCCCCCTCTCCCACCCGGCGGACATGCAGGATTTCATGCATCAGGGTCCCGGCGATTTGCTCATCGGAGAATTCATGAGCCGTGCTGCCGTCGGCATACCTGTAGACTCGGGCTCCATCCACAAATCCGAGGTCCTCGCGCGGGCTCTCGGGATTTTGAAGGGCCGAATAGCGCCCGCCCATGCCGGCACCGCCTTCCGGAGGGGCGGCGTAGCCGGGGATGAGGTGAATGCTGGGTTTGTATTCATGCCCCTGGTAATTTCGGTGAGCGATTCCATGGAATGGGAGCCTTACGTTCATGTCCCGGACATGAAGCGCCGGCTTGAAGCGCTCAAGGGCGCTGAGCGTGCTTTCGGCGTCTTCGGGGTCCGCGACGCGAGCCATGATCGCAAGGTATCTCTTTATCCGGGGTTCGTAGGGCAAGGCTTCGATCCTGGATAGGGCATCCGGCTTGGAGCCGGGAGCCGGAACGGGCGTCAGGCGCAGGCCCTTGCCGCGCGAGACTAAGCCGCCGGATGAAGTGGAACCTCCGGAGGCGGCGGCTAAAGCGGAAGCTCCAGGCGGCGGCTTCCCGGGCAAGGACGGAGGCGTTTGCTCTTGCTTTGGATTGATTCTCCCCCGGGTCATCAGGGCGGTTTGGCAGGCGGATGAGTGGCCGGGAGCGAGCCTGCACGCCTGTCTTGAGTCCTCGTAGGCCCGCTCCACGTCACCCTGTTTCTGATAGATCAGGGCACGGAGGGACAGGCTTTCGGCGCTTGTCTTCGTGTTTTCGGCAAGGGGGTCCAAGAGAACCGCCCCATCGGCGAAATTCAGCGCGGTGGCTAATTCTCCGATGGCGAGGAGGGCTTGGGCGGTTTCTCGCTGCAATGCGGCATCGTCCCGGAACGGCGCGACGGCGGCCTCGATCTTCTGAATCTCCAGCCCTCTCGCCGCCGCGAGTGCCTCCATATCCGCCGCGCTCGCGGAGCCTTGCTGAATATTTAGTTCCCTGATTTTTTGGACGGATTCCAAGATTCGTGCGCGGGCGGAGGCCAGGGGAGTTCGGTCCGAAGCGGATAATTGCGCGCCCCAGGCTGTTCCAAGGATGACGGCGGTAGCCAGGAGGAGGCTGATTGAAGCGCCGGGGCGGACTGCCCTCGGGAAAATGATCATCGGATTTTCGGGTCTCGGCCCAGCGCCTCCAGCCCGTCGAGCCGGCGAATCTCCATCGTAGCCGCATCGATTTCCCGGACGGCGGCCGCATCCTCGGGGTCCTCCGTCGCGCGGTCGAGGATTCCAAAGGCTCCGAAATAAATCGGTATTCCGAGGAATTTCGCGGATAGAAGAAAATCCTCCCAGGCCCGCCTTTTAAGCCCGATGGCGCTTCGGTCGCGCTCCGCCGCGAAGAAAGCCTTCATCCGGGGTGCGGAAAATAGAGCCGCCATTTCCTCGGCGTCAAGCTCCTCGCGAACATAGAGGATGCTCCTGGGCGGGTTTTCCTTGATGGCGTCCGTCAGAATGGCATAGAGCCGCCGCTGCTCGGCCATTTCATCGCGCAGGTAGATGGAGTGGAGGCCGGTTTCCTCGATTCCGACGGCGATGTTCCTGACCGGCGAGGCCACGGGGCGGGGGGCCATGAAAGCGAGCAGATCCTGATAACCAATCGACTTGGCTACGCCATTCGCCCGGTCCATCTGGAGCCTTAAGGTTTTGGGACCCTCGGCAGCCGGGCGACTGGGATCATCTCTTCGGACGTCCTCCAGATCGAGTTTTCGCGGGGTCGTGGAAAGATACCTGGCCCCGACGGTCCTTTCCACCTCCGGGACCGCACCGTAAATGTGAAAAGCCGCGCCGCAGATGAGGATCAACGAACCGTCTCCATGGCGCTTGATGTGCGCCGAGACGGCGTCCCGGATCTCCCGCCAACTAGTGAGGTCCCGCTTGCTGGCGCGGGCCTCCGTTTCACGGGCGGAGGCGTCGTAGACAGCCCGGATCGCGGGCGACTTGAGATCAAAGAGCGGGCTCATGTCGTTCATGAACCCCTCCGCCCTGAGCCTGGATTCCAGGCGGGTTCCCAATTCCTTGGCGGCGCGGGACCCCGAGGGACCCGGTGTCGCGGCGCAATTTCTGGTCAAAATCTCGGGAATCGACGCCAACAAGAAGGTGAACAGGAGCCGGTGACAGGATGTGGCCATCGTTAACGCCGGAATGCCGATATCATATAAAATTCGCCAGTCTAGGTGCTTTCCCCGGCCAGCACCTGGGCAGGGGCCGAGAAGGGGGGCTCGACCTAGGTCCAAAGACCCATTGACATATAGGTCTTTTGGCCCTGGCGAAAAACGCGTTTTGGCCCCATACTCTGCATTGAGAGCAACCCATGAACCACCCCGAATACCCCCGGTTTTGGGCCGCCTTGGCGGCGGCATTCCTGGTCGGCGCGCCGCTCTCGGCGGCGCCGGTTCCCCAGGAAGACCTTGAAGTCGACGCGATCTCCGGGGCCGATGAGGCCTCCTCCGAGGAGTCCGACCCCAAGGAAACCGATTCGAACGTTTATCCCGACGGCTTCATGGGCCCCCTCCCCCCGGGCGCCTGCTACGCCAGCCAGTGCTCCAGCCAGGGAATCGACCCCCTCTCCGGCCAGACCTCGGGCTCCACCCTGAACGCCTCCTCCGACGCCTGCACCCCCTGGAGGATTCCGTGCGCTTGGCCTCCCCCGGAGGGGCTCGACCCCAAGGACGGGCTGACCCAACCACCGCCGGGGAAGTACATCCAGAAGAGCCCCGGAGGGGATTTTATCTGCGACAGCAGCGTCTGCACGAACTGCGAGTACTCCGAGGAATGCAAGCAAATGAAGGCGTCGGAGAAGAGCGCCCAGGACAAGCTGAAGGCCGAGGAGGAGCAGAAAAAGAAGGACGAGAAGGCCAAGGCCGAGGCCGATCGCCTCGCCAAGGAGTCCAAGGCCGAAGATGAGCGAAAGGGCCAATGCCTGAACTGCCGCACTGACGGTCCCAGCCTGACCGCCTCCAACTCGCCGGAAACCTCCAACCCCGGCCGGACCGGCTCCGACTCGCCCGGAACCAACACCCCCCCTGCCCCGGACCCGGGAGCAGACGGGGACCTCCCGGACGACTCCTTCGACCCCGACACCTACAACGATCAAGTCGACAGCTACGCCAACGGCCCGGCCCTGGGCTTTGAACTGGCCGGAATAGGCGGCGCCGCGGGCTCCAAGACCGGCGGCGGCGCCCCGGGCGATCCGTTCGGCTCCGACGAGCCCGCCGGCGGCGGCACTTTCCAACAGATCATCGACACTTCCCGAAACCTCCGCGGCTCGGGAGACGGCTCGACGGCCGCCGGACAGCTCTCCGGCATGAACGCGGCCGGCCGCGTTTCCGAGGGGGAGGCCGACGCGGGGCTGGATTCGCTCTGGGGGAAGTTCCGAAAACTCTGGAACGAAGAGGCCCCGGCGCCCGCCCCTTCCACCCCGGACAACATCAAGCCGGTCCCCTTCCAGGGCGTCAAGAACGACCCCAGCTGACGCCCCCGCTGCCCTTTCGGCCCCCCAATACCTAGGCCCTCTGTCCCCCTTTTCCTGGGTCCAATGACTCTCCCCGGGGCCAAGGCCGGGTGCTATCCTTGAAGGGATGAGGACCATGGCTTTGCTGCTCGCGGCATGGATGATCCCCGTCGGCCCCTCGGCCGCGGCGGATTCCGCCGGCCTGGGCTCCGCGCTTCCCGGGACCCGCCTGTCCCCGCCGGCTCCCCGGCAGGATGCCTCCCTGACCGGCCCCGCCCAGGCCCTCGTGAGCCAAGACCCCCTGACCCGTCGGATTTTGAAGGAGCAGGTGACCCACCAGAACGGAGGCGTCACGGGATTTGTCCGGCTGCCGACCGGGCAGGGCATCGAGCTTCGGGCCGTGGACCTGGGCCCGATGCCGCTGACGGGCGCCGTTGCGGCGGCCCCCGCCAGGGTTCCTACGGCTTTAACCCCGGCGCCCGGCTTGGCCGCCGGACCGGAGGCCTCCGCCGCGCCCCTCGCGCCGCGCCGTCCCGCGAAAGCGGCGGCCGAACAGCTCAAAGTCTTGGACCGGCAGAACCGCGGGCAGAATTGGAACGGAGAAGCGGCTCCGGTCCGGGCTGCGCCCCGGAAGAAGAAAGCAGCGCCCCCCGAACAACTCTATTAAAATTGGGACACCCCCCATTTTTACCATTAAAGGTAAAAATGGGGGGTGTCCCAATTTTTACTGAAATTGTTCCGTTGTCCCTTTTTTTTAAAACTTCACATGCAGGGAATATCTGAAAGAATTCCCCAGATCGCCGAAGGGAAGCCAAGCGAAATCGAAGGAGAAGCGCCCGAAGCCCATGCCCAGGCCGAAAGTTCCCCCGTATAGCCCGCCGGCCGTCGTTGAGCGGCTGATCGGACTTGTGTAGCCCGCCCGAACCGCGCCACGAACCTCCTTATTGAAGGCGTGGCGGTACTCGCCCCCGGCGGCCAGCCGGGGATTGCCGTCCCGGGGGACCGTCGCCTCCAAGGCACCCATAAGCTTGGGACTGAACCGGTAAGACGCGCCGGCGAACATCGTGGTGGGCAGGGGATCGGACATATGGGAAAAGCGCTGCTCGGTGCCCAGGTGGCGGACTCCGAAACTCAGAGCCATCAGATCCATCCGGTAAAGCGCCCCCAGATCGGCCGCCACCGCCCCGGCATGGACCGTGTCGATGTCGGACTCCACGTATTTGGCCGCCCCTCCCAGAGACAGCCCCGTGTAGGGGAAGGCGTAGGCGTAGGCCAGGGAATAGGCGAAATCATTGGCCCCGAAGCTGCTGTCGGGGGTGTCGGTCTCGGTCAGGCCCCGCCGCTCGATGCGCCCGACGGAGAGATTGGTGACCGAAAAGCCCAAGACCCCGTAAGCGTTGGAATCCTTCCGGGTGGAGGTCCACCGCAGAAGCGGAACCGCCACGGCGGCGAACTCGTAGTCCACGTCCTGGAAATGCTCGTTGTGCATCCCGGTGACCTCGACGCTCTTGAGGGCCGCCAGCCCGGCCGGGTTGTAGTAGATCGCGTGGACGTCGTCGGCCACCGCGGAAAACGCCTCGCCCATCCCGGCGGGCCGCGCCCCCGGGCCGATCTTCAGGAACTGCGCTCCGGCCGTTCCCCGGTCGCCGGAGCCGAAACCTTGGCACGGCGCAGCCGTGCCAAGCCAGAGGATCGTTCCGTAAAGTAATGCCGTTGCCTTTTTCATCTACTTGATAACCGCCATCTTGAAAAACTTGCTGTGCCGCCCCACCCTGATCTGCCCCATATAGACTCCGCTGGCCACGTCCCGTCCCGAGTCATTGCGTCCGTCCCAAGCCTGGTAGTAGTGCTGACCGCGCGCCAAGGTCCCCAGGTCGATGGTGCGGATCCGCTCGCCGGAAAGCGTAAAGACCCGGAAGGTGGCCTCCCCCGAAACCGAGAGGGGCAGGGAAAAGCGGACCATCGTCCCCCGCACCGTATGGTTGGCGACGGGATGGATGGTTTGCACGGTTTTGACCGTGAGGTCGAAGGGATTGGGGAAGGCGAAAGCCTCCATCTCGGAGGCGCCGAAGGTATCCCCGGTGATGACGTTGACGTTGCTTTGGAACATGACGAAGGTCGAGAAATGGTTGACGTTGATCGTGATGGTATGGTTCTCGTAGTCGATGACCGGCGGCGCCCCGGTGACGTCCTGCTGGAGAATGTAGGCGTTGGCGGCGGTGTTGTACCAATAGAGGTTGATCGTCGTTGGATCGGTGCCCGTGGAATAGGAGATCGTCATCTGCACGGGCTTGGAAAGGGCCGTGCGGATGCCCAGGGGCAGGAGAATGTCGTAGAACGCGCTGAACGGGCTGATCTCCGGAGGGGTGGCGGCCATGGCGCGGAGCAGGGACTCGGGGTACGCCGATGGGGCGAAGCGCAGGGAGGCGATGTTGCGTTCCTCGTTGGTGCGATAGCTCGACACGCTCACTCCCTGTTTGGAAAGCGACTCGGAGGAGATCCGCAGGGTCACGTCCACCGAAGAGGAGGCCTCCACCGAGAAGGCCCCCGCGGGCATGGTGATGCGCCCGTTGTCCCCTTCGACGATGAGGTTGCCCCCGGAGAAGTTGCTGATGGCGTTCTGGTGCGCCCCATCCAACCCGACGTAGAAGGTGGTTATCGAGCGCAAGGGGAACTCGGGGTTGACCCCGTCCAGGGAATCGGGGTCGGTCACCGCGCTGAAGCCGTTGACGCGCAGGCTGAAGGTCGTCTCGCCGCCGCCCGGCGTGTAGACGGCCGCCAGGCGGGAACGGTCTCCGGCCAACTCGAATTCGGACAGGGCCCCCTTGGCCGAATAGGTCGAAAGAAGCTGGGACAGGGAATCGTCGGCGGCGGTCTTGGCCCGGAAGGGCTGGCTGGTCTCCACCAGGATTTTGAAGGTCCCATCGCTCTTGCGCTTGGCCTTGGCGAAGACCGAGGGTTTGGGGGAGCGATAGACCACGTCCAAGGTCCGGGTCTCGGTGGAGGTGAAGACGATCGCCGAGGCCCCCTCGGGCGAGAAGGGGACCCCCTTGGAGTCGATCAACAGCAGGCGGTAGGAGAGCCCCGCCTTGAAGCCGCTGAGGGAGTACTCGGTCGCCGTCCGGGTGTTGGGGTCGACGACCAGGGAGCCTTCCACGATCTCCGAGAAATCGGCCGTCGCGGCGGCGGCTCCGACGATCTCCGACGAGCTCGGGCTCGAACCGTCCGGCTTCTTCAAAGTCCCGGAGAGGGACCCGCCCGCCGAAAGGGTCAGCGTTCCCAGGTCGATCGAGGAATCCGAGATCGTAACGTTGCGGACCACGGAGCCGTGGTTGAGGGCCAGGATGGTAAGCTTATAGCTTCCCGCCGTCAGGGCAGAGAGCTCGAAGTTTCCGTCGCGGTCGGTCCGAAGGATGATGTCCCCGATCGGGGTGTCCGTGGGAATTTGGCCGGATTTGAGGAGGAACACCTCCGCCCCGGGACGGGTCCGGCCGGCGTCGCCGAACGGGATGGTCAAAGCCGCGCTTCCCGCGGCCGCCGCGGCCTTGCCCTTGATGGAGTAGGGCGCCGCCGTCAGGGAAAAGTCCAGCGAGGTCGTGGAGCTCAAATCCACCGAAGGGGCCGCTTTCCGCTCGTAGGGCAGGAGCACTTCGCCTTGTTCCCCGGAGCCCCGGGCGGCGGCGACCACGTCGTAGAAGCGGATGCGGGGATCCAATCCGCTGAGCAGGTAACCGCCGTCCTTGTCGGTGACGGCGGAGACGCGGTCCTGGTCGCTGGCTTGGCGGATCGAAGGGCGGGCCTCGATTTTAACGTTGGCCACCCCGGCGCCCGAGGCGGTGACCTTGCCCCGCAGGTCGAGGGCGGCCGAGAGCTTCACGATTGAGATGTCGGTGACCTTGCCCTCGTCGATCTTGACGCCGGGCGCGAAAGAGGAAACCAGGTTGATCCCGCCCTCCAAGGTGTCCTCGGAGTTGTTGCGGGAGACGAATTTCACGTCGTAGGTTCCGGGCAGGAGGTTTTCGATCACGAACTGGTCGGCGGCGTCAAAGCCGATCCCCCCGCAGAAATTTCCTCCGCAAGACCGGGGATTGGCCTGGCCGAACCCGCCCTGGAACCAGGGATTGGCCACGGCCTGAATCTGGAAGTTCTTGGGCAGGAGGGAGGCGCTTTGGGCGCCGATCAATTGCAAAGGCCCGGTGGTGCCGTCGGGCAGCCTCTGTTGGATGGCCAATTTACCCTTGATAATGCCGCCCTGGACCAGCGAGATGTCCTCCCCGGTCAGGTTGAAGGTCTGGACCTTGACGGATTTGGGGCGGGCCGCGTAGGCCCGGGGATAGCCCTGGTCCTCGACCCGAACCGCGTAGGCCCCGGCGGCCACCCGGTCGAAATAATACTTGGCCTGGGGAGAATTATTGAAGGAAGTCACGAGCGTCCGCTGAACGTTGCCCGCCGAATCCAGGAGGCTGACCCGGAACGGACGGCTGAGCAGGGTCTGCGGCGGGGCCAGCAACTGGCCGGAGACCGAGAACCCCGCGTCGAGCTGCAGGGCCGCGACCACGGTGTCCGAGGACACGGTGAGGAAAGTCCTCAATTGCGGAAGCTCGTCGCCGTTGGCGGTGTTGTTGTCGATCTCGGCGTTGTTTCGGAGCATGTAAAGTCCCGCGGGAATCCCCTTGAAAGTGAACGCCCCCGCCGTCGAGACCTCCGCGAGGTAGCCATGGAAGGGATTGGGCGAATTCTGCCCGACCTCGTTTCCGGGCGAGGGCGAGAAACAGGCCGAGCCCCCGGCCTGAGCCCGGAACAAAGGACCGCTCAAAAACCCGCCGAAGAAGGGATTGGCCGGAATGAGCTCCATGTGAAAGGTGGTTGTGGTGACCGGGAGGCTTGAGCCCATCAGGCAGTAATTGGTGGTCCCCGCGTTGGCCAAAAGGCCCGCGATGGAGCTGACGTTGACGGAATAATCCGCGCGGGAGAAGATGACGTTTCCGGAAAGCGAGACCGTTCCCTTGACGGTGTAAGTCGAGCCCCCCAAGTCCAGGTCCAGCGTGGCCGTCGCCCCCTGGGTCAGGGCGACCTGCTTGACCTGGAACATGCCCGTCGGGCCGTACAGCGCCTCCACCGTAAAAAACCCGGCGGAAAGCGGAGGTGACTGCCAGGTGGCGCTGGAGGGGAAGTATTGGACGGTGTTGGCCCCCATCAGGTTCGACCGCAGGACCGGGGCGACTCCCGGCCCCCGGATCAGGCCCGAGACCTTGGAAAATTCCGAAGGCGGATAATTGGTCCCCGAGGGAAGCCGCAGGGTAATGATGATCCGGGCGTCGTTGGGGCGCATGAAGAGATTGGCGGCGCCCTGCCCTCCGGAGACCGCGACGGTCGACCGCAAATCCACGAACCCCGGGAGATTGGCGGTGATAAACTGCGTCCCGTTGTCCAAGCCAGAAAGGCTGAAGGTGCTGGAGGTCACCGTCCCGTTCTCCGACATCCGGATGCGGACCGAGGCCTTGCTGAAGGTGGCCGGATTAAAAGCGTTGAGGAAAAGGTCGAAGCCCGAGCCTCCGGCCGCACCGCCCAACTTGACGCCCATCCCGGTCGTGTTGCCGACGACGGTCACCGTCCCCTTGAGGACCCCGCCGGAGCTCAAGAACAGGTCGAAGCCCCCCGTGAGGGAATTTCCGATGTCGGTGTCGCTGGAGATGTAAACCGAGCTGGAAACGCCGACGAAACCGAAGGTCCGCGCCGAGATGGTCCAGGAACCGGGGGACAGCCCGAAGAGGGAATAGGTGGCGCTGGTGGGGTTGACCCCGGCAACCGGCCCTTGAATGAAAGCCCCGCCGAAGACGGTGGGAGCCGCGTCGCCCGCGCGCGCGCCCTGGACGGAGACCCAGGAACCATAAGCCACGGTCCCGGGCAGGACGGCGTAGCCGTAGAGATTCGCCTTTCGGTCCAGGTTGACCACCACGTCGGCGCCGGCGCCTCCCGCCACGACGACGGCCTTGACGGTGGTCGAGAGCCCGAGCTCCGCCACCTGAATATCCAGATCATAAGTTCCGCCCACGACCGAGAGGGTGGTCCAGGTGGACGCCGACCCTCCGAAGCTCTGGCCGCCGTCGTCGGAGCTGCTGGAGCCGGAGGAAAAGTGCAGGGTCCCGAAAGAAGTTTGAGAGTAATTGGAATTATGGGCCTTCACCCGCCCGAAGAGCTCCCGGGGCGCCAGGGTCGCGATGGAGGCCGACACCCGGATCGTGGAAGGCGATTGGAAGGGGATGGTCCCGATGTCCACCCCCCCGGCGGCCGCCGTCACGCTCAACGAGCTGACCGTCAAGCGGGTGAACCGCTTGTAGATGGGGTCCAAAACCGCGGTGGAGGCCTCGACGTTGTAGACCCTGCCGGCTTCCAAACCGTTGATTTGGAAGTACCCCGTGGCGCTGGCGGCCGCGTAATGGCCGTAATGGCTCCCCGGGCCGAAGGCGATCACCCCGGCGGAGGCCCCGGTGGAATTGACCGTGCCGTAGATCGAGGCCGTCTTGGTGGAAATGTAGATTTGACCCCGTTGATCGGCCACGGAGCCGCCCTCGACGAGAATCTTGACGAAGTAGGCGCCCGGCGGCATCGAGCGGGCCGGGACGATCCGTTCGTTGATGCCGTTCCAGGCGACGTTGCGGCCGGAATCCCCCATCCCGAAGCGGTGAAAAACCTCCGGATAGAAGTCTGGATAGCTGGAGGAAATGATCACCTCCCAGCGGGCGGTCGGCTCCGAGACCTTGAAATTGACGAAGGCCGGGGAGAGGAAGGTGTTGCCCGTCATGGTGGAGCTCAAGGCTCCCGGGGTCAAGGTCCCCGAATCCAGGGAAACCGCGGAAAGGGAAATCGAGCTTGAGTACAGCCGCACGAAGCGCGACGCCTCGACGATCGTGCCCCCCAAGGCGGCCGTCGCCCGGAGGAGCTCGAAGCTCACCCCCGAGGTGGAGGTCCGGTAATAAAAACCGGCAGAGGCGGAAGCCAAGGCCCCGATGGCGACCTGCCGGCTTGGAATCTCCGCGCCGGAGCCCGAAGCGTAAAAGCTGGTGTTGGCGTCCAAGGACCCGAAATTCCCGGCGAAGAGGCTTACGTTCAACGCGGCCGGCGTCACGGTGGAGACGCCGCAGGCGTCGGTCACCACGATCTGCATCGTAGGAGAGGTCTGTAGGGGGCCCACGGAGATCTGCTCGGCCGGGCTGAAGGCGATGCGCTTGGCCCCTCCCGGGGTCAAGGTGAAGGCGGGGGCGGTGGTGATGGCCACCAAAGTCCCCAAAGGGCTGGCGCGGCTCATGATGGAGAAGGTTTGGGAACTGGTGGCCAGGCCGCCGGAGGGAGGAAAGCCCTTATAGGTGATGAAAATCTGGTTGCCCCGGTCCATCTTCGCTCCCGACGTGGGGCTCACGAGGATCCAGTTTTCGCCCAAGGTGGTGTTTCCGGCTTTGGCCGGGTTGAGATCGACGGTAACGCTCGTGGTCGCCCCCACCGTGAGCTCCCCCGGGAGCAGGGCGGCGGGGGCGACGAATTGCCGGAGATTGGGCCGGCTCCAACCGTCGGGGACGCGGACGGCGATCATGCCTCCCGGGGTGATCGAGCTCCAGCCGACCGTGAAGACCACGGTCGAGATGATGGGCTGGCAGCCCTCGGTCAGGTCGGGCAGGATGACGGCCGTCCCCTCGCCGTCTCCCTTGGGGGCCTGGGCGAGCTGGGAATTGAAGGTGAAGGTCGTTTGGGCGATCGCGGACATCTGGGCGGGGTTGGAGGTTTTGGCGATGATGTAATAGCTGGTGTAGTCGGTCAGATCGGAATCCAGGAACGGAACCGACCAGCCGACATTGGCGCCCCCCGGGGGATTCATCGAACCGCCCGAGAACTGAGCTGCCCCCGAGGTGAAAGTTTTCGCCGCCCAGTCCCAGAACAAGCCCGTGCTGGCGCCGGGGTTCTTGCGTTGGACGGCGATGATGACCGTGCTCACCGCCACCCCGTCAAAGGCGTTCCCGGAGATGCTCCCTCCCAGGGTCGCACGGACGGAGTTGTTGGGGATGTTGATGCCGATGGAGGGGGCGACAGCGGGCACGACCGAGAAGGGCAAGGTCTGCGCAACGGCCATCGTTGGGACGGCGGTGTTGCTGGCGATCAAGACGACTCCGCTTCCCAACGCGCCGAAAGAGACGTTCACGAAAGTGGTCACCCCGGCCGCCAGCGCCGCGGTTTGGGGGATGTTGTTGGAATTGAAAGGGGCCGCGGTGGTGAGCTTGATGGGGTCGGAGACGGTGGGAACGGCGTTCCAGAATTCGTCGGTTCCGCGGACGGTCACCTGGAAGAAGGTGTTTTGATAGACGTTTTGCGGAGCGCCTTTGCGCCCCGTGATGGTGTCGGGATCGGCGGTTTCCCCGGGCATCAGGATCTGGAGCTTGCTGAAAACCTGCGCGACGGAACGGGAGGCTTCTTCCGTGCCCCCGTAAGAACCCATGTTCGCCCGGCTCCCGTTTTGGCTGGTTTCGCGCGAGAACGGCGCGCCCGGATGTGCCCCGTCGATAGTCTGGGCCGTGGCGCCGTCTGAGGTGAAAGCCCCCAGGGCCGGACTGAAGCGCCCGCCCGCCGACCGGGGATGGAAATCCTCCACGCCCGCCCCGGGATCGGCCCAAAGCGGGTGGACCGAGCGAGCATGCCGGTCTTGCCCGGTGGCCTGGTACCAGGCCAAGGGAAGCTCGAAGCCCGCGCCTCCCCAGTACACGCTGTTGCGGGAATTGGAGCTGAAATAGTTGTTGTAATCCAGCTGGTGATTGACGTCGGCGCTCTCCTGGGCGAATCTCAAGGTGAACGAGGAGCCCGTCACCGTCATCGAGGCGGAGAAGACGTTGGCCTTCATCCGCAGGCCCGTGGCCACGCCCCGGAAATCCGCCAGGACGGCGTTGGCCGCCGCTCCAGTGGAGTGAAAGTCGTTGAACTCGATCTCCGCCGAAACGGAGCCGTCGAGCGCCAGCCCCGTGATGGAGCCGCCCGTGATCATGCCCGGGTTGGAGACGCGGTTGTGCTTGAAGCTCAGGCCCGGCGTGGACCGGACGTAGGCCCCGTAGCCCGTGAAGGCCCCCATCGAGCCGGAAGTGCGCCAGGCGAACGTGTTGTTTTCGACGGTCGCCCCGGCCGTCAGGCCATTGAGGTAGAGGCCGAAGGCGTCTTGGGCCGAGGTCACCGCCGGAATGATGAGATTGGAAAGAATCCTCAGGTTCGCGCCCGCCCCCGGGTTGTCGGCGAAGATCCCGTAGCGGGCCTGGGGCAGGATAGTATTGCTGGCGACAAGGATCGAACCCCGGTTGTCGAGCCCCAGAAGTACGCCCGTCCCTTGCACCCCCCCGGTGACGATGGAGGTCGCCAAAACGATGTTATAGCTCCGGTTGGCGGCCTGAAATCCGACCCCCGAAGTCCCCTGCCCGGCCAGGAAACTCGCGGTCACGACGGTGCCCGTCGCGTTGTCCAAGGAAAGGGCGGTCGAGCCTTGGAGATAGCATTCCGACACCAGGGCCGTCGAAGCCTTGACATAGAGGCCGGTCCCGGAGGCGGAGATCGTGCTCTGGGAAAAAGTGTTCCCGTTGGCGTTGTTGGTGACCGAGACGGCCGGACCGAACGGGTTGAGCAGCCACGAACCCGAGAAGGTGTTTGACGAGGCGTCGGCCAAGACGACCGCGTTGAAACCGGCGGCGCCCGAGACCGCCGTGCTTTGGACGACTTGGTTGAAGTAGCCGTTGCCCAGGAAATGCAGGGCGGGCGCGCCCGAGGCGTAGAAGTAGGATTTCGAAAGAGTGTTGGCGGAAACCCCGTTCAACTGGACCGCCGAACCCGCGACCGCCGCTGCAACAGTGCTTCGGACCAAGGTATTTCCGTAGGCCCCGGCGCTCATCGACACCCCCGCGCCCCCCGGGTTGTAGATGAGACTGTCGGCGATCGTGTTCGAGGAGGCCCCGACAAAGGATAAGACGGGGGACGCGCTCGTCCGAGTGAACGTGCTCTGGCTCATGAGATTGAAGTTGCTGCCCGAGAAGAAATCGACCACCCCGGAGAGGTAGGAGCGGGTGACCGCGTTCGACGAGGCCCCCGTGAACGATCCGGCGTAACTCCCTGTGGCCGGGATCGTGCTTTGGTCGATTCTGTTGGCGTAGGCGTTATTGGAGAAAATGAAGCCCCCGGTCAGAAAGGAACCGGTGAAGGTGTTCGAGGCGGCGTCGACGGCGGAGAGGGCCGCCCCGGGAGCCGCCCCGATCACCAAGGAGCTCTGGCCCACGGTGTTGAACACGGACCCGCCGAATAACTTCAAGGCGTCTCCGTTGGGACTCTCGACATAGGAACCGGTCACGACGTTGCCGCTGGAACCTTTTATCCCCAGGGCGTGAAGGCCCGTGGACGCGCCGCCGATCACGGTGCTCTGGGAAACGGTGTTCCATTGGCCGCCCTCGATGCGCAGACCCTGGCCGCCGGGGCCGAGGATCCAGCTCCCGGAGATGGTGTTCGAGGAGACTCCGCTCATGACGACCGCGGTCCCCAGGCTGCCGGTGCAGATCGCGGTGCTCTGGCTCAGGGTATTGAAGGAGGTTCCGTCGCCGAAAAAGACGGCGGTGCTGGCCGAATTTTGCAGGTAGGAACGGTCGGCCTTGTTCCACGACGAGGCCGGGCCGAAGTAAAGCGCGGGATAGTTGGATGCCTTGCTTGTCGCCGTGCTTTGGACGAAGGCGTTGTAGGCGCCGTTGCTGAAAAGCGCCCCATTGCCGAAATCGTTGTAGGCCAGGACCCCGGTCGCCGTGTTGGAAGAGCCTTGGATGTCGAGCGCGCTAAAGAGGGCCCCGCGCGACGTCACCGTGCTCCGGCTCAGGGTGTTCCGAACCCCGCCGATCCGCGCGCCGTAGCCGCTCGTGTTCTCCGCGTAAACCTGGTCCGCGGTATTGTCGGAGCCCCCCATGACCAACGCCCGGTAACTGGAATTCTCATTGGTGGTGAAGGTGCTCCGAAACACGCGGTTGTAGCTTCCGCCGAGGGAACCCCCGTCGCCGGCGGCGCTGCGCATCAGGCAGCCGGTCAACGTATTGCTCGAGGACCCCGCCACGTAAAGGGGAAGCCCCGCGAAACCCGCCGTCATGGTGCTTTGGCTCACGACGTTGAAGTTGGACCCGTTGTCGATGCCCAAGGCGCGCCCGGCGGGGGTGGAAAAATCGCTCCGAGCCACCGTATTGGACGAGGACCCGCTGAGAAACAGGGCGTATTTTCCGGGATTATTGGCGGAGGCCGAGCTCAAATCCACCGTATTGAACTCCCCATCCAGCAGTATGCCGTGGGCGTTGGAGACCGCCGCCGTGGTGTGGGACACGGAACTCCAACTGCTCAGGCGGATTCCCGCCACCGAAATGTTGGCGGCCCCCGCGATGACGGTGACCGAGGCGATATTGACGTAGGCGGAGGAGGCCACGATCCCGTAGGGAATGGCGGGGCCGCCCGGCTTGGAAATGTCGAAGCCAAGAATCGTGACGCTGGCGTTTTTGATGACGAAAGCCGCCGACCCGGCGGACGGGGACATCGACACGCTGCCGCCCGCCCCGGGGGACTTCATGATGGTCAGCCGAAATCCGTTCATGGTGAAGCCTTCCACCGTCACCTCCTCGTTGAAGGAGGCCGAGTCCATGACGACCACGCACGAATTCGAGGTCAGGGGGCCGTCGGCCAGCAGGGTGTTCACGCCCCCCTGGATCGTGCTGTTGGCCTCCGCGGGCCCTCCAGAAAATCGGACCCCGGAGCAGGCGCCGCACCCCTGGGGAGTGGTGGTCGCGCAGACGGCGGCGGCCCGGGCCTCTCCGGCTAGGCCCAGCCCCAGAACGGCCGCCGCCAGCAGGCTCCTAATACTCATACTTGAAACCGAAAAGATAGTTGGTCACCCGGTAGTTGTAGGCGTAGAATTGCTCGAATTTCTGATTCGAATAGGTTCTTCCGTACTGAAGATTGAAGATCAGCCCGAAGTTTTCGGCCATGGGATAGTTGAGCGTGCTGGAAACCACCCAGCCGAGGGTATTCAAGGAAGGGGAATGGAAAACGGCGTCCCCCGCCCCGAAGGCCCCCGAGGCCACGTTTCCGGTGTGATCGCGCCCCGCCACCTGGTACGAGCCGTTTTCATCCTGAATCGGGCGGTGGGGGTAGCGTCGGTAAGACCACATGCCGGAAATGACGGCCGTGACCGGCTTCTCCCGGGGGCCCATGTAGAGGCGGACGGTGGGGCCGCCCCGGATTTCGCCGTAGTTGTAGTAAAAGGGGATGTATTTGGTCCGTTGGGCGTCGTAACTGGCCTGGTTGGAGGTGTTGTAGGCGAAAGTCGTGTCCACCGAGGCCAGCATCCGCAGGCGGGCCCCGATCTGGTGGGGCATCCTCAGGCCGCCGCCCACCGTGGTCAGGACGTCCCGGCGCAGTTTGGTGGTCAGGTTCCCGGTCTCATCGACGATGGCCTGGTTGTAGAAATTCTGGTAGGTGACCGCGGCGTTGCCTTCGGCGATCATCCACTCCATGACCGGCCCGTCGAGCCCGAAATAGCCGGACACGTTCCGGGTGTCCAGGATGCGGTCTCCCACCAGCTCCCGGGCCAGGGCCTGCCCCTGGAATTGCTGGGCGGCGGCCGATTCCAGGCTGGTGTAGTTCGGGAAGCGCGTCTCGAAGAAATCCACCCCGAAACGGATCGAAAAGGGGTCGTGATAGACGTATTCGGCCTCGCCCCCCCCGCTCCATTTGTAATAGTCGAATAGGCTGGTGGACCACTGCTCCCCTTTGGTTTCCTTCAAAAGCTGATAGCGGAAGCTCAAATTCGGCTTGAAGCGCCAGTCGCTGCCCTCGGGAGAGTAGATCGAACGAAGGCCGACCCGGTGGTCCATCTGCTCCTGGATCATGGAGCCCGAACCCACCAGGTCCACCACCTGCTTGGTTCCTTGATAGGAGGAGCTGACGGAGGGGAGCACGGACCATTGCTCGTTGAATTTGACGGCGGGGGCGATCATCCCGGATGCGTTTCCGGTGAGGGAGCCTTTTTCCTGCTTGAAAAAGTACTGCCCCCCCAACACCTGCAAGGTGTAAAGGGTGCTGACTTCAACGGCGGCCGCCCGCCCGGCCAAAGCCGCGATCAAGAGGACCCCCCGGCGAAGGTCTCGCCTTAACGGCATTTTGGGAACGGAATGAAACGCATAAGCAGAAGCCTCCTAAACGATAGTATCCGGCCGCGGCGCAAGCGCCGCGTCCGGGATCATTGAACCAACCCCGCCTGGATGAAGATGCGCGGCTCCACGACGAGGTCGATTTTGCGCCCTCCGAATTCGCTGGCGGTCACGACCTGCTCGAAATTGAATTGTAGGATTTTCTCCTTGTAGGCGGCGCCGGAGCGGATTCCCTGGAAATCGGAGATCGTGGCCACCTTGCCCTGGTCGTCGAGGATGTAGTTGTCCCATTGGGTGAAGGTCCCGTCCGAGTAGGACTCGTAGATCACTTGGTGGATGGAGCCGGCGTCCGGAAAGGTGACGCTCACGCTGCGGGCCGGCAGGGCCGCGGCCAGGGCCGCCCCGGTGATGGGGTCGGCCACGGACGAAGCGGTGGTGTCGGAGTAGCTCTGGGCGTTGTTTCCGGTCCAGCCGTATTTCAGGCCGCCGTTGATGTAGAACCCGTACTTGTCGAAGATCGTCTGATAGACGGATTTTCCGGTCACGTCCACGTAGGAATCGGTGACGGAATCATAGAAGAATTTGACGTCGTCGGAGGCCGTGGCGTTGTTGTTGACGTCCACCAGATGCCCTTCCAGGGCCCTCTCGATCATCGAATCCTTGGTGTTGGAGCGCCCGGTCTCGAATCCCGTCATGAAATAGTCCGGCGCCGAGCCCACTCCCCCGGGAAGCTGGCGCAAGGCGGTGGAGAGGTCCTTGGGAAGGTCCTTGTTGAAAGTCCCTAGGTAGTAGAAATAATCGAAGCGCGCCTCCCGCTCGTTGAGGACGACGAGCTTGAACTGGTTCGGCGCGGGGCGCACGATGTACTCCTCCAACCGCACCCGCTGGCCGAAGACGTCGATGAGGGATTTTCCCTGCTGGTATTCGGCCAGCTTGATTTCCCGGGCCGCCGCGGCCTGGACTTCCTCCTTGGACATGTCCAGGCTCATCTCGCGGCGCATCACGGAGTGAAATTGGGAGCGCTGGATCTGGCCCTGGTTGGGAATGAGTCCCGGCTGGCTCATGCCGCCGGCGTCCACTTCGATGCGTTGATTGGGCTGGAGCAGGATCTGCTGGCCCCGCGGGTCCTCGACGGCCAGCAGGCCCTGGTAGAGGTCCACCGTGGTCCGCCCCCCGGCCTGCACGTCCACCTGGAATTCGGTCCCCCGGACGCTGCAGACCGCCACGGGCGTGCGGACGGTGAATTTCCGGGCGGCGAACTTCTCCACCTTCACCCGGATGGTGCCCAGAAGCAGATGGATGCCCGATTTGGCGGGAACCGCGTCCTCCAGGGTGAAGGAGCCGTTGGCGCCCAGTTCGATCCGGGACCGGTCGTCGAAGGTCAAGGTGGCCGAGGCCCGCGTCCCGGTGCGGACGGTGTCTCCGGGCGCCAACGGGGTCGCGGCTTCTCGAATCAGGGCCCAACCCGAGGTGCCGGCGGCGCGAACCTGAACGATGCCCTGATAGGCGGTAATCTTGGGGGCGGCCGCCGCGGGAACGGCTCCCAGGGCTCCTAGAAAGACGGCGAATATCGCGGTTGGCGTGGTCATTCGGAAAAAGAACGCGCCGACGCCCAAAAACAGGCCCCGGCCCGCCCTCTGTTGGGAGTGTAACAGGCACCCCCCCCATTGTCAATGAGACTTTTGTTACGGATTAAATGCCTATTTTATCGGCATAATTTTATTTTTTACCCGTTTTTTATTCTGGTTAGAAGCGAATCGTGAAATTCGCCCCGATCTGGAGGGAACTCAAATTGACGTATTTGGCGACCGTCGTTTCCACGCCGTTGGAGATCAGGAAACCCTTGGCCGTCGCCCGCGGTTCCACGAAGAGATAGGCGATGTTGACGCCCAACGCCATCGTGTCGCCCACCCGGCCGGTCACCCCCCCGCCCAGGGAACCCGCGACGACGTTGTCCAAGGACTCCTCGCATCTCAGGCCCCGATCCGCGC
>CAYHPY010000043.1:0-27874 GCA_964358485.1 uncultured Elusimicrobia bacterium
CGGGTCCCACGGTTCGCACGGGTCCCACGGTTCGCACGGCTCCCACGGCTCGCACGGGTCCCACGGCTCGCACGGGTCCCACGGCTCGCACGGCTCGCACGGGTCCCACGGCTCGCACGGCTCCCACGGCTCGCATTGCCGGGGCGGCTGGTGCTGTCCGCGGTGCTTCTAAGCAGGGCCTGACGGAGGATGACGGATGCCGAGCGCGCCGAATCACCTGGCCGTTTATTTGACCAACCGTTGCAACCTGTCCTGCGACTATTGCTACGTGTCGGTCAACCAGGGGCCGGCGACGCGCTTGAGCCTGGAAGATTTGAAAAGGACGATCGACTACTTCTTCGAAAGCGTCCCCGGTAACGACAAGAAAATCACCTTCCTGGGCGGCGAGCCCTTCCTCAGCTTCCCGTTGTTCGAAGGGGCCGTGCGCCACGCGCGGGAGCGCGGCGGGCCGGAAACGGTCCTGCAGACCTTCACCAACGGAACCCTCCTGACGCCGGAGCGCTTGGCCTTCCTCAACGAGTTCGGCGTCCACGCCACCATCTCCCTGGACGGCAAGAAGGAGACCAACGACGCCCACCGATCCTTTTTTTCCGACGAGGGCCGGTCGGTCTTC
Source organism: uncultured Elusimicrobia bacterium (assembly GCA_964358485.1). Taxonomy (GTDB): domain Bacteria; phylum Elusimicrobiota; class Elusimicrobia; order UBA1565; family UBA9628; genus CAYHPY01. Next base: position 614 of record CAYHPY010000043.1, read on the forward strand.
GACGAGGTGATGAGGCGGCTGGAAGGCCTGCCGCTCGACACCCTGGGCGTGAGCTTGGTCTTCACCGCGGCCACGGTGGAAAAGCTTCTCGACAACGTCGACTATTTCCGCCGCCTGGGCTTCGGGCGGATCACCTTCAACCCCGAGCTCTACGAGCAATGGCCCGAGGACCGGCTGGCCGTGCTGGGGGCCGTGATGAAAGGCTTCAAGCGCTATTACCGGCGCATCCTCGAAACCGCCCCCGACCCTTTCGTCATTCAGATTCTTTTCGCGATCCTGGAAGCCCGGCCCCGCAACGAGGCCGACGCCAAGTGGTGGCACGACTGCCACAACGTGGTTCTGGGGCCGGACAAGAAATTCTACGCCTGCGACAAAGCCCTGTCCTTCCCGATCGGCTCGGTGCCGAAGCAGCAGGTGGGAAGCGAGGCCGAAGGGATGGATTGGGACGCGCGTCAGGCCCTGTTCCAGGAGGCCGCGGCTTTCGTCGAAAAGGAGGCGAGCGGCCGGCAGGAGGCGTTCTGCCCGATGGGAGTCTATTTCCACAGCAAGATCTCCGGCCGCGAGCCCGTCGCGGCCCTGAATAATTTCCACCGCGTGGCCGATCTCTTCGCGGGGGGCTTGGCCGAGCTCATCGACGAGGTCCAGGACCACCCGGCGTTTCAGAGGCTCTATGTCCAAGCTCACCTCGTATGAGACCGCTGGCGCGGACGGCCTGGTGGCCACCAAGGAAATCCGTCGTTTCAAGGTTGCCATCAATACCGCCTGCCCCCTGCGCTGCGAGTACTGCTTCATCGACAAGGATTCCGGGGAAGTCATCGGCTGGGATCAGGTCCAAGGCCTGGTGCGCTTTTTCCTCGGGTCTCCCGGGCCGGTCAAGAAGCTCCTGATCTACGGGGGAGAACCCTTCCTCAAATTCGACCTGGCCCGGGACATCGCCTTGTACGCGCGGGGCCAGGCCGTCCCCGCCGGAAAGGACCTCGACCTGTCCATCTGCACCAGCGGCGTCTCGGTGACCCGCGCCCAGCTGGAATTTCTGCGCGACCAGCGCTTTTTCCTGTCGGTCAGCATGGACGGCGACGAGGCCACCCATGACAAGCGCCGACGCCTGAAGGGGGACCGGGGTTCCTGGAAAAAGACGGCCGCCAACCTCCCCTTGATCTTCGAGGTGATGGGCCGCCGCCGCACCATGGCCATTCAATGCGTGCATCCCGACAACGTGGAGAAGATGCTCGACAACTTCCAAACCTTGGTCGGCCTGGGATTCGAAAACGTGGAGATCGAGGTCATCCACGGTTTCGGGTGGAAGGAGAAAAAACACCTTTTCCGCCCCATGCTCCAAAAGGTCCTGGACTGGATCCTGGCCGAGGCCCGGGAAGGGCGCATGCGGTTTTTGGTCTGCTCCCTGGTTCCCCTGATGCTGAAGGAGGGGATTCTGCTCGAGGACATGTGCCCCTTCCACTCCTCCATGGAGTGCTACCCGGACGGAAAATACTCCTTCTATCCCTTCGCCTTCGTGGATTGGGAGGCCCGCAAGCGGTGCGGCGTGGGCGGGGCCCTGGAGGGCGTCGGCGAGCGCTACCGAAGCTGTTCCTTCGACAAGGACAGCGCGACCTGCAAGAACTGCACTTCCGACTATTACCGCAACCCGGCCGTCAACGAAGGCAACGACCCCTATCTTTGGCGCACGGAAATGGCGCGCGCCTTCATGGACCGCGTGGTCCTGGCCTCGGCCTCCGATCCGGTCATGAAGGAGTATCTCAGGGAGGCCTTGATCCGATGCCGGATCAGCTGACCCAGCCCTCGCTTCGGGGCCCGGGGGAATTGGCGGTTCTCCTGCGCGGCGCCTTGAAGGCCAACTTGGTCCATCACCTGGCGCACACCGGGGGCGCGGCCGTCTTGCGGCGCATCGGGCGGGCTTGGAAGCCGACCTGGGATTGGCTGCCCGCCGGGCCCGCGCCCGCCGGAGACTGGGAGCTCATCCGCCGGGGCTGGCTTCGGCTTTGCGCCGTTCCGACGGCGGAATTGACCCCCGGGGACCCGGGTTTTCGGGACCTCGAGGAAGCCGCCGCCCGCCAGCCCGCGGCCCTTTGGGCCTGGGTCGGGCTGGGCCTGCACCGGCTTCGGCTTTGGGAAGGAGAAGTCCATTTTCGGAAAGCTTTGGAAGCGTTCGAAAAGGCCGCGGCCCTGCGCCCGGATTGGGCCTGGGGGCCCCTCCTGGTCTCGGAAGCCTTGCGTTCCCTTTTGGATTACGAGGGGGCGCTGAGGGAGTTGGACCGCGCCATCGCCCTGGACCCGGGCCTGGCCTGGGCCTACGCCTTCAAAGCCCGGGTCTATTTCCAGTCCCGGACCCGCCCCGCCGACATGGAATGGATGGCTCGCGCCCTGGCTCTTTCTCCGAAAGACGGCTGGATGCACGCTTGGCGGGCAGAGGGATTCCGGCGCCTTGGAAAATTCCGGAAAGCCGCCCCGATTTTCGAGCGGGCGTTGCGGTTGGATCCGCTTTACGATCAGGGCTTCTGCTGGCGGGCCCGGATGTTGGAAGCGCAAGGCCGTCCGGCCGCGGCGCTGGGCAGCCTGGACCGGGGCATCGAGCTCTGCCCGGGCTTCGAGAAAGCCTATCGCCAAAAAGTCCGGGCCTTGCGCGCCCTCGGCCGGACCCGAGAGGCCTTGAAAACCTTGGAGGCGGCGGTGCGTTTGAACCATCGCAACGACTGGCTGGGCGCCTGGAGGGTGGAAGGGACGAGCTTCGGCCCGGCCGCGGAAAAGGCCGTCTCCGAACTCCGCGAGTACCTTCCCAAGGCGAAGGGACCGGAAAAAGCCCGCGCCTTGGGGTGGCTGGGGGAGACCTTGAGCCAGCTCGGCCGTCCCGAAGAGGCCCTGTCCGAACTCGACGCCGCGTTGGCCGTGGACGAAAAATTCGCCTGGGCCCACGCCTGGAAGGGGGAGGCCCTGGCCGCCTTGGGACGGCCGGACTCGGCCCGCGCCGCCTTGGACCGGGCCCTCGAACTGGACCCGGCTTACGGCCGGGCCTGGGCTTGGCGGGGCCGCGTCCGGGCCGACCGCGGGGACTGGGCCGGGGCGGAGGCCGACTTCGACAAGGCCCTGGCCATCCGGCGCATCGAGTACTCTTGGATTTTGGCCTGGCGCGGCGAAGCCCGCCTGGCCCTCGGGAGGGCGACGGAAGCCGTCCGGGATTTGACGGGGGCTTTGGGCTTGGATCGTCAACCCAAATTCCACTTCTGGCGCGGCAAATCCTTGCTCGCCTTGGGCCGGGAGGCCGAGGGGCGGCGTGATTTGCTTCTGGCCCAGGCCTTGACCTCCCCGCGGGCGGACGATTTTCCGTGGAAAGACCTGCTGGCGGCCGAAGAGTTCCGCCGCGCGGGCGATCCCCGCGAAGCTTTGCGCCTGCTGGCGCTGATCGTCCTGCGCCACGCCCGCAAGCGTCCCTGGCTCTACCTTCTGCGTTACCGGCTCAAGCGGGAGTTGAACTTGGGGGCCCAGGTCCGGGATGTGGATCTGGCCTTCCGCAAAGACCCCTCCTGCGCCTGGCCTATGGGCCTGGCCCCCCTGCCGGAAGGCGCGGGGCCCCGGGAACTTCTTCTGATGGACGAAGCCTTCGCCGCCCGACCCGAAGCCGCGCCCCTCTACGCTTACCGGGGACAGGCCGCCCTTCAGCGCGGTAAGACCGAAGAGGGGTTGGCCGATCTCAAGCGCGCGGCCGAATTGGAACCCGCCGGTTGGATCCTGGCCTGGCTCGGGGAAGCCCGCCGCGCGGCGGGGCATTCGGCCGAGGCTGTCCGGGATTTCGACGCGGCCCTGTCTTTGGACCCCCGCTACGCCAACGCCTGGGCCTGGCGGGGAACGGCCAAGCTCCAAGCGGGGGACGCCGCGGGCGCCCTGTCGGATTTGAACCGCGCCCTGGCCTTGGCCCCGACGGCCCGGGCGTTTCGCGACCGGGCGCGGGCTCTGCGCCTTTTGGGGAGGCCCGTCGAGGCGCTCGAGGACACCGCCGAGGCGGTCCGGCGCAACGCCGAGTGGACCTGGGACCTTTTCGGGCCGAAGGATTTGGAAAAATCCCTAGCTGAATTGACGGCGCTGCGCGCCGAATTTCCCAAGGAACCGCGGTTTCAGGCCTGGCGGGGGGAAACCCTGGCCCGCCTCGGCCGCTTGGACGAGGCTCTGGCGGCGCTGAACCTTTCCCTGAAGAAATCCTCCTGGGCCTGGGCGCTGTGCTGGCGGGGGGAAATCCTTCTTCGCAAGGACGGCCCGACGGCCGCGGCCTTGCGGGATTTGAGGGCCGCGGCGCGCCAGGCTCCCCGGTACGCCCGCGCCCACGCTTCTCTCGGAGAGGCCCTCGCCCGGGCCGGTCGACGGGCGGCGGCCACGGGCGCGATGGCGCGCGCCCTGCGGCTCAATCCCTATTCCGCCCGGCTTTGGTTCTCCCGCGGCGCCCTCCGCCTGGACCTGGGCAAACCCGCGGCCGCCGCTTCCGACGCCGCGCGGGCCTTGGCTTTGTGCCCGAACTATCCCGAGGCCTCGGCCCTGCTCGCGCGCGCCCGCGGCGAAAATCCCGCGGCCGAGGGGCCGTCGCTGGAATTTTTCGTCAATTACGCCTGCAACGCTAAATGCCCGTTCTGTTTCAATCCGCCCGACGCCTCGCCGGAGCTCGAGCGCGGGCTTCCCTTCGGCGAGTTGGCCCGCCGCCTCTACGCGGGTTACGGCGAGGGCTTCCGGGGCGTCAAATTCATCGGGGGCGAGGTCACGGTCCGGGAGGACCTGCCCCGGATTTTGGGCCTGGCCCGCAAGATCGGATTTACCTCCATCCAGATCACGACCAACGGCCTGCGCCTGGCCGACCCCGCCTACGCCCGCCGTCTGCGCGACCTGGGGGCCGGGATTTTCCGCCTTTCCGTCCACGGCCACACTCCCGAACTTCACGACCGTTTGGTCGGCGTGCCCGGCGCCCTGGAAAAGGTGAAAGCCGCGGCGGCCAATCTCCGGGGCTTGGGCGTGCGCCTGGGGATCAACTATGTGCTCAATAAAATCAACGCACCCTTTTTCGCGGATACGCTGGCCTGGTTTCACAAGGAGTTGGGGATCGAGGACGTCATCGTCTATCTTTTGCGCTACCAGGGTTTCGGGGCTTTGCCCTCCAATCGGGAGCTTCTTAAATTGAGCTTCACCGAGGCCGCCCCCTTCGTTCGGGAGGGTTTCCGGCGCCTGCTGGAAAATCCCGCCGCCAAACCTCCGGCCCTAATCCATTTTCCGCCCTGCGTCTTGCCGGAACTGCGGGAGCACCTGCTGGATTGGACCCGCGATCCGCAAGGGGCCGGGGAAGGAAACTCCCGCCGGGATCGGGTGGCCCTGCCCGACGGCTCCGGAGGCCTGATCTCCGAGATCACCAATTCCGGCAAGCGCCCCGTCCCGGCGTGCGCCTCCTGCGCCCTATCCGCCGAGTGCCTGGGTGTGGAGCAGAACTACCTGGCCGAATTCGGGGACGGGGAATTCGAGCCGATCCCGCGCCGCGAGCCCGCGGGGGTGCGATGAAAACCTTCGACGCGGTCCATGAGCTTTTCCTCAACTACGCCTGCCCGGCCAAGTGCTCCTTCTGCTACAACCCGCCCATCACGCCGGAGCTGCTGCGGCGGGAGCTGTCCTTCGAACAGGCGGCCGCCAGCCTCTTCTCGGCGGCCAAGGACGGGGCCGACCGGCTCAACCTCCACGGGGGCGAGGTGACGCTTCGGGACGATCTCCCCAAGATTCTCAGATTGGCGCGAAAGCTGGGGTTCAAGCAAATCACGGTCGTGACCAACGGGGTGCGATTGGGAGACGCTCCATACGCCCGGACGCTCAAGGCCGCGGGGGTCACCCATGTCCGTCTTTCCATCCACGCCCCGGACGCCGCGGGCCATGACCCGATCCTCCAGATTCCGGGGGCTTTCGACCGGGCGTTGGCGGCCCTGGGGCATTTGCGGAAGCTCAAAGTCCCGGTGGGGCTGAATTTCGTCCTGCACCGGGCGAACTTCAAGCTTCTGCCCGCCTTCGTCGAGCATTTCTGCGTCCGGGAAGGAATCCGGGACGTCATCGTTTACTTTCCGCATCTCAAGGGCATGATGGAAATCAACGCCGCCGAGGCCGGGGTGTCCTATTCCGAGGTCATTCCTTTCGTGCGTAAAAGCTTCGGCTTGCTCAATCGCGCGGGGCTCCAAGACTGCCTGCTCCTGGCCAATTTCACACCCTGCCTTTTGCCGGAATTTATCGAGCGGATGTTGGATTGGGCGGGGGACGCCATGGCCCCGCAGGAACAGGTCCACCCCGAGGGCTTCACCGAGGACATCCATGAAATGAAGGGGGATCAGCGCGCGCCCGTGGCCGCCTGCAAGGAGTGCTCCCTGCGCGCTTCCTGCCTGGGAGTCGAGATCGAATACCGCAAGCGCCGGGGAGAGGCCGAGTTCAAGGCTTTGGAGAGCCAAGCGGCGTGAACCTCCAGCTCTTCCTGTCCGACCGCTGCAACATGGCCTGCGACTATTGCTTTCTGCGTCTCAACGAGGGGCCCGCGACGATTTTATCCGAAGCCGCCGCCCTGGGCGCGGTCCGCGGCCACCTGGCCCGCCATCCCGGCGGCGGGGCGCAAATCACCCTCTTGGGCGGCGAACCGACCCTGCATTTTCCGCTCATGACCGCCGTGGCCCGCGCCGCGCGGGGGGCGAAGGTCTCGGCCGCCACCAACGGGACCTTGCTTTGCCCGGAGAAGGCGGCCGAACTCTCCGCCCTTGGGGTGGAGTTGGCCGTGAGCGTGGACGGGGCGGCGGAGGGTCATGACCGGCACCGCCGCCTGCTCAAGGGAGGCTCCTCCCATGAAGAGATTCTCAAGGCCACGGAGGGCCTGGGACGCTCGAAGCTCCGGGCCAATATGGTGGTCGGGCCCGACACCGCGGGCGCCCTGCTGAGGAATTTGGAGGCCATGAGGGGGGCGGGCTGGAGAAGGCTTTCCTTCCATCTGGACGTGCGCGCGCGGTGGGATGAGGGCGCCCTTCGGGCGCTCTCGGTTTCCCTGGCCGGGGTGGAGCGCTATTTGGGAAGCGTGAACCGCAAGGGGGACGTCTTGGAACTGACCAACCTGGAAAGCTCCGCGGAAATCCATTCGGGCGGGGCGCACGGCTACGATGACGTCGTTTTGGGGGCGGATGGGAAATATTATCCATGTGCATCGTTTTTGTCGAAACGGTACGGGGATTTGGGGGAATGGGTTTTGGGGGATGCCGAAAAAGGCCTCGATACGGAAAAGAGGGAACGGATCCACGGAAAAACGGAAAGAGAAATCCATGCCGCCCTAAAAGGGGGGCGGCATGGGATATGCCCTCGCGAAACCTATTTTCTGGATGTACTCGCCGGCCGGGACCCCGCGCCCGCGGTGCGGGCGTTTCACCGCGCCGACATTTTACTCGGAGAGGCCTTTCTGCGCATCGCGGCCCACGCCCGGGAGGCCGTCCGTGGTTGAGGCCCAAGGCCTGGAGCTTGCCGTCGCGCAAGGGCGGTTTTCCGACGCCTTGGCCGCGGTGGCCCGGAGCCTGGGAAAATCCCCCGCGGGGCTCCCGGATTTCAGGCTGAAGGAAAGAGATCCTCGGCAAGATCTTCAATATGGAGAGAGCCTTCGCCTTTGCGAAGATCCGGGGCCCTACCGAAAGGCAAAAAATATTCTGGCCGCCGCGCGAAACCGGGGACAAAGGTCGCCGGCCATCCCGTTCCTGGCGGCCGTCGTGGATTCGTTCCTTGGAGATTTTTCCTCCGGGCGCAAGCCCTTGGATAAGATCGTTCGCGCCCGGACTGGTTGGGGCGCGGCCTGGGCCTGGCGGGGCGTTCGGCGCGCCCTGGCTTGCCGGGGGCGGCGGAGTCCGGAGGGCCTGCGCGAGGCCCTGGCGGACCTGGACCGCGCGGTGGCTCTGGGCTTCGGGGAGTTCGCCCTTCCCTGGCGGGCGGAAATCCGCCATGATCTGGACGACCGCGAGGGCGCCTTGGCCGATCTCGGCGCGTGCCTGAAAACCGCCCCCGGAAATCCCTGGGCCCGCGTGGAGTCCGGGGAGATTCTCTGCGAGCTCGGGCGATTCGACGAGGCCATGAAAATCTTCGACCGCCTGGCGGCCGATCGCCCGGACGCCGCCTGGGCCTTCGCCCTCAGAGGGCGGACCTTGGCCACCACCGGCCGGGAAAAACAATCCCTCGCCGATCTGCGCCGGGGCATTTCCCTGGACCCGGCCTCGGCCGCCAACCGCGCCTGGCTTTCGGAAACGCTTCGCCGCTTGGGGCGCTACCGCGAGGCCCTGGCCCAACTCAACCGCGCCGTCTCCCTCAATCCGGGCTATGTTCTGGCCTGGGTCTGGCGGGGCCGAATGAAATTGATCCTGGGGCGCCCGGCGGACGCGCTGAAGGATTTGAACCGTGCCATCTCCAGGGACCCCCGCTATTTGCTGGCCTTCGCCTGGAGGGGGGAGGCGCTTTTTAAGCTCGGCCGCCGAGCCGCCGCGGCCCGGGATTTCAAGAAAATCGCGCCCATGGATCCCGGCAAGATCTGGAACCCGGCGCTCCCGGAGGGCCAGGCCGCCACGCCCGACTTGAGGCAAGCGGCTTGGCGCCGAAGCCGGAGGGCGCCCGTGGGAAAATACCGGCCCAAGGTGGCCGTCATGGCCGCCATGGCCCGGGGACGAAAACGGATGGACGCCGGAGATCTCCGGGGCGCCATCGCCCAATTCGGACGGGCCGAAGAGCTGGACCCCAATTGCGCGCAGGCCTTGCTCTACCGGGCGGGGCTCAAGCTCATCGCCGGGGATCAAGCCGGGGGCCTCCGGGACCTGCGGGCCATCTCGGACCTGGATCATTCCACCCTGCCCGCCTACCGGGATTTGACCACGCTCTCGGCCGAGGAGTTCCCGGCCTTGGTGGGCGGGGTCAACGCCGCGCTCAAGGCCGAGCCCGACTGCGCCTGGGCCTGGGTCCTGAGGGCGTTCTCCCTGCGCAGTCTGATGCGCTACGAAGAGGCGATCAAGGATTTGGACCGGGCCGTGGCCTTGGAGCCGAGGTCGGCGGCGCTTTGGGCCATGCGCTCCCGGGTCAAGCTGACCAACACCTTCGGTTTTTACGACGGGGTGTCGGACATGAAAAAAGCCGTGGCTCTGGCTCCGGATTGGGGCTGGCTCAATTGCTGGCTGGGCGAGGCCCTGCGCCACGCCGGGCGCTTCGGCGAGGCGCTGGCGGCGCTCGACCGCGGGGTGCGGCAGACTCCGGGCTACCGGCGCGGCTGGGCCTGGCGGGGCGGGGTGCTCGTGGCCCTGGGGCGCCACCGGGAAGCCATCCGGTCCTTGGACCGGTCCTTGGCCTTCGATCCGATCTACCATTACGATTTTGAATACACGGCCGATCAGAAATCCTGGGCCTACAATCAACGCCAGTTGGCGGACCGGGGGCTGGGAGACATCCCGGGCGCGTTGCGGGACCTCAACAAGGCGCATCAATTCGGACCTCGGTATCTCTGGGTCTATAATCCCCGAAACAAGCCCGCGGTTTTCGAGCGGGGGCTTCGGGAGCTCGAGGGCGCGTTGGCGCGCCGGCCCCGCCTGGCCTGGGCCCATGCCTGGAAAGGGCAGACCCTTCTTCAGATGGGTCGTTTGGAGGAGGCCGTGGAAAGCCTGGACCGCGCGTTGTCGCTGTCGCCTTCGGGCTGGGCCTGGGCTTGGAAAGGGCGGGGCCTGCTCAACCTCGGCAAACCCGCCGAAGCCGCCGCGGCGCTCGATCGCGCCGTGGCCGCCTCCCCGGATTACGCCCCGGCGTGGGGTTGGCGAGGGGAAGCCCGCCGCCTGCTGGGCCGCACCCGCGCCGCGGCCGAGGATTTCGGCAGGGCCCTCCGCCTGGACCACCGCTGTTCCTGGGCCTGGGCGGGCCGGGGGGAATGCCGCCTGGCCCTGGGGAGAATCGAGGAGGCCTCGAAGGATTTGGACCGCGCCGTCGGAATCTGCCCCGATTACGCCGAAGGCTACGCGTGGCGCGCCGAGGCCCGGCGGCTCTCCGGCGACGCGGCCGGGGCCTTGAAGGACGCCGACGCGGCCATCGCCTTGAAGCCCGGCCTCATCAAGGTCTACGTGACGCGCTCGCTATTGCGGGGCGCCCGGGGCGACGCGGCGGGGCAGAACTCGGATTTGCGGCGGGCGTTGAAGTTGGATCCGAGCCTCTTGGAGCGGGCTCAGGAGCTGGACTTGCTGTCGAGCAAGGCCGCCAAGCGGGCCAAACAGGCTTTCCAACCTTCCTTATGCTCTTGAAGGCTGGCGGCGTTGATGATGCGTTCCTGACGCACTGTGATCTCGGTGCCTTTGCCCGCCTCGGCGAAGCCCACGGTCACCAAATTCTCCCCGTGCTTGGGATTGCCCCAGGACCAGGAGTAGACCAGCTTCTTGTCGGCGGCGACCTCCTTGAAAGTGCCCTTGAGCTTGAGGTTGTCCCGGCCGGACTTCATCTGGATCAGGTAGGAGCCGCCCACCCGGACGTCGAGCTTGGAAACCTTGGTCCCGGCCGAGGGCGTCGGGTTGAACCATTTGGCCAATTCCGCCGAGGTGGTCCACGCCTTCCAAACGCGGGCGGGCGGGGCCTTGACCTTGGATTTGAGTTCGAAGGATTTTCCGGCGGAAGCGGTCGCTTTTGCCATGGGCGGCGAGTATAGCATGCCGTCGGAAAAGGTGTCAACGGAGCTGTTGCGGGGTTTCCTGAAGGCCACGCTCGTCCATCGGCACGCCTTCGTGGGCTCGGCGCGGGAAACGGCCCTCATCGGAAGGGGGGGCCGGCTTCCCGAATCCCTGAAGGCCCTGCTCCGGGAACCCGCCGCCGCCGCCGCGGCGGGCGTCAAAAAACTTTTCGGGGCGGCGGGTTCGGGGAAATTCCTGCTGGAGGGCCTGCTGGACCGCTACGCCCATCCCAAGGGCATCGCTGATCTTAAGGCCTCCGCCGGGGCCCGGCCCTCTTTTTGGCCGGCCTGGGTGTGGCTCGGCTTGGCGTTGCTGCGGCGCTGTGAATTCGAAGGCGCCCGGGCCGTTCTCGACGAGCTTGTCCGCCTTCGCCCGGATTGGTCCTGGTCGTATCTTCTGCGCGGCGAGCTCGGGCGGGTCGGGATCGAATACCAGTCCTCTTTGCGCGATCACGACCGCGCCCTCGCCCTGGATCCCGAAAACGCCTGGGCCTGGGCGTTTCGGTCCCGGGTGCGATTCCAAGCCGGCCCCGACCGGGAGGCGCTTCGGGATCTGGACCGCGCCGTGGCGTTGAGCCCCAAGGAAGGCTGGCTCCGGGCCTGGCGCGGCGACGCGCGCCGCAAGCTCGGGGACCTCAAGGGGGCCCGGGAGGATTTGGCGGCCGCGCTCAAGTCGGAACCTTCCTACGACCGGACCTATCTTTGGCTCGGCAAGGTCTTGGAGAGCGCCGGGGATTTGAAGGGCGCGCGGCGCGTGCTGACCGAGGGCCTGCGGCGCTGTCCCTATTTCGAGAAGGCCTTGGCCCAGCGCGCATCGGTCCACAAACGCCTGGGAAAAGTTCCCGAGGCCATCCAGGATCTTAATCGAGCGGCGGCGATCAATCACCGGCACGGCTGGCTGGGTTCCTGGACCGTGGAGCCCGCGCCCCTGCGCCCCGATCAGCGCGCCGCCTTGGATGTCCTTGAATCATATGCCGACCGGCATCCCAAGGCCGCCTGGGCCTTGGCCTGGCGCGGCGAGGCGCGGAGTCAGGTCGGGAATTTGTTCGACGCCCTTTCGGATTTGGACCGGGCCCTGGCCCTCAGGCCTTTGGCCTGGGTCCTGGCCTGGAAGGGCGAGGTTTTGGCCAAAATGGGAAAGGCCCCGGAGGCCCTGCGGGTCTTGAACCGCGCCGCCGCGCTGGACCCCTCCTACGGCCGGACTCGCGCCTGGAAAGGACGGGTTTTGTTCCTCCTGGGGCGCCCCGCCGAGGCCGCAGCCGAGTTGGATCGGGCCGTGGGCGATTCCATGATCGAATATTCCTGGATCTATTACTGGCGGGCTTTGGCCCACCGGGAGTTGGGCTCGGAGCTTGCGGCCAAGCGCGACGCCGTGGCCGCCGTTTCCTTGGAGCCGACGTGTCCCGCATTCCGGGAGCTTTTGCGCGCGGTGCGCGGCAAGGCGGCGGTTTCAGCATGAAAACCGCGGAAACCGCGGTCGCGCGCGCCCTGGAGCGGCTGGGCCACCGGGAAGTGCTGGAGGATTTCGGCGCCCGTTTCCCCGTCCCCCACAGCCCCCGCTACGAGCTCCATTACTTCCGGGCCGTGCATCGCGGCCAGTTGACGGCCCTGGCCGTCCGGATCGAGCCGGGCGCGCGGGCCGGAAGGGTGAAAAGCCTGGTGCTTCGAGGGCGTCTTCGGCGGCTTTTGGGCGACGCGGCGGGGGCGATTGGAGATTTTCGGAAGGCTTTGTCGTTGGACGGCGCCGCCCCGGAGGCGCATCTGTTTCTCGGCGAGGCCCTGTTGAATCGGCCGGAAGCGGTGGAATGTCTTTCCAGGGCGGCGGCTCAAGACCCAAAATCCCCTTGGCCGTTTTTATACCGGGGCGCGGCGAACTTGATGACCGGAAATCTCAAAGCCGCGACTAGGGATCTGGAAACTTTTACTTGCCGGCGTCCAAAGACATGTTTGGGATATTTACTTTTGGGGCTTTCTTTAAAAAAGATTCCTTCCGCCCTTCGGGCGTTTGCAGGAGCCGCCAAAAACGATCCGACTTGCTCCGCCGCCTGGATTCTCCTGGCCCGCCTTCAAAAAGGAAAGGAGGCGGCGCGGACCTGGGAGCGGGCCTTCGACGCCGAGCCGGACTACGCCCACATCGCCCTCTACCGGTGGGGACCCGAGCGGCCGTGGACCGGATTTTTGGAGGAGCTCGGCGCTTACGCGCTGGACGGCGCGCGTTTTCGCTCCCTGTGCGCCCGCCATCTGCGGGAGGACATCCGGCTCTCCCCCTATCATTACGAGGCCTTGGATCGCGCCGCGCGTCTGCTCAAGCTCCACCCGGGCCGCGCCTGGTCCTTGGCTCTAGCCGGACGGGCCCTGTGCCGCCTTCCGCAAGGCGCGCCCGAGGCCTCCGGGGCCCGCGCCCTCCTGGACCGAACGGTTCGGCTCCTTCCCAAGCGGGGCTGGGTCTACGCGTGGCGCGCCTTGGCCGACCTTCGCGAGGGGCGCCGGGACCGGGCCCTCGCGGACATGAACGAGGCCCTGGCCCTGGATCCGTTTTACTACCGCACCTATGCCTGGAGGGGGGGCCTGCTCCGCCGACAGGGGAAAGTCCGCGCGGCCCTCAATGACCTGGACCGCGCCCTGGAAGTGGACGACCTCTACCCCTTCTCCTGGCACGAGCGGTCCCTGGCCCGCCGCGCCCTCGGCGATTGGCTGGGCGCGGCCCAGGATCTGGACCGTGCCTTTCTGCTCGATTTCCGTTACTCTTGGGTTTTTTCCGCCGCCCGGGAGGCGGGGGCGGAGGAATTGGCGCGGGGAGCCGGACAATTGGCGGCCGCGGTCAAGCGCCACCCCCAGTCCGCTTCCTTGCGCGCTTGGAGCGGGGAACTGCGCCTGCGCGCCGGGGATCATTCCGGCGCCCTCCGGGAGTTGGAGGGCGCGGCGCGCCTGGATCCCAATCACGGCGTCGCTCAGGCGTGGTTGGGAAAGGCGCTTCTGGAAGCCGGGCTTTACGATCAGGCCGAGCGCGTCCTGCGCCGGGCCGCGCAGCTCGAGCCCCGCGCCCCGATTTTTCGGGGGTGGCAGGCGGAGGCGCGCGAAAAAGCGGGCCGCCCGGACTCGGCTCTGGCCCTCCTGGACGGCGTTCTCAAGGACCATCCCAATCTCTGGTGGGTGCATCAAGCCCGCGCGCGGTGCCAATTGGCCGCGGGCCGCCCCCGCCTGGCCTTGCTCGAGGCTGAGCGTTCCCTGGTCCGGGAGGGGCGAAGCGCCGAGGGCTATTACCTGAAGGCTCTGGCCCAATTGGCGTTGGGGCGCCTGCCCGCCGCCGAGGCCGGCGTCGAACGCGCCCTCTCCATCTCCCCGCATCTGGGCCGCGCGTATGCCCTGCGGGCCGAGATTCGCCGCCGCCGCGGACGCCCCGACGCCGCGCTGGAAGATTACCGGACCGTGCGGGATAAGTTTCCGTACTTGCTCAATGAGGAGGAGCGGACGCGCGTGAGCGCTCTGCTGGCATGAATTTTGCCCAGGGCGCGATTTTGAACCGCCTCCGGCCCTGGGAAAAAATCCAGGATTTGAGCGCGCGGTTTGGGTTGCCGTTTATTCCGGAGTTCGACCTGGATTTTTTCAGGACATTGTTCGGAACGGAACTAACGGAAGAGTTGGCCCGGGCGGAAAAGGAATTGGGACGGAACCAAAACGGAAAAAATTACAGCCGGCGCGGACGGCTGCGCCGGCTGTTAGGAGACCCCTCCGGCGCGGCCGCGGATTTTCGGCGGGCGTTGGACCTTGAGCCCGCTTGCGTCGACGCCCGGGTGTGGCTGGCGGAACTGACCTTGGACCGGCCCGAGTCGGAGGCGGCCCTGGCCGCGGCGTGCGCGGTCGGGTCCCCGTCCTGGGCGCGGCTGTATTTGGGGGCGGCCCGCCTGCTTCGAAAAAATCGGACCGGCGCCGTCGCCGATCTCGCCGCCTTTTGCCGCGCCGAGCCGAAATCCGCCTTGGGTCAAATTCTGCTCGCCCGCGCCAAGGAACTTCAAGGAAACCGGCGCGGAGCCGTCGGGCATTATCGCCAGGCCGCGCGCCTGGCCCCGGGCTGCGCCGCTCCCTTCCTGTGCCTGAGCCGGGCGGAAACCGATCCCGCGCGCGCGCGCCGCGCGTGCGAGGGCGCCTTGGACGCCGACCCGACCTACGGTTTGATCACCCTCTCCAAATGGAAGCCCGGCCGGTCCTGGGGGGACTATCTGGCCTGGCTGAGGAAATTCGCCTTCGCCGAGCCGGAGCGCGCGGGCTGGTATTACCGTCAGGAAGACATCCATTACGCCCCGTTCCACCTTCAGGAGTACGCCGATTCCCGGCGGTTGTGGAAAGCCCGGCCGAGGGCGGCATGGGCGGCGGCCTTGGTCGCCCGCGGGGCCCTGCGCTGTCCTCCCGAGGCGGGGCGGCTCAAGGCCGGGCGGGAGGCCATCGAGTGGGCCATCCGCCGCTCGTCCAAACAGGGCTGGTATCGGGCCTGGCGGGGTTTGGCCAAGATCAAAGCGGGAAAGGCCTCCGACGCGGTCCGGGATTTCGATGACGCGGTGCGGCTGCAGCCCTATTACCACCGCGCCTACCCGTGGCGGGGCGCCCTGCTCCGCGGCCTGGGGAGGGCCGAGGAGGCCTTGGCGGATCTGACGCGGGCCGTCTCCGTGGACGATTGGTACCCGTTCGCGGTGCACGAACGCTCCCTGGCGCGGCGGGCCCTGGGGGATTGGCGCGGCGCGGCCTCGGACATGGACCGGGCCTTCCGGTTGGATGACCGTTACCGTTGGGTGTTCGCCGTTGGACGCGAGCCGGGGCTCAAGGAACGGGCGCGGGGGTTGGCCCAGTTGGACCGGGCCGTGAAAGCGGCGGGGTCCTGCGCCTCCCTCTGGGTCTGGCGCGGGCAATTGCGGGCGGAAACCGGGGATTTGCCCGGCGCGTTGCGCGACTTGGAGCGGTCCGCGCGCCTGGATCCGAACCATTCGCTGGCCCACGCCTGGCTGGGTTGGGCCCTGCTGGAATCCGGACAGGCCCGGGCGGCCTGCGGACCGTTGCGCCGGGCGCTGGATTTGGAGCCCGGGCTGTGGACGGCGGCGGGTTGGCTGGCGCGGGCGCTTTTCGAGTCGGGACGGCGGGAGGACGCCGTCGCCCTGCTGGACCGGGTTTTGGCCGCCAAGCCCAAGACCTGGTGGGTCCTGCACGCCAAGGCCGAGCTCTTCATGCGGTGGGGGCGGCCCCGGAGGGCGCTCGAGGAAATCCGGCGCGCGGTGCGCGCGGAAGGGCGCCACGCCGAGGGGTATTTCCTGGCCGCCCGCGCCCGGGCGGAGTTGGGGGACCTCAAGGGCGCCGAACGCGACATCGACCGGGCCTTGATGATCTCGCCGAACCTGGGCCGGGGCTACGTCCTGCGGGGGGAATTGCGCCGGAGGCTGGGCCGGCCGGTGGAAGGGCTCCAGGACTACCGGACCGCCTTGGAACGCTTCCCTTTTTTGTTCAATCTGGAGGAGAGGACCCGCGCGGAGGCGCTGCTTGATGGAAACGCTTGATCCCTTGAAGGCTTGGGAGAAACTCGACGACCTTTGCGTCCGGTTCGGGACGCCGCACATCCCGGAGTACGAGCTGTCCTATTTCCGCCAGCTTTACGGCAAGGAGATCGACGCGGCGCGCGACGCGGCCGAGTCCCACCTGAAGGCGAAAACGACCCCCGAGGCGCTCACCCGTCTTGGGCGCTGCAAGCGCCTTCTGGGGGATCTGCCCGGCGCGGCCGCGGATTTCCGCAGGGCGTTGGATTTGAAGCCGGGGCATGCCCCGGCCCTCTCTTGTTTGGCGGAACTTGACTTGAGCCGTTGCCAATCCTTGGAGACCCTTGACCGTGCCGTAACCTCCGATCCCCGCCTTCCCTCGGCCCGGCTCTACCGTGGCGCGGCCCTGCTCTTGGCCGGCCGTCCTAAGGAAGCGCTCTCCGATTTTCGTGTCTTGCAAAAATTGGCCCCGGCAGGCGCCCTCGCGGCCATTCTTTCCGGGCGCGCCTTCGAATCCCTTAAGCTCCCTGCCCGGGCGGCGGCCTGCTACAGGCGAGCCGCGCGTTTGGACCCCGTGTGTTCCGCGGCGCACCTTCTGCTTTCCCGCATCGCGCCAACGGAGAAGGAGGCCGTGCGCGCCTTCCGAGCCGCCTACGACGTCAGCCCCGTGCTTGGATTTATCACCCTGCAGATCGACCGTTCGTTGGCCGTGGACGCCCGCGCCTATCGGCGGCGCATCGTGAAATTCGCCTTCGAAAAAC
Source organism: uncultured Elusimicrobia bacterium (assembly GCA_964358485.1). Classification (GTDB taxonomy): domain Bacteria; phylum Elusimicrobiota; class Elusimicrobia; order UBA1565; family UBA9628; genus CAYHPY01. The sequence goes on from CAYHPY010000043.1 coordinate 17,623, forward strand.
CGGAGACGGTGGGCGCGTATTACCGGCGCGAGGCCACCCAGTCGCATTTCTCCCATTTTCCCGCCGAGGATTACGGCTTCGTGCGGCGCCTGGCGCGGCGGCACCCGGACCTTCCCTGGGCCCACGCCTTTTTCGGGCGGGCCTCCTGCTATGCCCCCGCCGGCGCCACGGAAGGGGTCATGCACCTGAGCCGCGCCATCCGCCTGGCGCCGCATTGCGGCTGGGTCTACGCCTGGCGCGCCAACGCCTTCCGGGTGCTTAGGAAAAACGACGCCGCGCTCCGGGATTTCGCCCAGAGCCTGCGCCGCCAGCCCTTTTACCACCGGGCATTCGTTTGGAGGGGGGGCCTGTTGAGAAAATTGGGCCGCCCCCAAGAGGCCCTGGCCGATTTGGACCGCGCCTTGGTCATGGACCCGTTCTACAGCCTGACTTACTACGAGCGTTCCATGGCCCGCCGCGCGCTCGGGGATTTTCCGGGCGCGGCGTCGGACCTGGACCGGGCCTTCGCCCTGGATCACCGGTATCATTGGGCCTTCAAGACCGGCGGGCCGCCCTCCGCCGGGGAATTGGCCGCCGGGGTCAAGGAACTCGACCGCGCCGTGCGGCGCTGGCCCAGCGTGGCTTCCCTCCGCGTCTGGCGGGCGCAACTCAAGGCCCAGCAAGGGGAGCTGTCCGCCGCCGTTTTGGAGCTGGAGCGGGCCTGCGCCCTGGACCCCCAGCATTCCATCGCCCGCGCCTGGCACGGCTGGGCGCTGCTGCAGGCGGGGCGCCCGGAGGACGCCGCGGCGCGCTTGGAAAAAGCCGTGGCCCTGGACGGGAGATTCTGGATCGCCTACCAGTGGCTGGCCGAATCGCGTTTCCGGCTGGGCCAAGCCAAACAGGCGCAAGCCTGCCTTTCCCTGGTGTTGAAGGCCAAGCCGTCGACTCCCTGGGTTCATTGGATGCGGGCGAAATTCCTCATGGAAGCGGCCGCCAATGGCGGCCGCGCGCGGGCGGCCAAAGACGCCCTGCGCGCCTTGGATCTGGCCCTGAAGTTGGACGGGAAATATCCCGAGGCGTATCTTCTTTCGGCTCAAGCCCGTCTGGTTTTGGGCGACGACCGGCGCGCCTTGGCGGCGGCCGAGCGCTGCCTGGAGATCGCCCCGAACATGGGCCGAGCCCTGGTGCTTCGGGCCGAGATCCACCGACGGGCGGGGCGCTCCGCGAAGGCGGTGGCCGACTATCGGGCCGCCCTGCGGGACTTCCCCTACCTCTTCAACGATGAGGAGCGCGCCCGCATGCAAGGTCTGCTCGGGTGACCGGTCCCGACCTCAACGCCGTCCTGGGACCCGGCTCCTCGGCCCGGGAAGCGGCCCTCCTGCGGGGGTACGGCGCGCACGCGCTCTTGTTCTACCGCCAAAACGCCCTCAAGGATCTGAAGGGCTTGGAGCGGGTGGGGCGGGATTTTTCGGCTTTCGAGGCGGGCGCGCCGGAGGGAGGCGCCTCCCCGGAGGCGGCCCGCCTGATTCTCCGCGGCTTGGCCAAGTGGGAGCCCTATTGGGGCTCGGTCCGTTTAAGCCCCGCCGCCCTGGCCGATTTCGAGGCTGCGGCGGAGCTGGACCCCTCGGCCGCCTGGGCGCAGCTGCTGTGCGGATTGTCCCTGGAAATGCGTCGCCGCTACACCCGCGCCGCCGGGCATTTTGAGCGGGCCATGGAGCTTTCGCCCAATTGGGCGTGGCCCTACATCTTGCGCGGGATTTGCCGCTGGTATCAGGCCCGCTTCGAGGAATCCGTCCTTGATTTCAAGACGGCCGGGCGCCTGCTGCCCAAGTCCGAATTGCCGCTTCTGTTTTTGGCGCGGGCCAAGGCCGATCTCCGGGACCGAAGCCTGACCGCGGACCTGGACCGGGCTTTGCGTTTGGCCGGGCCCGATCGTTTTCGCCGAGGAATGGTCTTGGGTTGGCGGGGCCGGGCCCGGTTCGTCCTCAAACGCACCGCGGGGGCGTTGGCCGATCTCCGGGAATCCATTCGCCTCTTGCCGGAATACGACCGGGGCTGGTCTTGGCTGGGGGTTTCCCTGGCCGAATTGAAAAAGTGGAGGCAGGCCGAGAAACTCCTGGTCCGGGCGCGGGCGCTCAACCCTTACTATCCGACGACGCTCTATCCCTTGGCCGAGGCGCGGCTGTGCCGCGGCAACGCGCGCGGCGCGGCGGCCACCCTTCGGGAGGCCGCTGCCGTGGACCGCTCCGGGATCTGGGTCGAGCACCGGATCAGCATGAGCCATCCCAATCCCGCCGCGCGCCGGTCGGTGAGAATTCTGGACCGTTTTCTGGAGGCGGCCCCTCGGACGGCCTGGGCCTTGGCGTGGCGGGGGCAGACGAAGCTCCTCCTGGGCGACTTAAAAGGCGCCCTGGCCGATCTGGACGCGGCCGGGGCCTTGGTTCCTTCCGACCCGTGGACCCATTTGTGGCGCGGGGAGGCGTTCCGGCGCCTTGGTAATCCCGCGGCGGCGCTCCCGGAATTTTCGGCCGCGCGCAAAGGCAATTTGAGCTACGCTTGGGCCGGGGCCGGGGCGTGCCTGCTCGCCTTGGGCCGGGAGAAGGCGGCTTTGTCCTCGTTGGACCGCTCGCTCCGGCTTCAGGAATTTTGCGGCGAGGCCCTGGCGTGGCGCGGGGAGGCCCGCGCGCGTTTGGGCCGATGGCGGGACGCCTTCCGGGATTTCGAGGCCGCGGCCCAATTGCGCATCCACAGTCCGTGGCTGCAGTGGCGGTTGGCGGGGACCGCGGCGCGCTTGGGGCGCTGGGAGCGGGCCGCCCGCGCCTGCGGCGATCTCCTGGCCCGGGAAGGGGGAAATTCGGATCGGGTCTGGGCCATGACGGCCTGGGTTTTGCGCGCCTTGGGCGATCGCGCCGGCTCCTCGCGGGCGGCCGCCCACGCCCTGGCGCGCAATCCCGACCAACCCCTGGCCCGGGCCGTGCGTCGGGGCGAGCGCCCCGGCCCGGGCGAGGCCGAGCGGCTGGCGGGTCCTGGCGGCGGCTTTTCGGCCGACGATTTGCTGGAGCCGGCGGCGCGGTAATAACATGGCGGCCGAATACGATCTGATCGTGGTGGGCGCCGGTCCCGCGGGGACGACCCTGGCGGGCATCACCCGCAAGCTCGACCCCAAGGCGCGCGTCCTGATTTTGGACAAGGCGGTTTTTCCCCGGCACCGGATCGGGGAGTCGCTGTTGCCCGGCATGATCCCCGTGCTCAAGGAACTGGGCGCCTACGAAGAGCTCAACCGCGCCGGTTTTCCCCGAAAAATCGGGGTCGTCTTCGTCTGGGGCAAGGACCGCAAGCCCTGGGACGCGGATTTCAACAACCTCAACCTGGAAATGATCCGCAAGCACGGGCGCGCGCTGGACACGGAGTTCTCCTGGCAGGTTCTGCGCTCCCGCTACGACCAAATTCTCCTCGACAACGCCCGGTCCCTGGGGGCGGAGGTCCGCCTGGGCTGGCGGGCGGTGGAGCCCACGCGGGCCGGCGGGAAGGTGACGGGGCTGGTCGTGGAAGGGCCCGGCGGACAGCGGGAGGTCCTGCGCGCGGCGCGCACCGCCGACTGCACCGGGCAGGCGGGGTTCATCCCGGAACTGCGCGCCTCCCGCCGGTACCGCCCGGACTTGCGCAACGCCGCGGGCTACGCCTACTTCCGGGGCGCCAAGTGGAAGTTCAAGTACGCGGGCCACCCGGACAAGACCAAAATTTTCGTCTGCTCGGTCCCGGAAGGTTGGTTTTGGTACATTCCGCTGGCCGACGACTTGGTCTCGGTGGGGCTGGTCTCCAAGGCCGACTACATCCGGCGTAAGGCCGGGGGGGATTTCCGCGGTTTTTTCGAAGGGGCCCTGCGGCGGTGCGGGGAAATCTGGCCTCTGCTCAAGGGCGCCGAGCGCGTCCGGGGCCTGGACCCGGCCGAGCCGGGCAAGGAATTTTTCACGGTCTCCGATTGGTCCTTCACCGGCGGGCAAGTGTGCGGCCCCGGCTGGGCGGCGGCGGGAGACTCCGCTTTTTTCATCGATCCCTTGCTCTCCTCCGGGGTGCTCATGGCCCATCTTTCCGGCCACCGCGCCGCCTACACTTTCGCCACGGCGCGGCGGGAGAAAGACCCCGCCTTGCGGCGCCTTTTGTGGGAGGATTACTCCCGTTTTTGCGGGGAGGTGGGCAATTCCTTCCTAGCCCTGGTCCGCTACTGGTACGGGCACGACCCCAACGCCGCGCGTTGGTGGAAAGAGGCGCGCAAGGGGTGGTCGGGAGGCGCGCCCTTGGACTTGTCGGACAAGATGTCCTTCGTGGCGGTGGCCTCCGGGCTCAACTATCACTTCGAGCGGGACTACACCACCCAGTCCCTGCTTTTCGGCTCCAGCGGCGCCGAGCACACCTGGCAATGGGAGGGCACCAAGCTCGAGCTCAAGCGCTGGACCCGCCAAATTTTAGCCATCGTCGAGACCGGCTTTCTCAAAGGCCCCGCCCGCGGGGCGCGGGCCAAGGCCGCCGAGCGCAACGCCAAGCTCCGGGACATCCCGGACGACCGGGTTCCGTCCTGGGCTCTGCCCCGGCGCTTGGAGACGGCGTTTCTGCCGGATTCCAAGCGCGGCCGCCTGTCTCCCGCCTCCCGGCTGGTCATCCTCCGCAATCCGGCCCGCGGGGAGGCTTCCGCGGCCAATCCGCGGCGGATTCTTCCGCGGAGCTATCTGGAAATTCTCCGGATGGTGGATGGCCGGAGATCGATTGGTGAAATTAGAAACCTGGCCGGCCGGAGACTGAAATTGCCCCAGGAGGTTTTGGACGGCCAGGTCTTCCGGCTGTTTAAGGACTTGGCGGTTTTGGGGGCGATAAAACTAAAAAAGGGGAAACGGAACCGAACGGAAACGAGAAAAAACGGGCCATGGGAACAATTGAGGGCGGGCGAGCGTTTGCTCAAAGACGGAAATTGTCCGCTCGCCCACGAGAATTTATCCGCCGCCATTTCGGGCGGCGCCGGAACGGCCTGGGCCTTCGCTTTGCGCGGCGAGGCCCGCCGCCATTTGGGCCGCCTGCCGGAGGCCCTGGCCGACCTGGACGAGGCCGTCCGCCGCAACACCCCGGCGGCCACGGTTGCCGCCGGGCGGCGCCTGCAAGCCTTGTCCGAGGAATTCGAGGCCGGGCTGGAAGCGGGCTGGCTGAGGGACCGCATTCTCATTTTCCGCGCCAAGGCCCGCCTGGCCGGAGGCGACCCCGCCGGCGCCCGCGCCGACGCCGAGCAGGCCCTGCTGGCCAATCCCCGCCATTCCGAGGCGCTGATCCTGCGCGCCAAAGCCGCGCTGGAGCTGGGCGACCACGCCCGCGCCAAAGAGGACCTGAAGGCCGCCTTGACCATTGAAAAGGCGGGGGCCAGGGGGGAGGGCTGACGCCGCCGCCAGGCGGCCCTCTCTCGTTCCTTGGTCGCCTTCATTTCGTTATATCTTTATTTTTTATGTATTTTTTTGCTTTTAACTTTCCCCGGAGAAAGCGAATTTATTGTTTATCTTTAATTTTTCAGTATTTATTTTTTTCTCCACGACCACTTTCCTGCCCCGCTAGCCCGAAATACGCAAATTAATCTAGGCATTTTGCCCTCACCCCCTTAGGCCCAAGGCCCCATCCTCTATAGGCGTCCCACCTGCTAGCCTATTAAGGATGCGTTTGACCTCCCTGGTTTTCCCGGCCCTGGCCCTGTTCTTTTCCAGCGCGGCCCGCGCCTTCGAACTCCCCTCCTTGTGGGGCATGACGGCCCCGGAGGTGGAATCCCCCGCCGGAGAGCACGCCGGCGCGCCCACCGCGCCGACCCCGGCCGAATCCATGCGCGAGACCGTCGCCTTTTTATCGGCCCCGGCCCTGGCGGGGCGGGCGCCGATGTCCAAGGGCTCCGAGGCGGCCCGGGACCACATCGTCGCGAAAATGAAAGCCGCGGGAATTCTTCCCGCGGGGGACGGCGGCACCTACTTCCAGAGCGTGCGTAAAAATCTCTTCGGCCACCGGATCGGGACCAATGTGGTGGGCCGGATTGCGGGCCGGGCCAAGCCCGAGGAATGCGTTTACCTGGAAGCCCATTACGACCATTGGGGCAAGGCGGGCGGAAAGATCCAGCCCGGGGCCAACGACAACGCCTCGGGCGTGGCCATGATGCTGGAACTGGGCCGCCGCCTGGCGGCTCAAGGCACGGACCGGACCGTCATCGTCCTGGCCTCCGATTATGAGGAAGGCGCGGCGCTTCCCATGGGCGGGGGCCTCAAGGGCGCGGCCTATCACGCCGAAAATCCGGCCTGCCCGGCCGAAAAAATCAAAGCGGCCGTGGTCCTGGACATGGTGGGCGGCTCGTTCATCCCGGGCCTGGCCCCGCACCTTTATCTGATCGGGAGCGAATCCAGCGCCCAGACCTACGCCCTGGCGCGGGGACTGGCCGGAGATCCCGCTCAGGACGCGCTGTCGCGGGTCATGGGGGTCTACGCCATCGAGCCGAGCGGCCCCATGATCCCCCGGGCGGACTACGGTCCGTTTCGGGATCTCAAAGTCCCCTTTATCTTCGCCACCTCCGGCATTCCCCCGGAATACCACACTCCCGAGGACACCATCGACAAGGTGGATTTCGATTTCATGGAGCGGGCGGCCGGCGACCTGCTCCGGGCCCTGGAGACCATGGCGGGGGCGGGATTTGAGCCGTCCTTCGCCGCCAAGCCCGACCGGATCATCGATTGGAACGCGGAACTGGCCCAGCTTGATTTCATCCTAAACGCCCTCACCGGCCTCTCGGGTCTCTCCGAGGAGCGGCGGCCCTTCGTCGAACAACTGACCCTCGAACGCGTGGAGCTCCAGGCCGGGCTCGCCGCGCCCGGGGCCAAGCCCGCCAAGCTGATCAAGAAAGCCATGACCTCGGCCGTCATGGCCATCATGCGCATGAACGGCTCCCTCAAGCTCTGGGAGCACATTTACCGCAACCACTGACCGCCCCCGCCTTCCAGCCCGAACTCAATTTCGTTACAATGGCCGGGAGGTCGAACATCTCCAAAGCCAAAATCCGTCCCATCCCGGGGGGGCCGCCCGAAGCCCTGGAACGCCTGGTCAGTTGCGGCCGCTCGCCCCGGTGGGGTTTCCGGCGCGCCGCCCTTTTTCGGAAAGTTTTGGGCGGCGAATCCCCGGCCTCGCCTTCTCCCGGGACGCCTTGGGCCTGGGGGCGGGAGGCGTTGGAAATCCTGGCCGGGGCGCCCCGGTCGGGTTTCGCGCGCCGTTCCGACGGGCTTTCCCGCCTGGCGAAATCGGCGGCGGCCAAGGACGCGGCCCGCCGCGCGCTCGGGCTGGCCGACCAAGCCGCCCGGAAAGACCCCGCCTGCGCCTCGGCCTGGATCGCGGGGGCCTTGGCCCTCGAGGATTTGGGCGACAGGCGCGGCGCGCTCAAGCGCCTGGACCGGGCCCTGGACCTGGAACCCGGCGAGGGCTGGCTCCATCAATTCCGGGGCGATGTCCGGCGGCGGGCGGGGAACTTGAAGGGATTTGTCGCCGACAACGAAAAAGCCGTACTCTTGGACGAAGGGGCGGCTTATTTCCGGTTCGCGACCGGCGACTACGAAAGCCGGTCGCTCAAGATGGTGGTCGCGGCGGCCGACCGCTGGCTGGCCCGGCGGCCCCGGGACTACTGGATGCTGGTCTTTCGAGGAGACGCCAAGCGTTTTCCGGAGCTCAACGATTTCGACGGGGCGGTCCGGGATTTCGAGGCCGCCCTCAAGCTCAAGCCCGGCTGTTCCTACGCCTGGGCCTATCTCAGCCGGGCCCGCATGAGCAAGGTCGGGCCGGGCCCGGCCTTGGAGGCCATCGACCGCGCGCTGAAGCTTGAACCGGGGTGCGGCTGGTATCATTGCTGGCGGGGCGAGATTCTCCGCCGGACCGGCAAGCCCCGGGAGGCCTTGCGCGAGCTCGACCGGGGCCTGGCCCTGGACCCTTCCTACGAATTCGGCTACGCCTGGCGCGGCGGCGCGCGGCGCGCCCTGGGACTTTATGAGGAAGCGCTGGCGGACCTGGAACTGGCCGGGGCGCTGGATCCACCCTACGCCTGGACTTTCGCCGAGAAGAGCCTGGCCCTGCGGGGCCTGGGCCGGACGATCCCGGCCCTGGCCGAGTTGGAACGGGCGTGCGCCCTGGACCCGAAACATTCCTTCTGCCCCAATCCCGACGGCGCCCCCCAGGCCCTGCGGGAATTGGACGAGGCCCTGAAAACCGCTCCCGCCTGCGCCGCGGCTTGGGCCTGGCGCGGGGAAGTCCGGCTGAGGGCCGGGGATTGGAAGGGCTCCCGCAAGGATTTGGAGCGGGCCTTGAAGCTCGAGCCCGGACGGGGCTGGGCGCGGGCGTGGCTGGGCCGGACGCTCTGGCTGTCGGGGGAGGCGAAAGCCGCGCGCGCGCACCTGGACGCCGCCGCGCGCCTGTCCCCCGCTTACCCCAACGCTTGGGCCTGGCGGGGGCGCCTGAGATTCGAGCAAGGGGATCGCGGAGGCGCGCTCCAGGATTTGGCCCGCGCCGAAAGCCTGGACCCGCGCTCGGCGTGGATCTCGGAATGGAAGGGGGAGGCCGCGGCGGCGTTGGGGCGATGGGAGGAGGCAGCGCGGGATTTTACGAGAGCGGGGGAACTGGATGCCAATGGCCGGCGCAGCCGGGCTTGGCTCTCACTTGTTCTGTTTAAACTTGGCCGTTTAGATTCTTCTTCCGTAGTGTTGGCTCCGTTGTTGGAAAAAGCCGTTTCCCTCGCCCGCGCCGGCGAACACGCCGCCGCGGCCGAGATATTGGGAGATATCCTGGAAGTGATCCCCGAGCACAAAGCGTCCTTGGAACTCCGCAGCGAAGCCTGGCGCTGTCTTCGGGAGCACGGTCGCGCGGTGGCCGACCGCCGAACTTTGGCGGCTCTCCAACCGGGCGCCCCGGAGCCGCTGGTCAGCCTGGGCGCCGCCAAGCGGGCCGCCCTGGATTTTCAAGGGGCGCTGGCCGCGGCCGATCGCGCCCTGGAACTCAACCCTTCCCGCCCCTCTTCCTGGGTCCTCCGCTCCGAAGCTCTGCGAAACCTCGGCCGTTTCGAAGAGGCCGTGGAGGCGGCCCGGCGCGCGGTCGAAATCGACCCGTCGGCGGCCTGGCCCCTGGTGGTTCGGGCCAAGGCCCTGCGTCAAAGCGGAAATTTGAAGGACGCCGGCCGGGACGCGGAGAAGGCCGTCGCGCTGGCGCCGGGGGACGCCAAGGCCCAGGCCTGGCGGGGCGAGATTTTGCGTAAGCAAGGCCTCGGCCGGGAAGCCGAGGCGGCCCTGGCCCGAGCCGTCGCCCTTGACCCGGCCTGCGCGTGGGCGCGCGCCCTGCTCGGGGAAGCCCGCCGGGATGCCGGAAAGTCCGCCGCCGGCCTGGCCGACTTTCAGGAAGCCCTCCGGATCGACGGCGGCTGTTCCTGCGCCTACGACATCCTGGGGGCCGAACCCGCCTCGGTCCGCGCCGATCCGAATTGGGCCTGGGTCTACGCCTGGCGGGGCGCGATTTCCCGTCGCGACGGGAATTGGGCCGGTGCCCGCAAGGATTTCGACCGCGCCTTGAAGCTCGACCCCCGGTCCCCCTGGGCGCGCGCCTGGCGGGGGGAACTGCTCCTGGCCCGCGGGGAATTAAGCGCGGCCGTCGCCGATCTGGAGGCGGCGCTCGGGCTTCTGCCCTCCTACGCCGAGGCCCGGACCTGGCTGGACTCGGCCCGGGCGCGGACGGGACTCGACGCCGCGGTCCAGGCTCCCCTATTGGATCGCGTTCGTCATCTCAAAGGGGCTTCCCCCGAAGTCCGGCTGGGCGCGGCCGTCGCGCTCAAAGAGGCGGGGCGCTTGGAGCCGGCCCTGGCCGAGTGCCGCGCGGTCATTTCCGGCGGAGTTCGGGCCCCGGGAGTCTGGGAATTGCGCGCCGATTTGGAGGCCTCCCTTGGGATGGCCGGACCGGCGTGGAAATCCCTCAAGGAGGCCATCGCCCTTTCGCCCCGGGACCCGGGGCTGAAGTTGAAAGCCGCCAAGGCGCTCAAGGGGCTGGGCTACTTCCGGGAGGCCTTGCGTCAGGCCGAAGCGGCGCGGTCACTCGAGGCCTCGGGGGCCGCGGCCGCGCGAATCGCCGATTTGGAAAATCTCCTGGAGCGGGGCCGGTGGTCGGCGCCGCGCCCCCGGCCCGTCCCCGAAATCCTGGACGACGCGCGCGTGGACCTGCTCTCCGCGCTGTGGGCGCT
>CAYHPY010000044.1:0-27838 GCA_964358485.1 uncultured Elusimicrobia bacterium
GGATGCGGGCCGACGCGTTGTTTAAGGCCAAGAAGTGGCGGGCGGCCATGACCGATGCGGAGTTGGCGGCGAAGCTGGATCCGTCGGACGCGGACGCCTGGTTCATCCTGGGGATGGCGCGGAGCATGTTGGGGGGCGATTCGGCCCAGGCGCTGGCGGAGTTGGACCGCGCGGCGGCGCTTAAACCGGCGTTGGCGGGGTTTCGGGATTCGGTTAGGGAGAAGTTGGGGAAGGTGGAGGGTGGGGCGAGGTAAGGGGGATGAGGGCGTAGATGAAAATATTCAAAAGAATTCCAAAGATAATTTTTGTCGGATTGTTGTTGATTCTGAGTCCAGACTCCCTCATGGCCGATGCTTCGGATATTTATTGGTCAAGGGAGGGAGAGCTTGCTGCTGATTTGGTGAGAAAAATTAGTCCGACGGTAATGCCTTTGACGAATAAATCTAATGGGAAAAGGCAAACTGGCGTTATAGTCGACTCCCCGAAGGGTTCTTTCATTCTGACAAACTACCATTTGTTGGGTTCGACTAATGATGTTGTCGTTGCATATTTCACCGACTTGAAAGGAGCTTTGGAAGAATTTCCGATTCGATTCATTAAAGGCGATGCCTCGTTGGATTTGGCGTTGTTTACTGCCCCGGGTGCGGAATCAATTTCACGGCTACTGAGCATGGGTTATGAGATAAAAACGGAAAAGCAGGGGGTCCCATCGAGGATTATTAGGCCCGGCGGCGATAAGGAAGATTCGTTAAGTCAGAAAGAATTTGCTTCAGAAGGTGATGTTCTGCCCGGAAAAAATGTGATGTTCCTGGGATTTCCGCTGGGGAAAGGTCTCGGCTATATAATTCCACAAGAGACTATCCACTTCCAGGGGGCAAGGGCCAAGGTTAATTTACCACCGCAATTGGCATTCAAGACGCCGATTGCTCGGTTCGGCAAGGTTGCCTCATTGCCAGATGGAAGAAACTTCTTCATTGATGCAATGGTGAATCATGGGAATAGTGGTTCTCCTGTATTTCTTCGGACCGGTGCCAAAACGGAGGGTGGTGCGCAGTTAGATTACCGCTTTTGTGGAATTATTCGTGGATTCGAATCCGACAATGTGGTATTTAAGGGTGAAAATGGTGTTGAAATGAGCCTTCCTCATAACTCCGGCTTGGCTCTTGTAATATCAATAAAGGCCATCGCGGAATTCTTGTCAGAATTTAAATAAATACCGCAATCTGAAAAAACATAGAACTTAATTCGCGTGCCGGTCTCGCCGGTGAAACCCTTGAATCATCATGGCGCGGGGGGCGTGCCTACCAGCTCGTCTGCCGGTAGTCCTTAAAAAACTTCCCCCACAGGTGCCGTCCCTCAATCAGCCCCAAAAAAAACGGATCGCACACCCGCGCCGCCCCGTCCACGATGTCCAGCGGCGGCTGAAAATCGTGGACCTCCTGCTTGCGGCTCGACAGATGCGCGGGGTCCTCGTCGGTGACCCAGCCGGTGTCCACGGCGTTCATGTGGATGCCGTCCTGGGCGTAGTCCGGGGCCGAGGTCAAGGTCAGCATGTTGAGCGCGGCCTTGGCCATATTGGTGTGGGGGTGCTTGTCGGTCTTAGTGCGGCGCGAGAAGCTGCCTTCCATGGCCGAGACGTTGACGATGTGCTTGTCGCGGTTGGGGGTCCTCAGCATCAGGCGCTTGAGCTTGGCGCAGAGGATGAAGGGGGCCACGGAGTTGATGAGTTGGAGCTCCAGCATCTCGGCGGTGGGAACATCCGCCAAGGTCATGCGCCAGGAGTTCATTTTGCGCAGGTCCACCTGCTGAAGGTCCGCGTCGGTGCGGCCTTGCGGGAAGACGTCCAGGCCGACGGCGGCCTCGTCGTAGGCGTATTTGAGCTGGGAGAGGGCAGCGCAGTCCCGCAGGCCGGCGCCTTGGGTGCCGCGGTGCCAGACGGCCATGCCGGTGGCGTCTTCTTCCATGGTGGAACCGGGGAGCGCGGCGTGGGCCGCTCCCAACATGGACAAGAGCGAGCGATGGCTGGACAGGACGCGCCGCTGTTCCTCGGGCAGGGCCTCATGCGGCAGGGACTCGTATTCCAGTAAGTGGGCGTAGAAGGCCGGGGGGCGGCGGACGGTTTGGGCGGCGTTGTTGACCAGGATGTCCAGGCGCGGGAGAGAAGTTTCCAGGTAGCGGCAGAAGATCTCGACCGAAGGCGAGTGGCGCAGGTCCAGGCCGTGGATGCGCAGCCGGTCTTTCCAGTTGGCGAAATCCTTTTCCTTAGAGTAGCGCCGCGCCGAATCATGCGGAAACCGGGTGGTGGCGACCACCGTGGCCCCGGCCCTCAGCATCATGAGCGAGGCTTGGTAGCCGATCTTGAGGCGTGAGCCGGTGATGACGGCCACTTTCCCGGTGAGGTCGGCGCTTTGGAAGCGCTTGGCGTAGTTGAGCTCGGCGCAAGGGCCGCACATGGAGTCGTAGAAGAAATGCAGGCGGCGGAAGTCGTCCTTGCAGACGTAGCAGTGCCGGGGCTCGGAGAGTTCGGGGCCTTCCGGGGCGAGGGGAGCGGCCACCCGCTCGGGCGCGGTGAAGACGGCTTCCTTGCGGACGGCCCGGATTTGGGTGGAGGCGCGCACGGCCCGGTCGGCCAGGTTCTTTTCCTTGCGGCGCTCGGAGCGCAGGGCGCGGGCCAGGGCGGTGTGCTCGTGGCGTTCGGGCCGGGAGACGCGGCCGGCGGCCAGCATGAGGGCCACGCGCTCTTCCCGGGAGAGTTTGGCCAGCAAGGTCCGGTCCGAAGCCACGGCTTTCAGGATTTCGGAGGCCTGGCGCAAAGCCGAAGCGTCGGGCGGGTTCTTGGGGGGGGTGGCGGAGGACACTGCGTATATTTTACCGCATATGGGACCCGTCCCGACGGACCCGCATAACCCTAGGCCCGGGGCCCCAGAGGCCGCCGCTTTCGCGCCGGCCCATCCCCGGGCACAGGGCCGATGGAGATAAGACCTGGCCCTAGTAAGAATTCCAGACCGAGCCCTTGACGTCGGTGTGGGTGCAGTTGACCCGGACGACGCCGGCGTTGGCGTCCCCGGCGGTGTTGTTGTAGTGCCACCCCCCGGAATCGTCCGGGGCGGGGTCGTTGAGGAATTTCGCCGAGGCGCGGTGGTGCCGCGGCGTTTTGGCCCGGGGGATATCCGGCAGGTACTTTTTCTGGACCGTCAACGCGCCCAGGTCGTCCGGATATTGGCCCTCCATGTCCCCGTAGTAGATCGAGAGGGCGGAACGAAGGGCCCCCAGGGAGCCCCGGGTGGACTTTTCGTCGGGAGACCGGAGGAGTTCTCCCATTTTCAGGATGAAGACTCCGGCCAGGATTGCCAGCACGCCGAGGACGGCCCCGATTTTCAGGAGCAGGCCCCGGTCCTCGGCCTTTTCCCAGCCGTGAATCATGAGCCGGATTCTTCGCGCGTGGAACAGGACCCGCCGGCCGCCCACGGCCGCGAGGGCGGCGCCAATGATCCCCGGCGGGATCGCCTCCAGGCTGCCTGAGAGGAGAAGCCCGACCTGGATCAGCGTCAAGGCGAGGGCGGCCAAAGTCAGGCCTATCAACGGCAAGAGGATGACCGCGGCGTGGAAGGCGATCCAAAGCCGGGAGTTTTTGTAGGGGGGCGCGAGGGGCTCCGGGGAAATCCCGCCGTCCTCGGGGGTCATAGGCCCGGGTTCAGCGCTTTGAGTAATCCTCGAACAAGGCCGCCGTCCCGGCGTACTGCTTCCACTCGAACGGGAAGGAGTATTTCCCTTCAAGAAGGCCCGGGAACCGGAGCTGGATGTTGAGCAGTCGCAGGCACGCGGCCGTTTTCTGCTCCCCGGAAACCATTCCCTTTGGGAATTTTCCCGAGGCAGGCTTATTGAGGATGACCCGCAGGGAGCTCTCGGCGACGTCGACCAACCCGGAGACGTCCACCGCCTCGACGGTGGACCCGATCCGTTCCTTGGACTCATGGCTCGCGATCCTCGCTGCGCCCTGGACGGGGGGTGCCGCGGTCGAGTGGTAATAGAATTGGTTTTTCTCTTCGAGCTTTCTAAACAGGCGCCGAACCTCCTGGAATTGCCTCCAATCCGAAAAGCCTTCGTGCTTCAAGAGTCCGGGGCTTCGAAGCTCCACGCCCAGCAGTCTCTGCGCGGCCTCCAACTGGGAAGCCTCGGTCAGCATGGCGGAAGGGAACTTTCCCGCCGCCGGCTCGTTGAGGAGGATCCGCAGGCTGCTCTCGGCGATGTCCACGCTCCCGGAGACCTCCCCCATCGAAAATGCGGGGGGAGCGTCGGGCGGACGGGGGGCCTCGGGCGCGGCGGCGCCTGCGACGGCCTTGCCGGGGATCGGCTCGGACGGGCCGGGCCCGCCCCTGAGTTGGGCCCGCACATCCTTAAATTCGCTGGGGCCGCCTTCTTGGGCGCGGGCGGGAAGGACGGCCAGGGACACGAGCAATAAGGCCAACGGCCCGGCGGGATGGGGGTGGTTCATGGGACCCTCCTGGGCCCTAAAAGCGGGGCTCGATAAGCAGTGTAGCCCCGGCGCCGTGAATTTTCAAGGCCCCCTTCTTCTCCAGGCCCGGCCGCCGGAATCATTGGTATATTAGGCGGGATGTCGACTATTTCTCGCGAGGCGGCGGCCGCCCTTTTCCTCCAACGCCAGCACTTGGACCGGCCTTTGGGCCGCGCGCTCACCGCGGAAAGCCTTTCGCGCTTCGTGGCCGACGCGGGGGGGCTGCAACTCGACTCGATCAACGTGGTCGAGCGCGCCCATTACCTGACGCTCTGGAGCCGATTCGGGCCTTATGACAAGGCCAAGGTCGACGCGTTGGCCTACGGGAAAAGAGCGCTATTCGAGTACTGGGCCCATGCCGCCTGCCTGGTGGCCGCGGAGGATTTGGCGGGCTGGCGGCGGGCCATGGTGGACTTTCGCGGCAGCCACACGGGCTGGTCGGACTGGCTCAAGGCCTCGGGCAAGGTTTTGAAGCTGGTCGAGGGCGAAATTCGCCGCCGCGGGCCGCTGGCGGCCGGGGCGTTCTCCCGCCCGAAGGCCCAAGGCAAGGCCGAGGGTTGGTGGGACTGGAAGCCGGCCCAGCACGCCCTGCAATTTCTCTGGCTCAGCGGACGGCTGGCCATCCATTCGCGCAAGCATTTCCACAAGACCTATGACCTGGCTGAGCGGGTCCACCCGGCCGTGGAGCCGATCCCCCGGGCGGAGTTTCCCCGCTGGCACATCCGCAAGTCCTTGCGCGCCATGGGCGCGGCCACCGAGGCGGACCTGCGCTCCTATTTAAGCTACCCGCGCCTGGCCCCGGCCCTTCGGCGGCGGGCCTTGGCGGGGATGGTCAAGAGCGGGGAGGTCGTGGAACTCAAGGTGGAGGGGACTTCGGAGCCTTGGTTCGCGTTGGCGGGTGACCTGAAAGCTCTGCAAGCCCCGCCCGTTCCTAAAGGAACGACGCTCCTGTCCCCGTTTGATT
Organism: uncultured Elusimicrobia bacterium; assembly: GCA_964358485.1. Classification (GTDB taxonomy): domain Bacteria; phylum Elusimicrobiota; class Elusimicrobia; order UBA1565; family UBA9628; genus CAYHPY01. The sequence goes on from CAYHPY010000044.1 coordinate 5,481, forward strand.
CCCTGCTCTGGCACCGCGCCCGGGCCAAGACCCTCTTCGGGCTGGACTACAAGATCGAGGTCTACACCCCGGCCGCCAAGCGCGTCCACGGCTACTACACCCTGCCGATCCTCCACGACGGGCGGCTGGTCGGGGTCTTGGACCCTAAGAACCACCGAGCCGAGCGCCGTCTGGAAATCCGCGGCGTTCACTTCCTGACCAAGCCCTCGCCCGCGCTCCGGGAAGGCGTGGACCTCGCCGTCCGCTCGCTAGCCTCTTTCCTGGGCGCCGAAATAGTAAAAATGGGGACACCCACCATTTTTACCATTCGCTAGACCGCGGGTGGGCAAGCCATTGCGGCGCGGTCTGTGATAGAATAGACCAACCCCGTTTTAGCGAGGAAAAATTCATGAAGCTATTTGCCGCGTCGTTTCTGATCCTCTTGGTGCCCGCCGCCTTCGCGGAGGGCCCCGCCTGCCGGGCCTTCGACCAGCTCCAAGTCGTTTCCCCGCTCACCGTGGAGGCTCCGGCCTCCATCCTAGGCGCGCCGACCGCCGCATCCACGGTCAAAACCTCGATGGAGGACGACGAGGGCGGCATTCCCTCGGGCTACGAGGCCTGCCGGCGTTACGGGGCGTCCCACGGGGTTTGCTTAGGGGCCAAGGAGGGCTACGGCGCCTGCCGCCGCTACGGCGGTCAGCATGGGGTCTGCCTGGGGGCCGACGGCGGTTACGACGCGTGTCGGCGCTACGGCGGCGCGCACGGCATGTGCCTGGGTTCCCAGGGCGGTTACGGCGACTGCCGCCGCTACGGCGGAGCGCAAGGGGTTTGCCTCGGGGCGGATTGGGGCTACGGTTCTTGCCGGCGCTATGGCGGCGCGCAGGGAGTTTGTTTGGGCGCCAACGGGGGCTACGACGCCTGCCGGCGTTACGGCGGACAGCAGGGCGTTTGCCTGGGCGCGGAGCTGGGATACGGGGATTGCCGCGCCTACGGCCAGAGCCACGGGTCTTGCCTGGGCGCGTACGGCGGCTATGGCGCTTGCCGCCGCTACGGCGGAACCCACGGCGCCTGCCTGGGAGCCCAATTGGGCTACGCCTCCTGCCGCGCCTACGGCGAGAAGCAAGCCACCTGCCTCGGCGCGAACTGAATTAAATAATTGGGGACACCCCCCGTTTTTACCGAAGATTGGTAAAAATGGTGGGTGTCCCCATTTTTACTAGGTTGCGGTGAGGCGGCGGAAGAATTCGGTGAAGGTCTTCTCTTTGTAGTCCCGAAACTCCCCGGCGTCCAGGAAAATCCCGTAACAGAGGCCGCAGGCCTCGTAGTGAATGTGGGGCTGGTCGGGGACCGTCAACTGCGTCATGACCCCTTTGCAGGAAGGGCAGGCCATGCTGTCGAGCAGCCGATCGACCTTCTTGGCCGCGGATCCGCTATCGACTCCCTCGGAGCCCTTGAGCCGGGCCATGTCCTCGGCCTCGAGCATGTCAAACCATAGCCCCCCGCACTTGGCACAGCGGTCGACCTCAAATTCCTGAAACTTGACCGGAGTCATCCCGGCCTTGCACTTGGGACAGTTCATGCTCGCCTCCCGGTAAATATGGGGACACCATACCTATTTCCCGTTGATGAATAAATAGGGACACCCCCCATTTTTACCATTCTTCGGTAAAAATGGGGGGTGTCCCCCTTTTTACTTTTGGAGCAGGCGGGCTTTCTCGATGAGGCGGACCATCTCGGAGCGGTAGGCGCCCTCGTCCTTGCCGACGGCGCCGCGGGCCATTTCCTGGAACTCGGCGTAGCCGAAGTCGCCGATGTGCTCCGAGCCGCGCAGTTTCATGGCAAACCCCGCTGCCGCGGCGGCGAAGCGGAAGTCCTCGGAGGCCGCGTCCCACGCTTGGTCCGCGTCGGCCAGGGGGCGCTCGATGAGCTTGGACTTCTCGCCGTCGGGGTCCTTGTATCGGAACTTGACGGTGAGCAGGTCCTTGCTTTCCCCGGCGCTTTCCACGGGCGCGGTTTTCTGGTACTTGAGGGGGTCGACCTCCCTTAGGTCGGCTTTGACGCCGACGGGGATGATCTCGTAGAGCGCGGTCACGGAGTGCCCGGCGCCCAGTTCCCCGGCGTCTTTTTTATCGTCGTTGAAGTCCTCGGCCGCCAGCATCCGGTTCTCGTAGCCGATGAGGCGGTAGGCCTGCACCCGCGCCGGGTTGAACTCGATCTGGAGCTTGACGTCCTTGGCCAAGGTCAGCAAGGTGGCGCCCAGTTCTTGGACCAGGACCTTGCGGGCCTCCAGGATGTCGTCGACGTAGGCGTAGTTGCCGTTGCCGGTGTCGGCCAGCTTTTCCATTTTGGAATCCTGGTAGTTGCCGCGCCCGAAACCCAGAACCGTGAGGAAAATGCCCTTCTTGCGCTCTTCTTCGATGAGGCGGACCAGTTCGCCCTCGCTGGACAAGCCCACATTGAAGTCCCCATCGGTGGCCAGGATGACGCGGTTGTTGCCGCTCTTAAGGAAGCCGTTGGCGGCGGTTTGATAGGCCAGTTGGATTCCCTGGCCGCCGGCGGTGGAGCCGCCCGCCTCCAGGCGGTCGAGGGCTTCCAGAATGGCGCCCTTGTCGTCGCCGCGCGTGGGGGGCAGGACCAAGCCCGCGGCCCCGGCGTAGGCCACGATGGAAATGCGGTCCTTGCCGCGCAGTTGATCGACCAAGAGGCGGAAGGAGCTTTTGAGCAGGGGCAGTTTGTCCGGGGAGGCCATCGAGCCCGAGCTATCGACCAGGAACACTAGGTTGTTGGCGGGCAGGGCTTCCATGGGAAGGCGGCGGCCCTGCAGGCCGATGCGGACCAGCTTGTGCTTTGGAGCCCAGGGCGCGGCGGCCTGTTCGGTGGTGATGGAGAAGGGCTTGCCTTTCTCGGGCTGGGGGTAGGAGTAGCGGAAGTAGTTGATGAATTCCTCGACGCGCACGGCGTCCTTGGGCGGTAGGCGGCTTTCGTTTAAGAAGCGGCGGACATTGGCGTAGGAGGCCGCGTCCACGTCGATGGAGAAGGTGGAGAGCGGCTCGTCGGCGGCTTTTTGGAACGGATTCTCGATGATGTGGGAGTAGCCTTCGGTGTTGAAGTTATCCTCGGTTTCCGCGCCCGTCGGCGCGGGAGACGGGGGGCCTTTCTTGTCCTGGCCCATTATGAGGGTGGAGGGGTCACGGACATTGAGCGGTTCAATGACCGACGATTCGCCACCTCCAAGGAGCGAGCCGGGGGCCAGGCTCGACATTGCGCCCTGGCCGTCGTAGCTTCGCCCGGCCGCCGCACTGGAACGGGCTCCGCGGTTCTCCCGGAATAGCTTGCGAAAGCTTGCCATTTCCATAGGGCGCATTTGGGCGGAGCCACCCCCGCTAATGGGAGAGCTCAAATAAGACGACCTTCCCGCGGGGTCGCTAAAGAGATGTGACGGAGCGCTCCGGGGTTGCCCATTATAGGGAGAACTCCCTCCCGATCCGCCGATCTCGCCGTCCAAGCTCGCCATTTGAAACCCCGGCATGTAGTAGGCGGGGATCACGACGATCATCGCCAGGCCCGCGCAGGCGAAGGCCGCGCCCCAGCGAACCGCGGGAGATTGGAACCAGCGGCGGGGGGCGGGAATCGGCTGTTCCAGGAGCTTCGCCTTTAAGCTCCGCCGCACTCGGCTGTCCGCGGCGTAGTCGCAGCGGCCCAGCATGGCGGCCAGGTCCAGGTCCTTGGTCCGCGGACCCTCGTGCTTTCCCGAAAGGAGTTGGTCCAGCTCCTTGCTGAACGCCTCGGCTTCTTGAAGTTCATTCATGGTCGTTCTCCAGCCCCGGAAAATTTTCGCGCATTTTGCGGATGGAGCGGAACAAGATCACCGCCACGTTGGATTCGGTCACGCCCAGAAGTTCCCCGATGGCCCGGTTGGTCATGCCGCTGAAAAATTTGAGGGAGACGATCTCCCGGTGCTGGTCGCAGAGGCTATCCAGGGCCGCCAGGAGGCGCTTTTGCTCCAAGGACGCCTCCAATTTTTCGGGCGGACTTCCCTTGGGCTCCCGGGGCTCCGAGATCAACCCAAGGGAAATCCAAAAAAGACGCTTTTCGGAGCGGTAGTGGTCGGCGACGGCCCGAAAGGCTATGGAAAAGAGCCAGGTTCTCCGTTCTCCTTTGGCGGGATCGAATTTGGCCCAGGACTGATAAACCCGGGAGAAGGTGTCCGAGACGATCTCGTCGGCCCGCGTGGCCGAGCCGGTCCGGTGACGGGCGTAATTGTAGACCCGGTCGAACCATTCCTCATAGAAGCCTGAGAAGTCCTGGACGGCGTCTTGGCTCATGTTTCCTTGGATGGAAATCGGCATTGGAACCCCCCGTCACAAAGTATTCGCGCGGAGGGCCCGGAGTATTACAGTAAAAATTAGGACCCCGCGATAGGTGGGGGTTGGAGAACTGTATATTGTCAATTTAAAGTAGCAAAAAAATATAATAAAAGTAATGTTAAAAAATAAAAAGTTATTAAAAATTAATAACTATTAAGTATATTGATGCAGCATTGAAATGTAGCAAATTTATGAGTATACTTAAGGCATGCTCCCCGCCCTCCCCTCCACCACCCCCCGCTTGGACGAGCTGGCGCTGCGCGTCGTCTCTGCCTCCGCGGCGCTGGGCAAGGGCCTGCATCCCTTGATCGCGGAGTCGGTTTCTCGGCTGATGGTCAAGGTCAACAGCTATTACACCAACGCCATGGAGGGCAACCCCTCCAAGCTCAAGGACATCGACGCCGCCCTGGAGCGCAAGTTTTCCCGGGACCAGGCGGCGCGGAACTTTCAGCTGGAGCACGTGGCCCATATCAAGGTCCAGGAGGAGCTGGCGGAGCGTCTGCGCGCGGGAAATCCGCGGGTTTGCTCCGAGGAGTTCCTGTGCTGGCTGCACGAGCGGTTCTTTTTGAATCTGCCGGAGGAACTGCGCACGGCCAAGACCTTGAGCGGGGCCACGGTGCCGGTCGTGCCGGGCAAGCTGCGGGACCGCGGCCTCACGGTGGGCCGGCATGAGCCGCCGGTCACGGCGGCCGAGGTGAAGGGCTATTTGGCGCGCTTGGACGAGCTATTGTCTCCGGAGCGTCTTTCAGGGACCGCCAAACTCCTCGGGTGGGCGTCCTCGCACCATCGCCTTTTGTGGATCCATCCTTTTCCGGAAGGCAACGGACGGGTGGCCCGCCTGATGACGACGGCCTACGGGGTTCGAATCGGGGTGGGGGAAGGGTTGTGGACGGTCTCGCGCGCCTTCGCCCGGGAGCGCTCCAAATACGATGAACGGCTGGCCGCGGCCGATCGGCCCCGCCGCAACGACCTGGACGGGCGGGGCCCGCTCTCCGAGGAGGACTTGCGGGCCTTCTGCGAATACTTCCTGGAGGCCTGCCTGGATCAGATCGGGTTCATGGACGAGCGGCTCCGGCTCTCGGAGCTGGAGCCCCGCTGCCGGCGCTACGCGCGGGCTCTGGCCGCCGAAGGGAGGCTTTCCAAGCCGGCCGTCGGGGCGCTGGACCGGCTTCTGCTTCAGGGCGAACTTTTGCGCGGCCAAGTCCGCGACATTTGCCGGGTCAAGGCTAGGCGCGCCACGGGGATCATCAAGGAGCTCTTGGACGCCGGCGTCGTTCGAAGCCGTACCCCCTACGGGCCCTTGCGGCTGGAGATTTCGGCCGACATGGCGGCGGTTTTGTTCCCGGAGCTGGCGTAGGTCTGGCGGGATTTCGAGGCGGATGTTATCCTTTGGGGATGCCTCGCTTGATTGAGAAGTTGGCCAGGGCGGCGCTCGCTTTGTGGCTGATCCTATCGGTGGCCCGGACGGACGCCGCCGCCCGATGGACGCCCATTCTTAAGGATGACGACCCTCTTTGGGCCCGCATTGAAAAGGAGGACCGGGAAGAGCTGGTAACGCCGGCGCCGAAAGAATTTGCGCCGGAGTCCGTGGACCGGAAATTGGCGTTGGACCTGACGATCCGGGACGCGCGCATACCCAATGGAGGGGCGGTTTGGTATCGCCTCAAAGCCCAAAACGTCGGTCGATTGAGCATTCTTTTTAATCAAGATAAATCATTTTTTAAGGACGGCAATGAGGAGGAGAGCCGGTACCGTTTCCTGGTGACCCCGCCCGGCGGGACGGAGGAAGAAGTCGTCACCGATTCATTCCCCGCTTACTTCCACGGCATCCCTTTTAATCCCAAGGTTCCTCAGGGGGATAAGTTGACCAAGCAAGAGCTCCTAAATGCCGAGGAAAAAATCAAAGCGGACATGCCCTACAAGTACGCTCGCGGCTTCAGCCTCAAGTTGAGCCTTGCCCCAGGGGAAACGCTCCGGACGCGCTCCTGGGCGAATTTACATGAGGGTCAATACGACCGCCTTCGTCAGGGGTTGGACCCTTACCCGGTCGTGCCGGGGGAGTATCGCGAGCTCTCGCTCATGGATTTTAAGTTCGACAAGCCCGGCATCTATCGAATCCGCGTGCGCTTTAGGGCGAATCCTTCTCTGCGGCCGCCGGACGAGGAGGAAATTCAGGAAGGCATCAAGCTTGGTCTCGAAAGGGAGTGGCAGCTCAATGACCATCAGCGAATTGTCAATAAATATCCCCGGGATTGTGAATCCAATGTAGTCGAAGTCGAAGTCCTGCCGTGAGATTGCGAATTCGGAAACGGGGATCGTCGGATGCAGGTCGCGATAGTCGGCTAAGAAAGCTTAAATCCTACCGCCCTTTTGAATGCGGGGCTTCCTGCTTCGGTAAAAATGGGAGGTGTCCCCATTTTTACTAAATGAGTGTGGTGTCCCTATTTTGCCTTGGCGACGGCGAAGATGGTGACGCCGCATTGGGGGCGCAGGAGCTTGTAGTAGAGCTTGAACCAGATGAAGAGGGGCCAGGTCAGGTAGTAGAGGGTTTTCTGAAAAGAATTAACTAAAGAAACTCGGGTGGATTTTTCGCCAATAAAGAATTTCCCGGCCCCTCCGGGGCCGGAGGACAGGAGTTCCGTTACCGTCTTGTCCTCCGAAGCTCGCCGTCCAAACAAGACGATCCTGGCCAATGCCAGGATTTTCTGCGTGATGTTATGAATAAACATCCGTGAGAACTCCCAGACCGGCAGATACGACGCCTCGATGCTGTCCACCCGGAAGCGGTTGGCCTCCAGGAAGCGCTTGAGGGCCCGGGGGTTCCAGCGCATGAGGTGATGCGGGGGCTGGTCGAAGAGGTCCCGGGCGTGGAAGTGGGGGCGGTCCTCGTTTGGCACGGTCACGATCCAGCGGCCCTCGGGTTTTAAAACCGCGCGCACGGCCTGGGCGGTGGATTTGAGATCGTCCACGTGCTCCAGGCAGTCGAAATGGGTCACGGCGTCGAATTTCAGTTCCGGAAATTTCTCCCGGATCTGTTCCAGCGTCAGGCAGTGGACTTCTTTAAGGCCCCGCCGATGCGCTTCCGCCACCCCGGCCGGATTGACGTCCGAGCCCCAGACCTCCCAGCCCGCGCCCAGGGCCTGGCGCAGGAAATCCCCGCGTCCGCAGCCCACGTCCAGGACGCGCTTGCCCTTGCCGTCGCCCAAAGACAAGAACCAATCGAAGCGGCTTTTATCGGTGCCCTCGTAGGAGTCCACGGTGACGTATTCCTCGTACCACTCGGAGCCCGGGTGGGTGAAGGGCCAGGCGAAATGCAGGCCGCAATCGCCGCAGGCCAGGATCTCGTAGGAGACCCCGTTGATCGAGTCCTTCCAGGTTTCGACCAGGGCCTTGTCCGCGGCGTCGGCGCAGGCGGGGCAGGGGCGGGCTTGGGGGGCCGTCACGGGAGGCGCTCCTCGGCCAAGAGCGGGGCCACGGCCCGCAGGGCCGCTTTTTGATCCTCGGGCAGGAGGAAGGGAAGGTTCTTGGCTTGGAGGAAGGTCCGGCGGGCCGCGGCCAGCCCGATCAAAAGCCAGCTCGGCAGGGCGCCCAGCTTCCAGGCCGCCGTGCTCGGGGCCTCGGCGCCGAGCGCCTCGTCCAAAAACTCGCGGGCTTCCTTGGGTTGTCCGGCTTTGACCAGGTAGAGGGCCACCTCGCAGGCGACCTTGCGCCGCGTCTTGGCCCGGACTTCGGGGGAAGCCCCGGAGGCCTCCAGGGCCAGCATGGACTCCCGGAAATTTTCCCGGTGGCGGTCGCCGGTGAGTTGGTCACCGTGCAGGCGGCGCAGGGAGAGCGGGGTTTTAATGACCCCGACCGGCAGGCCCGCGGCCAGAAAGCGCGCGAAGAGCTCGGTGTCCAAGGTCTTCATCTCGGTCTTGAATTTTCCGTGCTCGCGGAAGGCCTCGGTGGCGATGGCCACATTGGTGGTGACATAGGGCAGGTGGGAGTCGCCGACGGCGTAATGGCCGGGGACCTTGCCTTCCGGGATCTCGCGCGCCGGGTCAAAAAGGGTGCCGATGATGCGCTCGAAGCGCCACACATAGGCGTTGGAGAAAACGAAGGAGGCCTCCGGTCCCCGCTCGAGGCGGCGGCGGAATTCTTCCAGACGCGCGGGCAGCCAAAGGTCGTCGGAGTCCAGGAATGTGATGTAGCGGCCTTGCGCCTCGTTGATGGCTAGATTTCGGGAATGGTTCATCCCCCAGTTCTGGGGCGAGGTAAACACCCGCAGGCGCGGCTCCCAGTCGAACCGGGCCAGGACTTCCTGGGTTTTATCGGTCGAGCCGTCGTCGATCACCAGGCATTCCCAGTCCCGCTCGGTTTGATAAAGCACGGATTTCAGCGCCGAGCGCAGCATCCGCGCGCGGTTATAGGTGGGAAGAATGATGGAAAAGAAAGGAGAATGCATTAGTGCGACACCTGAATTTATTATACTGCATTCTCGAAATGCCTTGGGCGAAAGCGGTTTTTTTGGATCGGGACGGGGTCCTAATAGAGGAAGTGAATTATTTACGCCATGTGGACCAGTTGCGCCTCCTGCCGGGGGCGGCCCGGGCCGTCGCCCGCCTGCGCGCGGCGGGCTGGAAGGCGGTCGTGATCACCAATCAATCCGGGGTGGCCCGGGGCTATGTCAGCCGGACGGGGCTCACCCGCATCCATCGGGAATTGCGGCGGCGGCTCAAGGCCGCCGGCGCGCGCCTGGACGGCCTGTATTTCTGCCCCCATCATCCCGAGTACGGGAAAATCCGCAAATGCCGCTGCCGCAAGCCGGGGACCCTCCTGCTCGAGGCGGCCAAGAAGCGCTTTAAACTGGACCTCAAGGCCTCCGTGTTCGTGGGGGACACCACCACGGACATGCGCACGGCCTTGAACGCCGGCTGTCGGGCGGTCCTGGTCCGCACGGGAAAAGGCGGCAAGGACGGCGCCTACAAGGCCGCTCCCCATAAGGTCTGCGCCGATCTGGCGGGCGCGGCCGATTGGATCCTGCGCGCCGGAGCCGCGGCGTGATCAAAACCGCCATTGTCGCGGGGGGGCGGGGCGTGCGGATGAAGCCCTTGACCGATACCATGCCCAAGCCCATGTTTCCCGTTGGAGGCAAGCCGCTTTTGGAGCATCAACTGGAATGGCTCAAGGCCTCCGGCGTTTCCGAGGCCGCCCTCTGCCTGGGCTATAAGGCCGAGGCCGTGACTTCCTACTTCGGCGACGGCGCGCGCTGGGGCGTCAAGCTTTCGTATTCGGTGGAAACGGTCGCGCGGGGCACCGCCGGGTCGATCAAGGATCTTCCCGGCGCCGCGGACGGGGATCTGCTGGTGGTCTACGGCGACCTGCATCTCTCCATGGACCTGGCGCCCCTGCTCAAGTTCCACCGCTCCCATTCCGGGGCGGCGACCTTGGTGGTGATCGCCTCCGATCATCCCCTGGATTCCGACCTGGTCAGCCTGGACGGTGACCGGATCACCGGCTTTTACCGCGCCAAGCCCGGCCAACCTTACGAGAATTGGGCGGCGGCCGCCGTCTGGGTTCTGCGCCCGGCGCTTTTGGAGTTGATCCCCGCCGACCGCCCCACCGACTTCGGCCGCGACACCTTTCCGGAGGCCCTCAAGCGGGGCTTGGAGCTTCGCGCCTATCGCACCACGGAGCCCATCGAGGACCTCGGCACGCCCGAGCGCTGCGAACGCTTCCTCAAGGCCTGGGAGGCCCGATCATGACCGAGCTTAGCGAGGAAATGGTTGCTTCGATCGCTGTTGGGAGGCAACCATGATCATTTCACGAACGCCTTTTCGCATCAGCTTCGCGGGTGGGGGCACGGACCTGGCGGCCTTTTACCGCAACGAGCCGGGGGCCGTGATCTCGACGGCCATCGACAAGTACATGTACGTCACGGTCAACAAGTACTTCGATGAGAACATCATTCTAAAGTACTCTCGAACGGAGTTGGTGCCCCGGGTCTCCGCCGTCCGGCACCCGATCCTGCGGGAATGCCTGCTCCGGACGGGCCTGACCAACGGGGTCGAGATCACCTCGATGGCCGACATCGTGGGCGGCACCGGCCTGGGGTCCTCCTCCAGCTTCACGGTCGGCGTGCTGCACGCTCTGCACGCCTTCAAGGGGGAGTATCGGACCGCCGAGCAACTCGCGGCCGGGGCCTGCGAGGTCGAGATCGAGCGCTTGAAGGAACCCATCGGCAAGCAGGACCAATATATCGCCGCTTACGGCGGCTTTCAATTCACCGAGTTCCGGCCCGACGGCAAGGTCCGGGTGGATCCCTTGATTTGTCCGCCGGGAACCCTGGACCGGCTCTCGGAGCGGCTCATCCTTCTTTTTACCGGCATCACCCGCAAAGCCGGGCCGCTTTTGCGCAAGGCGCGCGCCAAGTTCTCCGCCAACGCCGCCGTTTTGCGCCGGATGAGGGACCAAGCCCACGACGCCAAGCGGGACCTGCAAAACGGCCGGGTGGACGGGCTGGGGGAACTGCTGCGCGAGGCCTGGGAGCTTAAGAAAAGCCTAGCCTCCGGCATCACCAATCCTTACATCGACCGCGCCTACGAGACTGCTTTGAAAAACGGCGCCGTCGGCGGGAAAATCCTCGGGGCTGGGGGTGGGGGTTTTCTTCTGCTCTATTGCGAGTCTCCGCGCCGGGCCAAGGTGCTCAGGGCCTTGAAAGGGTGGCGCGAAATTCCGTTCCGGTTTGAACCGGAGGGGTCCAAAATCATCTATGTCAGCTAAGAAAAAAACCGTGAAGTCGACCTTGCCCGGCCGCTATCACTCCGTCGGGCCGGGAGGCTTGGGCGCGGCCGAGTTTGCGAAGTGGTATCGGGCCCAGACCGTGGCGCAATGGAAGGCGCTGGACCTCAAGGCCGTGGCCAAGGTGGCGGCCGCGCTGGAGGGGGCGCGACGGGACGGCCGGACGGTGTTCGTCATGGGCAACGGCGGCTCAGCGGCCACGGCGTCGCACATCGCCACCGACCTGTGCAAAACGGCGGCGGTGGCGGGACGGCCGCAGTTGGCCTGTATTTCGCTGGCGGATAATGTTCCGTTCATAACGGCGATCGGGAACGACCTCTCCTTTGACGACATCTTTTCGCGGCAATTGGAAAATCTGCTGGGGCCCAAAGATGTCGTCATGCTGGTCAGCGGCAGCGGCAATTCTCCGAACCTTCTGCGCGCGGCCGAATACGCCAACTCCAAGGGCGCGCTGACCGTGGGGCTGTTGGGATTTGACGGCGGCAAACTCAAGGGCCTGGTCAAGGTGGCGGTCCTGGTTGAGTCCGACCAGTACGGGGTTATCGAAGACCTGCACATGAGCATCGGGCACATCCTGACCTTCTTTCTCAAACAGCGCCGGTGAAATTTTCCATCGTCATCCCGATCTACAACGAGCGAGCCACCGCGGCGCGCTTGTTGGATTCGGTGTTGGCTGCCGATGTTTTGGGCCTGGAGCGGGAGGTCATCATCGTTGAGGGCAACTCCGACGACGGAACTCGGGAGCTGGTCCGGGGCTACGAGGGCCGTCCCGGGGTTCAGGTGGTCTACGAGGACGCCCCCCGCGGCAAGGGCTCGGCGGTCCGCGCCGGCATGGCGCGGGTGACGGGGGACATTCTTCTGATCCAGGATGGGGACCTGGAATATTCCGTGGACGACTATCCGAAGCTTCTCAGGCCCATCGTCGATGGAAAAGAGGAGATCGTCTTCGGCTCCCGCATCATGCGCCACGCCGGGGGCTGGCAGTACCGGCAGTTCCGGGGGTTCGAGCGGTTTTATGGGTTTTTCGTCAATTTGGGCGGGGTTCTCTTTACGACTTTGTTCAACGTCCTTTACGGAACGAATTTGACGGACGGGGCGACGATGTTTAAGGTTTTTAAAACGGAGCTGCTCAACGGAATAGAATTAAAGAGCAACGGATTCGATTACGACTGGGAGATCTCGGCCAAGCTGGCTAAAAAGGGCTTCCGCTTCGCGGAAGTTCCGGTGACCTATAAGGCCCGGGGGCGGGCCGAGGGCAAGAAAATTCGGTTTTGGCGGGACGGCACGCGTGTGCTTTGGGCGATTTTCAAGTACCGGATGACGGATTGATGCTTTCGCTTTTTCTGGCATTGAGCCTGTGGCGCCCGGCTCCTGCGGCGGCGGCCCCGGTGGAGCGGGTTTTGGTCGGGGCCTACTTGAACGACATCCAAAACCTCGACCTTAAAACCCACAGCTACGCCCTGGACCTCTATATTTGGTTCCGCTGGAAAGACCCCAAGCGGGACCCCTCGGCCACTTTTGAGTTTCTCAACCCCGCGGAGCTCTGGGGCCACGTCAAAACTCCGGCCTACGATAAGCCCCAAAAACTTTCCAACGGCGAGTATTATCAGGTGGTCCGTCATCAGGGCCGCTTCACCAATAAGCTCCGGCTGGACTCCTATCCCTTCGACAAGCAATTGTTGGGCGTCGAGTTCGAGGACTCCAGCCGCGACGAGGAGGTCCAGGTCTTTTATACCGACCCCAAGGGCCTGGCGGTCAATCCGCGGCTGGAATTGCCGGGCTTCGACATCGGGGCCGGGCGCATCGAGGTCCAATCCTTTGTCTATCCCACCGACTTCGGCCATGTGGGTTCCCCGGGCAAGAACACCTATTCCCGGGTCCGCATCGAGGTCCCCATCGCCCGGCCCGTGGCCACCTACATGATGAAGCTCCTGGTGCCGGTGCTGTGCGTGATCTTCTGCGCGGCGCTGATGTTTTTGTTCGGTCCCCAGCACCTGGACGCCCGGATCGGGATCGGCATCACGGCCCTGCTCACGATCGTCGCCCTTCAGATCACGCTCAACGACGATCTCCCCGAAGTCGCCTACCTCGTCCTCATGGATAAAATCTACCTGGGGGCCTATCTATTCGTGATCGCGGGGCTGGGGGTGGTGGTCATCACCACCCGGATGCTGGAAAAGGGCCAGACCGCGCGCGCGGCCCTGTGGAACCGGTGGAGCCTGACTTTGCTGACCTCGCTCTACCTGGCCTCGACGACCGTCCTGATCCTGCTGAATCTTTAGGCTTTCTCGAGCTTGCGGGTTCCGTCGGCCGCCAGGACCAACTTGCGGCCGATCTCCGGCCAATCCACCACGTCCTCGACGCCTTTCCCGGCCTGGAGGCCGAACATCAGGACCGAGCAGGGTTCGGCGAATGGATTGTCGAACTGATGCGGGACTCCGGTCCCGGCGGGCCGCGAGACGGCGTCCCCGGCCTTGAGTTCCCAGAGTTTCTCCCCGAGCTTCAGGCGGCAGCGGCCGCCGACGACGAAGAAGAACTCTTCCTTGAGGCTATGCGAGTGCAGGTGGGAGGATTTTTTTCCCGGGGGGATTTCAGTCAGGTCCACGCCCAAGAGGCGGGTTCCCACCGCCGCCCCGATGTCCCGGGCGATTCCCGCGATGCCGTCTTTTTCCCTTTCATAGGCTTCGGGGGGAATGTCGGCCACGTTGCGGACGCAGTCGGGGCGTCCGTCCTTGGAGGCGGGAGTCGGTTGGGCGGGGGGATCGTATTTGGACATGGGCGCAATGGTATCATATCGCCATGGGCGAGTCGTTTCCCGAGCTTTCCGAGATCGTTCCTGAGTACCGAAGCGCCAATCCGCTGGTGCGGTGGCTGTTCCACGAGCGCCTGGAAAGGGCGTTTAAGTTCGCGGGGCTTGATGGGCCGCAGGTCCTTAAGGTCTTGGATTTGGGGTGCGGGGAGGGGTTGGCATTAAAAAAAATTCAGGAACGTTGGCCCCGGCATGAGCTTACGGGGATAGATCATAATCCGAATCTTGAAAAGATAAAGATTTCGGGAACGGAATTGAAAAATACGGATCTCACCGCGCCGGGAGCATTGCCGAAAGAGGCGTTCGAACGAATTCTGTGTCTGGATGTTTTGGAACACATTCGGGATTTGAAAATTCCGCTGGAGTCGATACGATCCTCCCTGAAGCCCTCCGGGCTTCTTGTTATTTCGGCGCCGGCTGAAAATGTTTTTCACAAAACCTGCCGGTTTTTGATCAAGGGCACCTTCTCGGAGAAAGCCGGTCCCTGCTCCAGCCCGCACTTTCATCGCGCCGCGACCTTGCGGCGGGACATCGTGGCGGCGGGTTTTAAGGAAGTCCGGGCCGCGGCCCTGCCCTTGCCCGGGCCGCTGGCGTTGATCTGGGTCTGCGCGTTTAGGAAGACTTAGCGAGGCGCCGGGACGCGGCGAAGGCCGCGCCCATGATCAGGACGGGCATCACCGGCAGGCGGTAGCGCATTTGGCTGACGACCAGGATGTGGATGCCCATGGTCCCGAGCAGGAAAAGGGCCGAGGGGTAGAGCGTCGACAGGCGGTCCCGCAAAAGCCAAAGCCCCCAGAAGCCGCCCAAAATGAGAAGGGGCTCGAAGAGCAGGCTGGCCGAGACTAGCAAAGTCCGGCTCATGCCCGCCGAGGCCCCGGAAACGTCCTTGTGTTCGGCGGGCGTCTTGTCGGTGCGGGGATAGAAACGCCAGAAATTGAGGAACTTGCGCGCCGACTGGCGGGCGGCCTCGCCGGGGTTGGCCGCCAGGAATTCGAAGGCGCGGCGTTTGTAGGCCTTGTCGCGCTGGATTTCCGGCAGGGCCAGGGATTCTTGATAAAAGGGAAGGCGTTCCAGCGCCTGGGCGGCCAAGGAGGTGTCGATTTCGTTTTCATCGAAGAATTCCGTTCCAATGAGCATGGTCTTGCCCCCGTGGGTGTCCAAGGTGAAGGCCCCGACGGCGGCGTGATTGCGGGCCGACCAGGCGGCCAGGGGGAGGAGCCAGGCCAGGACTCCGGCGGCGAGATTTTTCCAGGACCAGCGGCCCAGCAGGCAGGCCAGGGCCGCGGCCGCCCAAATGACCCCGGCGATGTAGGCGCCTTCGGTCCGGCAAAGCGCGGCCAGGCCGAGCGACAAGCCCGCCGCCCAGGGGCGCGTGGAAAATAGCCGGAGGCCGGCGACCGCGAAGGCCAGGTAGAGGGTTTCCGTCATGAGCAGGCCGGAGTAGTAGATGAAAAACGGGTAGACGGCCGATATGGCCAACGCCAGGCGCCCCGCCGGGGCGGAGCCGGTCAGGTGAGTGGTCGTTCGCCCGATCAAGCAGGCCGTCGCCGCGCTTACGCAGGCCTGTCCCAGGCGCGCGAAGAAGGCGTACGGCTTGATCAGATAAAAGGCGGCGAAGAAGGCGCAGGGGATGGGGGGCATGATCTTGCGCTCCTCGCCCGTCCCGATGACGCCGTTGAGCGCCAAATTGGCGGCGGTGCCGTGAAAGCCCACCTCGTCGGCCTGATAGAAGCCGTTGCCCAGCTTCCAGGCCCAGGCCAGCCTCAGGACCAGCGCCAGGCCCACCCAAAACGCCTCGCGCTCGATAAGTCCCCGCCAGCCTTCCGCCGGCGGGGGCGAATAACTTTCAGCCATCTCCCCGGCAAGATACCAAATTGGGGACACCCCCCATTTTTACCGAAATGAAGAACTCTCGGTAAAAATGGGGGGTGTCCCCAATTTTTTAGCTAATGACCGCTTCCCCGTCCCATTTTCCGGTGGAGCCGGGCTTGACGAGTTCCGAGGCCCCGCCGGCGGCCGCGCCGCCCAAGGCGAAGACGCCGCCGAGGATCAGGGCCGGAATGTAGAGGACGACGGCCAGGGCGACTCCGGCGGCCGTGTACCAGCCGCCGTGGGCGTTGGAGGAACGACCCCCGTCGAAATATCGGCTCATGTTCCGGCCGAAGCCTTCCGACATCAGGGCCACGGCGGGCTTCAGCGTCCCGCCGAAGCCAACCCAGCCTCCGGCCCGCGCTCCGTTTTTTAGTCCCGAAACAAAACCCGTCTCGCGGGGTCGTCCCGCCGTTTCCACGATCACCGGGGCCGGGGCCGAGGAGGGCGCGCCGTCGAGTATTTCCCCGGCTCCCGCCCAAGCCCCCTCGGGCGAGCGGGCGGAGAGCGCGGCCGCGTTTTGATCGGACACGGCGGACAGGCGCTCGGCCAGGGGCGCGGCGAAGGCTCCCTCGGCGGACAACAATGACAGGAACATTCCGGCGGCGGCGATGTTGATCTTTTTCATGTTTTCTCCTAGTACAGGGTGTTGACGACTTCATGAGGGACGGGAATCGGGCGGTCATTTTCCCGATTCTCCCCGCCCGGGCCGGTCAGCCACCCCAGGCGGCGGGCCAAGGGCGCGTTGAACCAGCGGTGGCGCAGGCCGTCCTTTGAGTCAAACCAGCGGACTTCCACCAAGCGGGGGAAGAGATTCCCCTCGTTTTCACGGACGGCTTTCATGAAATCGATTTGGGGCTCCCCCTCGGGACCGACGAAGTAGATCGCCGCCGAGCCGGTGACAAAACAGCCCGGGTCCGGAGCTGGGCCCGCGAGTTTGTCGGTGCGGTGCGAAATTCCGACCCAGTAGTAAGGGCCTTGGATTGGGAGAAGCATGGGGGCGGAGGCGGCCAGAGGCAGGCTCGGACGAGCCGATAGGATTTCCGCGGGAGGCGGGCCGATGTGCTCGACCCAGCCTCGGCTCATGCGGTCCGTCGCGGGGCAGCCCTGCATCGTGAAAACGGCCTCCGCGGGTCGCGTCATCAAAGTCGCTGCGAGAATCAAGGAGAACATTAATGGCCTCCTGGAAAAAACCGGCCTGTCGTTATCTTATCAGCCCGAGGGGGCCCGGCGGATGAGCCGGAGGGGGAAGGTGCGCCGCGGCAAACGGTCCAGACCGACCGCTTTTCCGTCAAACCGAAATAGCAACTATTCCGGTTGTTAATTGGGGACACCCCCCATTTTTACCGAAGGTTTCCGGTTTCGGTAAAAATGGGGGGTGTCCCTATTTTAGGAAGTCGCGGTAGGCGGAGGAGGCGGCGGTGGGGGTGCGGCGCCAGCCGTTTTCGCGGTCCAGGCGGTAGAGGCCGGTTTTTTGGGACCAGGTGCCCCACTCGTAATTGTCCACCAAAGTCCAATGGAAATAGCCCAGGACCGGGACGCCGTCTTGGACCGCTTTTTGAAGGGCGGCCAAATGGTCCCGGATATAGGCGGTCTTGAGCGCGTCCTTGGCGTCGGGCAGGCCGTTTTCGGTGATCATGATGGGCTTGCCGTAGCGCCGCCACGCTTCCTTGGAGACGAGGGCGATTCCCTCCGGGAAAATTTCCCGCCCCATGTCCTCCTTCGGTCCGGGCCCTAATCTTCCCCCAGCCAGCTTCCAGAGCAGGCGGCCGGTGGGGTCGGTCAGGACTTCCGCGTGAAACGGAAAAGCTTCCAAGGGGGGCAGGACCAAGGGAAGGCTCCGAACGAAGACGCGGGTGTAATAGTTGATTCCGATGAAATCCAAGGTGGAGGCGGTTTGTTCCGTCATTTCCTCGGGTTTCCCGTCCAAATCGAAGTCCAAGCCCTTTCCGGCGGCGGCGTCGAGCATGTTCCAATGGAAAAAATGATCCCAGCGTTCGGCCGCGGCGCGGTGCCGGGGGGAATCCTCCAAGGGCTGGACCAAAGAGATGTTCATGACCAGGCCCACCCGGGCCGGGGTCCCGTCCCCGTCGGCGTCCCAGCGGTCTTTCGCATGAATGAGCTTCCAGGCCCGGCGGTGGGCGTCGGTCATGGTCCGCACGGCGGGCATCAAAGTCCCGGTCAGCGGAGAAAGCGGGCGTCGTTCCCCCGGCGGGAAATAGCCCACGACATGACCGTTGAAGTTGTAGACCATCGGCTCGTTAAAGGTCATCCAGTGGTCCACATATTTTCCGAATCGCTCCGCCAGCAGACCCGCGAACGCCAGGAAATCCTCGGCCGCCGAGGGGTCCTTCCAGCCCTCCGGGTGTCTGCGCCAAAACCAGGCCGGGTTGGTGAAATGATGGAGGGTGACCGCCGGGCGGATTCCGGCTTTCCGGAGCCTAATGAGGAGGGCTTCGTAATGCTTGAGGACGGCCTCGTCCGGACGGTCCGGGTCGGGCATGATCCGGCCCCATTCCAAGGAAAGCCGGTGGGCGTTGACCCCCAAGTCCTTAAGGAGGGCTAGGTCGGTGTCCTCCATTTCCCAGGAATTGGCCGCCTTGCCGGAGCTTTCCCAACCTTGGCGGCGTTCCCAATTCCATAGATCGGAGCCAAAGTTGTCCCCTTCGTTCTGGTAGGCCGCGACCGCGGCGCCCCACAGGAAATCCTTGGGAAACGCCGAGCGGAGCGGCCCCGGCGGCTCGTCCGCGCCCGCCCAGCCGGCCAAAAGAAGGCTGAATATCGCTATTTTAATTGTGTTTATTATGAAAGTTGTATAATTTTCCCGTGGGAGACACCATAGGCGGGGTGGCCGTCATCCTGGGGGGAGTTCATGGAGAACTCATGTCCCGGGAGGCGGATTTCGTCCCTAAATTGCTGCTTCCGGTGGGTGACGGGCCCTTGCTGGAGCACCACCTTCGCTGGCTGAGAGACGCCGGCTTCGAAAATGTGTACCTGTGCCTGGGGGTGGGCGCCTCCCAAGTCCGAGGGCATTTCGGCGACGGATCCCGCTGGGGCGTCAAGCTTAACTACGCCGTGCTCGAAAAACCCGTCGGTTCGGCGGGAGCCGTGAAATCCCTCGGGCCCGCCTCCCTGCCTCCCGACATCCTGGTTCTCAACGGGGAGTTTTTCGTCCAGGGAGATCTGCGCGCCATGATCAAGGCCCATCAGGCCCATGAAGGCCTGGCCACCTTGGCGGTCAAGCCCGCCAAGGAACTCCCCGGGGCCGAGCCGGTGGTGATGGGCCCCTCCCGGCTCATCGTCGGGCTTCCTTTGACCACCGACGCCGGGGTCAAGACGGCGGCCGCCGGGCCTCTTTGCGTCGTTCGGCGCGGTTTGATGCATTATGTCCCCGACGAGGTTCCCAGCGACTTGGTTCGGGACGTATTCCCCGCCGCCTTGCGGGCCGGCGAGAGCATGGCGGGCTTTCCGTGGACCGGGACGACGGAAGACCTGGGCACGCCCGCCCATTACGAGAAGTTCCTCAAGCGCCTTGCAGCCGCCAAGTAGTCCGCCCTGGCGCTGGCTGGCCGTGGCGGCCGTCGTCGCCGCGGCCCTGAGGGTCGCGGGGGCCGGCTACGGCCTGCCGAACGTCTTCAACTCCGACGAGCCCCACTTGGTCAATGTGGCCGTCTCCTTCGGGTCGGGGAATCTCGAGCCGCATTCCTTCAAGTATCCCACCCTTTGGCCCACGGCCCTATTCGCCGCCTACGGCGCGTACTTCTTGGCTTGGTCCGGCTTCGGGCTGGCGCGGGCGGTCTCGGAATTTTCGGCCCTGTTCGCCTGGAACCCGACCGGATTTTATCTGATCGCGCGCCTGTTGGCCGGGGCTTGCGCGTTGGCGGGGGCGGCGGTCGTGTGGCGGTTGGAGCGGGAACACGCTCCGGAGGAGCCGAACTTCGTGCCTTGGGGGGCGTTATTGCTGGCGTTTGCCCCCGTCATGATCGAGCAGTCCCACGCCGCCAAGCCCGATGGGATGATGTTTCTATGGGCCTGCGTCGCGTGGCTGTGGGCGCTGCGGCTTTTCCGGGACGGCGAACGCCGGGATCATTGGCTCTGCGGGGCGGCGATCGGGCTGGCCCTCTCCACGCAATACACGGCGGCGCCGATTGCCGTTCTCTTGCCGCTGGCCTACGCCCTCGGGCGCAAACGCGGCCCGTTCCGTTGGCTGGCCGAGGGGACGGCGGCCTCCTTGGCGGCGTTTTTCCTCGGCTCTCCCTACATTCTCCTGCGGTGGGGGAAATTCCTGGCCAGCATGCGGGACTTCGCGGAGCTGGGAGCCATCGGCGACTCCTGGGGCGGGCAGGTTCCGGCCTCGGTGCTTTTGAATCTCTGGAATTTCGCCGGGGAGGGTTCCCTGGCCGGATTAGCCGCTCTTTGCGGCGCGGGAATTCTTCTGCGGTCCGACCTTCGTCTCGGATTGATGGTGGTCATCCCCATCGCGGCACAGGCCGCGGTTTTGTCGCGGCATCCCGACGGCCTTTGGCTCCGCTATCTGGCGGCTGTTTTCCCGGGTCTTGCTTTTTTGTCGGCACGCGGGCTCTCCTCATGGCTGAGGGCGACCGGCCCCCGCCTTGGGGCGGTTCTGGCCGCGGGCGTCGTTCTCCCGGGGCTCATTCTTTCGATCTCCTATGTCCGAGGACTGGGCCTTCCCGATACGCGGACCATCGCCGAGGGTTGGATTCAAACGGCCATCCCCCCGGGGTCGGTCCTTCTCATGGACTATCCCCACACCGGGCCGAGAGTGGTTCAGGAAAAATCCCAACTCGAGGAATTGGCCGTCCAGACCCGCAGGGCGGGCTCGCCGCGCTCTCGTCTCTACCGGGCGATGGCCGACTCCCACCCCGGGGGCGGCTGGCGGGTCTATCGAATCCTGCGCAGCGCGGCTGATTTGCGGTCCAATCCCCGCCAGGTCGTCCAATCCCAGGCCGACGCGGCCATGCTCGACGTCTCCCGTGGTTTGGGCCCGGCCCGGGAGGCGGGGGTGCGCTATGTCATCACTTCCTCTTTCGGGGCCGATCCGTCCCGGGCGGCCGAACTCGCGCCGTTTTTTCGGGAACTTCATGACCAGGGGACGCTGATCCAAGAGTTTTTTCCCCGGCCCGGAAAGATCGCCGGGCCGGGACTTAGAGTCTTCCTCCTGCCGCCTCCGATTTCTTATACTTCCAGACGCCCGAAATGAAGATTATCGCGGTCCTGCCGGCCTACAACGCCGAAAAAACCCTGGAAAAGACCCTGCGGGACATTCCCGCGGGGGCCGTCTCGGAGGTCATCCTGGTGGACGACTGCTCCAAAGACGGGACCGTCGCTTTGGCCCGAAAGCTGGGGCTGACGACCATCGTCCACGAGAAGAACCTCGGCTATGGCGGCAACCAAAAGACCTGCTACACCGAGGCCTTGAAGCGCGGGGCCGACATCGTGGTCATGATCCATCCGGATTACCAGTACGACGCCCGGTTGACCCCTTTGATGACCGGCCTCATCGAGGCGGGGGTCTGCGACGTGGTCCTGGGCAACCGCATCCGGACCCGGTGGGAAGCGCTGCAGGGGGGGATGCCGTTCTACAAGTACATCTTCAACCGCTCCCTGACGGCCATGGAAAACTTTCTGACCGGCCAGAACTTGGGGGAGTGGCACTCGGGTTTTCGGGCCTACTCCCGGCAGGTCCTGGAAACCATCCCCTGGCAGCTCAACGATGATGATTTCGTGTTCGACCAGCAATTTCTCATTCAGGCCATCGCCTTCCGCTTCCGTCTCGGGGATATCCCCGTGGCCGTCCGCTATTTCCCCGAGGCCTCCTCGATCAGTTTCTACCGGAGCTGCCAGTACGGCACGGCCGCTCTTTACTTTCTCGGACAGTTCCTGCTCCAGCGCACCGGGCTTTGGAGCTTTCCCTTCCTGACCAGGAAAAAATGATCGCCCCCGCGTGGGCCCTGGCCTCCTTGGCATTCGCGATCGCGACGGTGGGCCGGTATTTCTCCTGGGGGCACGGCCTGTTCGCCTCCTTGCTTCTGGCCATGACGGCCATGGCCGCGGCGGGGGCGGCTCGCCGGCTGATGAAGGCGGCCGGCATGGCGCCCGACGAGGCGCCGGAACCGACGCTTTCCATTCTGGGTTTGGCCCTGGGCTTGGGGCTTTTGAGCCAGGGGACCTTGGTCCTGGCCGCGCTGAAACTGCTCCGGCCGTGGTCCGCCTCGGCCTGGGTGGGGGCGCTGTGGGTCTACGGTTGGGGAGAAACCAAGGCGATGGTCTCCCATTGGGCGGCGGGCGCTTGGTCCCGCCCCGAGGGTCCGCGTCCGCCCGACGGTCCCCTGTGGGGAGCGTGGGCGGCGGGCATTGCCGCCGCGCTGGGCGCGGCTTTTTGGCTGAGTTGGGTTCCGCCCCATCAGTACGACTCATTGGTCTACCACCTTGCCCTTCCGCAGGCCTATGTCCGCGCCGGAGGGTTGATCCGGGTGGATCACCTGCTGTACTCCCACTTCCCCCAGAACGGCGAGATGCTCTTCACCTTGGCC
>CAYHPY010000045.1:0-27771 GCA_964358485.1 uncultured Elusimicrobia bacterium
CCCGTGGAAAGCGCCGGCGGCTCCGCCGACTTGGATAACACTACTCCGGGTTAGTCCACCCTTCCCACCGCCGCTTGGACATCGCCCCTGCGGGGGCGGAGCGTTCCGCCGACGTTCCACCCCGCATGAGGCCGCGGCGAAAATTCGTTATCCTTGACAGAAGGCCGTCTTCCTGTTAAACTGGAAGTGTGGAAGTAGGGAAGTATGCAAAGGGGGACTTATGTCACATCTTATGGTTTCGCCGGTGACCAACAAAGGCCAAGTGACCCTGCCGAAGACCGTTCGGGACGTGCTCGGACTCAAATCGGGGCCGGACATGGTGGCCTTCCGTGTGGAGCGCAACGGGAAGGTGGAAATCGTGCCCGTGGAGATCAGGGAAAAGAAGGCTTCGCCGTACAACGAAGAAGAGTGGGCGAAAATAGAGAGACTGTCCGCGCAGCGCGGCAAGTCGTTTTCTTCCGGCAAGGCGGCGAAGAAGCACCTCAAGAGCCTGTAGGCCCTCGTGCGCTTTGAGTTCAAGCCTTCCTTCGGCCGCTCGCTGAAGCATCTGCACCCTCGAGAGCAAACCGGAGTGAGGGTAGCGGCAGACAAGCTGATCGACTTCTACACGACGGGAGAAAAAACCCTTGGCTTGGGCATCGACCACTTGCGAGGACCCTTCTGGGAAGCCCGGGCCGGCCTCCGAGTGAGGCTTCTTTATCGCTGGCAAAAGGATCTCATCGAGTTCGTGCTGGCAGGAAGCCACGATGACGTGCGGCGATTCCTCAAGCATTTGGGGTAGGCATCATTGTAAAATTATCGCGCGGAGGTGCTCCATGGGTCGGGTGAAACGGAAGGAAAGCGGGCTCGACAAATTCCTGCGCGAGAGCATGGCCGAGGACCGGCAGTTCCGCGCCATCTTCCTGGCGGAGGCAAAGAAACTGCCGCGACGATTGCAAAAACGCGTGCTGCGGAATCTGCGTATTGCTTAGAAGGCGAGCGATCCTTGACGGAAATTTTTTATCGAATTCTGATTGCAAATTAAATAGATTTCGTCCCCGTAGCTCAATGGATAGAGCTCCTGCCTTCTAAGCAGGCGATACAGGTTCGATTCCTGTCGGGGACAATTTCCGTTCTAAATTATTTTTCGTTCCGTTCCCGAATTCTTCCGTTCCCGAAATTGCTCCGTTCCGTTTAGTCTGTTCTTTTAAAACACAAAAAACGCCCCAATCACCATGATGGCGCCCAGCACCATCCGGTTGACGTCTTGTCTTTCCTTGCCCGACATCAGGAAATACAACCCCATCGCCGAGATTCCGAAGCTGGCCGCCGCCTTGAACACCAACGACTCGGTCAGGACGATTTCCGGCTTGATGGATTGGGAGGGAAGGGGGACGGAGCGAAGATCGAAATTGACCGCCACGGCTCACTCCTGGGTGCGCAGCCAGGATTCCCAGGCCTTGTAATCGCGCCGGTCGAAGCTCTCCTTGGAGAGGATCACCAGGAGGGTGTAGGCCCGGTCGTGGTTGGCCGGTTGGTTGAGTTTCAAAAGCGAGATGATCCGGGCCCCCGCCCGGCGGATCATGGGCTCCCGATAGCCTTCCCGGTCGGCCAGCCCCGAGAGGACTTCCAGGGCGCGGCTGCGGTCCAAGGTCGAGGGATAATCCAGCAAGGCGATCACCTTGCCCAAGTCCAGGGCCACGTCCTTATGATAGACCGCGACGTCGGCCAGGACCTGAAGGCCCGCGGCGCGGACCGTCTCGTCGGGATCGGTCAGGGCGGCGTAGGCGGCCGAAAGGGCTGTCATGGATTCGGGAACGTAGGAAAGCAGGTAGACCGCCGCGGCCCGATTGGAAGGAAGGGAGTCGTTCTCCAGGACCTCCTTAAGGGCCGCCTTTTGGGGCGCGGCCTTTTGGACGAAGAGCCGCTCATAGGCTTCCAGGTCGGGTTTAGGGGAACCCCAAAGGCAGTAAAAGGCGGGACAGGACGGCCGATCCATGGGGATCTCGCCGCGCAGGCGCATGGCCTTGCCCAGCTCGGAATAGGCCCACCAGGAAGCGATCAAGGTTTCCGGATCCCGGAGGGTTTGACCCCCGACCTTGCGAAAGGGCATCCGGGCCGCGGCGTCCTCGGCGTCCACGAAGTCGAAGGTGATGTAAGCCTGGCGGGAAGCGGAGGTGAAATATTCCCCGTAATGCATCCGGGCGTAGGCGAAATTCCCGAGGGCATGGAGCTTCTGCTCGATCTTGCCCTTGAGGACCTCCGCCGTCTTGAGCCCGGTCTTGCGGCGCTCTCCCCGGAGCTTGATATAGGACTCCATTTGGGGAGTCACCGCGTCGACGACCTCGACGAGGGTCACCTTCGAGGACCGGTAGAGGTCCACGCCCTTAAAGGTCCCGGTGGAAAGCTGGGCCGGCGCGGGAGAGGCGCATAGAAGAAGCCAGCCCGCCAACGCCGGGGGCGCGAGTCGCCGCGGGAGCTCGGAAATTTCCTTAGGCGGCGGCGTAGATGACCCGCCCGCTGGGGATCAGGAAGGAGGAGCCTTCCAGGGTGTGCACGTGATCCCTGATCCCCCAGGGTCCCACGGAGACCGTCAGGTAGTGGTAGAACCGATCCTTGGCTCCGCACGGGAAGAGGGGGGAGCCGCCCCCGCCGGTGAGAATGTAGCGGACCCCGAGGTAGTCCTGAACCCCGAATCCGTGGACATGGCCCATATAGACCCTGTCGACGCCGGACTCCGAGAGCAGCTCGGTGAACTCCCGGGCGCCCTCCGTGAAACCTCCCATCTTGCGGACCGCGTCACGGTCTCCCCAAAGGCTGAGCAGAGCGGGGGGGATGTGGGTGAAGACGACCTTGCGCAAAGGGGTGTCGAGCGCCATCCTCAGCCACCGCAGCTGGGAGGGCTCCATGCGGTTGGCGCTGCTGTCGGCGACGATGAAGCGCACGCCGCCGCGCTCGAAATGATAACGGGTCGGCCCGATCAAAGAGCGGTAGAGGACGGAATTGGAGCGGCCGTGGGGGTAGTGGCGGTCATGGTTGCCGATCACGGTCAGGTAGGGCTTGCGCACCCCGACCCCCTCCAATTCATTGAAGAACCGGCGGTAGTTGCCCTCCACCCCCCGGCTGACCATGTCTCCGAGCTGGATCGAGAAATCGACCGATTGCTCCTGGATGGTCTGAAGTTGGCGGGCGAAAACCCCTTTCCGGTTGAACAGAGCCCGGAAGATCCAAAAGCGCCCCGGCTCGGCGTCCCCAAGGACAGCGAAGGAATAAGAGTCGTTTTCCGACCGGGTCGTTTTGGCAAGCTCGGCCAACTGGCGCGAGGTCCGCCAGGGAGCGGCGCTGGTCCCAAGCGGAGATTCGGGGCGAGGCCGGAGCGAGGGGCTCCGAAGGGGCTTTAATCCGAGCATCCTTATTAATATGCCCCCCGAAACGGGTTTTGTCAAGGCCCGCATTTGGTAATATTCGGTCGCATGAGAGAGGAGCTCCGAAAGCTGGGCAAGGAAACCGCGGTTTACGGCGTCGCGGCGGTCCTGGCCCGCCTCCTGGGATTTCTTCTCCTTCCTCTTTACACTCATTTCCTTACTCCGGCCGATTTCGGGATCATGGCGGCCCTTTTGGCGTACGTGGCCTTTCTCAACGTCATATATTCCCGGGGGATGGACCTGGCGTTCATGCGCCACGAGGACGATTTCTCCACCCCGTTCTGGTCGGTCGCCGGAACCTCGCTGGCCCTCTCCGGGCTGATCCTTCTCTTTCACCGGCCCCTGGCCGCCGCGGCCGGCCTGCCTCCGGGCTCGGAATGGCTCGTGGCGGCCTGCGCCGGGGTGCTGGCCTTCGACGCGGTCTGCGGGGTCCCCTTCTCCCTGCTCCGGCTCCAGCACAAGGCGGCGGCGTTTTCCGCCGTCCGAACCGCCAACATCGTCATCAATCTCGGCCTCAACTACGTTTTCCTGGTGCGCCTAGGCATGGGCGCGGGGGGGGTCTTTTTGGCCTACCTGGTCTCCTCGGCGGCGACCTTCGGCATGCTGGCACCGGTGTCGGCCCTGCACCTCAAGGCGCGCTTCGACGGCAAGCGCCACGCCGAACTCCTGTCCTTTTCCCTTCCCCTGCTCCCCGCGGCCCTGGCGTCCATGGCGGTGCAGGTCATCGACCGCCCGATTCTCCAGGCCCTGACCGACAACGCCACCTTGGGCCTCTATCAGGCCAACTACAAGCTCGGCGTGGCTATGATGCTTTTCGTGAACATGTTCGACGCCGCCTTCAAGCCGTTTTTCCTGGAGCGGCGCGCGGACCCGTCCCTGGACGGCCTGCTCGCGCGCATCCTGACCTATTTTCTGCTCGGCGGGTCCCTCCTCCTGCTCGGCGTCTCTTTTTTCATCGGGGCGCTGGCCGCCTGCCCGCTGCCGGGGGGCCGGACCTTGATCCACCCCGATTACTGGCCCGGGCTGGGGGTGGTCCCGGTGGTGCTGGCGGGCTACCTCCTCAACGGGGTCTACTACAATTTCCTCGCCGCCCCGACCCTGGCCCGGAAAACCGGGCTGGTCGCTTGGTCGGCGGCCGCAGGGGCGGGGGTCAACATCGCGGCCAATATTTTTTTGATCCCCGGTTGGGGCATCATGGGCGCGGCCTGGGCCACCTGCGCGGCCTATTTCGCCATGGCCGCCGTCTTGTACGCCCTGACCCGCGGCCTTCGGCCGATTCCTTATGAATGGGGGCGCTTGGCGCTCATCGCGGGTTGGACGGCGTTTTTGTTTTGGGCCGAACCCTCCGTCAGCGGGACCCTGGGGGCGTCGGCCTGGTTGGGGAAGCTGGGCCTGTTGGCGGCCTTTCCCGGAGGGTTGGCCGTGGCCGGCTTCTTGAACCCCGCGGAAGCGCGCGGGCTCTGGACGATGTTCCGGTCCCGCTCAAAGCGGGCGGGCGTCGACCAGAATCAGACGCCCGCCTGAGAAGCCGAAGGTCAGCTCCAAGCCGCGGCCGAAATGCTCGTCCAGCCGGCGCGCCAGGCCCAGCACGGCGCTCAGTCTCTCGGCCGATAGCACGCGCGGCCCGCGGGTCAGGGGAGCCACCAGGGGGTTGCCGTCGGCCCCGAGCAAGGTCTGCTCGAAGGCCGCGGCCGGCCCGCCGGAAAATAGATCCTCCAGCCCTCCGCCCACGGCGGCGACGGTGAACCGCCGCAGGAACCGATTGCCGGGGTCCCGTGTCAGGGCGATCCCGGTGGCATCGAACGCCGGAGGGCGAATGAAGGCCACCCGGGTTTGTTCGGGCTCGAGGGCCCGCCCTTCGCGCTTGCGGCGGCCGAGGGCCTCCGGGGTCCAAAGCCCGGCCCAAAACTCCTTGATCAAGGGCAGGGTCTTTTCCGCGACCGAGTGATAACGCCCGCCCGCGGAAAAAAGCCAGCCGCCGCCCTGGGCCGCCGAAAGCGCCGCTTTCCCGGCACCCTGGCGCGGGCCAAGGTCCGCGTCCAGGATCAGCCTCCGAATTTCGAGCGATTTTCGCCGGAGGCCGAAACCGGGGTTTTCCTCGATGGCGGAGATCTTTCCCGCCAGGCCCGCCTCGCCGAGCCAGCGGGAGTACAAATCCTCGGGCAGGAGGACGCGTTCCGCGGATTCGGCGCCCGCGCGCCGGGCGGCGGCCCCCACCGAGGCGGGAGAGAGGTCCAAGACCGCGGGAGCCGAGCGCGGCACCGGCAGGGCCTTGAGCCCCCGCGCCAACTCCTTGGGAACCCGCAGACCGAAGGCCTCCGCCCTGGCGGCGACGACCGCCAGGCCGCGCCGCGCTTCCTCCGCCGCGGCCCAGGCCGCCAAGGGATTCTCCTTTTGCACGGCCGAGGCTTCCTCGATCAAATCCCGGGCCAGGTCCTCGGCGTCTTCGTAAGCGCGGGACTCGATGCCCTTGAGGCGGTCCGGGGAGCCGACCAGTTCGCCAAAGGCGCGCCGCAAAGCGGCGTAATCCTTGGGGACGGCGGAGTTTCCGACCCGGCCCGCCAAACCCTCCATCAGGAGAAACCCCGCGCTTTCCCGGTCCGAAACCCGGGACGCGAGCCACCGTGCCAACGCTTGAGCGCCGCCGAGCCCGTCGAAGGCCGCCAAGGCCTCCGCCGCGTCCAGGGCCGCGTCCTGGGCCTCAGGGGGATAAGCTCTCACCGTGGCCTTCTCCCCATCGACGGTCACCACCTCGCCCTCCTGGATGGTCCGCCGCACCTCGCCCTCGACCAGACGGATGGAACTTCCGTGGGGGCCTGGAGCGGGAGGTCCGAAGCGGGGGCCGACCAGAATCAGGACCGCGGTCCCATCCGGTTTTTTCTCCCAGCGGGCGCCCTCCAGGGTGACGACGGTCGTCCCGTGCCGGCGGCCGACGGCCGCGGCCGGAGTGAAAGGGCCTCCCGCGGCCTGCACCACGGCCGCCGAAAAGCGGACCGCGTCGGCGCGCGGATTGGCGCGCCGGGAGAAAAAAATCCCTCCGCCCGACGCCGCCGAAGCTTCATCGAAGACCGCCCGCCCGGTGACGGGCCGGCCGGGACCGGGGGAGGCGGCGGCGCCGGTGAAGGTCTCAGGAGATTCCTCCAAACCCCGCCGCAAGGACCGCAGATCGGAACGCTCGCCCGAAGAAACGGCGCCGAAGGCCGGCAGGGCCAGAAGGAAGACGGCGGCGCTAATCAACGCCCAGGAGGGCCGACAATTGCCCGGCGGTCAGCGCCGCGCCGGAGGCGTTTTCGGCGCGGGCGAAGGCGATCCGCCCGCTGCGCGCGTCGACCAGAACGGTCAACTCCACCGGCCCGCCGCGGCCCGCCAAGGAAAGGGTCTTGGCCAGGAAAGCCCCGGCCCGCCCCGCCAGGCGGGGAGCGCCGGCGGCGTTCGGATGCGCGGCCAGCCACTCGGCCACCGCGCGGGCTTTTTCGGTGACGGAAACCGCATCGGAGAGCGTCCGGGCGATCCGGGCCCGCGCCGCCTGCGCCTGCGCGGGGCTCAACGCCGAGGCCTCCGCCCGCGCCTCGGCGGGAGCGTCGGCCAAGGCCTGGGAGGCCCGGTCGGCCCAATGGCCGAGGCTGCCGGGACCGCCGCCTAAAACCAAGGGGACCAGCGCCGCCGGAAGGGGAGAGTCGCCGCCCAAAGCTTCGGCGCGGACCGAGAACTCCAGCCGCGCGCCCAGGGCGTCGGCGGCTTTCAGGATGGACGGATCGCTGGAAGCGGCGCGGTAGGACCGCCCCAACCCGGCCAAGGACTCGATCGCCGCCCGGGCGTCGCGCACGCGCGGGAGTCCGACCGAAGAAAGATTTTCGCGGACCGCGCGCAGATCCCGGGACAGGGCCGAACGCCCCTCGGGGGTCGCCGCGCTCCGGGAGGCGGTCGCGCGGCGGAAAAAATCCGAGACCGCGCCGGTTTGCCGCCCCAGCCAATGCGAGGCGGCCGCGACCAGGCCGGCCGGACGGGAAGCGCCCGCGCGGCGGTTAGCGCGCCACACCAGCTTGGAACCGTTCCAGGCCGAGGGATCGGCGCGGAAAGCCTCCCAGAGATCCTCGTCCATCGGATCGGCGGAGCCGGAGCGGAGGGCGCCATCCTTGCTTTGGTCCTCGGCACGGACGGAAAGGCTGAAGGCGGACGCCAGATCCGGAACCGAGCGGACGGCGGTGCCGGGAAGCATCGCGGTGAAGGTCCCCGTTCTCGCGTCCCGGGAGAACCGGACCTTGGCGCGGCCGGGGGCTCCGGCCCGGGAAACACGGGGCGTCCCGGGTGAGCGCGACTCCTTAAGAATTTCCCGGACGTCGGACTCAAGATGATTCCGGTTGAGCAAAAGAGGCTTCTCGGGGGACCCGAGCAGGCGCTCCCATTGATCGAGGGCCTTGAAGGACCGCTCCACCTGGGGCGCGCTCCCCTGGGAGGCGGCGGCGTAGGCGCCGTCGGCCAGCGCGGGGAGGGATTTTTCCGCCTTGCGTTCGGCCACTCCGCGGATCGCCCGGCCGATGGCCTGGGCCCAGCGGGAGGGAAAGGTGTCCTCGGCCTGCTTGACGGCGGACAGATAAAGATCGGGAGCGTCCAGGGGCGAGGCGGCGCCGGCCACTTGCGAGGTGCGGCGGATTTTGGTCTCGGCGTCCATCACTTTTCCCGCGACCAAGCCGCCGGGGCCGGAACCGGGGGAGGAAGCCCGCGCGGCCGCATCCGGTTCGGCGGCCCCGGCCTTGCGGGCGTTCTCGAAGACTTTGTCCAAGGATTGCTTGAGGGAAATATCGGAACCTTGCCCGCCCGCCTGCCCGGGGACGGAGGCGGCGCGCTCGCTCAGCGCCCACTCGACGCCCTCGGCGGCGTGCTCCAAACCGGAGAGGACCCCGGCGGGCTCCAAGACCGGAGCGCTTTGGGCTTCCACTGCGCCCAGGGTGGGGGCAGGATCGAGTTGAGGGGAGGAAACGCCCCGGCGCGACGGGGAAAATTCGGCTTCGGCGCCGGCAGGAGCGGGATTGGAAACGGGACCGGTCCGGGAAAATTCCGCGGAGACGGAACCGCTCCGGCTTTTTCCGAGGTCCGGCGCCTGGCCGGAACCCAGGCCGGATTTGAGGCCCCCGGTCCGAACCGAGGCGCCGGTCCGAACCGAGCCGGAACCGGCGTTGCTCCCGGCCCCCGGGGCGCCGCGGACCTGGCCCTCGCCGCCCGTCGTGGTGATCACTTCGGTCCGGGTTTGGGCCCGGGCCGACATGGAAAGGAAAATGGCCCCGACCAAAGGACCGAGACCGGCCATTCGCCGCATGGATTGATTATACCCCTTCGAATGCCCAAAATTCCTGGGCCTTTTGGCCCACGCGGTCTGGGCCTCTTGACAATTCGGGGCCCGGATTCTTATATACTTATCGGCCCCTTATGATCAAAGCGGAAAACCTCGTCAAACGATTCGGCCCCAGGGCCGCCGTGGACGGCATCAGCTTCGAAATCCCGAAGGGGCAGGTGGTCGGATTTTTGGGCCCCAACGGGGCGGGAAAAACCACGACCATGAGGCTGCTCACGGCCTTTCTGCCGCCCGACGAGGGAAGCGCCGAACTCATGGGCCTGGACGTCGGGCGGGACCCCGAGGCGGTCCGCCGCCGTCTGGGCTATCTGCCCGAGGACAACCCGCTTTACGACGACCTGGAGGTGACGGAGGCCCTGCATTTCACGGGGCGCCTGCGGGGGCTCCGGGACCTCGGTCCACGCTCGGTCCGGGTCAAGGCCGCCGTCAAGACCTGCGGGCTCAAGGCCGCGGTCGGCCGCAAGATCGGCGAGCTCTCCAAGGGCTACCGCCAGCGCGTGGGTTTGGCCCAGGCCATCCTCCACGACCCGGACGTGCTCATCCTGGACGAGCCGACCTCGGGCTTGGACCCCAATCAGGTCCAGGAGGTGCGGGAGCTCATCCTGGATCTCAAGCGGGAAAAAACCCTTTTGCTGTCGACCCACATTCTCTCCGAGGTCACGGCCACCTGCGACCGGGTCATCATCCTCAACAAGGGAAAAATCGCGGCCGACGGCTCCCCTGAACAGCTTTCCGGAAATCTCCAAAACCGCACCCGGCTCCACGTCGAATTGAAAGGGCCGGCCGACGAGGTCCGAAAAGAGCTTGCGGCCATCGCGGGCGCCGCGGCCGTCATCCCCGCCCCGGGGCAAGAGGGGGGCTTCACCGTGGAATCGGAGGGCGCCGCGGACCTGCGGGAGGACGTCTTCAACCTCGCCGCCCGGCGGCGCTGGCCGATCCTGGGCATGAGCCAGGAGAAGCTCAGCCTGGAGGAAGTGTTCCGCGCCCTGACCACCGACCATGGAAAAAACTGAGGGCCGCTTGTTTCAGCTCGACGCCGTCCTGGCCCTGGCGGGCCGGGGTTTCCGCGGATATTTCGAATCCCCGACGGCCTACGTCGTCCTGTTCGTGTTCTACCTCCTCTCGGGCTACCTGTTCACGGTTCCTCTTTTTTTCGTCAACCAAGCCTCCATCAAGGGCTTCGCCGACTACCTGCCGCTCCTGCTCTGCTTCCTGGCCCCCGCCCTGACCATGGGCCTGCTGGCCGAGGAACTCAAGTCCGGCACCTTTGAAACCCTGGCCACCTTTCCGCTCGAGGATTGGGACATCGTCCTGGGAAAATTCCTGGGATTTGCCGCGACCCACGCGGTGTCGGTCGCGGGGTTGGCGGTCTACCCCTTGGCCCTGAGCTTTCTGGTGGCCCCGCCGGCCGGCTTGGACTGGGGGGAAACCGGAGGGGTCCTGCTGGCCTTGTTCCTGCTGGGCCTGATGTTCGGGGCCGCCGGCCTGTTCGCCTCTTCTCTAAGCAAAAGCCAGATCGTCGCCTTCGTGACCGCGTTTCTGCTCTGCTTCGCGATTTTCGCGATCGGCAAGCTGGCGCAATTCGCGCCCGTCATGATGGGCCGGGTCGTGGAATTCATCGGCGCCGACGCGCACATGGACACCTTGGCCAAGGGCGTGATCGACACCCGGGATCTACTATATTTCGCCACGGGGATTTTCGGCTTTCTCTACCTGACCGTCCAAAGGTTGGCCGGGAGGCGCTTCTGATGGACGCTCGGCGCAAGACGCGGCTGTTCTCCGCGACGGGGGCCGTCCTGGTCCTGGGGGTCCTGGCCGCGGCCAACGCCCTCTCGCAGTTCTTCTTCGCGCGCCTGGATCTCTCCGCGGGCCGGGCCTATTCGATCTCACCCGGCACCAAGGCCGTCCTCAAGAGCCTCAAGGACAATCTGGTCGTCAAGGTGTACTACACCAAGGACCTGCCCCCGCCCTACGGGCTCAACGAGCGCTACCTGCGGGACCTTTTGGCCGAGTACAAGCGGGCGGGGGGAAGCCGCGTCCAGGTCGAGTTCCAGGACCCCGAGGGCAACGACCGCGCCAAGCGGGAGGCCGTGGGCTCGGGGGTTTCCCCGGTCCGGCTGAGCGTCATGGCGAGGGACAAATTCGAGTTGAAAGAAGCCTTCATGGGCCTGGCCCTGCTCTATGAAGGGAAGCTGGAAACCATACCGGTGGTCCAGAACCCGGATGATTTCGAATACGACCTGACCCGGCGCATCAAGAAGCTCTCCGATCCGACGATCCGGACGGTCGGCTTCGTGGCGGGCCACGGGGAGAAGGGTCCGGGCGATCCGGCCCTGCGGGACATCTACCGCCTGGTCGAACAGCAGATGGACGCGCTGGATGTTTCCCTGGACAAGCCCCTCCCCGCCAAAATCGACGCCCTCTGGATCCTGGGGCCCGACAAGCCCTACAAACCCCACGAGCTCGAACGCCTCAAGGCCTGGGTCAACTCCGGACGGTCCCTGGGAATCGCGCTCGACCGCCGCTCCGTCGAGCTGAGGACCTTCACCACGGCCAAGCAGGAGACCGGCCTGGAGCCCCTCCTGGCGGCCTGGGGCGGCCAGATCCGGGACGCGCTGGTCGTCGACGCCCAGGCCGAACGCATTCAGCTTCAATCCCAACAAGGGATGTTCGTCATGATGAACGTGATCGAATACCCCTTCATCCCGGTGGCGACGCGCTTCAACCCCGATCATCCGGCCACCCGGGGCCTGGACGCGGTATCTTTGCCCTTCACGCACGCGGTTTCCTTCAAGGACGGAGCCCCGCTGAAATTCACCTCGCTTTTGGACTCCTCGGCGCAATCCTGGCTGTTCACCGACTTGAAGGTGTCTCCTTATGATCCGCTCAAGGGGGTCGAGAATCTGGAGCGCGGGCCCTTTTCCCTGGCGGGGGTGCTGGAGGGGGATTTCTCCAAGGTGGCTCCGACCACCTTCACCGCCCGGATGGGCGACGCCCCCGGGTTGACGGGGCCCGGGCGGGTGGTCCTGCTGGGCACGTCCCGCCTGATCCACCCGGGCCTGACCATCAAGCCCTCCAATATTTCGATGATGCTCAATCTCCTGGAATGGTCCCTGCAGGATCTGGCGCTTTTGTCGATCCGCTCCAAGGGCCTGACCTACCGCTACCTGCGCCCCCTCCCGGACGCCGGGCGGCTGGCGGTCAAATACGGCCTGATCCTGGTCCCGCCCTTCGGATTGCTGGTGATCGGATTCTGGGTTTACCGTCGGCAGAAGGCCCGAATGGCGGACCTGGCCGCGGCCTTCGCAGCCGAGGATCCGGAGAAAAGCGAAGCGCCCCCCATCCATGGATAGCCGCAAGCTCGGCGCGTTGGGGGCCGTTTTTCTGGCCTTGGCCGGGACGGCGGCCCTGCTTCATTTGAAGTCCCGCCACGGCCCCGAGGAAACGGAGCCGTTGTCCGGCGTCCAGGCCTCCCAGGCCGTCAAGGTCGAGCTCGAAAAAAACGGGAAGGCGGTGGTCCTGGAGAATACGGAAGGGGCCTGGCGCCTGAGCTCCCCCCTCTCGGACCTCGCCGACCAAAACGCCGTCAACGATCTCCTCAACGGCCTGCTCCAACTCTCGCTGGGCAGCCAAGCGGCGTCCGACCCGGCCTCCTACCCGACCTACGAGCTCAACGATTCCAGCGCCGCGCATGTCCGGCTGTTCACGCAGGGCTCGGCCGCGCCGGCGTTCGACGGCTATTTCGGAAAGCGCGCCATCGGCTACGACTCCCTTTATTTCCGGAGAGCCGGCGAGAAGCCGGTCCTGATCGCCTCCGGGCTGGGTTCCTACCAACTGGAGCGGCCGGCCGAGGATTTCCGGGAACGCGCGCTTTCTAAAATAGACCGGGACGCGCTGACCTCGGCGGCGCTGACAGCGGGGGGGAAGTCTTTCGAAATCCGCAAGGACAGCGCGGCGTGGACTTCGTCCAACGAGAATCTGGAACGCGAGCGCCTGGAATCCATCGTCACGGCCCTGCTCAATCTCAGGATCGCCCGGTTTCCGCCGCCGGGCTTTGACCCGAAAACTTGCGCCTTCGAAAAACCCCGCCTATCGATCGAGCTCCGCAGCGCGACCGGGAAGGCCGCCTTCAAGGTCGGGCGCCCAACCGAAAAAACGCCGAAACCGGCCTATCTCTGCGTCCAGGTGGAAGGGAGGGAGGCGGTCGGGGAAATTTCTTCCGGGGACGTCTCGGCTTTGCTGGACTTGGCGAAAGTCAAGTAAGGCAAGCAAGTCAACCACCGGCACCGGATCATTTGATATACTCCGCGAATGAATGCGCTTTTGAAGATTTTTTGCGTTTTGGCTTTGGCGGGGGAGGGGCGGCCCGCTTGGCTCAGCGGCTCCAGCGCCGAATATCCGAAGTCCCGGTTCATCCTCGGCATCGGCGAGGCGTCCACCCAGGAAAAAGCGGCCGACAAGGCCCGCGCCGAACTGGCCAAGTTCATCGGGGTGGAAGTCACCGGCCTGACCAAGAGCTCCACGGAGGAAACGGGAACGAAAGCCGGATCCTCTTACTCCTCCCATGTCTCCGATGAGGTCCGCACCTCGGTCGCCAAGGTTCTCGACGGCGTGGAGATCGCGCAATACTACAGGGACGATTCCGGGACGCATTACGCCCTCGCGGTCCTCGACCGCGCCCACAGCCTGGAGATCCTTCGGGACAAGCTGGCGGAGTTCGACCGGGACTACAAGGACCTGTCCCAGGAACTGGAAAGGGCCGACGGTAAATTCTCCCGGATCCGCGCCGCCCTCAAGTTGGTCTCGGTGGTGGTCTCGCGCAAAAAGATCAACGGCGATTACCGGGTCCTCAATCCCGAGGGCAAGGGAATCGCGGCTCCCGAGGAGATGAACGAAACCCTCTCCAAGGCCCGCAAGGCCATCGCCGGAGTCACCATCCAGGTCCAGGCGACCGGCGAGACTCCCGACGCCGTTTCTTCCCGGATCGCCAAGGGCCTGACGGCGCTCGGGGTCAAGGCCGTCGCGGGAGCGACGAAAGCGACGCCGGATCTTATCGTGGAAGCCGAAGCAGCCGCCCAACCCCTGCCCCCCGAGAACCTCACCTGGTTCTGGGCGGAGGGGAAAATCGAGGTCAAGCTCAGCTACGGGAACTCCGGAGAGATTTTCTCCCGCTTCGAGGAGGCCGGGCAGGAAGCGTCCCGGGACCCGAACACCTCGGCCGACGCCGTGGTCCTGGCCTTGGCCGACCGCGCCGCCAGGCGGGTCTTTCGCGAAATCAGCTCGGGCAAGCTCCTCGACGACTGAATTGTTCCCCAACGCGATGACGCTGCTGCGGGCCTATTACTACCTGGCCCCCTTGTGGTGGGTTCTGGAGAGCTCCGTGGCCCCCGGGGTGCGCGCCGGGATGGTCACCGACGGCTCCTGGCTCGGCAACGCGGGCTTTTACGGGTTTGAAAGCGCCATCGGGCTGGGGTTGTTCTTCCGATGGCGGGCGGCCGAGGTGGCAGCTCTAAGCGAAAACGTCCTGTACCTGGTGGCCGCGGTCCGCTACATCATCTTCGCCCCGATGGACATCGCCATGGCCTTCGACGGCAACGCCGTTCAGGCCGCCGCCATGGGGCACGAGTACCGGCAGGCCATCCCCGGACTGATCTACTCGGGGTTCCACGTCGTCTACAACATCCAGGCCCTGACCCGAAAGAACCGCTGACTTTAGACCCGCCCTGCGGCGCCTAGTCGACGAGCACTCCGGCCACCGTGGCCGTCATGAAGGTGGCGATCGCGCCGACGATCATCGCCTTGAGGCCCAGCTTGGCCAGGTCATGCCGGCGCGTGGGGGCGATGGCCGAGATGCCTCCGATCTGAATGGCGATCGAGGAGAAGTTCGCGAATCCCGACAGGGCATAGCTGGCGATCACCACCGACCGGTAGGAGAGGGGCTGGCCCTGCTTGAGAAGGTCCGCCATCTGGAGGTAGGCCACGAACTCGTTGACCACGGTCTTGACCCCGATGAGCTTGCCGATGGTCCAGCAATCCTGGGAGGGGACTCCCATGACCCAGGCCACGGGGGCGCCGACGATCCCGAAGAGGTTTTCCAAGGACGCCCCGGGAAAGCCCGCCCAGGTCCCGAACCCCTTGACCATGGCGTTGAACATGGCGATCAGGGCGATGAAAGCCAGAAGCATGGCCGCCACGTTGAAGGCCAACTGCAGGCCCTCGGAGGCCCCGCGGGCCGCCGCGTCGATGACGTTGGCGTCGATTTTCTCGTTGACCATCTTGACGTGGGCCCCCGTCGTCGGGGTTTCCATCTCCGGCATGACGATCTTGGCGCAGGCCAGCGCGGCCGGGGCCGACATGACCGATTGGGCGATTAAATGCCCGGCGATGTCGGGAAAATACTGGTGGAGCATTCCCACATACGCCGCCAAAACCCCTCCGGCCGTGTTGGCGAAGCCGCCGACCATGACGGCCAAAAGCTCCGACTGAGTCATGTCTTTGACGTAGGGCTTGACCACCAGCGGCGCCTCGGTCTGGCCCACGAAGATATTGGCCGCCGTCGATAGGGTCTCCGCGCCCGAGCATTTCATGGTCACCTGCATGATCTTGGCGAAGATGTTGACGATCCATTGCATGAGCCCGATGTAATAGCCGACGGTCATCAGCGAGGAGAAGAAGATGATGGTCGGCAGGACGTTGAAGGTGAAATTGACGAAGCCGCCCTCGACCTTGCCGGAGAGGAAGGACGCGAAAAGGAATTTCGAGCCCTCTTGGGTGAATCCGAGCAATGCCATGGTCCCGTCGTTGAGCTTCGAGAAGACCCACAGGCCCGGCTCGGTTTTGAGGACCAGGACCCCGAAGATGAACTGCAGGCCCAGGCCCCAGGCCACCAATTTCCAGTTGATCTTGGAGCGGTTGTTCGACATGAGGTAGCACACGCCGACGAAAACGAAAAGGCCCACCAGGGACATGGCGCGCTGGAGCGCGCTCGTGCTTTTCTCTCCGGCCTTCAGGTCGGCCATGCGGCCGGAAATCTCATCGGATGCCGACGGGGAGGAGGCCTCGGAGGCCTGGGCCGGAGCGGCGGGGGGAAGGCCGGAGGCCACGGCGTGCATTCCGAGATAGCCCACCAGCCCGCAAATCACGTAAAAGGACCAAAGGCGCCCGGCCCGTCGAATGTCCCAAGCACGAATCATGGTGGTCTCCTATAAATCCCGCGAAGCGGGATTTTCTCACTTTTCCGTGGATTGGTCAACAAGAAGGCCGGCGGCAAAGCCGCCGGCCCCCTAATTGTTCCGTTACAAAGTTCCGTTTTTTATATTTCTCTTATTCTTTCCCCGATTTTTTCTTTTCCTTTCCGTGCTCGTGCCCGTGCTCATGCCCCTTGCCCTCGCCGTGCCCGCCGCAGCACTCGCCCTTGGCCATCTTGGCCCCGGTTTCCTGGATCTTCTTGACGGCCTCGGCGTCCTTGCCCTTGATCGTGATCGTGACCCCGTCGGCCGTGTTGGCCACCGAGACCTCGGCGCCCTCGACTTTGGCCGGGCACTTGGCTTTGTGCATCGGGCAGGTCCCGTCCTTGCAATCGTGCTTGGCCGCCGCGCCCTTGGCCGCCTTGCCGCCCTTTTCCTCTCCCATCCCGCACTTGCCGCAATGCGCCGACGCCGTCGAAACCGCCAGGACCGCCGCCACCAACGCCGGCGCGGCCAACCGCAGACCCTTCAGAATCAATTTCATGTGAACCCCCTTATGAAGATCATTCTATAATTTATTATCCTAGCGAGATGGCGTCCCCTTTGAAGGTCCTGCACGTTTCGGAATCCGAGGCTTGGTCCGGGGGCGCGGCCCAACTGACGGCGCTGGCCAAAGGCCTCAAGGACCGGGGCTGGGGGGTGGCCGTCGCCTGCCGCCCCGACGGACGGATGGCGCAGGCCGCCCGAGAGCGGGGGTTGCGGGTCGTCGGGGTCCCGCTGCGCGAGGATTACGACCTACCCTCCGCCGTCACCCTGGCCCGCCTCATCCAATCGGAGAAATTCGACGTCGTCCACGCCCACCACAGCCGCTCCCACGCCCTCTGCGTGCTGGCCAAACTGCTCTTGAAATTCCGGGGCGCCCCGGCCCCGGTCCTGGTCGTAAGCCGGAGGGTCTCCTTCCCCCGGGGAAAAAACCCGTTCAGCATGCTGAAATACCGAAGCCCCATGATCGACGCCTACCTCGCCGTGGCCGATGCGGTCAAGGAAGTGCTGGTGGAGGGAGGCGTCCGCCCGAATCGGGTCCGCGTGGTCTACAGCGGAGTGGACACCGAACGCTACGCCCCGCGCCGTCCCGAAGAGAAAATCCTGCGGGAGTTCAAAATCCCGGCCGGAGTTCCCGTCATCGGCAAGATCGCCAATTACTCGCCCTGGAAAGGGCAGGACGTCTTCCTGGAGGCAGCGCGCCTGCTCGCCGAAAAAGGCCGCGCCGTTTTATTCCTCTTGGCGGGACGAGACACCGACTCCGCGGAGCTAAAAGCGAAAGTTAAGGCCTTGGGGTTGGAGAACAAGGTCATCCTGGCGGGCTTCCGGGAGGACGTGCCTGAAATTTTGTCCTGCCTGCGGATCAGCGTCAACGCCGCGACCAAGGGCGAAGGGCTCTCCGGCGCGCTGCGGGAATCCCTGTCCATGGGAGTGCCCGTGGTCGCCAGCGACGTGGCGGGAAACCGGGAGCTTCTGGGGGAGGAGGCGGGCCCCTACGCGTTCGCACCCGGCGACGCCGGGGCCATGGCGGAGCGATTGGGATGGACCCTCGACCACCCGGAGGAGGCGGCGGCCGCCGTCGGCCGCCTCCGGCGACGGGTGCAAGCCCAATTCAGCCTGAGGCGGACCATCGAAAGGACCGAGGAGATTTACCGGGAACTGCTGGCTCAGAGACCCGGCAAATCCGCGAACTCGTAAATCCGGCCTTTCACCAGTTCCAGCCGCCAGCCGCTCCAAAAACCTTTGGCGTTGTTGAGGGTCAAGGCCGAGCGGGTCCGCAAGAAGACGGGGGATTCCCCGTTGAAAATAAAAACCGCCGGGCCGGGGATTCGGTCCAGAAGCGCCAGGGAGCTTTCCAGGGCGCCCCGCACCCCCCGGTGGCCCTCCTCCCGGTCCTGGTCACCCGGGGCCAGGCTCACCCGAAAAGAGACGCAAACCGTCGGCTCCACCCCCAAGCCTTCCCGCAGAGTTTCCCGGCGCTCGGGAGACACGGCGAATACCCGGCCGGAGAGTCCCGGTCCCTGGAATCCGTCTCCCTTGGGTTTGAGGCCATGAAGCTCCGCCAGCAATTCCAGGACGTCGGGACCCGGGGTCCGGGTGTCCAGGTAAAGGTCGTATTCCAGGCTCAAGGTCCGGCGTCCCGGGAAGGGGTTCCCGACCCTTTGAGGATTTCTTCCTCAAAGCGCTTGAGCTCCGCCAGCAGCCAGGGCTCGGAGGGTTGAAGGGAAACGGCGGCCTTGAGGTCCTCCAGGGACCCGGAGGCGTCGCCCCGTCTGCGGCGAACCCGCGCGCGCCCCGCCAGGAGCAGGGGCATCTCCAGCATGTCGGCGGAGGCGGCCTCCAGGGTATATTCGGCCTCGGCTTCGGGGATCCGGCCGAGGGCCTCGTAAGCGTGGGCCAGGATGATCCCGAATTTAGCCCCCGGCTCGAGCTTGCGGACCGCCTCCAAATCGGCGGCGACGCCGGCCCAATCCTCCCGCAGATTGTGGTACTCGGCCCTTTGGCGCAGGGCCTTGACGTCCTGGTTGTCCCGCTCCAGGTGATGCGAAATTTCCCGGATGAGATCGTCCACCCCGCCCTCGCCCCATTCAGCCGCCATCGCGCTTGATCGCCTCCCTGGCCCGCGTGAGCCCCTCTTGCGCGGCGGCCATGCCGGATTCCAGCCTCAACGCCTCGGAATATTCCTCGACGGCGCCCGGCAAGTCCCCGGTTTCCTCGAGAGCCACGGCAAGATTGTAACGGATGATCGCGTAAATGGGCAAGTGCAGGCGCGCCCGCTTGAAGAAGGGGAGCGCCTCCGCCGGGCGGCCCAGGCGCGCCAGGCAAAAGCCCCGAAGGTTCAAGGCGGCCGCGTTTTCGGGCTCCGAAGCCAAAACCCCGGCGCAGAGGGCTCCGGCCTCCTCGAATTTTTCCTGGTCGGCGAGCGCCTCGGCTTTTTGGAGGACCGCCAAAGACTCGCTCACCGTTGCTTGGGCAGCAGCTTCTCGCCCCAGGCTTCCCACTCGTTGAAGGGGCCCATTTTCCCCTGCTTGTAGGCCTGGTCCTTGACGAATTCCTTCCAGTTGAGCCCCGCCTGCGCCATGGCCTCGAGCTGGGGCTTTTGGAGAACGATCGTATTGGTCCCGTCGGTGACGACGACCGCGGCGAAATCCTTCCCCAATTCCGGCCGTCGGTTGAGGAGCTCGCCCTGAACGACCTTGATGGGATTGGCGGGATTGCGCATGAGGATCAGCACCCCGGGCCTGCCCCGGCTGAGCGCCCGGGTGGCGCCGTAGCTGGCCCCGCCCTTGAAGCCTTGGACGCCCCAGAAGTGGGCGCTCTCGCCCTTCATCCCGGCGTAGCTGGAGCTGGCCTCGACGCCGCCGCTGTAGAACATCCCGAGCAGGCTGTCGAGGGTGGTGCCGTTGGAGACGAAGTCCTCGCCCTTGAGGCCCTTGCTCTTGGCGAAGGCCTCCGCGGCCTTCAGCAGTTCCCCGTTGAGCTGACCCTGCAATTTGGCGATGGTCGCCGCGTCGCCCCGCTGATAGGCGGCCTTGCCCTGGGCCAGGGCCGGGGATTTGCCCTGGGACATGGAAGCCATGCCCTCCTTAAGGACGCTTCGCAAGAGCATCGGATCCGCCTTGACGGCGGCGGGGGTGGCCTTTCCGGCGGCGTCCTTGATCCAATCCACGGGGCTCGGGCCCGCCGCGGGCTCCGGCGCCTTGGCCTTGACCGGCTCTAGGGGCTTGACCGGTTCCGGGGGTTTAACCGGGACCGCCTTGGCCTCGGCGGGGACTTCCAGGACCACCCGGCCGTTCTTGACGAAATCGACCACCTTTCCTTCGCGGATCATGATGACGTCGCGCAGGCCTTGGATGGGCCAGTCGGCGAATTGCTTGGCGAGCTGGGCGTCCGTCACCTTGCTGTCGCGCATGTCGAGCACGATGCTGTCGGCCTGCTTCTTATCGACCACTTTCTCCCGGACGAAATCCCAGATGTTGCGGACCCGGGGAGTTTCCGGAGCGTAGCAATCGAACCCCCGGCCCTCGTTGAGGATGAAATCGGCGCCGGCCTTCTCTCCGTTCTGCATGACCTTATAACCATTCTTGGCCAGGAGTTCGGCCGCCTGGTTCTGGCGGGTGAGGGCGCGGATGTTTTCCGGCAATTCGGCGGGGTTGATCTTGGCCGGCCGACCCTGGAGATTGGAGGGCTTCTCCGGGACGGGTTTAAGCGGCGCCGGTTTTAGAGGCGCCGGGGATTTCGAGGGGGGAACCTCGGCCGCGGCCTTTCGCGCGGCGGCGAAAGAGGAGACGCGGGCCTGGATCAAGCCGATGCCCAGGGCCCCGAAGCCGGCGGCGTT
The DNA here is from genome assembly GCA_964358485.1 of uncultured Elusimicrobia bacterium. GTDB lineage: Bacteria > Elusimicrobiota > Elusimicrobia > UBA1565 > UBA9628 > CAYHPY01. The sequence continues at coordinate 20,326 of CAYHPY010000045.1, forward strand.
GGCGTAGAAGCCGTTGAAATTATCCACCATCGCCCGGGAATCGCCTTTGCGCCAAGCCTCCACCCAGCCCGCGAGGTTGCCCGCCATGCCCACCCCGGCGGGGGTGAGAAACACCCCCATCTCGGCCCGGTTGATCCACTTCATCGCGGTGACCGCGCGGGCCTCGGCGGCCGTGAGTTGGACCCCCTTGGTCCCGGCTTTGACCATGGCCGCGGTCACCTGCTCGGCGGCCACGCCGGTCCGAGCGCTGACCGCCGCGACCTTGAAGGGGGCGGCCGCCAGGCCGAAGCCCAAGCCCTCGACGTACGCTTCTCCCGCGATGACAAAACCCCCGGCGGCGTAATTGAGAACGGCGGCGGTCTTCTCTCCCTTTTGCCAGGACTCGGCCCCGGCCTCGAAGAATTGGCCCGGCATGTTGGACAGCCCGAACACCTGGGCGGCCATATAGGCCCGATCCTGGTAAGTGATGGGATCGTCCCGGTGGAAGCGCCACAGGTCCCCGTAGCGCCGGCTGCGGTTCTTCTCGATCTCCCCGTCCAGAAAATTGTCCAGGTCCTTGCGCGTGACTTCATTGAGCACCCCGCGGGCGTCCCCGTAGGTTTCCAGGATCTGGGCCTGCCCTTTGGTGCCCTGCCCCAGCCACTCGTTGAATTTCGCCTGGCGCAGGGTGTACACCCCCGCGACCTTGGCAAACCCGGCCGCCCCGTTTTCCCGGTCGGCCGCGCTGACCAGGGCCCCGCCCGCCAGCCACACCGTCCCCTCGATCCCGTAAAGCGCCGTTTGGAAAGGGGAAAAGACCACGCCCACGGCGTCCCCGACCCCCGCCAAGGCCCCGGACCCGTAAGCTTTGACCGTGTCCCATTTGCCCCATTGCTTGATCTGGACCGGATGATTCTCAGTGATTTCCCAGCGCTGGCCCGTCCGGGCGTACTTGCGGGAGAGAACGAAGGCCACCTCGCCCTTGCTCGACTGAGCCTCCGCGTCGGCCCGGAAATCCTCCATCCGGTCGTAAGCGGGATTGAATTTCCATTGGAAAGTCGAAGTCCCCATGAACAGGAAGGCCTTGAGCGCCGCGCCGCCTTTTCCCTGATCGACCACCGCCACGATCCGGTTGTCCGTGGAGTTGGGCCGGGGTTGGGCCTCCCCGGCCACCGAGACGCCCTTCCCGAAAACAAGGGTGAGCTGGCGGTCCCGGATGTAGAAGGCCTCCACCCAACTGTTCTGGGTGATCTCCTTGCCCCCGGAGGAATACTTCAGGGTCTCCTGCTTCATCGAATTTTCCCAAAGGGCGCCGAATTGGGGCAGGTCCCGGAGAAAGTTCTCGAACGCCTGGCGGACCGGTTTGTCCAAATAGTTTTCGGGAATTCCGGAAAGGTCCGGGGCCGCGCCGACCGAGGCCTTGAGCAGGGCCGGATCGAGCAGGATGTCGGTGTGCGTGTTTCCGGGCGCCCAAGTCTTGCGAATGGAACCCAAGGCGCCGGGCAAGTAAAAGCCGTTCTCCTTGGAGGCGTACCACCGGGCCACGACCGGCTTGCCCTCCTTGTCCAGGCCCTTGGCGATCAAAAGCTTCTGGCCGTCCGGGGTCACGATCATCATCTCGCCCTTCTCGGCCTCGAAGAAGGTTCCCAGAAACCGTCCCGAGATTTTCCCGGTCGCGGGGTCGGGAGCGTAGGAAAAGACTTCCTGACCGCCGACCGTTTTCCGGAAGGACCCTTTCGCGCGGTCTTCGACGACGGCGGTGCGGCCGTCGGCCGAGACGGCCTCGGACACCCCATCCATGCTCTCGTAGCGGCTGCTGCCGTCCTTGTAGCGCACGAAATAGCCCATGCGGGGCTTGCCGTCGGGCCCGACGGTCCGGACCTCTTTTTCGGCGATGTTGGGATTATCCCGGAAGGTCTCCGCCGCGTTGACGGCGAAGAAACGCTCCTTGGCCCAGGCCGAGGTCATCGGCAGTTCGGACATGGCCGCGTAGAAAGAAAGCTTGAGCCGGGCCTCCATGGCCGAGCCGGGATCGGCCGCGGCGGGAGATTTTTCTCCGGGGGCCGGGACGGCGATTTTGCGGGCCGCGATGGCTTGCAGTTGGGAGTCCACCGCCCCCAGGCGCTCGGACACGCGGGCCTGGTGCTCCTTGGGCAGAAGCCGCTGGGTCTCCTGGATCAGGGAAAGGGTCGTCTCCAAGGGAAGGGTGCCGAAGCCCGCCTCGAGCAAATCCTTGCGCCCGCTGAAATCCTTGAGCAAAGTGTCGAAGGCGGCGGCGGCCTCGTCGTAGCGCTTGCCCTGGGCGAGTTGGTGGATATCGGCGAGCCGTTTATTCCGTTCTAAAAAATCTTTCTCCGCCGATTGGCTCAGCCGGGCCCCTTTTCCCAGGAAGGACAGCCACTGCCCGGCGGTGAAGGGGCTGCCGTCCGATTTCAAAAACCGCCCGCCACGCCACACGACCCCGTTCTCCTGGAACCGGGTTTGAAGAGCCAGGTAGCGCCCGACGACCAGTTCGGTTTCGCCGGAGGTCACCCCGAAGCGCGGGGCCAGGCCCCGCACGGCCCGGGAGAGGTCCGCCGGAGGGGAGGAAATGAGTCGAGCAGTAAAGTCCGAGAAAGCCTTATGGAGGTCCTCATAGGCGGTCCAGGCCTGAACCAGCTCGGGAGAGGGGCCCGCCGCCGCCGCGAATTCCTTGCCGAGAACGTCCCGCTCCGAGGGAAGGCCCGGCAAGGCACCGGCGAACCGGTCGGAAAGCTCCGTGCGCGCCCGATCGATGCGTTCGGCCAGAGGGGGGGCCGACTCCTGGGCTTGCAGGAGGGGGGCGGCCAATGGGGAAAACGCCAATTCGAAGGCAAGAAAAAGGCGAATCGCCCGCGGGACAAGACTCGGCGTCTTCATCGGGATAGGGGGTCTCCGACGTCCCTACTTATATAGCCCCGCGGCCTTGTTTTGTCAATAGTAATTGGGGACACCCCCCATTTTTACCGTTATTGGTAAAAATGGGGGGTGTCCCCAATTACTTGGCGAAGATGCCGTCGATCCGCAGGAGTTCCTGCCGGGCGTCGGAAAGGACGAAAAGGGCGTCTTTTTCCCAGCGGAGGGTTCCGGAAACCTTGTCCAAAATCTTCCGGCGGCGGCCTCGCCCGAAGACGTAGACGGCGTCGGCGGTCGAAAAAAACACGGCCTTGCGGGCGCCGTCGTAGGCCAGAGAGCGGATCGGAGCCGCCGTGGAAAGATGGAGCAAGGGAAGGACCCGGGAGCCGAAGGCCACGTGGTAAATGGCGCCCGCGCTGGCGAAGATCAGCCCGTTGTCGGCGGCGGCCAGGGCCGAGATTTCAAACGGGAAGGTGAACAATTTGGCGTAGCGCCCGCCCTTGCCCAAGGCGAAAACGCTCCAAAGCTTCTCCCCGGTTTTCCCGTAAAGGGCCATCCGATCCGGGCCCAACCGCTCCAGGCGCAAATCCGGAGCCGGCAAATCGAAGGACTCGGTCAACGCCCCCGACCGCATGTAGGCCAAGCGGCGGCCCCGGACGGCCATGACCAGGCCGTCTCCGTTGACGGCGAAGGAGCCCATGGCCGGATCGGGCGCCTTGAGGAGAGCTCCCCGCTGAACGGAAGTCAGACCCTGCTTCCAGCGGATCACCACCTCCCCTCCGGGTCCAAGGTCCATTCCGGCGTCCGGGCCGACCGCGCCGGCGTCTCCCTGGCCCGCCCGAAAAATCGTCGAAACCCGCGGTTGTCCCAGGAGCGGCGCCAACTGGTCCGGGGGCAGGGCCCGCCCGACGAACAAAGTCCGGATGGCGAAGGCGACGATCAAAAGAGCGGGGATGCCCAGGAGGGGGGCCAACAGCGCCATCAGGGGCTTGGGAACGTCTTCCTGGGCCATGCTTAAAGTCCCCAGGCCAGAGCGGCGGCGGCGGCGGGGTCTTCCGGGGAACCCGAATCCCCTAGAATTTCGGAGACGGGCGGCAGTTTAGCCGCGGCGGGGGCCTGGGCGGGGTCGACCAAGGGAGCGCCGGAAACCGGTCCGGACCAATAAATCACCTGGGGAACCACGCCGATGGCGAACGGTTCGGCTTTTCCCGCGGCGGGCCGGTACTCGTCGAATCCGAGGTAGGGAGACCCCGCCCCGCGCCTGCCCCCGAGGAAGGAGGGAAGCAGGGCCAAAAATTTGGCGAGCCAGCCGCTCGGGCCGGCCGGGCCCCGCTTCGGAAGCCCGAAATTGAAGGGATCGTTCTCCAGCGGCACCAAGTTGAACATCAGCCGAGGAGGAACCTCCAGGGAAACCCCGTCCTTTAAGTAAAGCTCAAGGTTCGTGGGGGCCAAAGGAGTGTCGTAAAGCTTTCGCAAGCCCCCGTAGGGCTCGTCCAGGTCCACCTCCCGAAGCAGTGGGGTGGTCAGTTCAAACGAATAAAGGACCGGGTTTTGAGAAGGGGGAGTGCGCAGGGACGGGACCGGGGCGGCCGTGGCCGCGGCCGAGCTCAAGGCGGCAAGCTCGGCGGCGAGCCTGGCCGATTCGGCCTCCTTCTCTTTCCTGATCCGGTCTTCCTCGGCCAATTTGAGCGCCGCTTCCTTCTCCTTGGCGGCTTTCGCGGCGTCCGCGGCGGCCTTGGCGGCGGCCTGCTTCTTGCGCAGAGCCTCCTCGGCCGCGGCTTGCTGGGCCGCTTTTTGGGCCCCCTGCTGGCGCATTTTTTCCTTCATCGCTCCGGCGTCCGAGAATCCCTTGAATTGCCCCGAAATGGATTGGATGGAACTGGCCCGGGAGGAAGAGGCCGGTCCCCCGCCGGAGTTGCCCATCATCGGTTTGGGCGCGGCCTGGGCGCCGCCGCCCTCGCCGCTGCCCTCGCCCCCTGCCCCCGGAGCGCTCCCGGGAGGCGTGGCCCCGGGCGGCATGCCCGGCATTCCGCCCCCCTGCATCATTTTCGACATGTCGGGCATGCCGCCGGGCCCGCCCGTTCCCAGGTTGCCCATGGCGCCGCCGCTGGGCTTTAAGCCGCCGGCATCGGGATTGGCCGCGTTTCCCGCGCCGGAACAGAATTGGGCGAGCTGCGGGGCGGCCTTCAAGGCGTCGGCATTGCCGCACATTTGGCTCATGTCCTGGGCGCCCGCCGGAAGGCGCAGCCCGGCGGCCAGGACGGCGACGGCCACCATTGTTCGCATCTCTTTCAGTTTAACAGGTGCGGGGGGGGCTTTCAAGGCCGAAGACTTCCTTCACCCGGGCCCCGTCGAGTTTCATGAAGGTCCCTGCGGAGTCGGCCAGCAGGCCCTCCGGGGCCAGCAGGCGCCCGCGGACCTCCACCAGCTTGCCGCGCTCGCGGACGATTTCCATCTCCACCAGCAGTTCCGCCCCGATGGGCACCGCCTTGCGGAAGGACGCCGAGATTCGCACCGTCAGCACCGGAAGCCCCTTGACCCAGGCCGCGGCCCCCATGGCCTCATCAAGAACCGTCAGCACCCCGCCGCCGTGGGCCCGACCGGGGGCGCCCTCCGCCTCGGGGCCGAAGCGCGCCAGCGCGACCAGGGTTTGATCCGCGGTCCGGCGGAAATAGCGCAGGTCGATCAATTGCCCGCCCCGCTGGCCGCCGGTGAAGCTCCGCCGAGCCTCGGAGAACGGAAACGGCTCGACGGTTTCCCAGCCCGGGCCGGGAGGACGGGAACCTGTCAACCGCGGACCCGTCCCTCGAGGTGCTTGATCTGCTCCCGGTCTCCGAGCACCACGAGCACCTCTCCGGCTTCGAGATTGCGCCGGGGGTCGGGATTGACGTCGTAAGTTTTGGCGCTGGGATGCTTGATCGCCAACACCAGGGCGGCGCCGCCGTCGGCCCCCTTGACCTCGCCGATCGGCTTTCCCACCAGGTCGGAATCCTCGGGCACCAAAATTTCCTCGATGCGCAGGACCACCCCCTCGGCCCGGATCATGTAGTCCATGAAACCCACGGCCGCCGGGCGGATCATTTCGGAGGCCATGCGCAGGCCCCCGATGAAACCCGGGTTGACCACCACGTCGGCGCCCCCGCGCTTGAGCTTGTCCCCCGTGCCCTTTTCCTCCTGCTTGCAAACCAGGCGCAGCTTCGGGTTGAGCCCCCGCGCGCCGATGGTCACGAAGACGTTTTGCTGGTCGGTGGGCAGGGCCGCGAAGAGGCCCTTGGCGCGTTCGATGCCCGCCTCCCGGAGCACGTCGTCATCGGTCCCGTCGCCCTCCACGACCAGCACGCCCTGATCCTTCAGGGGCTCCAGACGCGCGGCGTCGGTGTCGACCACGACGAATTTCCGGTGGGTTTTTTGGAGTTCGGTGACGATGGTGCGGCCGGTGTGCCCGGCCCCGCAGAGAATGTAATGGCCGTCGAGTTCCGCGATCTTGGACTTCATTTTTCTCCTCCTCAGGACGTCCCGCAGGCTGCCTTCCACGATGAAGGAAGTCAACGTGGTCAGGGCGTAGGTCAAGGTGCTGATGCCGAACAGGATCAAGAAAATGGTGAAGACCCGGCCGTTGTGGGAGAGAGCGTGGGTCTCGCCGTAGCCGACCGTGCCCAAGGTGATCACGGTCATGTAGAGGGCGTCGAAAAGCGTCCAGCCCTCGACCCAATGATAGCCCAAAGTCCCGGTGGCCACGGCGATGATCACCAGGCCGGCGACCTGCAGAAACGAGCCCCGGATGTCGTCTTCCCGCATAGGGGCTGAGAGTATACTAGTTTGCCGGGCGCCGGCGGAGGTCCGGGGTCGTGGCTCCCGGCTCGGAAGGGACCGCCGGACGGCCGGGAAAGGCCAATTCCCACCAACCGACGTCGTGCCAGGCCCCCAGCTTGAAGCCGACCGAGCGGTAAACGCCGACGGGATGGAAGCCGAAGGATTCATGAAGCTTCACGCTGGCCGGGTTGGGCAAAGTGATTCCGCCGTAGGCGTTGAAATATCCGAGCCGCCGGACCCGTTCCAGAAGGGCGGCGTAAAGCGCCTTGCCGATCCCCCGTCCTTGGCGGCCGGCTTCCACGTAAACGGAGACATCCACGGCCCACCGATAGGCCGCCCGCTCCCTGTGGGCGCCGGCGTAGGCGTAACCGACGACCCGCCCCCCGTCCTCGGCGGCGAGCCAGACGATCGCCCCCGCCATGCGCCGCCGGAATTCCGCCGCCGAGGGAGGGACCGTTTCGAAGGTGGCCGGGCTCCCGAGGACGAATGGCCGGTAAATCTCCGCCAGGCGCGGCGCGTCGGAGGGCCGGGCCAAGCGAAGGGCCTTCTTGGATGGGACCCAGGGGCGTTCGATCATCGGGCGACAATTATAATGGATTTTTAACGCCCCGGCGGATTATCCTGGGGTCATGGTGGACCGGCTCAAGAAGCTCCTACTGGGCAAACCGCGCGACATCCGGGACCCGGAGGTCTTTCACAAAATCTCCCTCGCGGCCTTCCTCGCCTGGGTGGGGCTCGGGGCCGACGGGCTGTCCTCGTCGGCCTACGGCCCCGACGAGG